>NZ_JBXAKV010000002.1:0-661934 GCF_058798795.1 Pseudomonas sp. GW822-FHT07A10
TCTCACGGGCGCCTTCGCCGGCAAGCCTGGCTCCTACAGAACGGGGCAAACAGACAAAAAAAGGGGCGCATTCAATTCAATGCGCCCCTTTTTCGTTTACGTCAGCCGATCAGAACGCCGGCAATACCGCGCCTTTGTACTTCTCGAGAATGAAGGCTTTCACTTCCGGGCTGTGCAGGGCAGCAACCAGTTTCTGCATTGCCGCGCTGTCCTTGTCGTCCGGACGGGCAACGAGGATGTTCACGTACGGCGAGTCGCTGCCTTCGATGACCAGCGCGTCCTTGGACGGATCGAGCTTGGCTTCCAGCGCGTAGTTGGTGTTGATCAGCGCCAGGTCGACCTGAGTCAGCACGCGGGGGATGGTCGCGGCTTCCAGTTCACGGAATTTCAGATCCTTGGTGTTCTCGGTGATGTCCTTCACGGTCGACAGGATATTTTTCGAATCCTTCAACTTGATCAGGCCAGCCTTCTCCAGCAGCAACAGCGCACGGCCGCCGTTGGTGGCGTCGTTCGGGATCACCACGTTGGCGCCGCCCGGCAGCTCTTCCAGTTTCTTGTACTTGCTGGAGTAAGCGCCCAGCGGCTCCAGGTGCACACCGGCAACGCTGACGAGGTTGGTGCCCTTGGCCTTGTTGAACTCATCCAGGTACGGTTGGTGCTGGAAGAAGTTGGCGTCCAGACGCTTCTCGGCCACCTGTACGTTCGGCTGGATGTAGTCGGTGAAGACTTTGACTTTCAGGTCCACGCCTTCTTTGGCCAGGGCTGGTTTAACGAACTCGAGGATTTCCGCGTGGGGCACCGGGGTGGCCGCAACGGTCAAGGTGTCGGCAGCGTGGGCGGAAAAGGCTGCAATGGCAGCGAATGCGACGAGTAGTTTTTTCATCTAACGGCTCCTTGATTGCGTCTGGCGGACGTCATCGGCATCAACGCCGACGTTGCTATTATTTGTGGGAAACACGGATCACCATTCGGTCGCCAACGCTTTGCAGCACATGGACCAGTACCAGAAGCAGTATCACCGTGACAAACATCACATCGTTCTGGAAACGCTGATAACCATAACGAATCGCTAGGTCGCCGAGACCACCAGCCCCCACGACTCCCGCGATGGCTGTGTACGAGACTAGTGCGATCGAGGTGACGGTAATGGCTGCAATAATGCCGGGTTTGGCCTCCGGTAATAGAGCATTGGTGATGATTTGCCGGGTCGTTGCGCCCATGGCCTGGGTAGCTTCAATAATGCCGCGATCTACTTCTCGCAATGCCGTTTCAACCAGCCTCGCAAAAAAAGGTGCAGCTCCCGCTACCAGTGGCGGAATGGTGCCAGCGACCCCCAGTGAAGTTCCAGTGATCAGTTGGGTCAGTGGAATCATCACGATTAACAGAATGATGAACGGTAACGCACGCAACAAGTTGACCACCAGAGCAACTGCCGAATACACCTGCTTTTGCTCTAGCAACTGACGCGGAGATGTGAGGAAAAGCAATACGCCCAGCGGCAAGCCAATCAACACCGTGAAGAACAGTGAGACACCAAGCATCACGAGTGTGTCGCAGGTGGCGACCCAGATCTCGAACCAGTCAACATTGGAAAACAGAACAGTCAGGGCTTCCATCAGCGCAGCACCTCCATATGGACATCAGCTGCGGTGAAGTGAGCAAACGCCGCTTCCATGTCGCCACCGGTGACGGCCAGGGTCAATTGGCCGTAGGGAACCTCTTTGATGCGATCGATACGACCGGCCAGGATGCTGTAGTCCACGCCCGTTTCCCGGGCGACGGTACCCAGCAATGGTGCGTAGGTCGCTTCGCCCTGGAAGGTCAGACGCACGATGCGGCCCGGCACATGAGCGAAGTCGTCGCGCTGTTCGTTCTCGTCGATCTGCTCGTCTTCCTGGACGAAGCGCTTGGTGGTCGGGTGCTTGGGGTGCAGGAACACTTCGGCCACCGAACCTTGCTCGACGATCACACCGGCATCCATCACCGCCACCTGATCGCAGACTCGACGAATCACATCCATCTCGTGGGTGATCAGAACAATGGTCAGCTTCAGCTCGCGATTGATCTCGGCCAGCAATTGCAAAACCGACGCCGTGGTCTGCGGGTCGAGGGCACTGGTGGCTTCGTCGCACAGCAAAATTTTCGGCTTGGTTGCCAGGGCGCGGGCGATGCCGACACGCTGCTTCTGACCACCGGACAGTTGCGCCGGGTATTTTTTCGCATGGTCGGCCAGGCCAACCCGCGCCAGCAACTGCGCCACACGCTGGTCGATTTCGCTACGCGACAGCTCACCGGCGAGGGTCAGCGGTAGCGCAACGTTATCGGCCACGGTCTTGGACGCCAGCAAGTTGAAGTGCTGGAAAATCATCCCGACCTGCTGACGGAAACGTCGCAGGCCGTTGGCATCCAGCGCTGTGACTTCTTCACCATCGACGATGATCTTGCCGCCACTGGAGTTTTCCAGGCGGTTGATCAGGCGCAGCAGGGTACTTTTTCCCGCACCGGAATGGCCGATCAGGCCAAAGACCTGACCGTTCTCAATCGTCAGACTGGTCGGATGCAGGGCGGGAATATCCTTACCGGCGACGCGGTAAGTTTTGTGGACGTTTTGAAACTCGATCACGTAGCGAACCTTGTGGGGCGCGTTAGAAAAGGATCAGCGGTTAGCCGGGCGCGCATTTTAGCCTGTCCGTATAGAGGTTCTTAGCATTTATTTCGCCTTCAACCAGCGATTTGGCAATAAGGCGATCAAAGGTAGGAACCTGGGACCGAGGCAATTGCGGCCTGATGCATCTAGAAAAGCAAAAGATCGCAGCTTGCGGCAGCTCCTAAACGGTCCGTTGGAGCTGCCGCAGGCTGCGATCTTTTCTTTATGGCTTGCGAGGGCTCAAAACCATCTGCGCCGGAATATTGCGCAGAATCTGCTTCTCAAGCTTCAGATCAAACCCAGAATCCAGCTTCTTCACCCGTTTGGTCAGCAACGTGGCCAACCATGGGTAGTCCTGAGTACGGGGAACCTGAATGCTCACGTCGCACTGATAATTCACCACATCGGCGGCGATAGCATCCAGTTGACGACGAAGTTTGCTCATATCGTTGAGGTTCAATGCCACCGTCGTGCTTTCAGCCGTCGGGTCGATCACTTTGGCCTGCGGTCTGGCTTCGGCAGCCTTGAGGGCCGCTTCGGCTTTATCCAGTTCAGCCTTGCGTGCATGAACGATGGCATTGTTAACGCCACCGGTCAGCGCCGGGGCCTTGGGCATCAATACCCGGGCACGGCTGAGGGCAGTGGCCGCGGCATTCACATCACCTTTTTGCAACACGATCTGGCTGCGCAGTAAATAGGCTTCGGCCAATTGCCGCTGGTATTGCTCAAGGGATTGATCGTTGGGCGACTCGGCCTGCAAGGCCGCCAATTGATCCTCGGCGGTGGCCAGCTCGCTGCTGGCCAGGCTTTGTTCCAGTTGTGCAATAGCCGTGGCCCGTGCATCGGGGGCCTCGGTGGCCGCCGGCGGCGTGCTTTGGCAAGCACCCAGTAGCAGCGAAAATGCGACAAGGAGCAGATAACGGGAGGCGAACGGCTTCATTCCTGCGACTCTCTATTTGCGCAAAAAACGAGCAAGTCTACACCCCTCGGCGGGGCAGGACAAAACTCAGCAGAAACAGCGCGGCGGCCGCCACCACAATCGACGGGCCAGCCGGGGTGTCCTTGAACCAGGACAACGCCAGCCCGCCACACACCGCGAGCATGCCCAGCAGGCTCGCGCCCAGTGCCATCTGCTCCGGCGAGCGGGCGTGACGTTGTGCCGCAGCCGCCGGAATAATCAGTAACGAAGTAATCAGCAACACGCCGACGATTTTCATCGCCACCGCAATCACCACGGCGATCAGCAACATCAGGACCAGACGCAACGCCGCCACCGGCAAACCTTCCACCCTGGCCAGTTCTTCATGCACGGTGATCGCCAGCAAGGGTCGCCACAGCGTGACAAGCAATACCAGCACCGCCGCGCTGCCGCCGAGGATCCAGGCCAGATCGGTCGGGCTGATCGCCAGCAGGTCGCCAAACAGATAGGCCATCAGGTCGATCCGCACTTCATGCATGAAGCTTAGTACCACCAGGCCCAGGGAGAGCGTGCTCGGTGCGAGAATTCCCAACAGCGTGTCAGACGCCAATGGCTGCCGCTGTTGCAGCGTCACCAGCAACACTGCCAGCAACAGGCAGCCTACGGTGACAGCCACGGTCGGGCTGACATCCAGCAGAAAGCCCAGCGCCACGCCCAGCAGCGCGGCATGGGACAGGGTGTCGCCGAAATAAGCCATGCGCCGCCAGACTACGAACGAACCCAGCGGGCCCGCGACCAACGCCAAGGCCAGACCTGCAAGCAGGGCGAAAAGCAGAAAATCAGCCATGCTTGCAGCTATCTCCATGAACGTGGGTATGGGCCGACGGGGTCGCAATGACCACCGAGCCATGCAGGTCGTGAGCGTGGTCGTGATGATGGTGATAAATCGCCAGACTTTGTGCGTTCTTTCCGAACAGTTCGACGAACGCGGGATCGCCGCTGACCTGCTCAGGATGCCCGGAGCAGCAGACATGGCGATTCAGACACACCACCTGGTCGGTGGTGCTCATCACCAGATGCAAATCGTGAGAGACCATCAATACGCCGCAGCCATGACGGTCGCGCAGGCGTGTGATCAGGCTATAGAGCTCGGCTTGACCGGCCACGTCGACGCCTTGTACCGGCTCATCGAGCACCAGCAACTCCGGCTCGCGCAGCAATGCCCGGGCCAGCAGTACTCGCTGCATTTCGCCACCGGAAACACTTTGTACCGGGCTGTCGATCACCTGCTCGGCGCCGACTTCCTTGAGCGCCGCCAAGGCCCGAGCGCGGTCCACGCCAGGGACCAGACGCAAAAAACGCAGCACTGATAGCGGTAGGGTTGGATCGACATGGAGTTTTTGCGGCATGTAACCGACGCGCAACTTCGGCTTGCGCCAGACGCTGCCGCTGTCCGGCTTCAACAGACCGAGCACCGCGCGCACCAGCGTGGTTTTACCGGCGCCATTAGGGCCGATCAGGGTAACGATCTGCCCCGGCTCGACGCTCAGTTCGATGTTATCCAGCACGTTTTGCCCGGCAAAAGTGACGGCCACCTGCTCAAGACGGATCAGCGCATTGCTCATTAAGCCCCCTGGCAACCCGAGCAGAGACCGATGACTTCAACGGTCTGGGCCTCGACGATAAATCCGACGTCCCTGGCGCTGCCGACGATCGCGTCGCTGATGGACTTCTGTTCAAGCTCGATGGCGGCGTGGCATTGGCGGCAAATCAGGAACTGGCCTTGGTGAGCGTGTTCCGGGTGATTGCAGCCGACGAAGGCGTTCAGCGAGGAGATGCGGTGTACCAGGCCGTTTTCCAGCAGAAAATCCAGCGCGCGATACACGGTCGGCGGCGCAGCACGGCGGCCGTCCTGCTCGCTGAGCACCGCCAGAATGTCGTAGGCACCCAGCGGTTTATGGCTTTGCCAGACCAGTTCCAGCACCCGCCGGCGCAAAGCGGTCAGGCGTAGCCCCTGACGTGCGCACAAGGCATCGGCCTCAGACAATGCGCTATGGACGCAATGAGAGTGGTCGTGGGGACGACTGGCAATCGGTGTTTTAGGCATGAGCGGCGACGAGTGTTGTGAGAGACGTTATTATGTTACCCGTTCTCGCCTCTTCGAGTGGTCATCGTGTCCCGACTTTTTTCTATCTTTGTCGCATTTGTCGCAAGTTTTCTGCTGATCGGTTCAGCCCAGGCCGAAGTCAACGTCCTTACCAGCATCAAGCCGCTGCAGCTGATTGCTGCTGCGGTACAGGAGGGTGTGGCGATTCCGGAAGTGTTGCTGCCGCCCGGGGCATCACCGCATAACTATGCCTTGCGCCCATCCGACGTACGGAAGGTGCAGTCGGTAGACCTGGTTTACTGGATCGGTCCGGACATGGAAGGTTTCCTGCCTCGCGTACTGAAAGGTCGTACGCTGCCCAGCGTCGCAGTGCAGGATTTGCCTGGCCTGAAACTGCGACATTTCGCCGAAGACAGCCACTCCCACGCCGAAGAAGCCGACGAGCATGACCACGATCATCGCCCTGGCAGCCTCGATGCGCACTTGTGGTTGTCCCCAATCAACGCCCGAGTGATCGCCAGCAAAATGGCTGCCGATCTGAGTGCAGCCGATCCGGCTAACGCAGCGCGCTATCAGAGCAACCTCAAAGCCTTCGATGAGCGCCTGGATGCCTTGGACCTACGCCTGAAGGCTCGCCTGGCAGGCATCGCGAACAAACCTTACTTTGTGTTCCACGAAGCCTTTGACTACTTCGAAGACGCCTACGACCTCAAGCATGCCGGCGTGTTCAGTGTCGCAGCCGAAGTGCAGCCCGGTGCCCAGCACGTCGCGGCGATGCGCACGCGGTTGCAGGAAGTCGGCAAAACTTGCGTGTTCAGCGAACCGCCGCTGCGCCCGCGCCTGGCAGAAACCCTGGTGGCCGGGCTACCGGTGAAACTGGCGGAGCTGGATGCATTGGGCGGATACACACCAGCGACTGCCCAAGGGTATGAGCAGGTGCTGGAAAAGTTGGGGAATGATTTGGCCGGGTGCCTGGAGTCGTTGTAAGCGGGAAGTTTGGTGGTGAATCGTTCGCGGGCAAGCCTCGCTCCTACAGGGATCGCGCACATCCTGGAGCGAGGCTTGCCCGCGAAGCTTTTAGAGGGCGAAAGGCAGCGGCGTGTCGACCTTCTGCCGCTGTGCCAAGCGCAGCTGAAATTCCATCGGATCGTGAATCAACACGTCCTGCCCAGCGAAAGACTCCGCCGCAATCAACCGCGACAACCAGAATCGCACGCACGCCACGCGCAGCATGGTCGGCCACAGCTCAGCTTCGGCAGCGGTGAACGGTCGCAGCGCGGCATAAGCGCCCAGCAACGCCCGCGCCCGAGCCCCGTCGAGCTGCCCTTGCTCGTCCGAACACCAGTCGTTCAAGGCAATTGCCACGTCATAGAGCATCGGCCCTGAACAAGCGTTGTAGAAGTCGATCAACCCGGTCAGGTGCGTGCCTTCGAACATCGCATTGTCGCGGAACAGATCCGCATGGATGTTGGCCCGCGGCAGCGCCAGAATTTTCGTCTTCTGCTGGGTGATCTCTTCCAGAGCCCGTTGCAGCAAATCGCTTTGCTCGGCGTTCAGGTGCGAGAGAAACTGCGTGCCCTCTTCCAGCATCCAGTCCAGGCCGCGATCGGTTTTGCGCTTGATCATGTTGGCCTGGGTCGCCAGGTGCAGGTGAGCCAGCAGCTCGCCGACCTGAGCGCAATGCTGGGCGTTGGCGTCCTTGATGTGCTTGCCCGCCAGACGTGGCTGCAACAGCGCGGGTTTACCGGCCAGTTCGCGCAAAGCGACGCCGTCGGTGGTGCGCAGGGCATAAGGCACCGGCAGGTTGGCGTCGTGCAGCACATCGAGCAGTTCGATGAAGAACGGCATCTCCTGCACCGGACCGCGCTCGACCAGGGTCAGGACAAACTCGCCCTGCTCCAGGCTGATAAAGAAATTGGTGTTTTCGCTACCGGCGGCGATCCCCTGGAAATCAAGCAGGCGGCCGAGCCCGTAAGGGGCGAGAAAGGTTTCCAGCTCGGGCCGAGCCAGGGGGGTGAACACAGACATGGTTAAAACTGCCAGTACGGGCGCCGCTACATAGCAAGCGCCGATTAAAGTTAAGAACCGCTTACCACTTAAAGATTTCCCACGCAGGGATCAGCATATCCGGCTGATCCGAGCGGATATAGTTACCCTCCGAGCCATCAGCGCGCACCAGGAAGTACGGTTTACCGCCCTTCGGAGTGACCTTGATGGCATACAGAAAACCGTTCTGCCGGTATTCCTGAATGGTTTTATCGCCTTCCGTGCGGATCGTTACTTCCGGGTCCGCCGAGGGCTTGTCATCCGCCGCCATGACAGCCAACGGAGTGATTGCAAAGAAGCCAGCCAGCAACAAGCGATTTAGTGTGCGCATGATAACCTTGTCCCTTTGTCGTCAACGGTCCCGCTATTCTAGCGCCGGACCCGCCGAAAAGGTTGATCCTGCTCATGAGCCAAGCCCCCCTCGTCCTGGTGGACGGTTCTTCTTACCTGTACCGCGCTTTTCATGCGCTGCCACCGCTGACCACGTCCAAAGGCCTGCCGACCGGTGCGGTCAAGGGCGTGTTGAACATGCTCAAGAGTCTGCGCAAGCAGTACCCGGACAGCCCGTTCGCCGTGGTGTTCGACGCCAAGGGCGGGACGTTCCGCGACGCGATGTTCGCCGAGTACAAGGCCAACCGTCCAAGCATGCCTGACGATATGCGGGTCCAGATCGAGCCGCTGCACGCCAGCGTCAAAGCCTTGGGCTTTCCATTGCTGTGCGTGGACAACGTCGAAGCGGACGATGTGATCGGCACCCTGGCCCGCAGCAGCGCGGCCGCGGACCGCCCGGTGGTGATTTCCACCGGCGACAAGGACATGGCGCAACTGGTCGACGGGCACATTACCTTGGTCAATACGATGACTGGTAGCACGCTGGACGTGGAAGGCGTGAAGGAGAAATTCGGCGTCGCTCCCGAGCAGATCATCGATTATCTGGCCCTGATGGGCGATTCGTCCGACAACATCCCGGGCGTTCCGGGTATCGGTCCCAAGACCGCTTCCGGCCTGCTGGTTGGCGTGAATGGCGGCCTGACCGAGCTCTATGCACAGCTCGATATCGTCCCGACCCTGCCGATTCGCGGCGCCAAGACCCTGCCGGCCAAGCTCGAAGAACATAAGGAAATGGCCTTTCTTTCTTATCGATTGGCAACCATCAAGATCGACGTACCGCTGGACTTCGGCCTCGACGACCTGCATATGGGACCACCGGATCACGACAAACTTGCCGAGCTGTATTCCCTGCTGGAATTCAAAAGCTGGTTCGAAGAGAACCAGCGCGAAGCCAAGCGCTCAGGCCAGGACATCGTCGAGGCTGTCCAAGAGCAGCCGGGTGCCGCCGAAGCGAAATACGAAACCATCCTCGACCAGAAGCGCTTCGAGGCCTGGCTGGACAAGCTCGAAAAAGCGCCGCTGATCGCCTTGGTCACCGAAACCAACGGCAACGACCCCCAACACGCGCAACTGGTAGGCCTGTCGTTCTCTGTCGCGGCCAACGAAGCAGCCTACATTCCGCTGACCCATTCCTACATGGGCGTGCCAGAGCAACTGGATCGCGACACCGTACTGCTGGCGTTGAAACCGCTGCTGGAAAACCCGAATAAACTGAAAGTCGGCCAACATGCGAAGTACGACACCAATATCCTCGCCAATTGCGCCATCGGTGGCGATCAGAACAACGGGATTACTGTTCGGGGTATTGCCTACGACACCATGCTCGAGTCCTACGTACTGGACTCAACGGCCACCCGCCACGACATGGACAGCCTGGCGCTCAAATACTTGGGCCAAAGCAAGACCGACATCCAGGAGATTGCGGGCAAAGGCGTCAAACAGCTGACCTTCGACCAGATTTCCCTAGAGCTGGCGGGCCCCTATGCCGCCGAAGACGCCGATGTCACCTTCCGCCTGCATCTGGTATTGCAGGAAAAACTGGCCGCGACACCAAGCCTGGTCAAAGTGCTCAACGAGATTGAAATGCCGCTGATGCCGGTCCTGGCCCGTATCGAGCGCCAGGGCGCGCTTGTAGATGCCAACCTGCTGGGCATCCAGAGCGTCGAGCTGGGTGAGAAACTGGTCGCCCTTGAGCGTGAGGCCTTTGCCATTGCCGGTGAAGAATTCAACCTCGGCTCGCCGAAGCAACTGGGCGTGATCCTCTACGAAAAGCTCGGTTTGCCCGTACTCAGCAAAACCGCCAAGGGTCAGGCGTCGACTGCCGAAGCCGTGCTGGCCGAGTTGGCCGAACAGGACTACCCGCTGCCCAAGGTGCTGATGCAATACCGCTCGCTGAGCAAGCTCAAAAGCACCTACACCGACCGCTTGCCAGAGCAGATCAACGCACGCACCGGGCGCATTCATACGTCTTACCAGCAAGCTGTCGCAGCCACCGGGCGTTTGTCATCCATCGACCCGAACCTGCAGAACATTCCGATTCGTACCGCCGAAGGTCGCCGGATTCGTCAGGCGTTCGTCGCGCCGAAAGGCTACAAACTGCTGGCCGCGGATTACTCGCAAATCGAACTGCGGATCATGGCGCACCTGGCCAAGGACGAAGGCTTGCTGCATGCCTTCCGCAACAACCTCGATGTCCACCGGGCCACGGCCGCAGAAGTGTTCGGCGTTGAGCTGGATGCGGTCACCAACGATCAGCGTCGAAGTGCGAAAGCCATCAACTTCGGCTTGATCTACGGCATGAGCGCGTTTGGTCTGGCCAAGCAGATTGGCGTTGACCGCAAACAGTCCCAGGCCTACATCGACCGTTATTTCGCTCGTTATCCCGGCGTGCTGCAGTACATGGAACGCACGCGCGCCCAGGCCGCCGAGCAAGGCTTCGTCGAAACCATCTTTGGTCGTCGCCTGTACTTGCCGGAAATCAACGCGAAAAACCAGGCCCTGCGCAAAGCTGCCGAGCGCACGGCGATCAACGCCCCGATGCAAGGCACCGCGGCGGACATCATCAAGAAAGCCATGGTGGCGGTGGACAACTGGCTGGCATCGTCAGGCCTGGACGCCAAAGTCATCCTGCAGGTACACGATGAATTGGTGCTCGAGGTGCGTGAGGACCTGGTCGACCAGGTACGCGAGGAGATTCGCGTGCACATGAGCAACGCTGCACAACTGGACGTACCGCTTCTGGTCGAGGTGGGCGTAGGCAACAACTGGGATGAGGCGCACTGAGCCGCCTGAAAAGACGTTTGTGCTGCGGCCTGGCGCCGCAGCACATGACGAAGGGCTATAGAGCGAAAAACGACAGTGATTATTTCCAAAGGATTTTGAAAATAGTCTGAACTAAATCCGTGAACCGCCACTCAGAGATACTGAATGGCTGGTGAAGCCCTTCGATGCTCCTATGTTGTGTTAAGTGTTGGCAGATATCTGGACCCCGCCCTAGCGGTCCGGAACTTGAACCCCGGAACTTCTCCCTCCCCATACGAAGTCCGGGGTTTTTTTTGCCTGCCGATTGGTCTCGAGAGCCTTACTCGGCAGCCTCGGCACCCTTGTCCGCCAACTCCATCCAGTCCGCCAGTACGGTGTAGGCTTCTTCCAGCCCCATGCGTTTGGGGGCCGAAAACAGCTGGATAGTGATCGTATCGCCCCAACCCTTGCGGATTTCCGATTGAACCTTGAGCAGCGTGTTTTTTGCCGCGCCGTAGGTCAGTTTGTCGGCCTTGGTCAGCAGAATATGCATCGGCATGCCGCTGGCGACGGCCCAATCGAGCATCAACAGGTCGAAGTCGGTCATTGGATGACGGATGTCCATCATCAGAATCAAACCTTTCAAACTCTCACGGCCACCCAGATAGGCTTCCAGGTGACGCTGCCAGTGCATCTTCAACGGGATCGGTACTTTTGCATAACCGTACCCCGGCAGGTCGACCAGACGGCGTTCATCGTCTAGCTTGAAGAAGTTCAACAGCTGCGTGCGACCCGGTGTTTTCGAGGTTCGCGCCAGGCTGGCGTGGGTCAGAGTATTCAACGCGCTGGACTTGCCGGCATTGGAACGCCCGGCGAAGGCCACTTCAAAGCCTTCGTCGTCGGGACATTGGTCGACTTTGGCGGCGCTGAGCATAAAGGTGGACTGTTGGCACAGGCCGAGGATGGGATTCTTGAGTTGCATGGGATTTCCGATGTGGGCGGCGCCGGGAATGGACGCGGCAAGCAGTGTCGTTTCCGTTTCAGTGACGCCAGTATATAATGCCGCAGATTTTGTGTGCGCTTTGTCCCAGCGTAGGATGAAGTTCACGAGAGCGATTGACCTTGATTGCGCATTAGAACGCAGCACGCTCTCAACCCTGAAAAGGTCGTTTTATGACGAAATGGCTGCTAGCTGCCGGTGTCTTGATGCCGCTTTACAGCGCTCAGGCTACACAGGATCCGGAAGCTGTGTACAACCGTGTTTGTGGTGCCTGTCATTCCGGCCAACTACCCATGGCGCCCCGCAAGGGCGATCAGGAAGCTTGGACGCCGAGGTTGGCGAAAGGTATGGAGACGCTGGTGCAACACGTGACCCAGGGTTTCAAGGCGATGCCGCCGCGTGGTTTGTGCATGGACTGCAGTGCCGAGGATTACCGAGCCATCATCCAGTGGATGAGCGAGTAAACCCGGTCCATAACTCTTTAACCCTTAGCCGTAGTTGGATTAGCTGATGAACAAATTGATCGTGAGTCTGCTGTTGACCGTGGGGATCTCCGGTATTGCCCATGCTGCAGGTGATGCGACTGCTGGTCAGGCGAAAGCCGCAGTATGTGGCGCCTGTCATGGCCCGGATGGCAATAGCATGGCGCCTAACTTTCCGAAACTGGCAGGCCAGGGCGAGCGTTATCTGAACAAGCAGCTGCACGACATCAAGTCCGGCAAACGCACGGTACTGGAAATGACCGGCCTGCTGACCAACCTCAGCGATCAGGACCTGGCCGATATCTCCGCCTACTTCGCCAGCCAGAAAGGCAGCGTTGGTGCCGCCGACCCGAAAATCGTGGCACGCGGTGAAGCACTGTTCCGCGGTGGCGACCTGGCTAAAGGCCTGCCAGCCTGCACCGGCTGCCACTCGCCCAATGGCGCAGGCAACGCAGCTGCCGGCTTCCCGCACCTGGGCGGCCAGCATGCCCAGTACGTCGGCAAGCAACTGACCGAATTCAGAAAAGAAGAAGGTGGCCGGACCAACGACGGCGACACCAAACCAATGCAAAGCATCGCTAAAAAGCTGAGCGACGAAGATATCGCCGCCGTCTCCAGCTATATTCAAGGCTTGCACTAAGGCCTGTGATCGAGCGTTGTGAGTGATGTACATCTCTTGCAACGTTAACTCTCGATTAATCCGTCGATGCAAACATAAAAAGGGTAGCTTTGGCTGCCCTTTTTTGTGGCCGCTGCCGTTACACTACAGAACTCAAGCCCGCCGGAATCTGTCTGAAAACAGGTCGCGCGAGGCGCCCAAATTGTCCAGGAGTAAAGCATGCGTAATCTGATCATCAGCGCCGCACTCGTCGCTGCCAGCCTGTTCGGCATGACTGCCCAAGCCGCCGAAAAACCTGAAGCGCCCTATGTCGAACTGAGCAACCCGGTCCCAGTGGCCGAGCCTGGCAAGATCGAAGTCGTGGAGCTGTTCTGGTACGGCTGCCCGCACTGCTATGCCTTCGAACCCGTCATCAACCCATGGGTTGAAAAGCTGCCCTCCGACGTGAATTTCGTGCGTATCCCGGCCATGTTTGGCGGCCCTTGGGATGCCCACGGCCAGATGTTCCTGACGCTTGAGGCCATGGGTGTCGAGAGCAAGGTTCATGCTGCGGTGTTCAACGCAATCCAGAAAGAACACAAGAAGCTGACCGATAAAGAAGACATGGCGGACTTCCTGGCGACCCAAGGTGTAGACAAGGACAAATTCCTGGCCACCTTCGACTCCTTCGCCATCAAGGGCCAGATCAACAAAGCCAAAGAGCTTGCCAAGAAATACGAAATCACCGGGGTGCCTACCATGATCGTCAATGGCAAGTATCGCTTTGACATCGGTTCTGCCGGCGGCGCCGAACAAGCGTTGAAACTGGCCGACCAACTGGTCGCCAAAGAGCGAGCGGCAACCAAGGCCGTTGCCAACTAAGCGCGGCACCTGCCATGCGCCGCTGGGGAACTGAACGCATCGTTGGCCTGCACGACCCGCGGGTCAACGAGCATCACCTGGAATCGACGGGGTTGCCCGTGGACAGCCGTCTGCGTTTGCTCAGTTTCAATATCCAGGTCGGCATCAGTACCGAGCGTTATCGGCACTATCTGACCCGCGGCTGGCAGCATCTGTTGCCGCACACCGGGCGTGCCGACAACCTGCAAAAAATCGGCAATCTGCTGGGCGACTTCGATCTGGTCGCCTTGCAGGAAGCCGATGGCGGCAGCCTGCGATCGGGCTACGTCAATCAGGTCGAACACCTGGCGCAGCTCGGCGCCTTCCCTTATTGGTATCAACAACTCAATCGCAATCTCGGTCATCTCGGCCAGCACAGCAATGGCGTGCTCAGTCGCCTGCGCCCGTGGGCGATCGAGGATCATCCGCTGCCGGGGCCCAAGGGTCGCGGGGCCATTCTGGTGCGCTTCGGCGAAGGTCCGGAGGCGCTCGTGGTGGTGATGATGCACCTGGCGCTGGGCGCTCGCGCCCGTAGCATGCAACTGGCTTACATCCGCGAGTTGATCGGCGGTTATAAGCACCAGGTGCTGATGGGCGATATGAATACCCATGCCGGTGACTTGCTGCAACATTCCCCGCTGCGCGATTTAGGCCTGCTCGCGCCGCAGATGGAAGCGACCTTTCCCAGCTGGCGCCCACAGCGCTGCCTGGACCACATTCTGCTCAGCCCCACCCTGACGCTTGAAAAGGTCGAGGTGCTGGCACAACCCATTTCCGATCACCTGCCGGTCGCGGTAGAAATTCGTCTGCCGGGCTCGCTCACGGCCGATGCATTCCCCGCGTTGAGTCCTGCCTGAATGAGCGACGAAGCACAGCGCTGGAAAGAGAAATACCTCAAAAGCATCGAACAACAGGAAAAGCTCGAACGTCGATGGGACGCCCGGCTCGATCTGCTGCGTCGCGGGCTGGTGCGCAGCACCCTGGCTGCCGAAGGTACCGATCGCGCCGTTGACCAATGCATGAAGGAAATGCGCGAAGTCGTACGCACAGACGACATGGACGCCGGCCTGGCAGCCTTGCTGCCGCGCCTGGAAAAAGCCGTGCTCGACTCCGAGCAGCGCCGGGAAACCCGGGTTGATCAAGTCAGCGCCGCACTGACGGCGCTGGTCTCCCAGTTGCAAGCATTGCCGCTGCCACGGGAAGTGAGCCGGCCACTGAAGAGTTTCGCCAAGCAGCTGGACGGACGTGTCGGCCAGGCTCGCGAAATCCCGTTGCTGCTCAGCGAGCTGAGCGGCTTGCAAGGCAAAGCCTTGAGCCTGCTGGAGAACCCTGTGGAACCGGGTCGTCCGGGTTTTCTGCAACGCCTGTTCGGTGGCCGGGATGCAGATGAGGCTGCGCCACAGATCGCCGCCCCCGAATTGCACATGCCTGCCCCGCAACCTGTCGAACCGGTTGCCGCACAACTGGCCGAGCTCCCAATCGCGACGGTCAATCTCGCGCCAGCCGCCAACAAACCGCAAGCGGTAATGCCAACCGTTGAAGCTGCCCTGCCCGCCGCTACGCCCGCTGAACCCGTGGACACTCCGGCGCCGACAGCAACAACGGCACCCATAGCCGAAGTCGTGGCGTTCGTCCCGCCCGTCCTGGAGCCAGAGGCCACGAGCAGCCAGGCCCCAGAGCCACAAACCCAGCCGAACATCGAACAGCCGCAAGAGCCGCAAGAGCCGGTTCCATCGATCGCCGTACCGGCCACCCAGGCTCCGTCGGCAATCAACCCGGATGAACTGATCCCGGAGGCCAGCGATCCGCAAACGCCAGAACACGACATTCTGTATGCCCTGCCGGACTCACCGGAACCGTCCTACAGCTCTGTGGCCAAGCACATCGAAGACACTCTGCTGGGCCTTCTCGACGACCTGACGCTGCCCGAGCGCCATCGACCGCAAGCCGAAGCGATGCGCAATCGTCTTCAAAACGGCCTGAATTGGTACGAGCTGCTACCGATCCTCGATGATCTGGCAACATTAATGCTGGCCATTACTGACAGCGGCCAACACGAATTCGAAGCCTATCTGCAGCGACTCAACGAACGCCTCGAATCATTTCAGAGCAACCTGCAAGCCGCCAGCGAAGGCCACGCCGACAACCGCTCTGCCGCGCGGGTGATGGACACGCAGATTCGCGAGCAAGTCGACGGCCTGCAAAGCAGCATGCAGGACGCGGCGGACCTCGATGACCTCAAGCACATGCTGGAAGACCATCTCGAAGGCCTGCTCGGCACCATGGACCAGCACCAGAAGCAACGCGACGAGCGCGAGCAGGAAGTCGCGGCCCGCCTGCAAAGCCTGGCTGAAAGGGTGGCCCACATGGAGCAGGAAGCGCTGGGCTACCGCGAGCACCTCGAAGAACAGCGCCAGAAGGCTTTGATCGATCCGTTGACCGGCCTGCCGAATCGAGCGGCCTGGAGCGAACGGCTGGACCACGAAATCAGTCAATGGCAACAACACGGCAACACCCTGTTGCTGGCGATGCTCGACCTCGACCATTTCAAACGCATCAACGACAACTACGGCCATCTGGCGGGCGACAAGGTGCTGAAAATCATCGCCAGTGTGCTGCGCAAGCGTCTGCGCGGGACGGACTTCATAGCCAGGTTTGGCGGTGAGGAGTTTGTGCTGTTGATGCCTGCCACGGCGCCGATGGTCGGCGCGAAACTGCTGGAAACCCTGCGCGCATCGATCGAAGCTTGCCCGTTCCACTTCAAGGGCGAGCGAGTCACTATCACCATTTCCATGGGACTGACCGCCTTCAGACCGGGCGAGCATAGCGACCTGGTGCTTAAAAGAGCCGATCAGGCGCTATATCGCGCGAAAAATACCGGCCGCAACCGGATAGAACTGGGCTGACAGTTAATTGTTCCATTTTGTTTAAAGGCGCGCTTTTGCGGTCGGCGCGCAAGGCAATACGTTACACTGTTGCATTATTGTCTCGCGTGTATTGCCTCCACCATGAAATTTCTTGCTCTTATTGCTTCGCTGCTTGTATTAGCCGGTTGCGCCAGCGGTCCCCGGATTGACACCAGCCACCCTTCAGTCAATCACGACAGCCGTATTCAGTTCGTGGTGATGCATTACACCTCCGCATCCCTGGAGGACTCGCTGCAATTGCTGACCCATGGCGAAGTCAGCAGCCATTACCTGATCGGCGACGACGAGCACGCCACCATCTATAAGCTGATGGATGAAAATCTTCGGGCCTGGCACGCCGGCGAAAGCCAATGGCAAGGCCGGACCTGGCTGAATTCCAGTTCCATTGGCATCGAAATCGTCAATCCAGGCTTCCAGGACACCCCGACCGGGCGCCTCTGGTATCCCTACAGCGAAGCCCAGGTTCAGTCGATGATCTTTCTGCTCAAGGACATCAGCAAGCGCCAGGGCATCAGCCCTCGCCATATCATCGGCCATAGCGACATCGCCCCCATGCGCAAGCTCGACCCTGGCCCGCTGTTCCCCTGGAAACGCCTGGCGGCCGAAGGCCTGGGAATCTGGCCGAACGAGCAGGCCGTGGCGCGTCAGCAAGCGCAGTTCGCCGCGCAGCTGCCAAGCATCAGCTGGTTTCAAGCGCAACTTGCCCGCCTGGGCTACGCCACGCCACAAACCGGCGAACTGGATGTAGCGACACGCAATGTGCTGGCGGCTTTTCAGCTGCATTTTCGCCCGTCCCGTTTCGACGGCACTCCGGACGCGCAAACCGCGGCGCTTCTCCAGGTGTTGAATCAGACAAAATAATGACGCCCGCCCGACGGTCAGGGCCTTTTCCCAATCAGCAGCTATAACTCATTGGTAATCCTTCGGATATTCCATGATGACGGCTGCTCGAGAGAGGCTGCGTAGCTGGTTCTATCGCCCTTGGTTTCTGGCGACGCTGGCGGCTGCCTTGAGTGCCACGCTGCTGATGACCGGCAGTCTGTTCATTGCGATGCATCAGGTCGAGGACAACGAAAGCCAGGAGATGAACGCCCAGGGGGAGCGCTTTCTGGTCCGTCTGGAGCAGCTGTTCGGGCAACTGCGCGAAAGCCTCGACGACCTTGAAGCTCAACCGCTGCGGGGCTGCGATGATGAAATGATCGCCACATTGCAGCAGGTCAGCTTCAATTACCGCTTCGTTTACGAAGCCGCTTACATGGATGCTTCAGGAATCTGCTCCAACCGCCCCCGTCAGGAAGGGCTGTCAGTGATCCGGCCACCGGACATCGAGGGCCCCACCTACAGCTATTGGTTAAACACCACTACCGAACCCGATGAGAACCGCGCCGCACTGATGCTGGGGCGTGGCAATTTCCGGGTGGCTACGTCTCGCGGGCATTTGACCGACATGGTTGATCTGTCTCCGGGGAGCAGCCTGTTGGTGGTGCTCGACCACGACACCCGCGCGATTCCCGTGCTCGGTGCCGAGCAGGAGTGGCCCCCGACGCAACCCTGGCCCCCGAAAAATCACGATGCACTGCAAGTCACCCCTACCCGCCTGATTTACCGAATGCCGACCAACACTCCCGAATACCAACTGGTGCTGATCACCCCGCGTACCGGGATGCATGTGCCGGCCGTTTGGTGGTGGCTGCTTCCGGCCAGCCTCGCACTCAGTGCCTGCGTAGGCATTCTGGTGTTTCTGCTGGTGCGCCAGCGTCAATCACTGGATGCTGAACTGCACGGCGCGATACAACGAGGCGAATTGCAGGTGTTGTATCAGCCGATCTTCGACCTCGACAGTCGCAACTGTGTCGGAGCCGAAGCCTTGCTGCGCTGGCGAAGGCCGGACGGCACCTTGACCAGCCCCGAGCTGTTCATTCCCATGGCGGAAAACACCGGCCAGATCCGCCAGATGACTGATTTCGTATTACAGCGCCTGCTGGAACAGCTCGGACAACTGTTGCGCGCCAATCCGCAGTTGTATATCTCGGTCAACCTGGCGGCCTGCGACGTCATGGTGCCGCGTATCGGTCAGGTGATGGCGCGCCTGCTGGCCTTGCACCGTGTAGCCGCCAAACAGATTGCCTTTGAGGTGACCGAGCGCGGATTGGTTGATGTCGTGGTGGCCAGAGAAAACCTGCAGGCCTTGCGCGATGTCGGGCATCAGGTGCTGATCGATGACTTCGGCACTGGCTATTGCAGCCTCGCCTACCTGCAAACACTGCCCGTGGACTGCCTGAAAATCGACAAGGCATTTATCGACGCGCTGGGTCATGACGCCGCCAGCAGCGGCGTGGCACCGCACATCATTCGCATGGCCCAGGCCCTGCAACTCAAGGTGATTGCCGAAGGCATCGAATATGAAGCCCAGGCAGAGTTTCTGAGCAGCGAGGGGGTGAAGTTCGGTCAGGGCTGGCTGTTCGCACACCCATTGAGCGCTGTGCAATTCATCGAATTGATTACCCGTGGCCGCCGACAAGCAACGCGGCGTCTGGATGACGAAGACTGAGAGGGTTCAGGCTTATACCGCCAGCGCCATGTAGAACTGCGAACCCTGCCCTGGCCGTGAATACACGCCCATCCGCCCACCGTGCAACTGCACGATCTCCTTGCACAGCGCCAGACCGAGCCCGGCGCCGCCCTTCTTGCGGCCAACCTGAACAAAAGGCTCGAATATCCTCCCTTGCTGGCCGTAGGCAATGCCTTCGCCGTTGTCTTCGACACTGATAATCACCCGCTCCCCATGACGTCGAGCCTGCAAACGTATCAGCCCGTCGCGGGAGGTATGGCGCAAGGCGTTGTCGATCAGGTTATCGAGCACCCGCTCCAGTTGCGCCTGATCGGCTTGCAGCCGCGGCAAAGCTCCCTGCACTTCCACCAACAGCTCAATGCCCTTCTCCTGCGCCGGGCCGGCAAAGCGTGCCTGGGCCTGCTCCAGCAAATCTTCGATGGAGCACGGCGCCAGGGTGAGTTTTTGCAGGCCGTTCTGATAGCGAGAGAAATTCAGCAGGTCGTTGATCAACTGCATCAAGCGCTGCATTTCTTCATTCACGGTGTTCAGCAAGTCGGCCTCACGGGAGTCCTCGGCAAAATGCGCCCGCTCGCGGAACAGGCCGAATGCCATGTGCATCCCGGTGACTGGCGTGCGTAACTCATGGGAAGCACGCAAGACGAACTCGCTGCGCACCCGTTCGAAGGCACGCTGCTCGGTGACGTCATGCAACACCATCACGGCGCCGAGGATATGACCCTGGGTATGGCTGACCGGCGTCAGGCTATACGTCAGCAATCGCGACTCCCCGTCAACCTCGATGCTCAGGTCGTCCGGCACTTGCTCCAAGGTGCCGCCGCGCAGCACCAGGTGCAGCTGTTCATCCAGCTCGGGACGCTCAAGTGCCGTGCCCAGCCCTTGGCCGAGACGCTCGGTGTCCCAGCCTAACTGGCGCTGAGCCACCGGATTGAGGTGCTCAAGATGACCTTGACGATCAATGATCAGCAAACCGTCGTCGATGCTATCGAGCACCGCTTGCAGACGTTGCTGGCCGGCGAGCAGTTCGTCGATATTGGTTGCCTGGTGTTCACGCAGGGCCTCGGCCATGATTCCGAAACGCCGGGTCAGCTGGTTCATTTCCACCGCGGAGGAAATCGGCAGAGTCACTTCGAAATTGCCTTGGCCGATGTTGTCAGCGGCCGCCGCCAGGGCCTCGATCGGGGCTCCGAAACGCTGGGCGATCGCATGGGCGGTAATGAACCCGATGAACAGCACCCCCACCCCGATCAACCCGAGCAGGCCGGCAATCAGCAACGCGCGGTCCCGGGCCTGGCGTTCGGTTTCACTGATGTTATCCAGCGCGCGCTTCTGTTCGGAGATCAAACCGTTGCGCAACGTGTTGAATTTTTCCGTGAGATCCCCGCCCCCAGTGAGCACCTGTGCCGTATCGCGGGAAAGATCGTAGGCCTGCAGAAAGCTCTGGTAATCAGCCTTGGCCTTTTTGAAACCGTACTGGGCGCCCTCGCTGGACGGCTCGCGAGCAATGCCTTCATCGAGCAATTCGAGGTAATGCTGTCTGGATGCCTCGAACGCCGCGGGATCAGGTTTCTCGCCGAGCATGATGATCAGTTGATCACCCAGGGTCTGACGCAGCTTCAATCCCAGATCCAGCCTGACGAAGTTGTCACGGATCAGGGCCTCCTGCGTGCCGGCCATCTGCATCACGCTGACCAGCCCGAGCAACAGCCCGAGCAGCGCCACGGTGATCAAGGCTGAAATACTCAGGAACAACCGGGTGCGCAACGTCATCGCCAGTTTCATCGGGTGCGGCTCACAAGTTGTACTGCTTGCGCTTGCGGTACAGGGTCGAGGCATCGATACCCAGGGTCTTGGCCGCCTGATCCAGGGTATCGGCGGTGGCAAGGACCGCGCCGATGTGGGCTTTCTCCAACTCATCCAGGCTCAACGCGGCGCCAATGCGTGGCGTATTGTTGGTCGGAGCTTCGGCCATGCCCAAGTGGCTGATCTCGACCCGCTCCTGCGGACAAATAATGCTCGCCCGTTCCACCACGTTGCGCAGCTCGCGGATATTGCCGGGCCAGCGGTAGCTGAGCAGCGCCTCGCGGGCCTCGTCGCTGAAACACCGGGCCGGACGCGAGTACTCCTTGACGAAGCGCGCCAGGAAACGGTCAGCCAGGTTAAGAATGTCTTCCCTGCGTTCGCGAAGCGGCGGCAGGTGCAAGGTGATAACGTTCAGCCGATAGAGCAAGTCTTCACGAAAACGACCGTCGCGGACCATGTCTTCAAGGTTGAGGTTGGTGGCCGCGAGGATTCGCACGTCGGCGCGACGGGTCACCGGGTCGCCCACACGCTCGTATTCCTTGTCCTGGATAAAACGCAGCAGCTTTGGCTGCAAGGTCAGGGGAAAATCGCCGATCTCGTCGAGAAACAACGTTCCGCCATCAGCCTGATTGACACGCCCCAAGGTGCTTTCGCTGGCACCGGTGAACGCGCCACGGCTGTGGCCGAAGAGTTCACTGTCCATCAATTCCGCTGTCAGGGACGGGCAGTTGATGGTGATGCAGGATTTCTTCTGGCGTTTGCTCCAGCCATGAATGGCCTGTGACAGCTCACCTTTACCGGTGCCGGACTCTCCGAGAATCAGAATGTTGGCGTCGGTACTGGCGACCTGGCGTGCGGTTTCAAGCACCACTTTCATCGCCGGGCTGTGGGAGTCCAGCCCCTCCTTGGGTTTACGCACTTCACCTTCGAGGGCTTCCAGACGTGCCGAGAGTTGCCGCACTTCCAGCTGTTTGGCAGTGGCCAGACGTAACTGATCGGGGCTGCAAGGTTTGACCAGATAGTCGGCGGCACCGGCCTGAATCGCATCCACGGCAGTGTCCACGGCCGAGTGAGCGGTAACGATCACTACACGCATCCAGGGCGCCTGAATCCGCATCTGGGCCAGCACATCTAGGCCGTTGTCTTCACCCAGGCGCAAATCGAGGAAGCACAGATCGAAAACCTGACGCTGCAACAAGGCTTCGGCCTGAGCGGCGCTGGTCGCGGTGGCCACGCTGTAGCCTTCGTCTTCGAGGCAATAGCGAAAGGTTCGAAGGATGGCGGACTCGTCGTCCACCAGCAGAATGCGGCCTTGATGCTCAGTGGCTGATTCCATGTTCCTACGCTCCTTTAATAGGTGTTCTTGGTTAGTCCCGGAAAAATCGGGCAAGTTGCATGATTGATTCTGGTCGATTCCAGCCACAACAGGCTATCTATCTACTCAAAGTGAAGCTAATACACTGATTTATTTGAACTTTTATTTACAGACCATTCTTTCAGCGATTGCCTGCGTCCCTTTCTGACATCTACGCCCTCCCCGCAATTCCAAAAATATTGAAAGTGCCTGCGAACTCATCGTGCATTACGCACGACTGCAAACGGATCATCGTGCAGGATGCGTCCAAAACGATTTCTACAAACACAATAACCAATTGATTTTTATCGTATTTATTCTTTATTAAAGCTGGCATGCAGGCTGCAATGATCTAGGTAATCAGGGCATTTAATGAACCAGCACCCGCCAAAGATCACTACCCGTATGGGAGGAACTTCAGGATGAATCGCCAAAGTGCCGCCCAATTGCGTCTTTCGCCACTGCATGTCCAGCAAGGCTTGTTTGCCCTGTTGGCATTGTTGATCACCCTGATTGGTGGCCAGCAGTACATGCGTTGGGAGCAGAGCGAGCAACCGGCGCCAGTGCACCTTTCGATTCCACATCCCCCCCAAACCCACTTCAGCGCCGTCAGCAGCAACCCGGCTGACAACGCCTCAATGCGAATGATGGGCGTCGACCAGGCCCGGCCTGTGGACGAGACGCCCTCCCTGGAACGTTGGGTGTTTTAAGCAAACGAACTTGGCGCGCTCAACGCGCCGGGAAAAGCACCACAAGCAACATCCTTAAATAGAAGCGTAAGGAGAATCACCATGTTGAGCTGGGCAATCACATTCCTGATCATTGCCATCATCGCTGCAGTATTGGGCTTCGGTGGTATCGCGGGCACCGCCACGGGTATCGCCAAGATTCTCTTTGTCGTATTCCTGGTGATGTTCATTGCTTCCTTCTTCTTTGGCCGTCGCGGTCGAGGTTGATATGTGTGTTTTGATTAAAGACATTGGCGGCCGCCCTGCTTCTGGGCGGCAGTGCCATGACGATCGCGGCCACCCACGCGACATGCCGACTACCGCTTACTCGGTAAACCGGACGAAGGCATGCAGAAGATGTGGATGGCGCGACTGAAGAAAGATCCACGCCGGTATTGAGTTCGAAACACGAAAGAGGCCTCACGCTTCTTTCCACTGCGCTACCCGAGGACGGTAGACGCATGACCAAGGGGTCGGGACGTTCTGACTGCTTCAGGGTCGGAGTGACCTACGGGTACAGGGAGTAGCCGCGCAAGGGCCGGGTCAGGTGAAGCTGCGACGCAAGTTCGTCGGCCTAGCGTGGCTCGACGGACTTGCAGAGAGCTTCAACGTGCAAAACGTTGATCTAGAGCATTCTGCTCATATGTTCTTGCTGCATATTCCCCGCAAAACCGTTTCGCGGTGTTTCTTCGTGACCGTATATCGAGAAAGCTCTGACTTTCATGAGAAGAAAAATCGCAGTCGAACGTAGGACATCTCCTAAATTTTCACTGGTTAAAAAAAACATCAACCGGCGCTGAAATGGCCGGTTCACGGCACTTATACCTGCCGAAATGTCGCATTCGAACCGGCTGGGACGTGGGTTTCAGTTGAAAAATCTCATGCCGATTCGGCATAGGGTAGGCGTTTACGGCATTAGACGGCGCTTCCCCGCATCGGAATAGTTGCGCCTTTTTCGCTGCCAGAGAGCTGTAAATGCTCGCTCGCGGGGACCTTATACGGGGGTTGGTGCAAGACGGCTTCGCAATTGAGCGTTGCAGTTCATGCATCGACCTGAGTCAAACGCAAGTAAGGGTAAAGATATGAAGAAGGCAAAGCTTAGCCTCGCCTGGCAGATCCTCATCGGTCTGGTTCTGGGGATAGCAATAGGTGCACTGCTCAACCACTTCAGCGCTGAAAAGGCCTGGTGGATCAGCAACGTCCTGCAACCGGCAGGCGATATCTTTATCCGTCTGATCAAGATGATCGTGATCCCGATCGTAATCTCCTCGCTGGTCGTCGGCATCGCTGGCGTTGGGGACGCGAAAAAACTCGGGCGTATCGGTCTGAAGACCATCATTTACTTCGAGATCGTCACCACCATCGCCATTCTGGTCGGTCTGGTGCTGGCCAACGTGGTCCATCCGGGCAGCGGCATCGACATGAGCACCCTGGGTACTGTGGATATTTCCAAGTACCAGGCCACTGCTGCCGAGGTTCAGCATGAACACGCGTTCATCGAAACCATCCTCAACCTGATCCCGTCGAACATCTTTGCGGCCATGATGCGCGGCGAGATGCTGCCGATCATCTTCTTCTCCGTGTTGTTCGGTCTCGGTCTGTCGAGCCTGCAATCGGACCTGCGCGAACCTCTGGTGAAGATGTTCCAGGGCGTGTCGGAAAGCATGTTCAAAGTCACCCACATGATCATGAACTACGCCCCGATCGGCGTGTTCGCACTGATCGCGGTGACCGTGGCCAACTTCGGCTTCGCCTCCCTGCTGCCACTGGCCAAGCTGGTCGTCCTGGTTTACTTCGCCGTCGCCTTCTTCGCCTTCGTGGTGCTGGGCCTGATCGCTCGCCTGTTCGGCTTCTCGGTGATCAAGCTGATGCGCATCTTCAAGGATGAGCTGGTCCTGGCCTACTCCACCGCCAGTTCCGAAACCGTGCTGCCGCGCGTGATCGAGAAAATGGAAGCCTACGGCGCGCCGAAAGCCATTTGCAGCTTCGTGGTACCGACCGGCTACTCGTTCAACCTCGACGGTTCGACCCTGTACCAAAGCATCGCGGCGATCTTCATTGCCCAGCTGTACGGCATCGACCTGTCGATCAGCCAGCAATTGCTGCTGGTGCTGACCCTGATGGTCACCTCCAAAGGCATCGCCGGCGTACCGGGCGTGTCCTTCGTGGTGTTGCTGGCCACTCTGGGCAGCGTCGGTATTCCGCTGGAAGGCCTGGCATTCATCGCCGGTGTCGACCGCATCATGGATATGGCCCGTACCGCGCTGAACGTGATCGGCAACGCCTTGGCCGTGCTGGTCATCTCGCGTTGGGAAGGCATGTACGACGACGCCAAGGGCCAGCGCTACTGGAACTCCCTGCCGCACTGGCGCAGCAAGGAAAAGCTGCCGGTTGGTGAAACCTCCAGCAACTAATGCCCGCTCCCACAAGAGCCCCCAACAAACCCCGGAGAAATCCGGGGTTTGTCGTTTCTGCCTACCCCGCTATCATTCGCCGCATCTTCCGGGGGATTTGACTGATGCTTAATGGCCTGTGGCTTGGCTTCTTCATCGTGGCAGCCGTATCGGCGCTGGCGCAGTGGCTGATCGGTGGTAACGCCGGGATCTTTGCGGCGATGGTGGAAAGTATTTTCGCCATGGCCAAATTATCGGTCGAGGTCATGGTCCTGTTGTTCGGCACCCTCACCCTCTGGCTGGGCTTTCTGCGGATCGCCGAGAAGGCCGGGATCGTCGAGTGGCTGGCGAAAGCGCTGGGGCCGCTGTTCCTGCGCCTGATGCCGGAAGTGCCGGCCGGTCATCCCGCCATCGGCCTGATCACCCTGAACTTCGCCGCCAACGGCCTGGGCCTGGACAACGCCGCCACACCAATCGGCCTCAAAGCCATGAAGGCGCTGCAAGAGCTCAACCCCAGTGCGACGATCGCCAGCAACGCGCAGATTCTCTTCCTGGTGCTCAACGCCTCCTCCCTGACCCTGCTGCCCGTGACGATCTTCATGTACCGCGCCCAGCAAGGCGCGCCCGATCCGACGCTGGTGTTCCTGCCGATCCTGCTCGCCACCAGTTGCTCAACCATCGTCGGCTTCCTGACCGTAGCGTTCATGCAACGCCTGCGCATCTGGGACCCGGTGGTGCTGGCGTACCTGATTCCCGGCGCCCTCGCCCTTGGCGGCTTCATGGCACTGCTGGCGACGCTCTCGGCGACCGCGCTGGCGAGCCTGTCATCGGTCCTCGGCAACGTGACACTGTTCGGCTTGATCATGCTGTTTATGATCATCGGCGCATTACGCAAGGTGAAGGTCTACGAGGCATTCGTCGAAGGCGCCAAAGAAGGCTTCGACGTCGCCAAGAACCTGTTGCCGTATCTGGTGGCGATGCTCTGCGCCGTGGGTGTGCTGCGAGCATCCGGAGCGCTGGACTTCGGTCTGGACGGGATTCGTCACCTGGTGGCGTGGGCCGGTTGGGACACGCGCTTTGTCGATGCCTTACCGACCGCATTGGTCAAACCCTTTTCCGGCAGTGCCGCCCGGGCAATGCTGATCGAAACCATGAAGACCGAGGGGGTGGACAGCTTCCCGGCGCTGGTGGCGGCAACGATCCAGGGCAGTACCGAAACGACTTTCTATGTCTTGGCGGTGTACTTCGGCGCGGTGGGCATCCAGCGTGCACGGCATGCGGTGGGCTGTGCGCTGCTGGCGGAGCTTGGCGGGGTGCTGGGGGCCATCGGGGTTTGCTACTGGTTCTTCGGTTAAACGAAAACCCTGTGGGAGCGGGCAAGCCCGCTCCTTTCAGCGGTGGCTTCAGGGCCTCAGCGGCGGCACGACTTTCTGACCCTGCTCCACCGTCCAGGCCACCACCTGCGCCGTCAACTGGTCGCTGGCCTGGCCGAACCCGGCGACCACCGCCGGCACCTTCACATCGCTCAACGGCTGGCGCACTTCAAAGCGCCGACTGGCGAGGATGCGCTGGTCATACCCACGCACCAGCAATGCATCCAGCCGCACGACCACGCTCGCCGTCGTGCCCTGGTATTCGGTCTGGAACGCCTGCAGGTTGCCGCCCAGCTCCAGGTCCGCCTGCAGATTGCTGTCATCGGTGCTGAGCAACGGCACCCGACCGTCACGCTGGAAACCATCGAGCAGACGATTGCGCAGCAGCACCGGCGCCGGGTCGCTCCAGCGGGAAGCCTTGTAGCTGCTGATCAGGTCACCCTGAGGGATCACGGCGATCTTCGGGTTGTTCAAGGCTTCGCTGGTCTGTGGCTTGGCCAGCCGCAACGACCAGTGCAGCGCCGTGCTGTGATTGGCCGGTGCGCCGCTCTGGGCCGAGGGCAACCGGTAGACATCGGATGGCTCGGACTTGGGCAGAATCGAGCAGGCACTGGTCAGCGCAAAACCAACAGCCAAGGCTAACGGGATCAGCTTCATGGCGTGAACTCCTTGTTCTTGTCACTGCCCAGCAGGTAACCGCTGGGGTTGGCCTCAAGCCGCTGGGAAATGGTGCGCAGCGAGCTCAAGGTATCGCGCAACTCACGCACTGCCGGCGCCAGGCCATTGAGGCCCTGCATGCCGTTGTTGAGGGAATCCTGATTAGTGGTGAGCAATGAGTTGAGGGTCGCGCTGCTCTGTTCCAGGGACTTCATGGCTTGCTCGGCACTGCCAAACATCTGCTTGCCCTGATCGTTGAGCAGGCCGTTGGCGTTGCGCATCAGCCCTGCGGTTTGCTCGAGTGTGGCCGAGGCCTGTTTACCGATCGACGCCAGTTGCTGCATGGCCTGACCAATGTCGCCGCGCTGGTCGGCGATGGTGCTGGTGGTTTGCTCCAGATGCTCAAGGGTTTTGCTGATGCGCTCGACGTTTTCCGAAGAAAACATCTGATTGGCGTTCTGCATCAACACGTTCACACCGGTCATCAGATCGTTACTGTCGCTCATCAAACGGGCGATAGGCGAGGGTGATGCCACGATGGTCGGCAAATTGCCGCCCTTGCCCTTGAGCGTCGGACTTTGCGGTGTACCACCGCTGAGCTGAATGATCGAGGTGCCAGTGATCCCGGTCAGCGCCAGTTTAGCCTGGGTGTCTTCCTTGATCGGGGTATCGCCACCCAGGCGGATCCGCGCCAACACCCGGCGCGGATCATTCGGGTCCAGGCGCAGCGTCACTACGTCGCCGACCTTGATCCCGCTGTACTGCACGGCGCTGCCCTTGGACAAACCGCTGACCGCCTCGTTGAAGACGATTTCGTAATCCTTGAATTCGGTGTCGACGCTGGACTTGGCCAGCCACAGACCGAAGAGCAGGGCGCCTGCCACCACTATGACGGTGAACAGGCCGATCAATACGTGATGGGCTCGGGTTTCCATGTCAGACCTCGTTGAGCTGGTTAGCGGCCGTCAGCGCCGCGCGGCCGCGAGGGCCATGGAAGTATTCGTGAATCCACGCGTCGTCGGTTTCCGAAACCTTGTCGATGGCATCCGCCACCAGTACTTTCTTTTGCGCCAGCACCGCCACCCGGTCGGTGATGGTGTAGAGCGTGTCGAGGTCGTGGGTGACCAGAAACACACTCAAACCCAACGCGTCGCGCAGCGTCAGAATCAATTGATCGAACGCCGCCGCGCCAATCGGGTCGAGACCTGCGGTGGGCTCGTCGAGAAACAGAATGTCCGGGTCCAGTGCCAGCGCCCGGGCCAGGGCGGCGCGCTTGATCATGCCGCCAGACAGTGAAGCAGGGTACTTGTCGGCCGCCGACAACGGCAATCCGGCCAATGCCAGTTTCACCGCCGCCAGGTGCTCGGCATCGGTACGGCTCAGGCCGGCGTGTTCGATCAGGGGCAGGGCGACGTTCTCGGTCACCGTCAGCGAAGAGAACAGGGCGCCTTTCTGGAACAACACACCGAAGCGCCGTTCGACCAGCGAACGCTCGTGCTCCGACAGGCTCGGCAAGTTCTTGCCGAAGACCTTCACCAGCCCTTCGCTGGGCTGGCGCAAGCCGACGATGCTGCGCAACAGCACCGACTTGCCGCTGCCGGAACCACCGACCACCGCAAGAATTTCGCCTTTGTACAAATCCAGGTCGAGGTTCTCGTGCACGCTCTGGCTGCCGAAGCGATTGCACAGCCCACGGACTTCGATCACCGCCTCGGAAGGCGCTCGGGGTAGACGACTCACCAGCCCATCTCCATGAAAAACAATGCGGCCACGGCATCGAGGACGATCACCACGAAAATCGACTGCACCACACTCGACGTGGTGTGCGCGCCGACGGACTCGGCGCTGCCGCTGACCTTGAAGCCTTCAAGACAGCCGATGGCGGCGATCAGGAACGCAAAAATCGGCGCTTTGACGATCCCCACCAGGAAGTGCTGAACGCCGATGTCCGATTGCAGCAGCGACAGGAACATCGCCGGCGATATATCCAGCGACAGCGCACACACCACGCCACCGCCGACAATCCCCGACAACATCGCCAGGAAGGTCAGCATCGGCAGCGCCACCAGCAACGCCAATACCCGCGGCACCACCAGCAACTCCATCGGATCGAGGCCGAGGGTGCGGATCGCGTCGATTTCTTCGTTGGCCTTCATCGAGCCGATCTGCGCGGTAAACGCGCTGGCGGTGCGGCCGGCCATCAGGATCGCAGTGAGCAACACGCCGAATTCCCGCAAAAAAGAAAACGCCACCAGGTCCACGGTAAAAATGCTCGCGCCGAAGCTCGCCAGCACAGTCGCACCGAGAAACGCTACCACGGCGCCCACCATAAAGGTCAGCAGGGCGACGATGGGAGCGGCGTCGAGGCCGGTCTGCTCAATGTGCGCGACCATCGGCGTGAGGCGCCAGCGCTTGGGACAAAACAGCCCGCGCGCGATGGTTTGCAGGATCAGGCCGACAAAACCCAGCACCTGCAGGGTGTCCTGCCAGACCGCATCGACCGCGCGGCCGATACGGGTCAGCAGTTGAATGCCGACGCTGATTTCCGGTTCTTTGATCGGCACGCAGAAATCAGTCAGCGAGCAATACACCGTCTGCAGCAAGGCGCGATCGGCGGAGGAAAGGGTGCAATCAGGGTGTTCGGCGGACTTGCCCAGACGCTCGGAACCCAGCAACTCCACCAACAGCGATGCACCCGCCGTGTCCAGGGCACCGAGGCCGTTGAGGTCGATGGGGGTGTTGTTGTCGTATTGGCCACGGAGCTTTTCGCTCAGGTGGCTGAGATCGGCGTAATGAGCGAGCGTCCAGTCACCCGTGACCCGCAGCATGGCTGGGATGTGCGAGGTATCCAGTCGGACACTGCCGGGCGTTGTGCTGCTGGTCATAAGCTCCTGCTTGTTCGGCAATTGCGCAGACCAGATTAATAGCACGAACCGCGTTACTTATCTTTGATGGGTGTGCTGTCCATGACCTTGAAGCGCAGCACGCCGATCAACTGGCCGTCTTCGGTGAGCACCCGAACCTGCCATTTACCCGCGGGATTGCCGGGGAAATTCTGCTTGTGGGTCCAGGCACGGTAGCCTTCCTTACGCCCGCCGTGGATATCCAGAGGGATGCGGTCGACCTCTTTACCGTTGAACATCCAGACGTGATAAATCCGCTCGTCCAGCCCACGTGGGGCATTGATCGCGGTGTAGGCGTACAAACCGTCGCCACGAATCTGCTCGGCGCTGACTTCTTCCAGGCTCTTGCCGGGGGTGCGGTCCTGCATTTGGGTGCTGATCGCCACATCGGTCATCCACAGGGTGGCCGGCGGAACCCAGGAACGCAGCACCCAGCCGACAGCGCCAATACCGACGGTGATGCTGAGGATCGCCAGCGCATTGCGCACGGTCCGAATCGGGAAGATTGACGCCAGGCTCGGGAACGACAGCACCATGGCAATGCCCAGCGCCAGTTTGAAGCTCTGGGAGGTGGTCAGGTGCAGGATGACGGGCAGGGCGGTCAGCAGGGCGGCGAACAGGGTCAGGGTATGCAGCGCCAGGAACGCCCAGCGGCGCGGCGCCAACCACTTGTAGTAGAGCGGGTCGATGATCGAGATCAGCGCCGCCATGCCCAACAACCCCGTGAAAAACAGTTGGCCGCTGTTCCAGGTGGTGGTGATGAAAAAGAACGGCAGGACGAAGAACAGGCTTTCCTGGTGGATCATCTGCGTCGCATAACGCAGCAGGGGCTGGGGTATTTCGCGCTTGAAGACCTTGGCGAACAACTCAGTGAGGCTGTTTTCCAGCATCAGCCAGACCCAGCTGACCAGCATGATGGTGGTGATCCAAGTCGCCAGGCTTTGTTGGCGATCCACCAAGATGAAGCTGCCGACCCCGGATATGAAACCGCCGAGCGCGATGACCCCGGGGTAGCGCTTCATCAATTCCAGGATGCGCTGTATGTACAGGGTCAGAGTCGGCATTCGGCGGTTCACAATAGTCGTGGGAAAAATCCCCGACAGGGTACCGTCCGAGGGGTCCTGTGGCGAGGGGGCTTGTCGGAACGCCGCATCGCCCCGTTCGGCTGCGCAGCAGTCGCAAAATTGGCCGATGTGTGTGCCGGATAAATCGAGATACCCTTTTTAGGGCCGCTTCGCAGCCCAACGGGGGCAAGCCCCCTCGCCACACAAAACCCGTTGCCACATGGAAATAACTACTTTCTGCCGTGAACACGCCAACCCAATGCCCCAAGCACCATCAATCCAAATCCCCCGGCAATCGCCCACATCAACTGGTCATAACTCACCAACGGCTTTTCGATCCGCAAATACCCCGGTTGCAGCAGCAACTCACGCATCGCCTTGTTCGCCTCGGCCAGCGTCACTTCTTGCAGTGCCTTGGCCGGGTTGGTGAAATGGCCATCCTCGTAGTCTCCAAGGGCACTCCAGTAGTAATCCGCCAGGGCGCTGTTGCCTTGCACGGCCCAGGCCTGACGGGCGATGGCGGCCTGCTTGAGGCGGGCGAAGGTGGTGGCGTCGAGACCGTCCTTGAGCAAACCGGCTTTGAGCTCATCCAGCACCTGTTCAGCTGCCGGCACGTCGCCGCGTTCAAGGTCGGCGTTCAGGCTCATGAAGCCCACTCCGCCAAACACCTCACGCTCGGCCGAGGGCCCATAGGACAACCCATGGACCAGACGCAGTTGGCGATAAAGCGCCCAGTCCAGGTAATCCTTGAGCAGATCGAACGTTTCGTCGGGTTGGTCTTCCTGCACCGGCTCCGGTACCAGCCAGTGCAACTTGGCGCCGCCACCGACAAAACCGTGGCTCAGAGTACGCTCGTGGGCCGCGCTGGCCTGGATTGTCGGCAAGGGCAAGTGATCGGCAGGCTCGACGGCTACGAGCGCGCCATACGCCCGTTCCAGATAGGCCGGCAGCAGACGGTCGAGCTCGCCGACCACGATCAGGGTCATGTTGTTGGGCGCGTACCAGGCTTTGCGCACCTTCTCCAGTTGCTCGCGGGTCAGGTGATTGACTTCGGCGCGCTCCGGGCATTTGAGGCCCAGTTCCACCGCCAATTGATTACTGGCGGTGTGGCCCAGGTCCTGGCGATCCAGCCAACGTTGCAGGTGCGAATAATGGCCACCGTCTTCGCGCTCGACCACCTGCTTGGCGACGTTGATCGCGTTGTCGTCGATACGGGTCTGGGTCAGCAGCGCCAACAACAGATCAAGTGCCTTACGCTGGTTTTTCGCCGGTACTTCGATGACGAACGTGGTGTCGGCGTTGCTGGTGTAAGCGTTCCACTCACCACCCAGGGCCTGCATGCGCTCCTCCAGACCACCTTCGCCGGTGGCGTCGATGCCGCTGAACAGCAAGTGTTCGAGCAGATGCGGCAGCTCCTTGTCGGCGCAGCTGAAATCATCCAGACCCACGCCGACTACCAGCCGAATCGCCACATGCCCGCGCTCGGTGCCCGGTTTGAGGACCAATTGCAGACCGTTGGGCAGCGTATAGCCCTCGACCTGAAAGCGATCCAGGGCAAATGAAGGCAGGGCGCCGAGCAACAGACAAGCGAATAGCAGACAGCGCATAACGAGTTTCCGTACGACAGCGTAAGTACAACAGACTTCAGGCAACTGTGGACGTTCAGGGTGAATGAGTGATGTCAGCCAAATCGTCGACCGCCAGAGCACCGGTGTCCGAAGTGCCCAACACCGCATAGGCACTGCTGCAAAACAGCGAATTGAGGCGCCTCATGTCAGCGATCAGCTCCAGATGCAGCGAACTGGTCTCGATGCTTTGCACAATCTTACGGTGCAAACGACTGACATGAGCGTGGGCCAGGCGGCGTTCCTGTGCGCGAAAGCGACGTTTCTCACGCAGTAACTGGCGAGCACTTTCCGGATCGGAACTGAGGAACACCGACAACCCCAGGCGCAGGTTGGCAATCAGCTGGCTGTGCAGGCCCGCCAATTCTTCCAGACCGACCTCGGAAAACGACCGCCGCTGCGCGGTTTTCTGCTGCTGAACCTTGCGCAGCATGCGTTCGATCAGGTCACTGGCCAGTTTCAGGTTAATCGCCAGCTCGATGGTTTCAGCCCACCGTTGGCTATCTTGTTCGCTGAGGTCTTCCCGAGGCATTTGCGCCAGATAGAGTTTGATCGCGCTGTAGAGCGCTTCGACATCATCGGTCAGGCGTCGGATTTCCTGGGTAACGGCGGTCTGTTTGCCACGCAGTACGGCGAGCATGGCTTCGAGCATGTTGTCGACCAGATCGCCGATGCGCAGGGTTTCCCGGGCGGCATTGGCCAGCGCCAGGCTGGGGGTCACCAATGCCGTCGGGTCAAGGTGCCGCGGTTTGGCCGTGCCGTTGATGTCCGGCCGCTCCGGCAGCAGCCACGCACAGAGCCTGGCCATCAGCCCGACGCTGGGCAACAGGATCAGGCAGCGCGCGGTGTTGTAGAGCAGGTGGAAGCCGATGACCATTTCCTGAGCGCTGAAGTCGAAGCTGTCGATCCAGTGCACCAACGGATCAAGCACCGGAATGATCAGCAGCAGACCAATCAGTTTGTACAACAGGCTGCCCAGCGCCACCTGACGGCCGGCGGCGTTCTGCATGCTGGTGCTGAGGAAGGCGAGAACGCCGCTGCCGATGTTGGCGCCGATCACCAGGCCGATGGCCACTGGCAGGCTGATCACGCTGGCACCGGCGAGGGTCGCGGTCAGCAATACGGCGGCCAGGCTGGAGTATGAAATCATCGCGAACAGTGCACCGACCAGCGCATCGAGCAGGATGTCGCCGGTCAGTGAGGCGAAAATCACCTTCACCCCCTGAGCATGAGTGATCGGCGTGGCGGCCTCAACGATCAGTTGCAGCGCCAGAATGATCAGCCCCAGACCGATGCCGACCCGTCCCATCTGCCCGACCCGGGTCTGCTTGCGCGACAGAAAGAAAATCACCCCGAGGAAAATCAGCAGCGGCGACAGCCAAGACAGGTCGAGGGTCAGTACCCGCGCCATCAGCGCGGTACCGACGTCGGCGCCGAGCATGGTCGCCAGGGCGGGGGTCAGCGCCATCAGGCCCTGACCGACAAAAGAAGTGACGAGCATGGCGGTGGCGTTGCTGCTCTGGACCATGGCGGTCACCATGATCCCGGCGATAAACGCCAGCCAGCGCCTGGCCATGTTCTGGCCGATCACATGGCGCAAGTTGGAGCCATAAACCCGCAGGATGCCGGTTCGGACGATGTGCGTGCCCCAGATCAACAAGGCCACGGCCGATAACAAATTGAGCAGGGTGAGCATACAGGCCCCCTGTGGTGGTAGCGCCCCAGCGGGGCAAGTCGACGGTACCGCGTTCTTTTACGTTCTGTACTTAAGCTGTAGTTGGCTAACGGTCTGGACGCCAGCATCGCATAGCTAAAGAAGCGATTGAAACAAAACTGTCATGAAAACAGTTTGATGCAGACATGACAAAGGGGCCCGAAGGCCCCTTTGTCACAGCAGGGTGTTCGGGTTACTGACCCGGAACATCCTTGCGCAGTTTCACCGGCTCTTGCTGTGTACGTTTTTTCGCAATCGCGGTGCGCATCCTGATGTTGATCGCTTCCACTGCCAGCGAGAACGCCATGGCGAAGTAGACGTAGCCTTTCGGCACATGCACATCGAAGGATTCGGCAATCAGCACGGTACCGACGATCAACAGGAAAGACAGCGCCAGCATTTTCAGCGACGGGTGCCTGTCGATGAACTCGCTGATGGTGCCGGAAGCCCACATCATCACCAGCACTGCGACGATGATTGCCGCGACCATGACCGGTACGTGGGACACCATGCCAACGGCAGTGATGACGGAGTCCAGCGAGAACACGATGTCGATGATCGCGATCTGGATAATGGTGTAGAGGAAGTTACCGCCCTTGCCACTTGGCTCGTCGCTGGTTTCATCCTCGCCTTCCAGCGCGTGATACATCTCTTGCGAGCTTTTCCACAGCAGGAACAGACCACCGAAGAACAGGATCAGGTCACGCCCGGAAATACCCTGGCCGAACACTTCGAACAGGTCCGCGGTGAGACGCATGACCCAGGTGATCGACAGCAGCAACAGAATCCGCGTGACCATGGCCAGCGCCAGGCCAAAGATCCGGGTACGCGCCTGCATGTGTTTGGGCATGCGGCTGACCAGGATCGAGATCATGATGATGTTGTCGATACCCAGGACGATCTCCAGGGCGGTCAGGGTGAAGAAGGCAACCCAGATTTCAGGGTTGGTCAGCCATTCCATGTGTATTCCTTTGAGGATGTGTTTAAACCACGAAGGGCCCAGGCTTCAAACAAAGCCTGGACCCCTCATGGCGAGTCTTGGCTTATAGCGTGCTGAACAGTGGAAATATCCCCATCAGCAAGGCCGCCACCAGTATGCACAGGCAAACCAGCACCGCCCACTTCAAGGTGAACCGCTGATGATCACCGAATTCGATACCGGCCAGGGCCACCAACAGGTAAGTCGATGGTACCAGCGGGCTCAGCAAGTGGACGGGCTGACCGACGATCGAGGCACGTGCCATTTCTACCGCGGTTATACCGTAATGACTGGCGGCTTCGGCAAGCACTGGTAACACGCCGTAATAAAATGCGTCGTTCGACATGAAGAACGTGAACGGCATACTCACCAGCGCAGTGATCACGGCCAGGTACGGGCCGAGGAAATCCGGGATGACCGCCAGCAGGCTCTTGGACATGGCGTCGACCATGCCGGTGCCTGTCAGGATACCGGTGAAGATACCCGCGGCAAAGATCAACCCGACCACCGCCAACACGCTACCGGCGTGGGCCGCCACTCGATCTTTCTGCTGTTGCAGGCAAGGATAGTTGACGATCATCGCGATACTGAACGCCACCATGAACAGCACCGGCAACGGCAGCAGGCCGGCGATCAAGGTGCCCATCAGTGCCAGGGTCAGCGCGCCGTTGAACCAGATCAGTTTTGGACGACGGGCGTCCGGGAACTGCGAAACGCTGATTTCGCTGTGGTCGATTTCATCACCGACCAGATGCAGTTCACCCAGACGCGCACGCTCGCGTTTACCGTAGACATAGGCAATCGCCAGGATCGCCACCACACCAGCCAGCATTGCCGGAATCATCGGCACGAAGATCGCGGACGGGTCCACATGCAGCGCACTGGCCGCACGAGCGGTCGGACCGCCCCAAGGGGTCATGTTCATCACGCCACCGGCGAGGATAATCAGACCGGCCATGATCCGCGGGCTCATGCCGATGCGGCTGTAGAGCGGCAGCATAGCGGCCACGCAGATCATGTAAGTGGTGGCGCCATCACCGTCCATGGACACGATCAGCGCCAGCACGGCGGTACCGACCGACACTTTCAACGGGTCGCCCTTGACCAGTTTGAGGATCTTGCGCACGGCCGGGTCAAACAGGCCGGAGTCGATCATCAGGGCGAAGTAGAGGATGGCGAACATCAGCATCACGCCGGTCGGCGCAAGCTTGGTGATGCCTTCGAGCATCATCGGGCCGATCTTCGGCGAGAAACCGCCGAACAGGGCGAAGATGATCGGGATAATAATCAGGGCGATCAGCGCGGACAGGCGCTTGGTCATGATCAGGAACATGAACGTGATGACCATGGCAAAGCCAAGGAAAGTCAGCATAGGAATACTCCAGGCGTAGCGCGGCTAGGGAATGGGCGAACCGATGAGGTCAGCGCAGAACGGAAAGCACGAAACGTACGGGCGGAGGTGCAGCGAAGAGGCGGATAGGAGCGGACATCAGAATCACCATTGTTGTTGTTAAATGGGCCGGGCGGGCAATGAAACACTCGCGTTGGCCAACCGGTCTGTTGCCGGCAGTGAGGCGATCCTAATCGGGGAAGCTTTCAGCCAGCTTTCGCGGATGAAAGCATTGACCGAATGTACGACCGGTCGTCGGCCGGGTTGAAAGTCAGCAAACACGGGCTCAGGAGGAAAAAACATGGGCGAACTTCACACTGGCGGCTGCCACTGTGGGCAAATCCGCTATCAATTCAGCGGGCCGTTGCAGGATATCGCCCACTGCCATTGCTCGATTTGCCGGCGGGTCAGCGGCGGGATCGTGACCACCTGGATCACCGTGCCTGCCTCGGCATTTGCCTGGGTCGCGGGTACGCCATCCCGGTATGGCTCATCATCCACTTGCACGCGGTATTTCTGCCCCAACTGCGGGGCGCAATTGGCGCTGGTGACAACGCTCAGTCCCGAAAGCATCGACGTGACCATCGCCACCCTCGACCACCCTGAGCAGGCGCCGGCCGAGCGGCATATCTGGACGGACAGTCGGTTGCCCTGGCTGCATCTGGACGAACATTTGCCTGGCGATGCCGAAGAACAACTCTGATCAGAAAACAGACAGGTCCAGCGGCCGGATCGCACCCATCCAGATCGCGTGTTCGGTGTGGTCGAGCAGATCGTTGCCGGTCTCCGGGTGCAGGAACACCACCAACCCCTTGCGATTGAGCGCCAGCCACGGCAATACCTCGCCAAGATGTTGCGGCTCGAAGGCCAATTGGCAGCTCCAGTCCGGGTGCGGGCCGACCAGGCGTTCATGCACGCGGCCCATCTTCAGTGGAAACAATTGCGCGGCCTGCTCACACAAGGCCCGGGCCTGCGGGAGAGTATTGGCGTCGAAATAGACATGGGCGTGGTAGCCCTTGATCTGTTGCATCTGAAACCTCTTTATACCTGGTCGAACCCACACCGTTCCCTGCAGGTCTCACGCTATATAGGCAGGACGTTCGGAGCACAGCCATGAAAAATGCCGAAACCCCGGTAGTGAAGGTAGTGCTTTATGGTGCCATGAGTAGCCTTGGCAGTGCGCTGATGGCGGAAATGCTGCGGCGCCAACATGAAGTGATCGCGATTCTCGATGACCTGACGGCACTCGCGCCACGCCCCGGATTGCGCACCAAGTCCGGCAATCTGTTCGATGCCAAGCGGGTCAAGCAAAGCGTGGCCGGCTGTTCGGCGGTGATCTGCCTGCTGGATGCGCCGGGGTTGCCGATGAACAGCGAACACATCGAAAAATCCATCGTGCCTGGCCCGGTCGAGCAGGTGCTGGCAGTGGATGCACTGATTGACGGCATGCAGGCCGCGGGTATCGCGCGGTTGTTTGTGGTGGGTGATTTCGAGGTGCTGGACGATCCGGAGATAGAAGACGAACTGCAACGCCACGCCGCAGAAGAAATCCGCGAGGCACTGCAAAGCAGCCCATTGCACTGGACCCTGGTGAATGCCCCACGCGGCGTACCAGGACTGTCCATCGAGCATTTCAGTCACGTCAGTACGAGCCTGGAACCTGGCCTGGCCGAACCGCTGGAACGGCTGAACCGAGTTGCCGTCGGGATTGCCGACGAGTTATGGCTGAATTTGCATGTCGGTCAGCATGTGAATTTTGTCGCGACTTCGGAACCGTAAAGCCCTCATACCGCAATCGATGGCAAAGGAAGGCCATTAAGCGATTGCGCACTGCTGGCCTGTTCCGCCATCAACCAATCCACAAATGTTTGAATCAACGCCCCGCGCCGTTTGCGCTGGGGCAGGACCACGTAATAACCCAGCCTCGAAATCACCGTCTCGGCAATAGGTCGACACAACAGACCTTGCGCCAGCAAGTTATCCACAAGGTGCCGCCAACCGATCGCAACGCCCTGGCCGCCAATCGCCGCTTGAATCAGCAAGGTGTAATTGTCGAAGCGCAGTTGCCCCGGCGCTGGCGCCGACGTGATCCCCAGTTCGCGAAACACGCCGCTCCAGTCGAACCAGTTGCTGCTGTGTTCGCCTCGCAGGTGCAGCAGCGGAAACTCCAGCAATGACTGAGCCGGCAAGGGCAGGGGACGATCCTTCAAGAGCAGCGGGCTGCACACCGGAAACACTTCTTCACTGAACAACCAATGGCTCTCGCCTTGCTTGAACCGGCCATCGCCGAACAGCACCGCCACATCGATATCAGTGCGCAGCATGTTGTGGCTGCGCTCACTGGTAACCAGGCTGACGTCCACTTGAGGATGGGCGGTATGGAAGCGGTGCAGCCGTGGCATCAGCCAGTACGCGGCGAAGGCGAAGTCGGTGGCCACCTGCAACACTTCGTGTTGCTGCTGTGCACTGATCGCGCTCAATCCGGCGTCGATATTCTGTAAACCGAGCTGAACTTGCTCAAACAGAATCGCGCCAGCCTCGGTCAGTTCGATACCGCGATAAATGCGGTCAAACAATCGTGTAGCGAGCTGCTCCTCCAATCGTTTGATCTGCTGACTGATGGCCGGTTGCGTGGTGCCGAGCTCCACTGCAGCAGCAGTAAAGCTGCGTTGGCGGGCCGCGGCCTCAAAGACACGCAGCAGGTCCAGAGACAAATCACCGAGGGCGTCATACATAAGCTGTGCTTATCCTAGTCATTGCCTGGCATGGGCTTTACCACAAATTCCATGGGTTGCATGCTCGACCACAGCACTCTCGCATAAATATCCACTATGGAATGCCGCGATCACATGAAGCGCAAAAATATTCTTTTCATCATGGCCGATCAAATGGCCGCGCCAATGTTGCCGTTCTACGGCCCTTCGCCCATCAAACTGCCGAATCTGAGCCGCCTCGCCGCCGAAGGTGTGGTGTTCGACGCCGCGTACTGCAACAGCCCGCTCTGTGCACCGTCACGTTTCACCCTGGTCAGCGGTCAGTTGCCGAGCAAGATCGGCGCCTACGACAATGCGGCCGATTTCCCCGCCGACGTTCCGACCTATGCCCACTACCTGCGGCGCCTCGGTTACCGCACCGCGCTGTCGGGCAAGATGCACTTCTGCGGCCCGGACCAGTTGCACGGCTATGAAGAACGGCTGACCAGCGACATCTACCCGGCGGACTACGGTTGGGCGGTGAACTGGGACGAGCCGGACGTGCGGCCGACCTGGTACCACAACATGTCGTCGGTGCTGCAAGCCGGGCCCTGCGTGCGCACCAATCAGCTGGATTTCGACGAAGAGGTGGTGTTCAAGGCCCAGCAATACCTGTTCGATCACATCCGCGAGGATGGCGATCAGCCGTTCTGCCTGACCGTGTCGATGACGCACCCACACGACCCGTACACGATTCCCAAGGCGTTCTGGGATCTGTACGACGACGCCGACATCCCTTTGCCGGAAACACCCGCACAGGATGAACTCGATCCTCACTCCCAGCGCCTGCTCAAAGTCTATGACCTGTGGGACAAGCCGCTGCCTGTGGATAAAATTCGCGACGCGCGCCGTGCCTACTTTGGTGCGTGCAGCTATATCGACAGTAACGTCGGCAAGCTCCTGCAAACACTCGAGGAAACCGGGCTGATCGATGACACCATCATCGTGTTCTCCGGTGACCACGGCGACATGCTCGGCGAGCGTGGTCTCTGGTACAAGATGCACTGGTACGAAATGGCCGCCCGCGTACCGCTGCTGATCAGCGCGCCGGGGCAATTCGGCGCCGGACGGGTCAGCGCGGCAGTATCCACCGCCGACCTGCTGCCGACCTTTGTGGAACTGGCCGGCGGCTCATTGGAGCCAGGCCTGCCGCTGGACGGCCGCTCGCTGGTTTCACACCTGCAAGGGCAGGGCGGTCACGACGAGGTGTTCGGTGAATACATGGCCGAAGGCACCATCAGCCCGTTGATGATGATTCGGCGCGGCGCCTACAAATTCATCTACAGCGAAGACGACCCTTGCCTGCTCTTCGACGTGCACAACGACCCGCATGAACAGGAAGAACTCAGCCATTCGCCGCAATATCGTCAGCTGTTCGAGGATTTTCTCGCCGAAGCACGGGCTAAATGGAATATCCCGGCGATCCACCAACAGGTGCTCGCCAGTCAGCGGCGCCGGCGTTTCGTCGCCGGCGCCCTGACCATCGGCAAGCTGAAGAGCTGGGATCACCAGCCGCTGGTGGACGCCAGTCAGCAGTACATGCGCAACCACATCGACCTCGACGATCTGGAGCGTAAAGCCCGTTATCCACAACCCTGCCAAAACCAATAATGTTAAGGGGACGTCCATGCAAAAGTTATCCACAGTAATGACAGTCGGGCTTCTGGCTCTGGGCAGCGCCTCGGCGTACGCCGAGCAAAGCTGCGAAACGGTGAAGATGGCCGACCCCGGCTGGAGCGACATCGCCGCCACCAACGCCATCACCGGGTTTCTGCTGGACGGCATGGGCTACAAGGCCAAGGTCGACACGCTGGCGGTGCCGATCACCTTTGGCGGTCTGAAGGATGGCCAGGTGGACGTCTTCCTCGGCAACTGGATGCCGGCGCAGCAAGGCTTCTACGACAAGTTCGTGGCCAACGGCGATGTCACACAACTGGCGAAGAACCTCGACGGCACCGAGTTCACCCTGGCGGTCCCGGATTACGTCTGGGACGCGGGTGTGCATAACTTTAACGACTTGAACAAGTACGCCGAGCTACATCCAAAAGAAGTCGACAAGAAGATCTATGGCATCGGCTCAGGCGCCCCGGCGAACATTTCGCTGCAAGAGATCATCAAGAAGAATGACTACGACATGGGTCAGTGGAAACTGATCGAGTCCAGCGAGCAAGCAATGCTGGCCGAAGTGTCCCGCGCGGTGAAGAAACAGAAGTTCGTGACCTTCCTCGGCTGGACGCCACACCCGATGAACGTGCAGTTGAAAATGCATTATCTGAAGGGCGGCGAGAAGTACTTCGGTGACACCGGTAGCGTTTATACACTGACCCGCAAAGGTTATGCACAGGCCTGCCCGAACGTCGGCAAACTGCTCACCAACCTGAGTTTTACCCAGGAAATGGAGAACAGCATCATGGCCGAGGTGGTGAACAAAAAAGTCAGCAACGCCGACGCGGCCAAGGCGTGGATCAAGGCCAACCCGGTGGTGCTGGATAAATGGCTGGAGGGCGTGAAGACCGTGGATGGCAAGGATGCTCTGCCAGCGGTCAAAGCCAAGTTGTAAGGTTTCCCTGTGGCGAGGGAGCTTGCTCCCGCTGGAGGGCGTAGCACTCCCATTTCGGCAAACTCGGTTTATCAGCCTCACCGAGTTGTCCGGATTTGCGACTGCTGCGCAGCCGAGCGGGAGCAAACTCCCTCGCCACAATGATCTGCCCACTACGAGCCAATGCTTTACCCTGACGATTTACCCCGTACCGAGAGGACCCATGGCCTTCCCCAGCCGCCATTCACTCTTTCCCTTCCTGACCTGGTTGCCCCGGCAAACCCGCGCCAGCGTTGGTCGTGACCTGATCGTCGGCCTGAGCGGCGCGATTCTCGCGTTGCCACAATCGATTGCCTACGCCCTGATCGCCGGCCTCCCACCGGAATATGGCCTGTACGCCGCCATCATCCCGGTGCTGATTGCCTGCCTCTGGGGTTCGTCGTGGCATTTGATCTGCGGCCCTACGGCGGCCATTTCCATCGTCCTGTACGCCAGCGTCAGTCCTCTGGCCGTCCCTGCATCGCAAGACTACGTCACGCTGATCCTGCTTCTGACTTTCCTTGCGGGCATTTTCCAGTGGTTGCTGGGTTTGCTGCGGTTCGGCGCCCTGGTGAATTTCGTCTCTCACTCGGTGGTGCTGGGCTTCACCCTCGGCGCGGCGGTGGTGATTGCCATCGGGCAGCTGCCGAACCTGCTGGGGCTGGATGTGCCCAACCAGGCCACGGCGCTCAACAGCTTGATGATGCTGCTCAATCATCTGGGCGAAGTGGACAAACCCTCGCTGCTGCTGGGCCTGGCCACGGTCGCGGTTGGCATCGTGCTGAAACTGCTGGTGCCGCGCTGGCCGACGCTGTTGATCGCGCTGGCCCTGAGCGGATTGCTGGTGTGGCTGTGGCCAGCGATGTTCGGTCATGTGAAGCTGGTCAGCGCGTTTGTCGGGCGGCTGCCGCCCTTCAGCCCGCTGCCGCTGGATCTGGACCTGATATTGCGCCTGCTGCCCAGTGCGGTGGCGGTCGGCATGCTCGGGCTGGTGACGAGCCTGTCGATTGCCCGCTCCCTGTCGGCCCGCTCGCAACAGTTGCTCGATGCCAATCAGGAAGTTCGCGCCCAGGGTTTCTCGAACATGGTTGGGGCGTTTTTTTCCGGCTCGCTGTCCGCCGGTTCCTTCACTCGCTCGGGCCTGAGCTACGATGCCGGAGCCTGTTCACCGCTGGCCGGGGTTTTTTCGGCGCTGTGGGTGGCGCTGTTCGCGATCTTCGGTGCGGCATTGATTGCGCATATCCCGATCCCGGCTATGGCTGGCAGCATCCTTTTGATCGCTTGGGGATTGGTGGATCATCGCGGCATTCGTGCGTTGTTGCGGGTCAGCCATGCCGAATTCCTGGTCATGGCGCTGACCTGTGTCGCCACCCTGTTGCTCGAGTTGCAGACGGCGATCTACGCCGGGGTGTTGGCGTCACTGTTCTTCTACCTCAAACGCACCTCACAGCCACGGGTGCAGCACTGGCGTGATGGCGACGAAGACATTCTGAGGGTCGGCGGTTCGATCTTTTTCGGCGCCAGCCATTACCTGCAAGTGCGCCTGCAACGGATGCAAGGCCCACGGGTGGTGATCGAGGCGCAGCAGATCAACTTCATCGACTACTCGGGCGTGGAAATGCTGCACCAGGAAGCACGACGGCTGCTGCGTCAGGATCGCAGCCTGACCCTGCGGCAGGCACGGCCCCAAGTGGTGGAGGAATTGAGGAAGCTGGAAGGGCCGGAGAAATGCCCGATCCGGTTTGAGGACTAAACGCCACTGTTATGACAAACAGATAACCTGTGGCGGGGGAGCTTGCTCCCTCGCCACAGAACTACAGCGCCAGTTGCCGGCGAAGTTCGGCCAACACCGGCGCCGTATCCGGGCGCACACCGCGCCACAGATAGAAAGCTTCCGCCGCCTGCTCGGCCAACATGCCCAAGCCATCCATCGACACACCAGCCCCATGTTCACTGGCCCAACGGCAGAACGAGGTTGGGTCCTTGCCGTACATCATGTCGTAGCAAACCGTCTTGCCCGGTTCGATCAAACTGCCGGCAATCGGCGGTACATCGCCGGACAAACTGGCGGATGTGGCGTTGATGATCAGGTCCACCGGCTCGCGCAGCCAGTCGAAACCGCTGGCCGACACCGGCCCCAGATCGGCAAACAATTGCGCCAGCAATTCGGCTTTTTCCACGGTGCGGTTGGCAATGATCACCGACGCCGGTTGCTCCGCCAGCAGCGGCTCCAGCGCGCCGCGCACCGCGCCACCGGCCCCCAGCAGCAGGATGCGTTTGCCCGCGAGGCTGAATCCGGCGTTGACCGTCAGGTCCCGTACCAACCCGGCGCCATCGGTGTTGTCGCCCAGCAGACTGCCATCGGCCAGTTTGCTCAGGGTATTCACCGCGCCGGCCCGCTGCGCCCGCTGGGTCAAGCTGTTCGCCAGGCGATAGGCATCTTCCTTGAACGGCACTGTCACATTCGCCCCACGGCCTTCGCGGAAAAATTCCAACGCACAGCCGGAAAAGTCGTCGAGAGGTGCCAGCAAGGTGCTGTAGTCCAGTTTCTGCCCGGTCTGCTCGGCGAACAGACGGTGGATCAGCGGCGACTTGCTGTGGCCGATCGGGTTACCGAATACGACATAACGGTCCATCAGAATTCCTCGTTCAGGCCTTGGCCAACCAATCGCGGTCTTGCAGGAAGTATTCGGTCAGGCGCGCTTCTTCGCTGCCCGGCTCGGCCTTCCAATCGTAGGCCCAGCGTACTTGCGGCGGCAGCGACATCAGAATCGACTCGGTACGCCCGCCCGATTGCAGGCCGAACAGCGTGCCGCGGTCATAGACCAGGTTGAATTCAACGTAACGACCACGGCGAAACTCCTGGAACTCACGCTGTTTGGCGGTGAACGCATCATTCTTGCGACGTTGCACGATCGGCAGGTACGCGTCGATGAACGCATCGCCGATGGCGCGCATGAAGGCGAAGCTGGTATCGAAGTCCCACTCGTTCAAGTCATCGAAAAACAGGCCGCCGATGCCCCGTGGCTCATGGCGATGCTTGATGTGGAAGTAGCTGTCGCACCAAGCCTTGTAGCGCGGGTAAACGTCCGGGCCAAACGGCGCGCAGGCCTGTTCGGCGACGCGGTGCCAATGCACGCAATCTTCTTCATTGCCGTAATAAGGGGTCAGGTCAAAGCCACCACCGAACCACCAGACCGGCTCTTCACCTTCTTTTTCGGCGATGAAAAAGCGCACATTGGCGTGGGACGTCGGCACATGGGGGTTATGCGGGTGAATCACCAACGACACGCCCAAGGCTTCGAAGCCTCGACCGGCCAATTCCGGCCTATGAGCACTGGCGGACGGTGGGAGACCGCTGCCAAACACGTGGGAATAGTTGACGCCGCCCTTTTCGATGACTGCGCCGTTCTCAATCACCCGGGTGCGACCACCGCCGCCGGCAGGCCGGGTCCAGGCGTCTTCGACGAAACGCGCGCCGCCGTCTTCGGCTTCGAGGGCAGCGCAAATGCGGTCTTGCAGGTCGAGCAGGTAGGCTTTTACGGCCTCGGTGCGGGTAGTCATGGCATCACCTTGAATCGGGCAAAGCTACGCGGCGCTCAAACAGGCCGGCGGCAAATTGCTGCGTAGGATAACACTGCACCTTGTGCCGTCGCAGTTGACGAAGATCAAGCTTGGGAGTTCGATAGGGCGCTTGGCGCTACGACTCTAGAAGCCAAAGACCTAAGGAGAGAGCAGATGGCAAAGCGTATCCAGTTCCGCGTCCATGGCGGCCCCGAAGTGCTCGAATACGTGGATTACCAACCCGCCGAGCCCGGCCCGCAACAAGTACGCGTGACCAACAAGGCCATCGGCCTGAACTTCATCGACACCTATTACCGCAGTGGCCTTTATGCACCGCCAGCCCTGCCATCGGGCCTGGGCGCCGAAGGCGCGGGCGTGGTCGACGCAGTCGGTAGCGAAGTCACCCGCTTCAAGGTTGGCGATCGCGTGGCTTATGGCAGTGGCCCGTTGGGCGCCTACAGCGACGTGCATGTCTTGCCGGAAGCCAACCTGGTGCACCTGCCGGACGCCATCAGCTTCGAACAAGCCGCCGGCGTGATGCTCAAAGGCCTGACCGTGCAATACCTGCTGCGTCAGACATATGAGCTCAAGGGTGGCGAAACCATCCTGTTTCACGCCGCGGCCGGCGGCGTCGGATCGCTTGCCTGCCAATGGGCCAAAGCCTTGGGGGTGAAGCTGATCGGCACGGTCAGTTCAGCGGAAAAAGCCGCCCTGGCAAAAGCCAATGGTGCCTGGGCGACCATCGATTACAGCCATGAGAACGTCGCACAACGCGTGCTGGAATTGACTGACGGTAAAAAAGTCCCGGTGGTGTACGACGGTGTAGGCAAAGATACCTGGCTGACATCGCTCGACAGCGTTGCGCCGCGGGGGCTGGTGGTGAGTTTCGGTAATGCTTCAGGTGCAGTCGATGGGGTGAATCTGGGGATTCTCGCGGCCAAGGGTTCGCTGTACGTGACCCGGCCGACGCTGGCGACCTACGCCAACAATGCTGAAAACCTGCAACGCATGGCTGATGAACTGTTCGAGATGATCATCAGCGGCAAGCTGAAGGTGGACATCAGCCAGCGGTATCCACTGGCTGATGCAGCGAAGGCGCAGACTGAGTTGTCGGCGCGGCGTACGACTGGTTCGACGATTCTGTTGCCCTGACACCAGACTGTGGCGAGGGGGCTTGTCGGAACGCCGCACCGCCCCGTTCGGGTGCGAAGCGCCCCCCAATGAGCGACGCGTTCTAACTGGCAGACCGCATCATCGGGTTGGGGGCTGCTGCGCAGTCCAACGGGGGCAAGCCCCCTCGCCACATTAATCCGGGCGCACCACATGCCCCGTCGCCAGATCGCGAATCACACTCGGATTCTTGCGCCCGCCCAGATTGCCACCGAGTACATAATCAACCTGCCCCCGGAAATACTGCTCCACGCGAATCCGCGTCCGTGCCGCCGGTCGGCCCTGAGGGTTCGCCGAGGTCGACACCAGCGGGCCGACCGCCGCACACAAGTCCCGCACCAGAGGGTGGTCGCTGACCCGCAACGCCACCGTTTCATGCACACCGGTAATCCACTGGGGCAACAGATTCTGATGCGGCACCAACCAGGTGTTGGGGCCCGGCCAGGTGCTGGCCATGCGGTCCATCCACAACTCCGGGAAGTCTTCGAACAGGAAGTCGAACTGACGAATATTGTCGGCCACCAGAATCAGGCCCTTATCCACAGATCGGCCCTTGATCATCAGCAGACGATCCACCGCCTCTTCGTTCCACGGGTCGCAACCCAGTCCCCAGACGGCTTCCGTTGGGTAGGCAATGACCGCCCCGGCGCGAATTTCTCGTGCGGCTTGTTGCACACGCCAACTGTTAACCATGAAAAAACTCTCCGGAATAAGGCTCTGCGCAGTTTACCGATCTTCCTTATAAAACCTAGTTTACCCGCGCAAACCATCGACCGCTCTCACAGACCGCCCGGCCATCCATCTCCAGCTCCGTCAGCGCCGCCAGCACTTTCGACAAGGCCCAGCCGCTGGTGACCGCCAGGGCTTCGCTGGTATGAGGCGCCGCGTGGAGCAACATGAGCAGTGGATGGGTCACCGTCGTTTGCGGCGTTTCTGTGGATAACGGCAGCCGTTGCCAGCCGCGCAAGGCCTCAAGGATGTGTTCGATGGTTTCCACCAGCACCGCACCGTCGCGAATCAACTGATGGCAACCCTTTGCGCCAGGGTGGTGAATCGAACCTGGAATCGCATACACCTCACGCCCCTGTTCCGCCGCCAGCCTCGCGGTAATCAATGAACCGCTGGCAATACTCGCCTCGACCACCAGCACACCAAGGGACAAACCGCTGATGATTCGATTGCGCCGGGGGAAGTTGCCCGGGGAAGGCCCGGCGTCCAGCGGGAACTCCGAAAGTACCGCGCTTCCCGAGGCAATCATGGCGTCCGCCAGTCGTCGATTGCGCTGTGGATAAAAATTTTCAAGTCCCGTGCCAAGCACCCCTACCGTTTGCCCGCCAACGTCCAGAGCCGCCTGATGCGCGGCGGCATCGATGCCCAGGGCCAGACCGCTGGTGATGACAAAACCGGCGCTGGCCAGACTGCGAGAAAACGCACTAGCGGTATCCATGCCCGGTCGCGATGCGCGACGGCTGCCGACCATCGCCAACTGCGGTTTTTCCAGAATGCCCGGATCGCCCGCGACGAATAATAGCGGCGGCGCATCACTGATTTGCGCCAGCAGCGCGGGGTAGTCAGGTTGGTCCCACATCAGTAAATGCTGGCCCGGACGCTCTAGCCAGGCCAATGCGTGGCTGGCGCCATCACGAATTTCACTGCAGCGCCGAGCCTCCGCGCAAGCAAGGGGCAGCCCCAACGCGCGCCAGGCACTGGCCGGTGCGCTGATGGCTTTGGAGGCAGAACCGAAAGCCTCCAGCAACTTCTTGAAACGTGCCGGACCGAGTTCAGGCAAAAGGTGCAGGCGTAAACGGGCTTCCAGTTCCGCAGGGGAAACGGACGTACAGGCAGACAGCGACATGGATCATCCTTGATCGTTATAAGGTCCCGTAGAATCGGGAATAAGCTGTGGATAACTCTGTTGGTAACTTGTGAGCAGGCTTAAGGATTTCGCACCTTGTCCATCACCGCCAAGGAGCGCGATGCGTTGAGCACCAGCCCGTAGCTGAGCTTGTCGTAGGTGCGGAATACCATCAGCAGGCCGGCCCGTTCGTCGGGGATTTTCAAGGGCTGACCGGTGATCCGGTCGCGCACGGTTTCGCCGGTTTTCATCACCACCAGCACATTGCCCTCGGCCAGGCCATCGCGCTGCCCTTTGTTCAGCGTGACGACATCCAGCGCGCCAATCTGGGTGACCCCACGCGGCACATCGATGATCAGGCCATTGATGTCGGTGGTTGGCGCACTGGGCATGAAGGTCGAATTGATCGAGCGCTCTTCGCCGCTGAACAACCGGTCGCCGAGTCGCACCTCCTGAGTGGTGCGTTGCAGGGCCAGGGTGGCGACATCCCCTTCAGTGGCAATGATCTCGCCGCCACCGATATCGTCGGCGTTGATCCCCAGAAACTCCTTGCTCTGCGGATCGGTGTAGACCTTGCCCTGACGAAAGATGCCGTAGACCGACTGCGCCGGGTCGAAATGGCCACGCGCGAAGATTCGATCGCCGGTGCCGCTGAGTACCCGTTCGGCGTCGCCGGCAACGATGTACGGCGCCTTGTCGAAATCCTCGACCTTGTCGACGATACGATTGCTCAACAGAAAACTGTTGATCGACTTCAGCGGAATGCTCGGGATGGCGTCGGCCACCGGTGAACTGCGGACTCGTGGCGACAGCTTGATGGTGCCCCGGGAAGCGCCGCGGTTGAGGGTCAGGCGTGGCTGACCGTTGACGTAGACCAGCGACAGCGTATCGCCGGGATAGATGAGATTGGGGTTTTCAATCTGTGGATTGGCTTGCCAAAGCTGCGGCCACTGCCACGGCTCACGCAGGTATTTGCCAGAAATGTCCCAGAGTGTGTCCCCTGCCACCACGGTGTATTGCTGTGGAAAACCTTCCCTGAGTTGCACTTGCCCATGCGCAAAACCGGCCGAGGCCAGAAGGAGCAAGGCGAGTAGTGATTTCCTCATGCGGTGAATCCCTTTATTATGTACGTTCGCGTGAAACGCCAGAGCCCTCGTGGCTCGCCTCCGGCTCATTATTGAAAAACCGGAAGCTACGTTCACAACGGTAGCCTGCATCTTCGGACTCGCCAGGCCATCGACCCGACTTTACCTCACACGTGCAGCAATTAAGCTTATGGCCATTTTAGACATCCTCGAATTCCCCGATTCGCGCCTGCGCACTATCGCCAAACCAGTGGCCGTAGTGGACGACGAAGTGCGTCAGTTGGTCGATGACATGTTTGAAACAATGTATGAAGCGCCAGGCATCGGCCTCGCCGCTACCCAGGTCAACGTGCACAAACGTATCGTCGTGATGGACCTCTCCGAAGACCGCAGCGAACCGCGGGTGTTCATCAACCCCGAGTTCGAAACCCTGACCGACGAGATGGGCCAGTACCAGGAAGGCTGCCTCTCGGTGCCAGGCTTCTACGAAAACGTCGATCGCCCGCAAAAGGTCAAGATCAAGGCCCTGGACCGCGACGGCCAGCCTTACGAACTGATCGCCGAAGGCTTGCTCGCCGTGTGCATCCAGCATGAATGCGACCACCTCAACGGCAAGTTGTTCGTCGATTACCTGTCCACGCTCAAACGCGACCGGATCAAGAAGAAACTGGAAAAGCTCCACCGCCAGAACGCTTGATGCCCTTCTTTCAAAGGCTTGCCGCGGCAAGCCTTTTTCTTTTCAAGATGCTTTGCAATTGAGAGCTTCCATGACTGAGCCACTGCGCATTGTCTTTGCCGGCACCCCGGAATTCGCCGCCGAACACCTCAAGGCCCTGCTGGGCAGTCCTTACGAGATCGTTGCGGTCTACACCCAACCGGACCGTCCGGCGGGCCGTGGACAGAAGCTGATGCCAAGCCCGGTCAAGCAATTGGCTCTGGAGCACAACATCCCGGTGTTGCAACCGCCAACCCTGCGCAACGAAGACGCTCAGGCGGAACTGGCCGCGCTGAAACCGGATTTGATGGTGGTGGTCGCCTATGGCCTGATCCTGCCGCAAGTGGTGCTGGATATCCCACGCCTGGGTTGCATCAACAGCCACGCCTCCTTGCTGCCACGCTGGCGCGGTGCGGCGCCGATCCAGCGTGCCGTTGAAGCGGGCGACAGCGAAAGCGGCGTGACCGTGATGCGCATGGAAGCCGGCCTCGATACCGGACCGATGCTGCTCAAGGTCACCACGCCGATCAGCGCCGAAGACACCGGCGGCAGCCTCCACGATCGCCTCGCAGAAATGGGCCCACCGGCCGTGATCCAGGCGATTGCCGGCCTGGCTGCGGGCACACTGGAAGGCGAAGTGCAGGACGACAGCCTCGCCACCTATGCACACAAATTGAACAAGGACGAAGCGCGCATCGACTGGAACCGCCCGGCGGTTGAGCTGGAGCGTCTGGTTCGCGCCTTCAATCCATGGCCGATCTGCCACAGCACGCTGAACGGCGAAGCGCTGAAAGTGTTGGCCGCAAGCCTGGCCGAAGGGCAGGGCGCACCGGGGAAAATCCTCAGCGCCAGCAAGGACGGCTTGATCGTCGCCTGCGGTGAACAGGCGCTGTGCCTGACCCGTCTGCAATTACCCGGCGGCAAGGCACTGAACTTCAGCGACTTGTTCAACAGCCGTCGTGAGAAATTTGCCGTCGGCACCGTCCTCGGTCAAACGGCAGACGCTCAATGAACCCACGTCTGGCCGCCGCCAAGGCACTTGCTGCAGTTCTTAACGGAAAAGCCTCACTCAACAGTTCTCTGCCGACACAAATGGACAAGGTTGAAGACCGCGATCGCGGCTTCACCCAGGACTTGGCCTTCGGCACGGCTCGCTGGCAGCCGCGTTTGTCGGCGCTGGCGGCCAAATTGCTGCAGAAGCCGTTCAAGGCGGCTGATGCCGATGTCGAGGCGCTGTTGCTGGTGGGGCTTTATCAGCTGCTCTATACCCGCGTCCCGGCTCACGCCGCCATCGGCGAAACCGTCGGTTGTGCCGATAAACTGAAAAAGCCGTGGGCCAAAGCCTTGCTCAACGCCGTGCTGCGCCGCGCCCAACGGGAAAGCGAAGCGCTGCTGGCCGAGCTGGAACGCGACCCGGTGGTGCGCACCGCCCACCCGCGCTGGCTGCAAAAATCCCTCAAGGCCTTCTGGCCTGAACAATGGGAAGCCATTTGCGCAGCGAACAACGCACACCCGCCGATGATTCTGCGGGTCAACCGTCGTCATCACACTCGCGACGCTTACCTTGGCTTGCTGAGTGACGCTGGCGTGGCCGCCAAGCCCTGTATTTATAGTCGCGACGGCATCATTCTCGACGCCGCCGCCGACGTACGCAGCCTGCCTGGGTTCGCTGAAGGCTGGATCAGCGTGCAGGACGAAGCCGCTCAATTGGCCGCCGATCTGCTGGACCTCGCGCCGGGCCAACGGGTGCTGGACGCCTGCTGCGCACCGGGCGGCAAGACCTGCCACATCCTTGAGGCCGAGCCCAAACTGGCCGGCGTGGTGGCTGTGGATCTGGAAGCCAAGCGTCTGGTGCGGGTGCGGGAAAACCTCGCACGCCTGGGCCTGAGCGCAGAATTGATTGCCGCCGACGGTCGCGATACCGCCACCTGGTGGGACGGCAAACCGTTCCAGCGCATCCTGCTCGACGCGCCATGCTCGGCCACCGGGGTGATCCGTCGTCACCCGGATATCAAACTAACCCGCCAACCCGACGACATCGCCGCACTGGCGGTGCTTCAGGGCGAACTGCTCGACGCCATGTGGATAACTCTGGAGGTGGGCGGCATTCTGCTTTACGCCACCTGTTCCACGCTGCCGACCGAAAACACCGAAGTCATCGAAGCGTTCCTCGCCCGCACGCCAGGCGCCCGTGAACTGGACCTCGCCACGGCGGCCGGCATCAAGCAGCCCCATGGTCGCCAGTTGCTGGCCCAGGAAGGCGGCCACGACGGGTTCTACTACGCCAAGCTGATCAAAATTGCCGCCGCGCGCGGTTAACCGGGTTTAAGGGAGTGACTGGATGAAGATCATCATCCTCGGCGCAGGGCAGGTCGGCGGTTCGCTGGCAGAACACTTGGCCAGCGAGGCCAACGACATCACCGTGGTCGACACCGATGGCGAACGCCTGCGCGACCTCGGCGATCGGCTGGACATCCGCACCGTGCAGGGTCGCGGCTCGCTGCCGACCGTGCTGCGGCAGGCTGGTGCCGACGACGCTGACATGCTGGTGGCCGTGACCAACAGTGACGAAACCAACATGGTCGCCTGCCAGGTCGCCCACACCCTGTTCCACACCCCCACCAAGATCGCCCGGGTCCGCGAAGCCGCGTACCTGACCCGTGCCGAACTGTTCGACAATGAAGCGATTCCGGTCGACGTGCTGATCAGTCCGGAACAGGTAGTCACCAATTACATCAAGCGCCTGATCCAGCATCCGGGCGCATTGCAGGTGATCGACTTCGCCGAAGGCAAAGCGCAGCTGGTAGCGGTCAAGGCGTACTACGGCGGGCCGCTGGTGGGCCAGCAATTGCGCCAGTTACGCGAACACATGCCGAATGTCGAAACCCGCGTCGCGGCGATTTTCCGTCGTGACCGGCCGATCCTGCCCCAGGGCGATACGGTGATCGAGGCTGACGACGAAGTGTTTTTCATCGCCGCCAAAGCGAACATTCGCGCAGTGATGAGCGAAATGCGCCGCCTCGATGAAAGCTACAAACGCATCGTCATCGCCGGTGGCGGGCAGATCGGTGAACGCCTGGCCGAGGCCATCGAAAGCCGTTACCAGGTGAAGATCATCGAGATGAACCCGGCCCGCTGCCGCTACCTCTCGGACAACCTCGACAGCACCGTGGTGTTGCAAGGTAGTGCTTCAGACCGGGATCTGTTGCTGGAAGAGAACATCGCCGACGCCGATATTTTCCTCGCCCTGACCAACGACGACGAAGCCAACATCATGTCTTCGCTGCTGGCCAAGCGCCTGGGCGCGAAGAAGGTGATGACGATCATCAACAACCCGGCCTACGTCGACCTGATCCAGGGCGGCGACATCGACATCGCCATCAGTCCGCAACTGGCGACCATCGGCACTTTGCTGGCCCACGTCCGGCGCGGGGACATTGTCAGCGTGCACTCACTGCGCAGGGGCGCGGCGGAAGCCATCGAGGCAATTGCCCACGGCGATGCGAAGTCGAGCAAGGTGATAGGCAAGGCCATCGAAAACATCGGCCTGCCACCGGGCACCACCATCGGCGCGATCATCCGCGACGAAGAAGTGATCATCGCCCACGACGACACCGTGATCGAAACCGGCGACCATGTGATTCTGTTCCTTGTGGATAAGAAGCATATTCGGGACGTGGAGAAGCTGTTCCATGTGGGGTTGAGCTTCTTCTGATCCGAAGACCTCTTCGCGGGCAAGCCTCGCTCCAGGTTTGAGCCGTCCAGCTATTATGCGAACGACTGAACCGTGTAGGAGCGAGGCTTGCCCGCGAAGGCGATTTCGAACTCCCCCAAAAAACCAGAGGTGCCACCCAATGATCGAATCCCTGGAAAAAATGCTCGCCAAGGGTGTGGATAACTCATTGCTGCGCTTCGGCCTGGGCAAGGGTTATCTGGATCTTGGGGAAAACGCCAAGGCCGCAGAGCATTTCCAACGCTGCGTCGAGTTCGATCCGAAGTATTCGGCAGCCTGGAAGCTCTTGGGCAAGGCCCATTTGGCGCTGGCGGATTACGCGGCGGCGCGGCAGGCCTGGGAACAGGGCCTGGAAGCCGCCCGCGCTCATGGCGACAAGCAGGCGGAGAAAGAGATGACGGTGTTTCTGAAAAAGCTTGAGCGACAGACGCACTGATCAGCGATAACGCAGGCCAAGATCAATAGAACGCAGCCTGCTGAGTTATCCACAGCAGCGTCAATACCAGCGTGCTTCGCCCGGTGGACGCTTCTTGAAGCGCTTCATGCTCCACATGTACTGGCTCGGATAAGCCCGCACGTAGCGCTCGACTACCTGGCTCATGGCCGCGCAGGAGGTTTCGGTATCGGTGCTGTACATGGCCTCTGGCGCGGCTTCGAGAATCACTTTGTAACCCGAACCGTCCGGCAGCCGCAGGGCATGCAGGAACACGCCGACCGCTTTGCCACCGGCGAGCATGTTCGGCACGAATTTGCTGGTCAGGGCCTGAGTGGCGAAGAACGGCACGAAGATCCCGGCGGATTCGGCCGGTTCCGGGTCAGCCGGAATGCCTACCGCGCCCCCCTTGCGCACTTCCTTGATCACGCTGAGGATGCCTTCCTTGGTGGAAGCCGCCACCCGGTTACCCAATTGCACCCGCTGCTTGCGCAGCAACTCATCCACCGCCTTCAGTTTTGGCGGACGGTAGAAAATGATCGGTTTGCACTGGCTGCAATAGAAGTGGTTCAACACTTCCCAGTTGCCCAAGTGGCTGGTGATGCCAACCACGCCTTTACCGGACGCCAACGCCTCTTTCAAAACGTCGAGGCCTTCGACTTCGCGCACCAGTTCAATGGAACGCTGGGCCGGCCAGATCCACGCGCAGGCGCTTTCAGTCAGAGACTTGCCGATGTCTTTCAGGCTTTGACCCACCAGACGCTCACGCTCGGCCGGGTCCATCTGCGGAAAGCACTTGGCGAGGTTGATCCGCACCACGTCGCGGGAACGGTTGGGGGTTTTCCACATGATCCAGCCAATCGCCGAACCCACCGCCTGCACTGCCCGCCATGGCAGTAGGGCAAACAGCCGCAGAGCGCCTACCAGCAAGGCGCCTTTAAACTTATCCACAGGTCACTCCTGATCTTGTGCTGTGCGCGAGGCGGCTATTCTAACCGCCGTTCGCCAAGGTGGCGTAGCGATCGCAATCCAGGGTGTGGTCCATGACCATGCCTGAAGCCTGCATCAGCGCGTAACAAATGGTCGGGCCGACGAACGTGAAGCCGGCTTTTTTCAGGCCTTTGCTCATCTCGATGGCGGCCGGTGTCACCGCCGGCACTTCACTGCGATCCTTGAAATGATTGATCACCGGCGTGCCGCCGACGAACGACCAGAGAAACGCCACCGGGTCTTCCAGCTCCAGCCAGGCCTGGGCATTGCGCCGGGCTGCGTTGAGTTTGAGACGATTGCGGATGATCCCCGGATCGAGCATCAGTTCATCGATTTCCGCATCGCTCATCTGCGCCACGCGCTGCACGTCGAAGCCGAACAGCACCTCGCGATAACGCTCTCGCTTGCGCAATACAGTGATCCAGGAAAGCCCGGCCTGGAACCCTTCGAGCAAAAGCAACTCGAACAATCCCTGCGCATCGCGTAGCGGCGTGCCCCACTCCTGATCGTGATAAGCCATGTACAGCGGATCTTCGGTACACCAAAAGCAGCGTGGCATAAGGCTCCAGGGGGCGTGCGCAGGACCGAATCGGGTATACTCCCGCTCTTTAAATCGCAGCCCAAGAAACAGGTGAATTTCGTGAGCCAGCCTACGCCAGCCGTGCGTACCTTCCAAGACTTGATCCTCGCCCTCCAGCAATACTGGGCCGAGCAAGGTTGTGTGGTACTTCAGCCCTACGATATGGAAGTAGGCGCCGGCACTTTCCACACTGCCACGTTCCTGCGCGCCATCGGCCCGGAAACCTGGAACGCCGCTTATGTGCAGCCCAGTCGTCGCCCGACTGACGGCCGCTACGGTGAAAACCCGAACCGTCTGCAGCACTACTATCAGTTCCAGGTAGTGCTGAAGCCGAACCCGGACAACTTCCAGGAACTGTACCTGGGCTCCCTCAAGCACGTGGGTCTGGACCCGCTGGTGCATGACATCCGTTTCGTCGAAGACAACTGGGAGTCGCCAACGCTGGGCGCCTGGGGTCTGGGCTGGGAAGTCTGGCTCAACGGCATGGAAGTGACGCAGTTCACTTACTTCCAGCAAGCGGGCGGCATTGAGTGCTACCCGGTGACCGGCGAGATCACTTACGGTCTGGAGCGTCTGGCCATGTACCTGCAAGGCGTGGACTCGGTCTACGACCTGGTCTGGGCTGACGGTCCGTTCGGCAAGGTGACCTACGGCGACGTGTTCCACCAGAACGAAGTGGAGCAATCGACCTACAACTTCGAACACGCCAACGTCGAGAAGCTGTTCGAACTGTTCGACTTCTATGAAAGCGAAGCCAAGCGCCTGATCGAACTCGAACAGCCGCTGCCGTTGCCGAGCTATGAAATGGTGTTGAAGGCTTCCCACACCTTCAACCTGCTGGATGCGCGCCGGGCGATCTCGGTGACCGCGCGCCAGCAATACATTCTGCGTGTACGCACCCTGGCGCGTTCCGTCGCGCAAGCCTATCTGCTGGCTCGCGCCAAGCTCGGCTTCCCGATGGCGACCCCGGACCTGCGTGATGAAGTACTGGCCAAGCTGGAGGCTGCACAATGAGTGCTCAAGATTTTCTGGTTGAACTGGGCACCGAAGAACTGCCACCCAAAGCCCTGAACACCCTGGCCGAGGCATTCCTGGCCGGTATCGACAAAGGCCTGCAAGCCGCTGGCCTGAGCTACGAGAGCAAAACCGTCTACGCCGCGCCGCGTCGTCTGGCCGTGCTGATTACCGCGCTGGCGACCCAGCAGCCTGATCGCAGCATCAACCTCGACGGCCCGCCACGTCAGGCTGCGTTCGATGCCGAAGGCAACCCGACTCAAGCAGCCCTGGGCTTCGCCAAGAAGTGCGGTGTAGAACTGAGCGAAATCGATCAGAGCGGCCCGAAGCTGCGCTACAGCCAAAGCATCGCCGGCAAGCCGACCGCGAGCCTGATGCCGACCATCGTCGAAGATTCCCTGAACGACCTGCCAATCCCCAAGCGCATGCGCTGGGGTGCCCGCAAGGAAGAATTCGTTCGTCCGACCCAATGGTTGGTGATGCTGCTCGGTGACCACGTCATCGACTGCACCATCCTCGCCCAGAAGGCCGGCCGCGATTCCCGTGGTCACCGCTTCCACCATCCGGAAAGCGTGCGCATCACCTCGCCGGCCAACTACCTGAACGATCTGCGTGCGGCTTATGTACTGGCCGACGCCAACGAGCGTCGCGAGCTGATCAGCAAGCGCACCGATGAACTGGCGACAATGCAGGAAGGTACGGCGATCGTTCCGCAAGCCTTGCTCGACGAAGTGACCGCGCTGGTTGAATGGCCGGTGCCGCTGGTGTGCTCGTTCGAAGAACGTTTCCTCGACGTGCCGCAAGAAGCGCTGATCACCACCATGCAGGACAACCAGAAGTACTTCTGCCTGCTGGATGCCGACGGCAAGTTGCTGCCACGTTTCATTACCGTGGCCAACATCGAAAGCAAGGATGCGCAGCAGATCATCGCCGGTAACGAGAAAGTGGTTCGCCCACGCCTGACCGACGCCGAGTTCTTCTTCAAGCAAGACAAGAAGCAAAAACTCGAAGAATTCAATCTGCGTCTGCAGAACGTGGTGTTCCAGGAAAAACTCGGCAGCGTCTACGACAAGGCCGAGCGCGTGTCGAAGTTGGCGGCCTACATCGCCGCTCGCATCGGCGGCAATGCTTCCTGGGCGGCGCGTGCCGGCCTGCTGTCCAAGTGCGACCTGGCGACCGAGATGGTCGGTGAGTTCCCGGAGATGCAAGGTGTCGCCGGTTACTACTACGCCCTCAACGACGGCGAGCCGGAAGACGTCGCCCTGGCGCTGAACGAGCAGTACATGCCGCGCGGTGCCGGCGCTGAACTGCCGACCACCCTGACCGGTGCGGCCGTGGCCATCGCCGACAAGCTCGACACCCTGGTGGGCATTTTCGGTATCGGCATGCTGCCGACTGGTAGCAAAGACCCGTATGCCCTGCGCCGTGCCGCGCTGGGTGTGTTGCGGATCCTGATCGACAAGAAGCTCGATCTCGACCTGAACGACGCCGTGGCCTTCGCCGTGAATGCGTTCGGTGCCAAGGTCAAGGCTGCCGGCCTTAATGACGCGGTGCTGGAGTTCATCTTCGACCGTCTGCGTGCTCGTTACGAAGACGAAGGCGTGGACGTCGCGACCTACCTGTCGGTACGTGCCCTGAAGCCGGGTTCGGCCCTGGACTTCGACCAGCGTGTACAAGCGGTAGAAGCGTTCCGCAAATTGCCGGAAGCCGCCGCCCTGGCCGCCGTGAACAAGCGCGTGTCGAACCTGCTGAGCAAAGTCGAAGGCTCCGTGCCGACGGTCGTTGAAGCCAAGTACTTCGACAACGCCAATGAGTTCTCGCTGTATTCGGCGATCCAGCAGGCGGACCAGGCTGTGCAGCCAATGGCCGCTGCCCGTCAATACAGCGAATCGCTGGCGCGTCTGGCCGCATTGCGCGAGCCAGTGGATGCGTTCTTCGAAGCCGTGATGGTCAACGCCGAAGACGCCAAGGTGCGAGCCAACCGCTATGCGCTGCTGGCGCGTCTGCGTGGGTTGTTCCTCGGCGTCGCCGACATTTCATTGCTGGGCTGAGGAGCTGCTGTTGAAACTGCTGATTCTCGATCGGGACGGGGTGATCAATTACGACTCCGACGCGTACATCAAGTCGGTGGAGGAGTGGATTCCACTCCCCGGTTCGATCGAAGCGATCGCGCAGTTGAGCAAGGCCGGCTGGACGGTGGCGGTCGCCACCAACCAGTCGGGCATCGCTCGCGGCTATTACGACATCGCCACCCTGGAGGCCATGCACGCGCGCTTGCGCGAGTTGGTGGCGGAGCAGGGTGGCGAAGTCGGGCTGATCGTCTATTGCCCGCACGGGCCAGACGATGGCTGCGATTGCCGCAAGCCAAAACCCGGGATGTTGAAAACCATCGCCGCGCATTACAACGTTTCGCTGACGAATCTATGGTTCGTCGGCGATACTCTCGGTGACCTGGAGGCCGCCAAAGCCGTCGACTGTCAGCCAGTTTTGGTAAAGACCGGGAAAGGCGAAAAGACTCAGGGCAAGACCCTACCGGCAGGCACCTTGATTTTTGACGATCTGGCGGCGATTGCCGCAGAACTTATCCACAACTAAGGCTCTTCTGACATCCTGGCCAAGGACTGATCGGGAGTGCGCTTGAATAGGCGGGCAGTGCCCGCAACGGTAAATGTCGCCATGTCGATACTGCAGGCCATCAGAACTTTCCTCTTTTACCTGCTGCTGGGCACCAGTTCGTTGCTCTGGTGCACCCTGAGCTTTTTTATCGCGCCGTTTCTGCCATTCAAGGCGCGTTATCGCTTTATCAACGTGTATTGGTGCCGCTGCGCCTTGTGGCTGAGCAAAGTCTTTCTGGGTATTCGCTACGAAGTGAAGGGCGCCGAGAATGTGCCTGAACAGCCCTGCGTGATTCAGTCGAACCACCAGAGCACCTGGGAGACGTTCTTTCTCTCGGCCTACTTCGAACCGTTAAGCCAGGTGCTCAAGCGCGAATTGCTCTACGTGCCGTTTTTCGGCTGGGCCATGGCCATGCTGCGGCCGATCGCCATCGACCGTGACAACCCGAAAGCTGCGCTCAAGCATGTAGCAAAGAAGGGCGATGAACTGCTCAAGGACAATGTCTGGGTGCTGATTTTCCCAGAAGGGACTCGCGTTCCCTACGGCACCATCGGCAAGTTCTCCCGAGGCGGCACCGCGTTGGCCGTCAATGCGTCATTGCCCGTGCTGCCGATTGCACACAATGCCGGCAAGTTCTGGCCAAAAACCGGTTGGGCCAAAAAGCAGGGCGTGATTACCGTGATCATCGGCGCGCCAATGTACGCCGAGGGCAGCGGGCCACGGGCCATCGCCGACCTGAATGACCGGGTGCAGGCCTGGAACGAACAGATGCAGCGCGAAATGGGTTCGCTGCCAGCAGCCCCGGCGGCACCAAGTGCAACCGATCAAGTGACTGTCTGAGATTCTGTGGATAACCTGTGTACCGTTTTGTTGAAAATCGCTGTATTTCGTTTTTAAGCTTTTGATTTGCATACATATTTCTTAAGCAAATAAAACTTCGGAAAACGTGCATAAGTTTTTTTCGGACGTAAAAAAACCGGCTGATATAGCCGGTTTTTTTATGCCTGTGAAAAAGATCAGGCTCACTCGCTCAATAGGGGCAGCTGGACACTGAACGTCGTACCTTGCCCCACCACGCTATGACAGGAAATCCGCCCGCCGTGACGATCCACCACCGCCTTGACCATGGACAACCCCAGCCCCAGGCCGTCACTGCCGTGAGCCGATGCAAAGCGTCGATACTGACTGAACAACTCGGGGAGTTCTTCGACGGCAATCCCTCGGCCCTGGTCGGCGATCTCGCACGTCAACCAACCCTCGGCACAACTCACCCGCACGCTGATCCGCGAACCTGCCGGACTGTACTTGATGGCATTTTCCAGCAGGTTGAACAGTGCCCGTGTCAGTAACGACTGATCGGCCAGGACCAGCGCTTCAGCATCTTCGTCGAGGTCATGCAGCAACTGAATGTTCTTCAGATGAGCGATGCTCGAGGCCTGGTCGAAGGTATCGAGCAGCAACATCGCGAACATACTCGGCTGAAACTGATAGGCCTCGGATTCAGCCTTTGCCAACTGCACAAAGGCCTCGGTCAGGTTCAGCGCCTTGCGTACTTGTAATTCGATCTGACTGAACACTTGAGTGTCGCCAGACACCTGATGCCGCTGAACGTCGAGCAAAGCCAGAATCGCCGAGTGGGGGGCCCTCAGGTCATGAGACAGAAAACGCAGCAACACGGCCCGCTGCTCCTCGGCGTCCCGTTCGACGCTCAAGTCAGTGAGGCTCAGTAACCAGCCAATCACCGAGTCGCCCTCGGCCGGCAACAGCGGCGCCAGGTCCAGACGCAGGCTGCGTGCCTGAGTGTCACGAAATTCCAGCGGCTCCAGGGTCGACAACGCCGGTAGCGTTCCATCGGACGGCACCGGGTAACCCAACTCGCTCAGTTGCTCGAGCATCTCCTCGCCCACCAGGCTGCTGGAAAATATCTCTCGAGCCTTACGGTTGGCCAACAGAATGCGCCCGTTCGGATCGCTGATCAGCGTCGCCACCGGCAAGTACTCAAGGCCATCGGCAATGAAACGCCGGGTGTCACGTGTCCGGCTCATGGCCTGTTCCAGCGCGACGATTTGCCCTTGCAGCACATCGCCAGCCGGAGCCTGGGTACGGCGGCGTTCGGGAAACACTTTCGGCTCGCTGTCCAGACGCGCCAGTTCCCAGCCGAAATAGGCGAGCACCGCATTCAGCCTTCGCCAATTCCAGATCAGGTAACCCAACAGCATACCCAGCAGACTCGCGGCCGGTGACCACCACCAGCCAAGACGTAACAGCAGGCTCGAACCCAGCAGCGCGACCGCCATTGCCCCCAGGGTCAGCCATAACGCGCGACGCGGACGCACCAACATCAGGCCCAGCAACTCACCGACAATCACCACCGATAACAACGCCGCCAAACGTTCATCGAGAGCCACAATGTTGCGCTGTTGCAGCAGCCCATTGAGGATATTTGCCTGAATTTCGATGCCCGGGGTGGTGCCCATGCTCGCCGATTGCGGTGTCACGTAACGGTCCCCCAAACCTGGAGCGGTGGAGCCGATCAGGATCAAGCGATCGCGCAGCAATTCGGGCGGGACTTCACCGCGCAAGACGCTGACGTAGGGCACACTGGGAAAACCCGCATCGGAACGGATGAAAGGAATCCGTATTTCGTGGGCTCGCTGCCAGCCTTGTGTCGACGGCAGGGCCGGGGTCCCGGGCATCGGTACATTCTCCTTGTCGGCAAGGGTCTGTTCGTACAGCAGCCAGGCCAGTTGCGCACGTGTTTGTTGTGCCGGTCCTTCGCTTAAGTACACACTGCGAACGATCCCGTCGGCATCCGCTTGGGCATTGATGTGCCCGACGCCTTTGGCGCAATGGCTCAGTGGCGCCACCGGTTCAATTTCCCCCAAAGGCTGTCCATAACGCGCCACGCCTTCACGCAGCAACGGCACGAAGACATTTCCGGCACGGCAGGCCGCCTGGGCCAGAAGCTGATCGTTGCCGGGATGGCTATCGGGCTCGCTGAAAATTACGTCGAACAGAATGCCTTTGGCGTTCGCAGCGCCTAGCCGATCAAGCAACTGCGCGTGCATGGCCCGCGACCAAGGCCATTTGCCTAGCTGCTGCAAGCTGTAGTCATCGATCGTGACGATGAGTATTCGTGGGTCCACCGGCAGCGGGCTCAGCCGACGCAGGTTGTCGTACAGCAGATTGCTCAAGACCAGGCCATGGGTCATGGACAGCACTGCCGTCAGCGGCAACAGGATCAGGCTGACCCACAGCCACTCGCGGACCATTCGCCGAAACAGCCGCTGAGCCTGGGTCGGCTCGCGACCATCCTTCCTTGGGCGGCCCTTCATCGGTCGTCGGCCAGGGCGCTATTGGACACGCGTGGTCCTGGGGTAATAGAAAATGTCATACACCCCGGTCTCTCCTTCTAACCCCTGAGCGTCATACGCCGACAGGCGAACATGGTAGAACAACGCCTTCAACCCGCTGAATTTGACCTCGGGCGTGCTGGAAAACTGCTCTTGCTTGATGTCCAGAAAGGCCGCGTCGGTGGCCACTTGCGCCCGATAACGCGTGGCGCCTTCGATGGGCTTCATGATCAATTGCCAGACAGGCACATTACCCGTTTGACCGGCCTGCCCCAACAAACGTGGGGCAGGTAACAAGTCGATTGGCGTCAACGTGCCTTGTTTCTGAATACGCAAACCCTGACGGGCCATGACCTGGACTTCATCATCCTCAGGGCCCTGAGTCCGTTTGGCAGTGGAGCGGGCAGAGCGGGGGCGCGACAGTTCCTCATCACGATTGACCGCCACGTGCCCGTTCAGCACTTCCAGTAATGCCTGGCCATCATCATCGTTGCGCACCCGGAAGTGCGTACCCCGTACGCCCAGTACACCGACCGGCGTGACGATCTGAAAACGATCATGGTCGCTGGCACGCTTGATCACATACGACTCGACCTGGCCCTGCTCGAGGATAACCTGAGGGATCGAATGTTCTTCATTGAGGTGTAGCGTGATCTGGGAGCTGGAAGGCAGCACTACCCGCGAGCCATCGCCCAGGGACAGGCTGACAAACGCCGAGGGTGAAGTCTTGATGCCTTCCTGCTCATCGATCGGCATGCCTTCCTGCAGTGGCGTCTGTTTACCTTTGGCATCCAGCTTCCAGGCTTCGCCGGTCAGGTGCTCGACAGTCGCGGGCAGCGGTTGGCCGCGACATTGTTGATTGTCATCGATATAAGGCAGACGTTTTGCCGAGGCGGCAGCCGCCGATGCACTCTGGGTGAACAATTCCATCAACCCGGCAACCAGTAAAAGACAAACGCCAGAACGGCGTGGGAGCAATAAGGTCATGAGGTTCATGGATTGGCTTTTATGCTCTTATACAAATCATGCCGGGAAACGCCCGCGCTGACGCACGATACCTGACCGGATGCTCTGGCAGATAGCCATGGGCGCAAAGGAAATGAGATGACACATCCCTGTGTCAGAACTGAGCAGGCACTCCATGTGTTTTCCCCTGAACTGCAGACCCGCCGAAAACCGGCGATCGACGGTCCTGCAGTTTGGCATTGACGCTCCCTGCGTCGGAGCACATCCCAATGCCCCTGTGCCGCTCAGCGAAAACGAATTTACCGGCATAAGCGACCTTGCGCGGTCATTCTCAATATTTGTTCAGAATTGACTGAAGGCGCCTAAAACACCCAGCGTTGTTGCGCCGAGCGAATGTCGAGCTGGGCGGCTTCCACCTGTGCGGAGTGCACCGGGGCAAAGCCTGGCGAGTCGCCCATCACCGTGTTCGTCTCTGCCGGGCCGAAGTAACGCGGTGTAACATTCTGCTCGATGACTGATATTGACTGGACCGTGGTGCATCCCAATCCGAGACCCGCGGCCAACATCAACGCTGCTAATCTTGTAAACCCGTTAAAGATAATCTTTAGACGCATTTTTTCCCACAGTCCCTCTGGAGCATTCTGCCGATAATTCATCGCCTACCGGCTAAGTGATATCAGCGTATCCACACTTGGGAAGTTCACAGCAATTCGCCACAATTGTTCAGATTCAATCAATCAGCCTAAACTCCCGCAGGAATTTTCTTAACCGTTGCACTTACGAGATGAAGGAAGCACTCGGCATGCGTGTCGCAATACTGGATGACGAACCCGCCGAACTCCGCCGGGTGGAACAGACACTGCGACAGATCCCCGTCACGGGGGAGCAGGCGTGGACGTTGCACAGTTTCGAGCGGGGAGAGGACCTGTTACGGCAACTTCGCCGGGAAACTTTCGATCTGCTGATCCTCGACTGGCAATTGCCCGACATCAGCGGTCTGTCGTTGTTGCGCTGGACCCGGGAACACATGGACTCACCACCGGCCGCGATCATGCTCACCAGTCGCGATACCGAAAGCGATATCGTCCAGGCCTTGAACGCCGGAGCCGACGATTACGTGAGCAAACCGTTTCGTCCTAACGAGCTGATGGCTCGGGTCAGCGCCGTGCTTCGTCGGCATGGACTGCAACGCGCGGCAGCCACCGAAGTACTCACATTCAATGACCTCGAATTCGACGACGCCGAACTCACTGTCACCCGTGCCTCCACCCCCATCAGCCTGACCGAACGGGAATACCGTCTCGCCCGCTGCCTGTTCGCCAATCTGGGCCGACCTTTATCCCGTGAATACTTGTATGAGCGCTTTTGGACCCATGAAGAAATCGTCTCCTCCCGGCCCCTGGATACTCATATTTATCGCCTGCGCAACAAGCTGGGCCTGACGGCTGATCGCGGTTGGCAACTGCTGACGATTTACGGGTATGGGTATCGGCTTGAGAGCGTAGCCACCGCTAGCGAATGATTCGACGAACAATATAAAAGTCCAACGCTGAGCGTTGGCAGTGTCCATTACGGTAGTTCTGCGCGGGAAATAAATCCCCCGCCCATGTAGATTTCAATTGATCAATGTTCTGGCACGACCGCCTTAGTCCGAGCGCAACCTGGCTCTGGGGGCGGCATGGATTGTGTCGGCAGACTTGCGATAGAGGCCGACTGCCAATCCCATAATGATGATCGCAATTGAAATCAAGTTCGGTATCGAGATGTGTTCGCCGATAATCAGCATCGAACTGCCGATGCCGAATACCGGAATCAACAACGACAGCGGTGCCACTGTTGAAACAGGATAAAGCTTCAAGAGCGAGTTCCACCCCCAATAGGCAAAGTGTGTGGCCAGATAAACCTGGAAAATAATCGATAGCACAGCTGTCAGGTCGAGACTGCTTTGCAGATTCTCAAAGGGCGCGGCACCTTGCATGAGCCAGGCGATGAAGAAGAGTGGGATGGGTGGAAACAGACTGGCCCAGACCATAAATGAAAAGATCTCTTTGACACCGGATGTCTTGATAATCATGTTGCCGACGCTCCAGGCGACTGCACTCAGCACAATCAGCAGTACTCCAAGTATCGCGTGCTCCCCTTGCTGGGTAGAAATGATGCCCGCCAACCCGACCAATGCCAGCAGTGCCCCGATAAGCTGAGCCCTACGTAGCTTCTCTTTAAATAATAACGCCCCCCACCCCATGGTGAAGAACACGCTGAGCTGGATGATCAGCGAAGCAATACCGGGGCTGACACCGACTTGGATGCCATAGTTGATTACGCCCCACATACCCAATCCGAAAATGAAGCCGTAGGCGACAACATAGCTGAACTTGATGGCGGGGCGCTTTATGAAGAACACCAAAGGTATGGCGGCGAGTGCAAAGCGTATTCCGGTTAACACAAAGGGATCGATCGAGCGTAACCCCAGCTTGGTGATTGGAAAGTTCACTCCCCACACTAAAGTGACGAGTATCGCCAGAACCAAATGTTTTTTCTGCATATCCCTATCCTCACATTAAGCGGCACACCGCGGTATGCCTCATTCCAATCAGTTCAATGCGAACCGTTTCTGCATCAGGCATTTTTGGAGATGTGATTCTATGGTCCAAAAATTTGGCCTGCTTGCTATAGCAGGTCTACTTTTGTCAAAATCGGGCCATGTCGATCAATCCAACACTAGATCCCTACGAGCATGGAAGCCCCGATGCTGTGGTGAACCTGAGCAAGTATTCTTCGGGTACTGTTTTTGCGCGGCATACGCACAGTCGTGGTCAGTTTGCGTACGCCTCGACGGGCGCGTTGAAGATGTTCACCGATCAGGGGAATTGGGTTGTCCCGCCTCAAAGAGCGCTTTGGGTTCCCGCGTGCGTGTCGCATGAAATGCATATGCACGGCGAAGTGACCATGATCAATACTTACCTCAATGAGGCTGCCTCCATCCGCGCCGGTTTGCCGGAGCATTGCCAGGTCTACGATGTTTCGCCGTTGCTGAGGCATCTGTTGGAAGCAGCGCTGGCCATCGACCCGGAGCAAGCGCCTAGTATCCGAAGCCAGTCCGTACAGACGCTGCTGGTGGATGAAATCGGCGCCATGTCGGAGCTTCCATTGAGCGCACCATTGCCTTCGGAACCTCGACTGGCCGTTTCGTGCCATCGATTCCTGGATGCCCCCACGCAGAATATCTCCATCAGTGAAATGGCCAGCTGGTCGAACATGAGCCGGCGAACGTTCACGCGAAGTTTTCGGGCAGCGACTGGCATGAGTTTTGTGTTCTGGCGGCAACAAGTCTGTTTGCTGGAAGCAACATCCAGACTGAGCAATGGTTCATCTATCACCGAAGTGGCGATGGATCTGGGTTACAGCAGCCCAAGCGCATTTACCTCGGTATTTCGGCGTAACCTGGGGGATTCACCGGGGCGTTATCTGGCCAAGTCCAAAGGCGCATCGATGTTCTGAGCGATTGATCAGGAAGGGTGTCTAGTCCTGAAACAGGTGTAAACCTTATTCAGGACGGGACACGCGCAATAAAAAAGGCCAACGCTTAGCGTTGGCCTTTTTTATTTTAGCGGTCCTGCCGGATCAGAAGTCCAGGTTGGACACCGCCAGGGCATTGCTTTCGATGAAGTCACGGCGAGGTTCGACCGCATCACCCATCAGGGTGTTGAAGATCTGGTCGGCGCCGATGGCGTCTTCGATGGTCACTTTGAGCATGCGGCGCGAGCCCGGATCCATGGTGGTTTCCCACAGCTGATCAGGGTTCATCTCACCCAGACCTTTGTATCGCTGGATGGTATGACGCTTGGTGCTTTCGGCCATCAACCATTCAAGGGCTTCCTTGAATTCGGTGACGGCTTTCTTGCGTTCGCCACGTTGGATATAAGCGCCATCGTCCAGCAGGGTGCTCAGTTGAGCGCCCAGGGAAACGACGGTCTTGTAATCGTTGCTGCCGAAGAAGTCGCGGTTGAAGGTGACGTAGTTCGACAGGCCGTGGGAGATCAGTTCGACCTCTGGCAGCCAGACGTTACGCTCACGGTCTTCGCGCAAGCTGGCCTTGTAGACCAGGCCGGACTTCTCGACGGTGCGCAGACGAACTTCGTACTGAGCCAGCCAATCCTGCATCGCTGCGTGATCGGACAGTTGCTCCATGCTGACCGCTGGCAGGTAGATGAAGTGCTCGGTCAGTTCCTGTGGGTACAGGCGCGACAGGCGCTTGAGGGTCTTCATCACCAGACGGAAGTCATTCACCAGACGCTCGAGGGCTTCACCCGAGATACCCGGTGCTTCCTCGTTCAGGTGCAGGCTCGCATCTTCCAGGGCCGACTGCGTCATGTACTCTTCCATGGCGTCGTCGTCTTTGATGTATTGCTCTTGCTTGCCTTTCTTCACTTTGTACAGCGGTGGCTGAGCGATATAGATGTAGCCGCGCTCGATCAGCTCCGGCAGCTGACGGAAGAAGAAGGTCAGCAGCAGGGTACGGATGTGCGAACCGTCGACGTCAGCATCGGTCATGATGATGATGTTGTGATAACGCAGCTTGTCGATATTGTACTCGTCGCGACCGATGCCGCAGCCTAGCGCGGTGATCAAGGTGCCCACTTCTTGCGAAGAGATCATCTTGTCGAAGCGCGCCTTCTCGACGTTCAGGATCTTGCCCTTCAATGGCAGGATGGCCTGGGTCTTGCGGTTACGTCCCTGCTTGGCGGAGCCGCCAGCAGAGTCACCTTCCACGAGGTACAGTTCGGAAAGGGCAGGGTCTTTTTCCTGGCAGTCCGCCAGTTTGCCCGGCAGGCCGGCGATGTCCAGCGCGCCTTTACGACGGGTCATCTCACGGGCTTTACGCGCCGCTTCACGAGCACGCGCCGCGTCGATCATCTTGCCGACGACCAGCTTGGCTTCGTTCGGGTTTTCCAACAGGAAGTCGGAGAAGTACTTGCCCATTTCCTGTTCGACCGCGGTCTTCACTTCGGAAGACACCAGCTTGTCTTTGGTCTGGGAGCTGAACTTCGGATCCGGCACTTTCACCGAAATGATCGCCGTCAGGCCTTCGCGGGCATCGTCACCGGTGGTGGCGACTTTGTGCTTCTTCGCCAGGCCTTCAGCTTCGATGTAGGTGTTCAGGTTACGCGTCAGTGCCGAACGGAAACCCACCAGGTGAGTACCGCCATCGCGCTGTGGAATGTTGTTGGTGAAGCACAACAGGTTCTCGTTGAAGCTGTCGTTCCACTGCAGGGCGATTTCCACGCCGATGCCGTCTTCACGCTGGATGTTGAAGTGGAACACCTGATTGACCGCAGTCTTGTTGGTGTTCAGGTATTCAACGAATGCACGCAGACCACCTTCGTACTTGAACAACTCTTCCTTGCCGCTGCGCTCGTCCTTGAGGACGATGCCGACACCGGAGTTGAGGAAGGACAGTTCGCGAATCCGCTTGGCCAGGATGTCCCAACTGAAGTGGATGTTCTTGAAGGTGTCAGCCGAAGGCTTGAAGTGAATCTGGGTACCGGTGGATTCGCTGTCGCCAACGATTTTCATCGGTTCTTGCGGAACACCGTGGACGTAAGTCTGTTCCCAGATCTTGCCGCTGCGGCGAACGGTCAGGACCAGCTCTTCGGACAGGGCGTTAACCACCGATACACCTACACCGTGCAGACCACCGGAAACCTTGTAGGAGTTATCGTCGAACTTACCGCCGGCGTGCAGCACGGTCATGATGACCTCGGCCGCCGAAACGCCTTCTTCTTTGTGCACGTCTACCGGGATGCCACGACCGTTGTCGCGAACAGTGATGGATTCATCCGGGTGAATGATGATGCTGATGTCGTCGCAGTGGCCGGCCAAAGCTTCGTCGATCGAGTTATCGACCACCTCGAACACCATGTGGTGCAGACCGCTGCCATCGTCGGTGTCACCAATGTACATACCGGGACGTTTGCGTACGGCATCCAGGCCTTTCAGCACTTTAATGCTCGTTGAGTCGTACGTATTTTCTTCGCTCAATGCCTTCACTCCCGATGGTCGTGGGTCTGGGTGATACGGCCCTGTTCCACGTGGAACAAAGCGACTGGCGTTTCCGTCTGCCAGCCTTCCCTCAATAATTCGTGATCTACACAGGTGATAAAGACCTGGCAGCGTAAGTCTTCCAGCAAGCGGCAAAGCGCGCGACGGTGGTGCTCGTCCAGTTCGGACGGCAGGTCATCCACCAGATAAATACACTGGCCGCGTCGGGCCTGGCTGACCAAGTGCCCTTGGGCAATCCGCAATGCACAGACCACCAACTTCTGCTGACCACGGGACAAGATGTCCGCGGCGTTATGTGCGCCTAATCGGAGACGCAAATCAGCCCGTTGTGGTCCGGCCTGGGTATGACCCATTTGCTGATCCCGCTGAAGGGATCCGGCGAGCACTGCACTCAACTCACGGTCTTTGTCCCAGCCTCGGTAATAGCTGAGCGTCAAGCCCTCAAGCTCAACCAGTTCGCTCAAGGTCTGTTCAAAGACTGGTTTCAAGGCTTTGATGTAAGCGCGGCGGTATTCATCTATTTCATCGCTGGCCTGGCACAGTTCCCTGTCCCAAACCGCTTGCGAAACGGCGTCAAGTGTACCATGCCGCAGCCAAGAGTTTCTCTGGCGCAAGGCCTTCTGCAAGCGCTGCCACGTAGACATGAATCGCGGTTCCACGTGGAACACACCCCAGTCGAGAAACTGCCGGCGAATCTTCGGCGCGCCTTCCAGCAGGCGGAAGCTGTCCGGGTTGATCAACTGCAGCGGCAGGATCTCCGCCAGTTGTGCCGCACTACGGGCGTTCTGCCCGTCGATGCGGATCTGGAACTCTCCCTGACGATCGCGAGATATCCCCAATGCGCTGTGCCCGCCCTCGGCCAATTCGACCTGGCCAAATACCGTGCACGCCAATTGTTCGTACTGAATAACCGGCAACAGGCGGGTGCTACGAAACGAACGGGCAAGCCCCAGCAGATGAATGGCTTCCAGAACACTGGTTTTGCCGCTGCCGTTGGCGCCGTAAAGAATGTTGATTCGGGGGGAGGGGGAGAAGGTCACCGGGTGCAGATTGCGCACCGCGGTGACCGAGACGCGACTTAAGGACATCTAGCTTCTGCTGAGCATGATTACAGACGCATCGGCATGACAACGTAAGCCGAGTCGTCGTTGTCGGACTCTTGCACCAGCGCACTGCTGTTGGAGTCGGACAGGATCAGGCGAACCTGCTCGGTGGTCATCACGCCCAATACGTCGAGCAGGTAGCTCACGTTGAAGCCGATTTCCAGAGAGCCGCCGTTGTACTCAACGCCCACTTCTTCTTCCGCTTCCTCCTGCTCCGGGTTGTTCGCCTGGATCTTCAGCTGACCATTGGCCAGTTGCAGACGGATGCCGCGGTACTTCTCGTTGGACAGAATCGCGGTACGGCTGAACGCTTCACGCAGGGCCTGGCGATCGCCGAGTACCAGCTTGTCGCCGCCTTTAGGCAGAACGCGCTCGTAGTCAGGGAATTTACCGTCGACCAGTTTCGAGGTGAAGGTGAACTCGCCGGTGGTGGCACGGATGTGGTGCTGGCCCAGCACGATGCTGACGTTGCCGTCCGGTTCGGTCAGCAGACGTGCCAGTTCCAGGATACCTTTGCGTGGCACGATCACCTGATGACGATCCGGCTGACCGATATCGGCCTGCATCGAGCACATGGCCAGACGGTGACCGTCGGTCGCCACGGCGCGGATGATCCCGGCCGAGACTTCCAGCAGCATGCCGTTGAGGTAATAACGCACGTCCTGCTGCGCCATGGCGAAGCTGGTGCGTTCGATCAGGCGACGCAGTTTGCTTTGCTCAAGGCTGCAGGTCAGCGAACCCGGGCCTTCTTCCACCGTCGGGAAGTCGTTGGCCGGCAGGGTCGACAGGGTGAATCGGCTACGGCCGGCCTTCACCACGAGCTTCTGCTCATCGACCTTGATGTCGATCAGCGCATCGTTTGGCAGGCTCTTGCAGATGTCCATCAGCTTGCGCGCAGGCACAGTGATGGAACCCGGGTCTGCAGGCTCTTCGAGTTGCACACGACCGACCAGCTCGACTTCCAGGTCGGTACCGGTCAGCGACAGTTGCTGGCCTTCGACAACCAGCAGCACGTTGGAAAGCACCGGCAAGGTCTGTCGGCGCTCGACGACGCCTGCGACCAGTTGCAGGGGTTTCAACAGGGCTTCGCGTTGAATGGTGAAATGCATGGTCTAGTCCCTTGCCTTAATAAGCTGCGCTGGTGTTCATCAAGTGGTCAGTGTACGCAGCAGGTTCTTGTAGTCCTCGCGGATGTCCGCGTCGGATTCCTTAAGCTCGTTGATCTTGCGGCAGGCGTGCAAAACAGTCGTGTGGTCGCGGCCGCCAAACACATCGCCGATTTCCGGCAGGCTGTGGTTGGTCAATTCCTTGGACAACGCCATAGCGACCTGACGCGGACGTGCTACCGAGCGTGAACGACGCTTGGACAGCAGGTCGGAGATCTTGATCTTGTAATACTCAGCGACGGTGCGCTGAATGTTATCCACAGAGACCAGTTTATCTTGCAACGCCAACAAGTCTTTCAGGGATTCGCGAATCAACTCGATGGTGATGTCGCGGCCCATAAAGTGCGAGTGGGCGATCACGCGTTTGAGCGCGCCTTCCAGCTCACGGACGTTGGAGCGAATACGCTGAGCGATGAAGAATGCCGCGTCGTGTGGCAGATCGACTTTGGCCTGGTCGGCCTTTTTCATCAGGATCGCTACACGGGTTTCCAGCTCCGGCGGCTCGACGGCAACCGTCAGACCCCAGCCAAAGCGGGATTTGAGGCGTTCTTCAAGGCCTTCAATTTCTTTCGGATAGCGGTCACTGGTGAGAATGACCTGCTGGCCACCTTCGAGCAGGGCGTTGAAGGTGTGGAAAAACTCTTCCTGCGAACGTTCCTTGCGAGCGAAGAACTGAATGTCATCGATCAGCAACGCATCCACCGAACGGTAGAAGCGTTTGAACTCGTTGATCGCGTTCAACTGCAGCGCCTTGACCATGTCGGCCACGAAACGCTCCGAATGCAGGTACACGACCTTGGCATTCGGGTTCTTCTTTAATAGGTGGTTACCCACAGCGTGCATCAAGTGGGTTTTACCCAAACCGACGCCGCCATAAAGGAAGAGCGGGTTGTAACCGTGTTTGGGGTTGTCCGCCACCTGCCAGGCCGCAGCCCGTGCCAGTTGGTTGGACTTACCTTCGACGAAGTTCTCGAAGGTGAATGTGCGGTTCAGGTAGCTGGTGTGCTTGAGCGCACCTTCGACCTGCACCGTGCGCTGCTCGGAACGAACCGGGGCCTGTTGCGAACTGGCGCCGGCCATAGGGTCGAAGCTGTCGCGGGACGGTTCTTCACTGACCTCGGCAACTTTTTGCGTCGAACGCTTGGTCGGTGCCGCTGCCGGAGCAGGGGCTGGAGCGCTGACCGGTGCGGCCGCCGCCTGAGCCTGGGACGCCGCAGCGGCCAACGGGGCATTGGGTGCCGCACGCGGTGCCGAACTGCGTTTGCTGCCTATTAATAAGGAAAGCGCCGGCGCCATGCCATTGCCGTGCTCATCCAGCAGTTCAAGGACGCGGCCCAGGTACTTTTCGTTGACCCAGTCGAGAACAAAACGATTCGGTGCGTAGACACGCAACTCGTCGCCTTCGGCTTCGACCTGTAGCGGGCGGATCCAAGTGTTGAATTGTTGGGCAGGCAGCTCATCGCGCAAAAGCTCCACGCACTGCTGCCAAAGTTCCACTGACACGGATATCCCCTAAGTTGAAAGCCGGTGAGGCAAAAACAAGCGGTCATTGTAGCGGCCAGACGCCCACTTATCCACATGCAGGTTGCGCACAGGGCATGAATTATCAACGCGTTAACCCTCAAAAAGAAGACCAACGGTATGTGCATAAGCTCTGTGGATAACCGCCCATGAGGGCACTGGACAAGTGGGGGCGAAACTCGGTGGATAACCTGCCTGTGGATAACTGACCTTTCCACACACAGCTTATCCGATAGCGCAGCACAGGCTGATCACCGTTTTCCACTGTAGTTGTCATTCTCTGTACATCACGGTTTTTAAGGGCTTAAGGCAGTTATCCACAGATCATCGCGTGCCTAGCTTTTACAAGCTTTACAGAAAAGCTTTAAATAATTCCCTTCTTTATTTCTATATCTAGCGAACGACCTGCGGACGAGCAAATCCTCTGGAGATCTATTTATAAGGAAACGTTGGTTGGAAATTGACCTAGAGGCTTGCTTTCTCTAGAATCCCCGGTCTCTTAAAACGGGGGCCATTCCGGCCCGTTGTGGACGAACCAGGTAACACGACAATGAAACGTACTTTCCAACCAAGCACTATCAAACGCGCTCGTACCCACGGTTTCCGTGCTCGCATGGCTACCAAGAACGGTCGTGCCGTCCTGTCGCGTCGTCGCGCCAAAGGTCGTGCGCGTCTGGCAGTTTGATAATCCGGCACTGGAGGTGAGTCAGGACTTCAGTCGGGATAAGCGTCTGCTTACTCCCCGGCATTTCAAGGCAGTCTTTGACTCCCCTACCGGCAAGGTTCCGGGGAAAAATCTCCTGCTCCTTGCGCGCAATAACGATCTTGATCACCCCCGTCTCGGGCTGGTTATCGGGAAAAAGAGCGTAAAGCTCTCCGTCGAGCGCAATCGCCTCAAACGTCTGATGCGCGAATCGTTTCGCCTGAACCAGGATTCACTGGTCGGTTGGGACATTGTTATCGTCGCGCGCAAAGGTTTGGGTGACGTAGAAAACCCCGAATTGATTCAGCATTTCGGCAAACTCTGGAAACGTCTGGCACGCAGCAAGCCGGTACCAGCAGTCAAAGCCGAAACTGTAGGGGTAGACAGTCCCGATGCGTAAACTGGCACTCGTTCCGATCCAGTTTTATCGCTATGCCATTAGTCCCCTGATGGCCAATCACTGTCGTTTCTACCCCAGTTGTTCCTGCTACGCGTTAGAAGCCATAGAAAATCATGGCCTTCTGCGCGGTGGCTGGCTGACCTTTCGTCGTTTAGGTCGCTGTCATCCGTGGAATCCCGGTGGTTATGACCCGGTTCCACCTATCCCTACCTCCCGTTCTTCTTCGATGGCCGAGTAATCATGGATATCAAACGCACGATCCTGATCGTCGCCCTGGCAATCGTGTCCTACGTTATGGTTCTTAAATGGAACCAGGACTATGGCCAGGCTGCCCTGCCGACTCAGAATGTTGCTTCCAGTACTACCGCACCGGGTCTACCGGATACGGCGACTGGCAATAATGCTTCCGCCAGTGACGACATCCCGCGCGCCGCAAGCGATACCAGTGCAACTGCACCTGCTGAAACGCCAGTGGCTGCAAGCAAAGACCTCATCCAGATCAAAACGGATGTGCTCAACCTGGCTATCGATCCACAAGGTGGCGATGTTGCCCAGTTGACGCTGCCGCTGTATCCACGTCGCCAGGACCATCCGGAAATTCCATTCCAGTTGTTCGATAACGGCAACGAGCGGACTTATCTGGCTCAGAGCGGCCTGATCGGCACCAACGGTCCGGACGCAAGTCCTGCCGGTCGTCCGGTTTACTCCTCCGAGAAGAAGATTTATCAACTGGCTGACGGTCAGGACCAATTGGTCGTGGACCTGAAGTTCAGCAAGGACGGCGTCAACTACATCAAGCGTTTCACCCTGAAACGTGGCCTGTATGACGTAACCGTTTCCTACCTGATCGACAACCAGAGCGCTCAGCCCTGGTCCGGTGCAATGTTCGCGCAACTGAAGCGTGACGCCAGTTCCGATCCTTCTTCCAGCACTGCCACCGGTACCGCGACTTACCTGGGCGCCGCCCTGTGGACAAGTAACGAGCCGTACAAGAAAGTGTCGATGAAGGACATGGACAAGGCTCAGCTGAAAGAAACCGTCAGCGGTGGCTGGGTTGCCTGGTTGCAGCATTACTTCGTGACCGCGTGGATTCCGGCCAAGGGCGAAAACAACGTCGTCCAGACCCGTAAAGACAGCAAAGGCAACTACATCATTGGCTACACCGGTCCTTCTCTGACCGCTGCGCCAGGTGCCAAGGTTGAAACCAGCGCCGTTCTGTACGCAGGTCCAAAAAGCCAGGCTGTCCTGAAACAGTTGTCCCCAGGCCTGGAACTGACCGTCGACTACGGCATTTTGTGGTTCATTGCCCAGCCAATCTTCTGGTTGCTGCAACATATCCACGCACTGGTTGGTAATTGGGGCTTCTCGATCATCTTCCTGACCATGCTGATCAAGGGGATTTTCTTCCCGCTGTCGGCCGCCAGCTACAAATCCATGGCACGCATGCGTGCAGTGGCACCGAAACTGGCCGCGCTGAAAGAGCAACATGGCGAAGACCGGCAGAAAATGTCGCAAGCCATGATGGAGCTGTACAAGAAAGAGAAGATCAATCCACTGGGTGGCTGCTTGCCAATCCTGGTGCAGATGCCGGTTTTCCTTTCGCTGTACTGGGTTCTGCTGGAAAGCGTGGAAATGCGCCAGGCGCCATTCATGCTGTGGATTACTGACCTGTCGATCAAGGATCCGTTCTTCATTCTGCCGATCATCATGGGCGCAACCATGTTCATCCAGCAGCAGTTGAACCCGACGCCTCCGGATCCGATGCAGGCCAAGGTGATGAAGCTGATGCCAATCATCTTCACCTTCTTCTTCCTGTGGTTCCCGGCCGGTCTGGTACTGTACTGGGTAGTGAACAACTGCCTGTCGATCGCCCAACAGTGGTACATCACGCGTAAGATCGAAGCAGCTACCAAAGCAACTGCCTGATTTACACTGTGGATAACCACTCAAAACGCCCCCTAGTGGGGCGTTTTGCTATCTGTCACTTTTGTCTGGATACCGGTTTATGAGCGTTCCTCGTGAAACCATCGCAGCCGTCGCCACCGCTCAAGGTCGCGGCGGTGTGGGCATCGTCCGTATTTCCGGGCCGCTGGCGAGTGTGGCGGCCAAAGCCATCAGCGGCCGCGAGCTGAAACCGCGGTTCGCCCATTACGGCCCGTTCCTCAGTGAAAACGAAGAGGTGCTGGACGAAGGCATCGCGCTGTATTTCCCGGGACCGAATTCGTTCACCGGCGAAGATGTGCTGGAGCTGCAGGGCCACGGCGGACCAATCGTCCTGGATATGTTGCTCAAACGCTGCCTGGAACTGGGCTGCCGTCTGGCCCGACCGGGTGAATTCAGCGAACGCGCCTTCCTCAATGACAAACTCGACCTGGCTCAGGCCGAAGCCATCGCCGATTTGATCGAGGCGAGTTCTGCACAGGCTGCACGAAATGCCCTGCGTTCGTTGCAAGGGGCGTTTTCCCAGCGTGTGCATAACCTTACCGAGCAATTGATAGGCCTGCGCATTTACGTCGAAGCGGCTATCGACTTCCCTGAAGAAGAAATCGACTTCCTCGCAGATGGCCACGTGCTGAGCATGCTGGACAAAGTGCGCGACGAATTATCCACAGTGCTTCGGGAAGCCGGGCAGGGGGCCTTGCTGCGTGACGGCATGACGGTAGTCATTGCCGGCCGGCCGAATGCCGGCAAGTCCAGCCTTCTGAACGCCCTGGCCGGACGTGAAGCCGCGATCGTGACCGAGATTGCCGGCACGACCCGGGATATTCTTCGCGAACATATCCACATCGATGGCATGCCGTTGCATGTGGTCGACACTGCCGGGCTGCGGGATACCGACGATCAGGTCGAGAAAATCGGCGTAGAACGGGCATTGAAAGCCATCGGCGAGGCGGATCGGGTATTGCTGGTGGTCGATGCCACGGCTCCCGAGGCCCTTGATCCATTTGCCTTGTGGCCTGAATTCCTCGAAACCCGCCCGGATCCGGCAAAAGTGACGCTGATTCGTAACAAGGCAGACTTGACGGGTGAAGCGATTGCCCTGGAAGTCAGTGGCGATGGCCACGTCACGATCAGCCTCAGTGCCAGGTCCGCCGGCGAAGGCCTGGAGTTGTTGCGCGAGCATCTCAAGGCCTGCATGGGTTACGAGCAGACCTCTGAAAGCAGCTTCAGTGCTCGCAGGCGCCACCTGGAGGCACTGCGCCACGCGAGTGCGTCCCTCGAACACGGCCGCGCGCAGCTGACGTTAGCGGGTGCCGGTGAACTGCTGGCCGAAGATTTGCGGCAAGCCCAGCAGTCTTTGGGCGAAATCACCGGGGCATTCAGCTCCGATGATCTGCTGGGCAGGATCTTCTCCAGCTTCTGCATCGGTAAATAGTCCTTCTGCGTTACCCACAGACAGGCCGTTCTGGCCTGTCTGCTCCCCTTCTCCTGAAATAGCCCTCCGCTCCCGAGCAGATTTTTCTGTTCGCGCGGATTTTCCGTGCCCGGGATTTGCTCGGTCAGCCCTTTTCTGTGGATTAAGCCCTGTGAATAACTGCCGCTAAGGGCAGTTGATAACAAGGCCTCAAAACTGAAGATAACCGCCTCTGTGGATAACAACCCCTTTCATCCACAGGCTTACACCGGTTATCCAAGGGCCTCCTCGGCACATGACCACAGGGTTTTGAATCTCTGTACACATTGAAAATAAAGGCCTGTATGAATCTATCCACAGAAAGGTGGGTCAGTAGAAATAAACATAAAAACAAAGATTTAATAAATTTCTCTCTTTTTAATTTCTATAACCCCGACTTCTCCACAGCTGGTTAAATTTTGTGCAAAGGGTTCTTTAGGAAGGGCGAAGTCCCTATACTTGCCGACCAGGTCCAAGAACCTGAGCTCAAACTATTCCGGATTACCTGACTAAAGCAGGCACGAGGTGCGTGGTGGATTTCCCTTCCCGTTTTGAAGTGATCGTCATCGGCGGCGGTCATGCCGGTACCGAGGCAGCACTTGCATCAGCACGTATGGGGGCAAAAACCCTGTTGCTGACGCATAACGTGGAAACCCTCGGTGCCATGAGCTGCAACCCCGCCATTGGTGGGATCGGCAAAAGCCATCTGGTCAAGGAAATCGATGCCCTGGGCGGCGCGATGGCCATGGCTACCGATAAAGGTGGTATTCAATTTCGCGTATTGAACAGCCGCAAAGGCCCGGCCGTGCGTGCTACTCGCGCCCAGGCAGATCGGATTCTGTACAAGGCAGCTGTCCGCGAAACCCTGGAAAACCAGCCGAACCTGTGGATATTTCAACAGGCCGCGGACGACCTGATCGTCGAACAGGAACAAGTGCGCGGCGTTGTCACGCAAATGGGCCTGCGTTTCTTCGCCGACTCCGTGGTGCTGACGACGGGCACCTTCCTCGGTGGACTTATCCACATCGGCATGCAGAATTATTCCGGCGGTCGCGCCGGTGATCCGCCTTCGATTGCTTTGGCACGTCGTCTGCGTGAACTGCCATTGCGTGTCGGTCGCCTGAAAACCGGTACTCCGCCGCGTATTGACGGTAGGTCTGTGGATTTCTCGGTCATGACCGAGCAAGCCGGTGATACGCCGATCCCGGTCATGTCGTTCATGGGCTCCAAAGAGCAGCACCCGAAACAGGTCAGTTGCTGGATTACCCACACCAACGCCCGGACCCACGAAATCATTGCCGCCAACCTCGACCGTTCGCCGATGTATTCCGATGCCGGGTTGATCGAAGGCATCGGCCCACGTTATTGCCCATCGATCGAAGACAAGATCCACCGCTTTGCCGACAAGGAAAGCCACCAGGTCTTCATCGAACCGGAAGGGTTGACCACTCACGAGCTGTACCCGAACGGGATATCCACATCCTTGCCGTTCGACGTGCAATTGCAGATCGTGCAATCGATCCGCGGCATGGAAAACGCGCACATCGTGCGCCCGGGCTATGCCATCGAGTACGACTACTTCGACCCGCGTGACCTGAAGTACAGCCTGGAAACCAAAGTCATCGCCGGTTTGTTCTTCGCCGGGCAAATCAACGGCACCACCGGTTACGAAGAAGCCGGCGCCCAGGGTTTGCTGGCCGGAGCCAACGCCGCACTGCGAGCCCAGGGCAAAGATGCCTGGTGCCCGCGTCGCGATGAAGCGTACATCGGCGTTTTGGTTGACGACCTGATTACCCTCGGTACCCAGGAACCGTATCGAATGTTCACATCCCGCGCTGAATACCGCTTGATTCTTCGCGAAGACAATGCCGACCTGCGCCTGACCGAAAAAGGTCGCGAACTGGGTCTGGTGGATGACGTGCGTTGGGCGGCTTTCTGCAAAAAACGCGAAAGCATCGATTTGGAAGAGCAACGCCTGAAAAGTACCTGGGTTCGCCCGGGCACCGAGCAGGGCGATGCGATTGCCGAGAAGTTCGGTACGCCGCTGACCCACGAATACAATTTGCTCAACCTGCTGAGCCGTCCGGAAATCGACTACGCTGGTCTGATCGCCGTGACTGGCGGGGGCGCAGAAGATCCACAGGTCGCCGAACAGGTCGAAATCAAGACCAAATACGCCGGTTACATCGACCGTCAACAGGATGAAATCGCACGCCTGCGGGCCAGCGAAGACACCAAACTGCCTGTGGATATCGATTACACGAACATCTCCGGTCTCTCCAAAGAGATCCAGAGCAAGCTCGGTGCGACCCGTCCAGAGACTTTGGGCCAGGCATCGCGTATTCCGGGCGTGACCCCGGCGGCGATTTCGCTGTTGATGATTCATTTGAAAAAACGCGGCGCGGGCCGTCAGTTGGAGCAAAGCGCTTGAGTTCGTTGGTTACCTCGCAACATGCAGAAGAGTTATCCACAGGTGCTCGCCAGCTCGGTGTCACACTGACGGAAGCCCAGCACGCTCAGCTGCTGGGTTATCTGGCCTTGTTGATCAAATGGAACAAGGCTTACAACCTGACCGCCGTGCGCGATCCGGACGAAATGGTCTCCCGTCACCTGCTCGATAGCTTGAGCGTGATGTCGTTCGTCGAAAACGGTCGCTGGCTCGACGTTGGCAGCGGCGGTGGCATGCCGGGTATTCCGTTGGCGATCCTGTTTCCAGAGTCCCAGGTGACCTGTCTGGACAGCAACGGCAAGAAAACCCGCTTCCTGACCCAGGTCAAACTCGAACTCAAACTGGATAACCTGCAAGTTATCCACAGTCGCGTCGAAGCCTTCCAGCCTGAACTGCCATTCAACGGGATCATTTCCCGGGCGTTCAGCAGCATGGAGAACTTCAGCAACTGGACTCGCCATTTGGGCGACGCCGATACACGCTGGCTGGCAATGAAGGGCGTTCATCCCGCCGATGAGCTGGTAGCATTGCCGGCAGACTTCCACCTCGATAGCGAACACGCCCTGGCCGTACCCGGTTGCCAAGGCCAACGCCATCTGCTGATACTGCGCCGCACGGCATGATTGGGAACACAAGCAAGAATGGCTAAGGTATTCGCGATAGCGAACCAAAAGGGTGGTGTGGGCAAGACCACCACCTGCATCAACCTCGCAGCTTCCCTGGTCGCTACCAAGCGTCGGGTGCTGTTGATCGATCTTGATCCACAGGGCAACGCCACCATGGGTAGCGGTGTGGATAAACACGGCCTGGAAAACTCGGTCTACGATCTGTTGATCGGTGAATGTGATCTGGCCCAGGCCATGCACTATTCCGAACACGGTGGTTACCAGTTGTTGCCGGCCAACCGCGATCTGACCGCGGCCGAAGTCGTTCTGCTGGAAATGCAGATGAAGGAAAGCCGCCTGCGCAGCGCGTTGGCGCCGATCCGTGAAAACTACGATTACATTTTGATCGACTGCCCGCCATCGCTGTCGATGCTCACGCTCAATGCGCTGGTTGCCGCCGACGGGGTCATTATCCCCATGCAGTGCGAGTACTTCGCGCTCGAAGGGTTGAGCGACCTTGTGGATAACATCAAGCGCATTGCCGAACTGCTGAACCCGAACCTGAAAGTCGAAGGCCTGTTGCGGACCATGTACGACCCGCGCCTGAGCCTGATGAACGACGTCTCGGCGCAGCTCAAGGAACACTTTGGCGATCAGCTCTACGACACGGTGATTCCGCGCAACATCCGTCTGGCCGAAGCGCCAAGCTATGGCATGCCGGCGCTGGCGTACGACAAATCATCGCGCGGCGCGATTGCCTATCTGGCATTGGCCGGCGAGATGGTTCGCCGTCAACGCAAAAATTCACGCACCGCCGCTGCCCAGGCAACTTAAGGAATCCCCATGGCCGTCAAGAAACGAGGTCTCGGACGTGGACTGGATGCACTGCTGAGTGGTCCGACTGTCAGCTCGCTGGAAGAACAAGCGGTGCAAGCCGACCAGCGTGAGCTGCAGCACCTGCCCCTGGACCTGATCCAGCGTGGCAAGTACCAGCCACGTCGGGACATGGACCCTCAGGCGCTGGAAGAGCTGGCGCAGTCGATCAAGGCTCAGGGCGTGATGCAGCCGATCGTGGTTCGTCCGATTGGCAGCGGCCGCTTCGAAATCATCGCCGGCGAACGCCGCTGGCGCGCCAGTCAGCAGGCTGGCCAGGAAACCATCCCGGCGATGGTCCGCGATGTACCGGATGAAACCGCCATCGCCATGGCGCTGATCGAGAACATCCAGCGCGAAGACCTCAATCCGATCGAAGAAGCGGTGGCCTTGCAGCGTTTGCAGCAGGAATTCCAGCTGACTCAGCAACAAGTGGCCGAGGCTGTGGGTAAGTCCCGCGTCACCGTGGCCAACCTGTTGCGCCTGATTTCGTTGCCGGAAGTCATCAAGACCATGCTGTCTCACGGCGACCTGGAAATGGGTCATGCCCGTGCCTTGCTGGGTTTACCGGAAAACCAACAGGTTGAAGGGGCGCGACATGTTGTCGCACGGGGGCTGACTGTGCGCCAGACTGAAGCACTGGTTCGCCAGTGGTTGAGTGGCAAACCGGAGCCTGTGGAACCGGCAAAACCGGACCCGGATATCGCCCGGCTCGAGCAGCGCCTGGCCGAGCGCCTAGGCTCTGCGGTGCAGATTCGCCACGGAAAGAAGGGTAAGGGGCAGTTGGTGATCGGCTACAACTCTCTTGATGAACTTCAAGGTGTGCTCGCACACATCCGCTGAAACAATTCCTCTTGTAGCGTGAAGTCGGAAATCACTACCTGACAGTTGAATAGGGGCAGAACCGCCCCTATACTCTGCGCGCATTTTGTCGGCACAAATTATGCCAAGTTATTGAATTTCGGCAGCCGACCATTGGGGAGCAAAAGTGATGGAAAACCGCACGCCAGACCGCTTGCCTTTCCATCGATTGGCTGTTTTTCCGGTGTTAATGGCTCAACTTGTCGTTTTGCTGATTGCCGCTTTGGCGCTCTGGCGATGGTATGGAGTCGTTGCCGGGTACTCAGGACTTTGCGGAGGCCTGATAGCCTTGCTTCCCAATATTTATTTCGCTCACAGGGCATTTCGGTTTTCCGGCGCCCGAGCAGCTCAAGCCATCGTCCGGTCTTTTTATGCTGGCGAGGCGGGCAAACTGATTTTGACGGCAGTGCTGTTTGCATTGACGTTTGCAGGTGTGAAGCCATTGGCGCCGTTAGCAGTATTCGGCGTCTTCGTGCTGACCCAACTGGTCAGCTGGTTCGCTCCCCTGCTTATGAGAACAAGACTTTCGAGACCTTAGGGCGTTTGAGGCAACCATGGCAGAAACAACCGCTTCGGGCTATATCCAGCACCACTTGCAGAACCTGACCTTCGGTCAGCTACCCAACGGCGGCTGGGGCTTTGCCCACTCCGCAGCAGAGGCCAAGGAAATGGGCTTCTGGGCTTTCCACGTCGATACCCTCGGCTGGTCGGTCGCATTGGGTCTGATCTTCGTTCTTCTTTTCCGCATGGCGGCAAAGAAGGCGACTACCGGTGTACCTGGTGCTTTGCAGAACTTCGTTGAAGTATTGGTCGAATTCGTCGATGGCAGCGTGAAAGACAGCTTCCATGGCCGTAGCCCGGTGGTTGCACCACTGGCACTGACCATCTTCGTCTGGGTGTTCCTGATGAACGCCATCGACCTGGTACCGGTCGACTGGATTCCTCAGCTGGCCATCCTGATCTCCGGCGACCACCACATCCCGTTCCGCGCCGTGTCGACCACCGACCCGAACGCTACTTTGGCCATGGCCTTCACGGTGTTTGCGCTGATCATTTTCTACAGCATCAAGATCAAGGGCCTCGGCGGCTTCATCGGCGAGCTGACCCTGCACCCGTTCGGCAGCAAGAACATCTTTGTTCAGGCGCTGCTGATTCCGGTGAACTTCCTGCTGGAATTCGTGACCCTGATCGCCAAGCCGATCTCCCTGGCTCTGCGTCTGTTCGGCAACATGTATGCCGGTGAGCTGGTGTTCATTCTGATCGCTGTGATGTTCGGCAGCGGTCTGCTCTGGCTTAGCGGCCTGGGCGTAGTTCTGCAGTGGGCGTGGGCTGTGTTCCACATCCTGATCATCACCCTGCAGGCATTTATCTTCATGATGCTGACCATCGTTTACCTGTCGATGGCGCACGAAGAGAACCATTAAGACCAGTCTCGACTGGTCTGATGTCCCACCCGGTCAAACGGGTGGGTGCCCTAACAGGGCTATGAAACGATTTGTTTTACCGCTTTAAAATCTAAAAAACCTAAACCATACGACGTAAAAGTCGGGAGGAAAGATGGAAACTGTAGTTGGTCTAACCGCTATCGCTGTTGCACTGTTGATCGGCCTGGGCGCACTGGGTACCGCAATTGGTTTCGGCCTGCTGGGCGGCAAGTTCCTGGAAGGCGCAGCGCGTCAGCCAGAAATGGTTCCAATGCTGCAAGTTAAAATGTTCATCGTTGCCGGTCTGCTCGACGCCGTAACCATGATCGGTGTTGGTATCGCTCTGTTCTTCACCTTTGCGAACCCGTTCGTTGGTCAGATCGCTGGCTAATTACTCGGATCTTCCGGGTAATTTGGTGTGATGGACAACGTAACTGCGAGGTGTTGGCGTGAACATTAATGCGACCCTGATTGGCCAGTCCGTTGCGTTCCTGATTTTTGTACTGTTCTGCATGAAGTTCGTATGGCCTCCGGTCATTGCGGCTCTGCACGAACGTCAAAAGAAGATCGCTGATGGTCTGGACGCTGCCAGCCGAGCAGCTCGCGACCTGGAGTTGGCCCAAGAGAAAGCGGGTCAGCAACTGCGCGAAGCGAAAGCTCAGGCAGCTGAAATCATCGAGCAAGCCAAGAAACGCGGTAATCAGATTGTCGAAGAGGCTGTTGAAAAAGCCCGTATCGACGCTGACCGTGTGAAGGTTCAGGCTCAGGCCGAGATCGAACAGGAACTGAACAGTGTCAAAGACGCGCTGCGTGCCCAAGTGGGCTTGCTGGCAGTCGGCGGCGCCGAGAAGATCCTGGGTGCCACAATCGATCAAAACGCGCACGCAGAGCTGGTTAACCAACTGGCTGCTGAAATCTAAGCGAGGGCGATCATGGCAGAACTGACCACGTTGGCCCGACCTTACGCTAAGGCGGCCTTCGAGCACGCTCAGGCCCACCAGCAACTGGCCAATTGGTCAGCCATGCTCGGCCTGGCAGCACTGGTGTCGGAAGACGACACCATGCAGCGCGTGCTCAAGGCCCCGCGACTGACGAGCGCAGAAAAGGCCGCCACGTTTATTGACGTGTGCGGCGACAAGTTTGATGCCAAGGCACAGAACTTCATTCACGTCGTTGCCGAAAACGACCGTCTCCCGCTTCTGCCGGAGATCGCCGCTCTGTTTGACCTGTACAAGGCCGAACAAGAGAAATCGGTAGACGTGGAAGTAACCAGTGCTTTTGCATTGAACCAAGAACAGCAAGACAAACTCGCCAAGGTTCTCAGTGCACGACTCAACCGGGAAGTGCGCCTGCAAGTTGCGGAGGACGCTGCCCTTATTGGTGGTGTCGTCATCCGCGCCGGCGACCTGGTTATCGATGGCTCGATTCGCGGCAAAATCGCGAAACTTGCCGAAGCATTGAAATCTTGAGTTTGAAGGGGCAGCAGAGCAATGCAGCAACTCAATCCTTCCGAAATAAGTGAAATTATCAAGGGCCGCATCGACAAGCTCGATGTGACCTCCCAAGCCCGTAACGAAGGCACTGTCGTCAGCGTATCTGACGGCATCGTGCGGATTCACGGTCTGGCCGACGTAATGTACGGCGAGATGATCGAGTTTCCGGGCGGCGTCTTCGGTATGGCCCTCAACCTGGAGCAAGACTCCGTAGGTGCCGTTGTATTGGGCGCATACCAGTCTTTGGCTGAAGGCATGAGCGCCAAGTGCACTGGCCGCATCCTCGAAGTTCCGGTTGGTAAGGAACTGCTGGGTCGCGTAGTCGACGCACTGGGTAACCCTGTTGACGGCAAAGGTCCACTGGGCAACACCGAGACCGACGCGGTCGAGAAAGTTGCTCCAGGCGTGATCTGGCGTAAGTCGGTAGACCAGCCTGTACAGACTGGCTACAAGGCTGTCGATGCCATGATCCCTGTCGGCCGTGGCCAGCGTGAGCTGATCATCGGTGACCGTCAGATCGGTAAAACCGCTCTGGCGATCGACGCGATCATCAACCAGAAAGACAGCGGCATTTTCTGCGTCTACGTAGCAATCGGTCAGAAGCAATCGACCATCGCCAACGTTGTTCGCAAGCTGGAAGAAAACGGCGCCCTGGCCAACACGATCATCGTGGCTGCCAGTGCTTCGGAATCTCCTGCGCTGCAATTCCTGGCACCGTACTCCGGTTGCACCATGGGTGAATTCTTCCGCGACCGCGGTGAAGACGCGCTGATCGTTTATGACGATCTGTCCAAGCAAGCAGTGGCTTACCGCCAGATTTCCCTGCTGCTGCGCCGTCCACCAGGCCGTGAAGCTTACCCAGGCGACGTGTTCTATCTCCACTCCCGTCTGCTGGAGCGCGCATCCCGCGTTTCGGAAGAGTACGTAGAGAAGTTCACCAACGGCGCAGTGACCGGCAAAACCGGTTCCCTGACCGCACTGCCGATCATCGAAACCCAGGCTGGCGACGTTTCCGCGTTCGTTCCGACCAACGTGATTTCCATCACCGACGGTCAGATCTTCCTGGAATCGGCCATGTTCAACTCGGGCATCCGTCCTGCAGTGAACGCCGGTGTTTCGGTATCCCGTGTGGGTGGTGCCGCTCAGACCAAGATCATCAAGAAGCTGTCCGGTGGTATCCGTACCGCTCTGGCTCAGTACCGTGAACTGGCGGCATTCGCCCAGTTCGCTTCTGACCTGGACGAAGCGACCCGTAAGCAACTTGAGCATGGTCAGCGCGTTACCGAGCTGATGAAGCAGAAGCAATACGCACCAATGTCGATCGCTGACATGGCGCTGTCGCTGTATGCCGCTGAGCGTGGGTTCCTGACTGACGTTGAAATCGCCAAGATCGGCAGCTTCGAACAAGCGCTGATTGCTTTCTTCAACCGCGATCACGCCGACTTGATGGCGAAGATCAACGTGAAAGGTGACTTCAATGACGAAATCGACGCTGGCATGAAAGCCGGTATCGAGAAGTTCAAGGCCACCCAAACCTGGTAAGCCGCAGCGGGAGCCGCAAGGCTCCCGCTTGCTAACCTGATAGGTGTTACATGGCAGGCGCAAAAGAGATTCGCAGTAAGATTGCGAGCATCAAAAGCACGCAAAAGATTACCAGCGCCATGGAAAAAGTGGCGGTCAGCAAAATGCGCAAGGCACAAATGCGCATGGCTGCTAGCCGTCCTTATGCGGAGCGCATCCGCCAGGTTATTGGCCATCTGGCCAACGCTAACCCGGAATATCGCCACCCGTTCATGATCGACCGTGAAGTAAAGCGCGTTGGTTATGTCGTAGTGAGCAGTGACCGTGGTCTGTGTGGTGGCTTGAACACCAACCTGTTCAAGGCCCTGGTCAAGGACATGGCGGTAAACCGCGAAAACGGCGTCGAGATTGATCTGTGTGTCGTTGGTAGCAAGGGTGCGGCCTTTTTCCGCAACTTCGGCGGTAACGTCGTTGCAGCTATCAGCCACCTGGGTGAAGAGCCGTCGATCAATGATCTGATTGGCAGCGTCAAGGTGATGCTGGATGCCTATCTGGACGGCCGTATTGACCGCCTGTCCGTGGTGTCCAACAAGTTCATCAACACCATGACGCAACAGCCTACCGTGGAGCAGTTGATTCCACTGGTGGCAACCCCGGATCAAGAACTCAAGCACCACTGGGACTATCTCTACGAACCGGACGCCAAAGAGCTGCTTGACGGCTTGATGGTCCGTTACGTGGAGTCGCAGGTCTACCAGGCGGTGGTCGAGAACAACGCGGCTGAACAAGCTGCGCGGATGATCGCGATGAAGAACGCTACCGACAACGCCGGTGATTTGATCAGCGATTTGCAGCTGGTCTACAACAAGGCGCGTCAGGCTGCGATCACCCAAGAGATCTCGGAAATCGTCGGCGGCGCTGCCGCGGTTTAACGGTTCAAATATTCAGAGGATCCAGCTATGAGTAGCGGACGTATCGTTCAAATCATCGGCGCCGTTATCGACGTGGAATTTCCACGCGACAGCGTACCGAGCATCTACAACGCGCTGAAAGTAGTGAGCGCGGCTGAAACCACTCTGGAAGTTCAGCAACAGCTGGGCGACGGCGTGGTTCGCACCATTGCGATGGGTTCCACAGAGGGCCTGAAACGCGGTCTGGAAGTTACCGATTCTGGCGCAGCCATCTCCGTACCGGTCGGTAAAGCAACCCTGGGCCGGATCATGGACGTCCTCGGTAACCCGATCGACGAAGCTGGTCCGATCGACACCGAAGAGCGTTGGGGCATTCACCGCCCAGCACCTTCGTTCGCTGAACAGGCAGGCGGCAACGACCTGCTGGAAACCGGCATCAAGGTTATCGACCTGGTTTGCCCGTTTGCCAAAGGCGGTAAAGTCGGTCTGTTCGGTGGTGCCGGTGTAGGCAAGACCGTAAACATGATGGAACTGATCCGTAACATCGCCATCGAGCACAGCGGTTATTCCGTGTTCGCCGGTGTGGGTGAGCGTACTCGTGAGGGTAACGACTTCTACCACGAGATGAAGGATTCCAACGTTCTGGACAAAGTGGCACTGGTTTACGGTCAGATGAACGAGCCGCCGGGTAACCGTCTGCGCGTAGCACTGACCGGCCTGACCATGGCCGAGAAGTTCCGTGACGAAGGTAACGACGTTCTGCTGTTCGTCGACAACATCTATCGTTACACCTTGGCCGGTACTGAAGTATCCGCACTGCTGGGCCGTATGCCTTCGGCAGTAGGTTACCAGCCGACCCTGGCTGAAGAGATGGGCGTTCTGCAAGAACGTATCACTTCGACCAAGGAAGGTTCGATCACTTCGATCCAAGCGGTATACGTACCTGCGGATGACTTGACTGACCCGTCGCCAGCGACCACCTTCGCCCACTTGGACGCTACCGTCGTTCTGTCCCGTGACATCGCTTCCCTGGGTATCTACCCAGCGGTTGATCCACTCGACTCGACTTCGCGCCAGCTGGACCCGAACGTAATCGGCCAGGACCACTACGACACCGCTCGCGGCGTCCAGTACGTGCTGCAGCGTTACAAAGAACTGAAGGACATCATTGCGATCCTGGGTATGGACGAGCTGTCGGAAGCCGACAAGCAGTTGGTAAACCGTGCTCGTAAGATCCAGCGTTTCTTGTCGCAGCCGTTCTTCGTGGCTGAAGTCTTCACCGGTGCATCGGGTAAATACGTTTCCCTGAAAGACACCATTGCTGGCTTCAAAGGCATCCTCAACGGTGACTACGACCACCTGCCAGAACAAGCGTTCTACATGGTTGGCGGCATCGAAGAAGCGATCGAGAAAGCCAAGAAACTGTAATCCCGGCGCCCGGCAACGGGCGCTAATTTAGGTTGAGGCAATCAGATGGCTATGACAGTCCATTGCGATATCGTCAGCGCGGAAGGAGAAATCTTTTCCGGTCTGGTCGAGATGGTGATTGCGCACGGTGCACTGGGTGATCTTGGTATCGCCCTGGGTCACGCGCCGCTGATCACTAATCTGAAGCCAGGTCCGATCCGCCTGGTCAAGCAGGGCGGGGAAGAGGAGGTGTATTACATCTCCGGTGGTTTCCTCGAGGTTCAGCCGAACATGGTCAAGGTTCTTGCCGACACCGTGCAACGCGCTGCCGACCTGGACGAAGCCGCAGCTCTGGAAGCCGTTAAGGCTGCCGAGAAAGCCTTGCATGAGCGAGGCGCGGAATTCGATTACGGTTCTGCTGCCGCACGTCTGGCCGAGGCTGCAGCTCAGCTGCGCACCGTCCAGCAGATCCGCAAGAAGTTCGGCCACTAATCGGCCATCGACTTGTTGCGCGATTGATTAAAAAGGGTAGCCTCGGCTACCCTTTTTTCTTTTTCGATATTCATCATCTGGTCGCAGTTGCTGACCACCCAGGATTGGTAGCCAGTCATGTCCCTTGAAATCGTTATCCTCGCTGCCGGCCAAGGCACTCGCATGCGTTCGGCCTTGCCGAAAGTCCTGCATCCGATTGCCGGTAATTCAATGCTTGGCCATGTTATCCACAGCGCTCGGCAACTTGATCCACAGCGCATCCACGTGGTGATCGGCCATGGTGCCGAAGCGGTGCGCGAGCGTCTGGCCGCCGATGACCTGAATTTCGTCCTGCAGGACCAACAGCTGGGTACCGGTCATGCGGTGGCCCAGGCTGTGCCGTTCATCGAGTCCGACACCGTGCTGATTCTCTACGGTGACGTGCCGTTGATCGAAGTCGAAACCCTGCAACGTCTGCTCAAGCAGGCTGCACCGCAGCAATTGGGTCTGCTGACTGTCGAGCTGGATGACCCGACTGGCTACGGCCGCATTGTCCGTGATGCCGCCGGCAAAGTGACTGCCATCGTCGAGCAGAAAGATGCCAACGCGGCTGAGCGTGCGATCACCGAAGGCAATACCGGCATTTTGGCGGTGCCTTCCCAGCGTTTGGGCGATTGGCTGAGCCGCCTATCCAACAATAACGCCCAGGGCGAGTACTACCTGACTGACGTGATCGCCATGGCGGTCAGTGATGGTCTGGTGGTGGCCACCGAACAACCCCATGACGCCATGGAAGTGCAGGGCGCCAACGATCGCAAACAACTGGCCGAGCTGGAGCGTCATTATCAACTGCGCGCCGCTCGTCGTTTGATGGCTCAAGGCGTAACCCTGCGCGACCCGACACGTTTCGATGTGCGCGGTGAGGTTACCGTTGGTCGCGATATCCTGATCGACATCAACGTGATTCTCGAGGGCAAAGTGGTCATCGAGGACGACGTGGTGATCGGCCCGAACTGCGTGATCAAGGACAGTACCCTGCGCAAAGGCGTGGTGATCAAGGCCAACAGTCATATCGAAGGCGCGATTCTCGGCGAAGGCAGCGATGCCGGCCCGTTTGCTCGTTTGCGTCCCGGCACAGTGCTGGAAGCCCGCGCGCATGTGGGTAACTTTGTTGAACTGAAGAACGCTCACATGGGCGAAGGTGCCAAGGCCGGTCACTTGACGTATCTGGGCGATGCCGAGATCGGTGCGCGCACCAACATTGGCGCCGGCACCATCACCTGCAACTACGACGGTGCCAACAAGTGGAAAACCGTGCTGGGTGAAGATGTATTCATCGGTTCCAATAACTCGTTGGTGGCGCCTGTGGATATCTCCTCCGGTGCGACCACGGCGGCCGGTTCGACTATTACCCAGAATGTGGATAACGCTCAGTTGGCCGTAGGCCGGGCTCGACAGAAGAACATCGACGGCTGGAAGCGGCCTGAGAAGATCAAGAAGAGTTAAGTTATCCACAGATCAAAAGATCGCAGCCTTCGGCAGCGCCTACAGGGAATTTGTGTTCACTCTGTAGGCGCTGCCGGAGGCTGCGATCTTTTTTTGAGTTATCCACACATCTTTTTTCTGATGCTGGCTTGACGAAGTTTCGCTGATAGGTTTTGATTGCTTACGTTATCTTTCGAATCGAAACTTACCAAATCATGTCAAAGCGCAACACGCCCCAACGCCGCCACAATATCCTCGCCTTGCTCAATGAGCAGGGCGAAGTCAGTGTGGACGAGCTGGCCAAACGCTTCGAAACCTCGGAAGTTACGATTCGCAAGGACCTGGCGGCGCTTGAAAGCAACGGTCTGCTGCTGCGTCGTTATGGCGGCGCGGTCACCATGCCGCAGGAGCTGGTCGCCGACATCGGCCAACCGGTTTCCAAATACAAGCAGGCCATTGCCCGCGCCGCCGTCACGCGGATTCGCGAGCATGCGCGCATCATCATCGACAGCGGCAGTACCACCGCCGCGATGATCCCGGAACTCGGCCAGCAACCGGGCCTGGTGGTGATGACCAACTCCCTGCATGTCGCCAACGCGTTGACTGAACTCGAGCACGAACCGGTGCTGTTGATGACCGGTGGTACCTGGGATCCGCATTCCGAATCCTTCCAGGGTCAGGTGGCAGAGCAGGTACTACGCTCATATGACTTCGATCAGTTATTTATTGGCGCCGATGGCATCGATCTGGTGCGCGGGACCACCACCTTCAATGAGTTGCTGGGACTGAGCCGTGTCATGGCCGAGGTCGCCCGCGAAGTGATCGTGATGGTCGAGGCCGACAAGATCGGCCGCAAGATCCCCAATCTGGAGCTGCCTTGGAGCAGCGTCCATACCCTTATTACCGATGATCGCCTGCCGCTTGAGGCCCGCGATCAGATTCAGGCCCGCGGCATCAATGTGATTTGTGCCGCTGTCAGTCAGGAGAAATAGCATGTGTGGAATTGTCGGTGCAGTCGCAGAACGGAACATTACCGCCATCCTGCTCGAAGGCCTCAAGCGTCTGGAATACCGTGGTTATGACAGCGCCGGCGTGGCGGTGTACACCAACGATGAAAAACTCTTGCGCCTGCGTCGGCCGGGCAAGGTCAGCGAACTGGAACAGGCGCTGATCGAAGAGCCTCTGGTCGGTCGTCTGGGCATTGCCCACACCCGCTGGGCGACTCACGGTGCGCCGTGCGAACGCAACGCTCACCCGCATTTTTCGGGCGATCTTGCGGTGGTGCATAACGGCATCATCGAGAACCACGAAGCCCTGCGCGAGCAACTCAAGGCCCTGGGCCACGTGTTCACCTCGGACACGGACACTGAAGTCATCGCCCATCTGCTCAACGAAAAACTCAAAGAGCAGCCTGACCTGACCGCGGCCCTGAAAGCGACCGTCAAAGAACTGCACGGCGCATACGGTCTGGCAGTGATCAGCGCTCGGCAACCGGATCGCCTGGTAGCAGCCCGCAGCGGCAGCCCATTGGTAATCGGTCTGGGCCTGGGTGAAAACTTTCTTGCCTCCGACCAGTTGGCCCTGCGCCAGGTCACTGACCGCTTCATGTACCTGGAAGAAGGCGATATCGCCGAAATTCGCCGCGACAGCGTGCAGATCTGGGACATCAACGGCACGCTCGTCGAGCGTGAAAGCGTTCAGTACCGTGACGGTGCCGAAGCCGCTGACAAAGGCGAGTTCCGGCATTACATGCTCAAGGAAATTCACGAGCAACCGGCCGTGGTGCAACGCACGCTTGAAGGTCGCCTGAGTCAGAATCAGGTGCTGGTGCAGGCGTTTGGTCCACAAGCGGCCGAGCTGTTTGCCAAGGTGCGTAATGTACAGATCGTTGCCTGCGGCACCAGTTATCACGCCGGTATGGTTGCCCGTTACTGGCTCGAAGAACTGGCCGGCATTCCGTGCCAGGTCGAAGTCGCCAGCGAATTCCGCTACCGCAAAGTAGTGGTGCAGCCCGATACCCTGTTCGTGAGCATCTCCCAGTCAGGCGAAACCGCCGACACCTTGGCCGCGCTGCGCAACGCCAAGGAACTGGGCTTCCTTTCCAGCCTGGCAATCTGCAACGTCGGCATCAGCTCCCTGGTGCGTGAATCGGACCTGACGCTGCTGACCCAGGCCGGTCGCGAAATTGGCGTGGCCTCGACCAAAGCCTTCACCACTCAATTGGTGGGCCTGCTGTTGCTGACCCTGGCCCTGGGTCAGGTTCGCGGCACGTTGGCCGCAGGCGTCGAAGCCACTCTGGTGGAAGAACTGCGTCGCCTGCCGACCCGTCTGGGCGAAGCCCTGGCCATGGACAGCACTGTGGAAAAAATCGCCGAGCTGTTCGCCGAGAAGAACCACACGCTGTTCCTCGGTCGCGGTGCGCAATTCCCGGTGGCGATGGAAGGGGCGCTCAAGCTCAAGGAAATCTCCTACATCCACGCCGAAGCCTACCCGGCGGGCGAGCTGAAACATGGCCCGCTGGCGCTTGTGGATAACGACATGCCAGTGGTCACCGTGGCACCGAACAACGAGTTGCTGGAGAAGTTGAAGTCCAACCTCCAGGAAGTCCGCGCCCGCGGCGGTGAACTGATCGTCTTCGCCGACGAGCAGGCTGGCATGACCAACGGTGAAGGCACTCATGTTGTGCACATGCCGCACATCCACGACATCCTGTCGCCGATCCTCTACACGATTCCGTTGCAGCTTCTTTCGTACTACGTGGCAGTGTTGAAAGGCACTGACGTTGACCAGCCACGAAATCTGGCGAAGTCGGTGACGGTGGAATAAGTTATCCACAGGTGATCGAAAACAATAAAAATCGCAGCCTACGGTTGCGATTTTTTTTACCTGAACGAAGGACATATCCGATGGACCGATTCCAGGAAATGCAGGTCTTCGCCGCTGTCGCCCAGGATCAAGGTTTCTCGGCGGCGGCGCGGCGTTTGGGGATGTCGGCGGCCAGCGTTACCCGGGCAGTGGCGGCGCTTGAGCAGCGCATTGGCACCCAGTTGCTGACGCGCACCACCCGTAGCGTGCATTTGAGCGAGGCAGGTCAGCGTTATCTGGAGGACTGTCGGAGAATTCTCGCCGAGGTGCAGGAAGCCGAGGATTCGGCCGCCGGGAGCCATGCCCAGCCCCGTGGGCAACTGACGATCACGGCACCGGTATTGTTCGGCGATTTGTTCGTCACGCCGCTCATGGTCGGTTACTTGACTCAATTTCCTGAAGTCAGCATCAACGCTGTACTGGTCGACCGGGTGGTGAGCATGGTCGAGGAGGGCATCGATGTGGCTGTGCGCATCGGTGAGTTGCCTGACAGCAATCAGCATGCCATTCGAGTGGGCGAAGTACGGCGGGTGATATGCGCTTCCCCCGGTTTCCTGACTGACCATGGTCGGCCTCGGCATCCGGCAGACTTGAGCCGCGCCCCGATCATCGCCACCTCGTCCATCGGGCAGCCCAGAAGCTGGCCGTTCCTTGAGGCGGGAGAGCCGGTCAGTGTTCGTCCGGAGCCACGTCTGGTGGTCTCTGCCAATCAAGCGGCGATCACTGCCGCCGCCATGGGCCTGGGGTTGACCCGAGTCCTGTCGTATCAAGTGGCGAGCAAGATCGCCACCGGTGAGCTGGAAATCGTCCTGGCTGACTTCGAACTGCCGCCATTGCCCATTCATGTGGTCTACCAGGGTGGGCGCAAGGCCCCGACGCGGGTTCGCAGTTTTGTGGACTTTGCGGTGAAGGGGCTGCGCGAACACCCGGCCCTGCACGGCTGAAGGTTTATTGCACTGGATGAAATAATGGATTGCGTTTGCTGGTTATTCTGTTGCTTTGGTTGTGGATGGAAGATAGCGCTCCATCGGCGCTGATCTTTCCTGAGCGGCGCCACCACCCAGCGGAGTCGACCATGCAAGCCATCAAACTCTACAACTTCCCCCGTTCCGGCCATGCTCACCGTGTAGAGCTGATGCTGTCGTTGTTGCAACTGCCGACCGAGCTGATCTTCGTCGATCTGGCCAAGGGCGCACACAAACAAGCGGATTTTCTTGCGCTCAACCCGTTTGGCCAGGTCCCGGTAATTGAGGATCAAGGCATGGTGCTGGCCGACTCCAACGCGATCCTGGTCTACCTTGCGCAAAAATATGGCAACGGTCGCTGGCTGCCAACCGATCCGGTCGGTGCAGCCAAGGTTCAGCGTTGGTTGTCGGTCGCCGCCGGGCCGATTGCCTTTGGCCCCGGCAGGGCAAGGCTGATCACTGTATTTGGTGCGCCTTACAACGCTGAAGAGGTGATCGCCTATTCTCACACCTGGCTCAAAGTGATCGATCAGGAACTGGGCGCAACGGCCTATCTGGCCGGTAGCGAGCCGACCATCGCCGACATCGCCGCCTACAGCTACATCGCCCATGCTCCGGAAGGCAATGTGTCGCTGGACGACTACGCCAACATCCGCGCCTGGCTGGCGCGCGTTGAAGCCTTGCCAGGGTTTGTCGGCATGCCGCGCACCATCGCCGGTTTGCAAAAAACTGCCTGATGTTCACGGCCCTATTCAGTCGGGCCGTTCTTATTGCGCGATGAGCGCAGGGGAGAAGCCGTTATGGAACGTTCACCTTGGCACGCAGGCGAGAAAAAATTGCAGGCCCATGTGGGTGTCGTCGATCGAATGGAGGCATTGGGTCGTAGGGTGATTCGCGGCGAGATGCCGGACCAGCACCGCACGTTCTATCAGCAACTGCCGTTCATGCTGTACGGCGCGGTGGATGCCGACGGCAACCCTTGGGCCAGTATTCTTGAAGGGGCGCCGGGCTTTGCGAAGTCCCCCGAGCCCGGGCTGTTGCAGATCGGCAGCCTGCCCGGTCGCGACGACCCTGCACAACTGCAAGACGGGGCGGCGATCGGTCTGCTCGGTATCGAGCTGCACACCCGACGTCGCAACCGTCTCAATGGTCGAGTCGGCGCTGTAACGGCGAGCGGCTTCGAGGTGACGGTGGAGCAATCCTTCGGCAATTGCCCGCAATACATTCAATTGCGCCAGTTTCGCTCGGTGCCATTGGCGGATCCGGAGACCCGTATCGCGCAGCATCTCAATGGGCTGGATGACGCGGCCAAAGCCATGATTGCCAGCGCCGATACCTTCTTTGTCGCCAGCTATGTGGACGTCGATGGCCAACGCTCGGTGGACGTTTCTCATCGGGGCGGCCAGGCCGGTTTCGTCCAGATAGAAGGCAATCGCCTGACCATCCCGGACTTCGCCGGCAACCTGTTCTTCAATACCTTGGGCAACCTGCTGATCAACCCTCGGGCCGGTTTGCTGTTCATCGATTTCGATTCGGGCGATTTGCTGCACCTCAGTGGTCGCACGCAAGTCATCCTTGAAGGCCCGCAGATCGAAGCCTTTCAAGGGGCTGAGCGGCTGTGGACATTCGAGGTGGAGCACGCGGTGCGTCGGCCCGCGGCACTGGCCTTGCGCTGGCGCTTTGACGGCGTGTCGCCCACCAGTCTGCTGACCGGCACCTGGGCGCAGGCGAATGCACGCCTGCAAGCCCAGGCGCTGGGGAATCGCTGGCGGCCGCTGCGGGTGACGCGCATCGAGCGGGAGAGCCACAACATCCGTTCGATCTATCTGGAACCTGCCGATGGCGCCGGATTGCCGGTGTTTCAAGCCGGGCAACATTTGCCCTTGCGGTTCAACATCGCAGGCGATGTGCACATCCGCACGTACAGCTTGTCGAGCGCGCCATCCGATGACTTTTTCCGCATCAGCGTGAAGCGTGAAGGCCTGGTGTCCTCGCACCTGCATGAGCAGATTCGTGTCGGCGATGTGCTTGAAGCCCGCGCGCCTCAAGGGCATTTCACCGTGGCGCCGAATGAGCGTCGGCCGCTGGTGCTATTGGCTGCCGGCGTGGGGATCACGCCGCTGCTGTCGATGCTGCGGGAGGTGGTTTATCAAGGCCTGCGCACGCGGCGCATCCGTCCTGTGTGGTTCTTCCAGAGCTCGCGGACCTTGGCCGATCAACCGTTTCGCCCTGAGCTGGATCGCCTGCTCGACGGCCTCGGTGATGAGGTGCGGGTGCTGCGTTTACTCAGTCAGCCGGAGTCCGATGCCCGTGAGGGTGAAGATTACGACCTGACAGGGCGCATCGACGCCGACTTGCTCAAGACCACTCTTGAGGTGGAGGACTACGACCAGGTGGATTTTGTCCTGTGCGGTCCGGGAAGTTTTACCCAGGGGCTGTACGGCAGCCTGCGGGATCTGGATGTCCCTGATTCAAGGATTCATGCCGAAACCTTTGGCCCGTCGACGCTGCGTCGCAAGCCGGACCCGGACGCGGTGGTCATCGAGCAATTGCCGGCCGCTACCGTTTCGGTGCCCGTCGTGTTCCAGCGCTCTGCCAAAGAAGCGCGTTGGCAGCCGGACGGCGGCAGTTTGCTGGAGTTGGCGGAGAGCCGTGGCTTACGCCCGGAATTCAGTTGCCGCGGCGGTTCTTGCGGGACCTGCAAAACCCGGTTGATCAGCGGAGAGGTGAATTATCCACAGCCTCCGGCGGAGGTTCCCGATGCGGGAGAGGTGCTGATTTGTTGTGCGGTGCCGGCGCAGGGTTCGCAGCCGTTGGTGTTGGATCTGTAACTGAACCAGACAACACAGAAAATCCCTCTGTGGGAGCGGGCTTGCTCGCGAAAGCGGTGTATCAGACAACTCCCATGTTGAATGTTAAACAGCCTTCGCGAGCAAGCCCGCTCCCACATTAGGTCTCGGCTGACCTGAAAATATTTGCCAACATCCTACAGATTTGGCCGTTCTGAAGGACGAATCCGACAAGTTCTAGCGGTTGTCGTGTCAGAAGTCCGGGGGATAGGCTTTGGGGGTCGCTGCAAATTCAGTGATCGGGTTTGGTCGCCCAGGTTTAGAATGGCGCACTTTTGTGCTTGCTTCATGGCGAGCTGTGCGTGGGAGGGCTTAGGCCCTGCCGGGTTCCATTCCCTGGTCGACCAACCCGCGTATGGTTCGCCACCCTTCTGCTTGGTCGCAGTGTTGGCGAACTCCAGTTCTCGAATGGAGTGTCACCATGTTCAAAGCAACCCCAAATCCGCCCGAAGCGGACGACGTTTCCCCCTACGAATCCCTCGATTCAAAAAAGCTCAACGAAGCCGCCGAGCGCGCGCTCGATCACTACCTCAACCCCTCAGCCCTCAAAGCACCGGTCGCCCGCAAGCCGAGCACGATGTTTATGGTTGCGCCGGATATCAAAGACGAAGACCTGTTGGCCCACACTTGTGAATCGTTGGCCCAGGCCAGTGTCATGGCGAGTGATTTTGCGGGGTATCTGGAAGGGCCGCACCGGCATATGGCGATGGCGATTCAACAGATCGTCATGCTGGCGGAACTGGCGGTGAACCGGATGCTGGATAACGTCGCCATACCAAAACCAGCGCCACACAGCTGATTTGATGTGGGAGCGGTAGTGGCGAAAAGTCAGGTGATCATTGCCCGCAAGCCGATAGCTGAGTAGGGTAACGAGCAGAGCGACAAAGGGCCTTGGGAGGCCCTTTTTGCATTTCAGGGATTGGTGTTCATGGTCTTTTTCACACGCTTGATCGTTTTGCTGGCAGCGTTGTTGCTCAACGGTTGCGAGCAACCGGACGCGCCGCCGCTCGATCAGCAACTCTATGTCTGGCAACGGCAATGGACGCCGGCGCATGACGCCGCGCTGCGCGACAGCCACACCGATTTCTCGACTTTGCGCGTGCTGGCCTTGCAGGCATTTCCACAGTCTGGCTGGAGCCGGGCGCGGATCGATCCGGCGCTGCTCAAGCGTGATGGCCGACCGCTGATTGCGGTGGTTCGTCTGGATGGCCAGCTCAATGGGCTGGACCGGGACGAAGTCACGGCGCAGATCCAGCAGGTGCTCAGCGATTGGCAAGGGCAGGGGCTGATCCTTTCCGGCGTGGAAATCGACCACGATGCGGGCAACGCCCGGTTACCGGCCTACCGCGAATTCCTCACCCATTTGCGTGGCGTTCTGCCGGCGTCCTTGCCACTGAGCATCACGGCGTTGCCGGCCTGGCTCGACAGTTCTGAATTGCCGGCGTTGCTGGCAACAGTCGACAGCAGCGTGTTGCAGGTGCACGCGGTGAGCGATCCACGGCGTGGGCTATTCGACCCGGCTCAGGCATGGCAGTGGGTCAGGGCCTGGAGTCGCAACACATCGAAACCGTTTTATCTGGCGCTGCCGGCTTATGGCGTGGCGCTGTTGCCAGGAGCCGGTGGCGCGCCGGTCGTGGAAAGCGAAGTGCCCATCGAGCAAGGCGGCGAACGTCGGGAGTTGCTGGCAGACCCGCAGCAACTGAGCAAGCTCGGCGCCGAGTTGCGCGCCGATCCACCGGCCCATCTGGCCGGGCTGATCTGGTTTCGCCTGCCCCTGGCCAATGATCGCAGGGCCTGGAGCCTGACCACGCTAATCGCTGTGGCGCGTGGCGATACGCTCGACAGTCGTATGGGCCTGAAGCTCTCGGCGCAGGACGGCCTCTATGACATCAGCCTCAGCAACCAAGGCAACCTCGACAGTGCCTGGCCCGAACGCCTGACGCTGGCGGTGCAGGGCTGCGAGGGCGCCGATGCGCTGGCCGGTTATGCGTTGCAACAGCGCCCGGATCTGCTTACCTTCACCCGCCTGCGTGACGGTCGAATCCCGGCCGGCGGGCAGCGCGCCATCGGTTGGGCTCGCTGCGCACACATTGATCAAGGAGGTTCGAATGTTTACCCGTAACTGGCCCCGCCATGTGCTTTGCCTGAGCCTCAGCCTGCCATTGGGTTCGGCGCTGGCCTGCGGGCCGGACTTCCCCATGCGCCTGCTGGACAACCGTGGCCAGTCGCTGGCGGAACTGCCGGAAGGCAACTTCAACCTTGAGATCAGCCGCCTCGGGCATGCCATCGCGGGACTGAAAAATGTCACCGCCGCCACCAACATTCCGGGGGACGGTTACGGCGATGCGCCTGATTACACCCATCAGCGCGATACCGCTGAACAGGCCGGTCTGACGCCTGAGCAGCAAGCGCTGGTGAAACAACTGCGCAGCCTGACCGATGCCCGTCAGGTTGAAGAGCAAGGCGCGAATCTGCCGGCCGAGCACAGGCTCTATCTGGCTGGCGCCGTGGCGTTCAACGCCGGTGACCATGGCCTGGCCGCCGACTACTTCCAGAAAGTGCTGGCGCTGCCGGCGGAACAACGCCCGTTGCGTAGCACCTGGGCGGCGTACTCGTTGGGCCGGTCGCTGTTTGCCATGAGTTCAGAAACAGGCGCGACCCCTGACCTGATGGCTCAGTCCCGCAAGGCCTTCGAGCAGACCCGTCAACTGAGCATCGACGGCTTCAGCGACCCATTGGAACTGGGGGTCGCCAGCCTCGGCGAAGAAGCGCGAGTGGCCCGCACTGCGGGTGACTGGGACAACGCCATCCAACTCTACGCCACGCAGAACCTTCACGGCTCGGCGGTGGGCTACACCTCGCTGAAGCTGTTGATGGCCGATCTGGCCGCTATGCCTGACGAGCAACTGGCCGGGTTGCTCAAGGGCAAAGCGGTGCAGCAACTGGTGACGGCGTCGTTGATCAGTCGGCTGGGCTGGTCATTCGGTGATCAACCGCCGAACGAACAGAAACTGATCAAACTGCTGCAAAGCAGCACCCGTGGCAGTCTGGATAATGCCGATCGCCTGGCGGCGATGAATTATCAACAGGGCGATTACGCCAGCGCCAAAGCCTTCCTCGAACAGGCTGGTGACGGTGGCCTTGCGTGGTGGTTGCGGGCGAAGCTGGCGGTGCGTGATGGCGACAAAAACGCCGCCGCAGCGGCCTATGCCAAAGCCGCCCAGGCCTTCCCGCAGAACGAATCCTGGGGCGAGCGGCGCACGCCCGACTGGGATTACGAAACACTCCAGCCCAAGTGCCGGGTCGAGGGTGAAAGCGCGATTCTGGCCCTGCAACGCGGGGATTACCTGCAGGCCTTCGATCAGCTCTATCGCAGCCAGGGCATCTACTGGTTCGACGCGGCCACCGTGGCCGAGCGGGTGCTGACCCTCGATGAACTCAAGCAGTACGTCGACACCCAGGTGCCGGCACCGCCACCGCTCAGCCAGCAGGATCGCGACAATTATGTGCCGTTGCCGGTGGCCGCGAGCCTGCGCAATCTGCTCGGGCGGCGTTTATTGCGTGAAGAGCGATACGATGAGGCTCCGGCTTACTTCGACAACCCGGATTTGCAGGCCAAGGCCAAATGGTATGGGCAATTGCGCAAGGAGGCCGAATCCAAATGGTGGCCGACCTCCAAGGCATTCGCTTACTACTACGCCGCGACGCTGGCTCGCTACGATGGAATGGAGCTGTTGGGCTACGAGATGTCCCCGGATTACGTGACCTTCGGTGGCAATTACAGCCTGGAAGCTCCGGAGCTCAAGGTCGGACCGCTGATGACCGAGGGCGAAGTGCAGCGTCAGCAAGCTACGGTGGCGCAACCTGATGAGCGTTTCCATTACCGTTATGTCGCCACGGCTCTGGCGAGTAGGGCTGCCGATCATTTGCCCCACAGCAGTCAGGCGTTTGCTTCGGTGCTATGCAAGGCCTCGGGGTGGGGCACCAGCCTGCAAGAGCAAAGCGCGTTCTATCGTCGTTATGTCGAGGAGGGGCCCTATGTGGTCTGGGCCGGTGATTTCGGTCATCAATGCCAGGAGCCGGACTTCCAGAACGCCGACAAGCGCTATGTGACCCAGGTCACCGACGCTATGCGGTCCACGCTGCGGCCCTACAAAAAACCATTGCTGATCAGCGCTGTGTTGGCCGTTACGGCAGCGGCGCTGTTGTTGATCAGTCGCCGCCGTCGGAAAGCGCGATAACGCTCAAGCTTGTTGAACAAAGGTCAGCCGCACAGCAAAACCAATCAACAGGCTGCCAAACAACCACTGCTGTACCCGCTGGGCCGATGGACTGCGTTGCAGCCAACGGCCCAACGCAGCGCCGACCAGCGCGTAGGCACTGTCGAACAGCAAGCCGACGCCGACCAGCATCATGCCCAGGGTCGCAAATTGCGCGAGCACCGGTCCGGCTTGAGGGTTGATGAACTGCGGCAGCAGCACCGAGCAAAACAGCAGCGCCTTGGGGTTGAGCAGGTTAGTCAGCAAACCGCGCTGGATCGCCTCCGGCCACCGTGGTTTATCGGTCGTTGCGTCTGCACCGTTCAAGCTCGGCAGCATCGTGGTGCGCAGGCACTGAATGCCGATCCAGAGCAGGTACGCGGCGCCGGCCAGGCGCACCACGTCGAAGGTCCAGGGCGCAGTCCTGAACAGCGTCGCCAAACCCAATGCCGCCAATGCCACATGACAACCGCGCGCCACGCCCAGCCCCAATGCCGTGGCCAGCGCCGCGCCTTTGCCCTGACGAGCGCCGGTCTGCAACAGCAGAATCATGTCCGGGCCCGGCAACAGGTACACCACTGTCAATGCCATGAAAAACAGCCAGAGTTCTGTCATGTTGCCCCCATTCGTTGTCGATCTGGTGGGTTCAGTCTACGGCCGAGGGGCAGGGCAGGTGGTTGCGTAGTCAGCTTCTAAAGCTTCGATATTTGGCATAACCTGCCAGTTTGTGATGATCGAACCATCAGGATCTGCCAAAACATGAAACTGGACGCCTACGACCGCAAAATTCTCACGGCGCTGCAACGGGACGGACGCCTGAGTAACGTACAACTGGCCGATGAGATCGGCTTGTCGGCCTCGCCCTGTTTGCGCCGGGTCCGGATGCTGGAAGAGGCCGGTGTGATTCGTGGCTATCAGGCCAACCTCGATCGAGATGAAGTGGGCCTTGGGCTGACGGTGTTTGTCGGGGTCAAGGTCGAACGGCATAACGATGAACAAGCCGAAGCGTTCCGCCTGGCCGTGACGGCATTGCCTGAGGTGATTTCGGCGTTTCTGGTGTCCGGGGAGTCGGATTTTCTGCTGCAAGTGGTGGTACCGGACTTGCGCGCCTATGACCGTTTCCTCACCGGGCGATTGCTGAAATTGCCTGGCGTGAGCGATATCCGCAGCAATTTTGCAATTCACACGGTGAAGACGCCGGGAGCGTTGCCGTTGGGGCATTTGCCTGACTGAAAAAGCGAAAGATCGCAGTCTTTGGCCGCGATCTTTTGATCGTTCTAAATCTGCGTCGCCATCCCTTCCACATTCATCGCCGCCTGGCGCAAGGCCTCGGAGCGGGTCGGGTGCGGATGGCAGGTCAGGGCGATGTCTTCGGCCGAGGCGCTGAACTCCATGGCCACGCAATATTCGCCAATCATTTCGCTGACGCTTGGGCCCACAAGGTGTACACCGAGAACTTCGTCGGTGCGCTCATCGGCCAGTACCTTGGCGAAGCCTTCGGTTTCGTGGTTGATCTTCGCCCGGCTGTTGGCGGTGAAGGGGAATTTGCCGACCTTGTAGGCGCGACCTTCGGCCTTCAACTGTTCTTCGGTCTTGCCGACGCTGGCCAGCTCCGGTTTGGTGTAAATCACGCTGGGGATCAGGTCGTAATTGACCTCGCCAGCCTTGCCGACGATTTGCTCGATGCAGGCCATGGCTTCGTCTTCGGCCTTGTGGGCGAGCATCGGCCCTGAGGTGACGTCACCGATCACCCAGACCCCCGCGGCTTCAGTGCGGTGGCCCTTGTTGGCGAGCATGCCGCGTTTGTCGGTGGCGAGGCCGACGTTCTCCAGCCCCAGGCCCTGGGTGTAAGGACGGCGACCGATAGCCACCAGCACGTAGTCGGCTTCCAGCAGCTCGGCGGTGCCACCTGCGGCCGGTTCGACACTGAGTTGAACTCCGCTCGCCGAGGAGGTGGCGCTGGTGACTTTCGAACTCAACTTGAAGCGGATGCCTTGCTTGCTCAATGAGCGCTGAAGGGTTTTACCGGCTTCAGCATCCACTCCCGGGCAGATTCGGTCGAGAAATTCGACGACCGTCACCTGAGCACCCAGGCGCCGCCATACCGAACCCAGTTCCAGGCCGATCACTCCAGCGCCTATCACCACCAGGTGCTTCGGTACTTCAGCCAGCGACAGCGCGCCCGTGGAGTCGAGGATGCGTTGGTTGTCGATGTCCACGCCCGGCAGGGGAGTGGGTTCGGAACCGGTGGCGATGATGATGTCTTTGGCGCTCAGCCGGGTCTTGCCACCCTGGTTGTCGGTCACTGTGACGCTGCCCGGCCCGTCGATGTGGCCCCACCCCTTGATCCAGTCGACCTTGTTTTTGCGAAACAGAAACTCGATGCCCTTGGTCAACCCTGTGACGCTTTCATCCTTCTGTTTCATCATCTGAGCCAGGTTGAGCACAGGTTTAACCTCGATCCCGAGGTTGGCGAATTCCGCCCCCATGGCCGCGTCGTAGAGCTCGGAGGCATGCAGCAATGCCTTGGACGGCATGCAACCGACGTTCAGGCAGGTCCCGCCGAGGGTGGCGCGGCCTTCCACGCATGCCGCTTTCAAGCCCAACTGCCCGGCGCGGATCGCTGCGTTGTAACCGCCGGGGCCGGCGCCCAGAATCACGACGTCATAGGTGCTCATGGTGCAACTCCTGGATTGAGAGGGACGGGATCGATAAAAAGTAGTCTTCAATAAAAAATTACGAACGTAATATGTGCGTTTCTCTCCATTTCGGTCAAGGCTTCAGCTTGGCGACAGGTTCAGCGCTTTTAGATAGAACGATTCAGGACGAAAATTTCACCATTTTCGTTATATCGTAACGAATTGTGATGTGAGCAATGGCTGGGGTGGTATGCAAGTCGATCTCGATGGCGATGGAGCACAGATAGCAGGGCTGCCGCGCTTTCAGCAGGCGGTCGTTCAAGGACGTCGATTGCGCCAATGGGCAATCGGTTTGGGTGCCTTGGCGGCCGCAGGGCTGGTGCTGGCGTTTTTTGTCGGGCTGTTTGCACCGCAATCGCTCTGGCCCGCGTTGCTGGTCAATCAGAGCGCCGGTTTGCTGGTGTTGGTCGCCGGTCTGCAGTCGGCCTGGTGGGTAACGCAGTGGCGTGCACGCGCGATGAATCCGGCCGCGTTGGTGCCGGTGGCTATCACTGAAGAAGTCGTTGTCGCCGAAGGTTGGTACGAGCGGTTGCTGGACGGCATCAGTCAGCGTTGGCTGCGCTTGCTGGGGCAGATCGGTGCACCGACGCTCTGGCTTGGTGGCTGGGCGTTGTTGAGTTTGTACAGCATCGAGCAGGTCTGGAACCTCGCTTTGCCACCCGCTGCGTTGGGATTATCGGCCAGTGTCGGCGCGGCGTTGTCGTTGCTGCTGGCGTTCGGTTTGCTGGTACTGGAGCGGCAACTGGCGCAGGAAAATGTCGCCCAATGGCCTGAGGCCGGGTCGTTGGCGCAGCTGGCGCGGGTCGCGATTATTGGCCTGGTGCTCAGCGCCTTGTGTCTGTTGTTCGGCAGCGAAACAGCCGTCTGGCCGGTGCGTCTGGCGGTGCTGATCGGCTTGTTGCCGGGGCTGGTCGCCATCGAGTTGTTGCTGCGCGCTGTGTTGTCACTGTTCAGCCCCCGTCGTGAACAGCTTGAACCGACCTTGCTGGCGCGAAGCTTCGTCGCCGATATGTTGCGCTGGCCACCACAGCCCCTGCTCGCATTGCAGCACGAGTTGCACAATCGCTTCGGTATCGACCTGCGACAAATCTGGGCCTTCACCTACATGCGCCGGGCGTTTTTGCCGGTGCTGGCGGTGGTGGCAATCGTCGGTTGGTCACTCACCGGCATTCATGAAATACCGCTACAGGGGCGGGGCATCTACGAACGTTTCGGCAAACCGGTGGAAGTGTTTGGGCCCGGTTTGCACGCCGGTTTGCCGTGGCCGCTGGGTCGCGTGCTGAGCGTCGAGAACGGCGTAGTCCATGAATTGGCCACCAGCGTGGGCGAAGCATCGGCCCCGGTCGCGGCCGAACCTGCCGAAGGCCCGGCACCGGCCATTGCCAATCGCTTGTGGGACGCCAGCCATGTGAATGACAAATCCCAGGTGATTGCCAGCAGCCGTGCCGACAAGCAGAGCTTTCAGATCGTCAATATGGACGTGCGCTTCGTCTATCGCATCGGTCTGAGCGATCAAGCGGCTCTGGCCGCGACGTACAACAGCGCCGACGTGCCGACGCTGATTCGCAGCACCGCCAGCCGGATTCTGGTTCATGACTTCGCCTCAAGAACCCTCGACGGTTTGCTCGGCGAAGACAGGGTAGGGCTCTCTGAAGAAATCGGCCGCGCCGTGCAAGCGGATCTGCAAAAACTCGACAGCGGCGTGGAAATTCTCGCCACGGTGGTCGAGGCCATTCATCCGCCAGCGGGGGCTGCCAATGCTTATCACGGCGTTCAAGCAGCGCAGATTGGCGCCCAGGCATTGATCTCCCGCGAGCTCGGTGCCGCAGCGGAGGCAACCAACCAGGCGCAATTGCAGGCCAGTATCGCTCGCGATCAAGCCACGGCCAGTGCCCATGAAATCAACTCAAGCGCTCAGGCCGCCGACCTGAAATTTGCCGCTGAGCGAAAGGCATATTCCAGTGCCGGCCAAGCCTTCGTGCTGGAGCAATACCTCAGCCAACTGACCCAGGGTTTGGCTAACGCCAAGCTGCTGGTTCTCGATCACCGTCTGGGTGGCAGCAGCAATGCGCCGACCATCGACCTACGTACATTCACGCTGCCGGCTGACCCTGCGCCGTCGCGTAATACCGCTCAGCCAGGAGCCGCCCATTGAGCCAGTCGACGCCTACTCACGATCATCACGACCACGATGACCACGCCGGCCACGATCACGGCCATGGCGGGCATCACCACGGTCATCATCACCATCACCACCATGGTGATCCGCACGAAGCTGGCCCTTTTCCGTGGCGGCGAATGGGCTGGGCGGCGCTGCTGGTGGCCTTTGCCATTGCGGCGGCGAGCCTGGTGCAAGTGCGCTCGGGGGAGGCCACGGTGATTACGCGCTTTGGCAATCCATCGCGGGTGTTGCTGGAGCCGGGTCTTGGCTGGCGTTGGCCGGCGCCGTTTGAGGCGGCGATCCCGGTGGATCTGCGGCTGCGCACCACCTCCAGCGGTTTGCAGGATGTGGGCACGCGCGACGGTCTGCGCATCATCGTGCAAGCCTACGTGGCCTGGCAGGTACAGGGCGACCCTGACAACGTGCAACGTTTTATGCGCGCTGTACAGAATCAACCCGATGAAGCCGCGCGGCAGATTCGTACCTTTGTCGGCTCGGCGCTGGAAACCACGGCCAGCAGTTTCGACCTGGCCAACCTGGTGAACACCGACGCCAACCAGGTGCACATCGCCGACTTCGAAGCGCAGCTGCGCCAGCAGATCGATCAGCAGTTGCTCACCACCTATGGCGTGCGAGTGCTGCAAGTCGGTATCGAGCGCTTGACTCTGCCATCGGTGACGCTCACCGCGACGGTCGATCGTATGCGCGCCGAGCGTGAAACAATCGCCACTGAACGCACAGCCATTGGTAAACGCGAAGCCGCACAAATCCGCTCCGCAGCCGAGCGTGATGCGCGAATCGTACAAGCCGATGCGACGGTAAAGGCCGCAGACATCGAAGCCCAATCCCGCGTCGAAGCCGCGCAGATTTACGGCCGGGCCTACGCAGGCTCACCGCAGCTCTACAATTTGCTGCGTTCGCTCGACACCTTGGGCACCATCGTCGCACCGGGCACCAAACTGATTTTGCGCACTGATGCGGCGCCGTTCCGGGTGTTGGTTGACGGCCCACCGACGCTCGATAACAAGTCCGGGTCGCAGCCATGAGTTTGGTTCCACGTGGAACAAATGAATTGAGCAGCCCCTGGATTCAGGCCGGGCGCTTGGCTTTTCTCGCGCTTTACGCCGTGACCGTGCTGGCTGCTTTGGCGTGGGCATTTTCCAATGTGCGGCAGATCGACCCGCAGAATCGTGCCGTGGTGCTGCATTTCGGTGCACTGGATCGCATTCAAAATTCCGGTTTGCTGTTGGCGTGGCCGCGACCGTTTGAGCAGGTGGTTTTGTTGCCGGCAGCGGACCGGGTGATCGAGCGTCGGGTGGAAAATCTGCTGCGCACCGATGCCGCGTTGCAGGCCGACCGGGTGGCGAGCTTCGCCACACCCCTCAGCGATGCGCTCGCCGGCTCCGGTTATCTGCTGACCGGTGACGCGGGCGTGGTGCAGCTGGATGTGCGGGTGTTCTACAAAGTCACTGAGCCCTATGCCTTCGTTCTTCAGGGTGAGCATGTGTTGCCGGCTCTGGATCGACTGGTGACGCGCAGTGCCGTGGCACTCACCGCGGCGCGAGACCTGGACACCATTCTGGTGGCTCGACCGGAACTGATCGGTGCCGACAATCAGGCTGCCGAACGTCGCGAACGTCTGCGCGGCGATCTGGTGCGAGGCATCAATCAACGCTTGGCCGAACTGACGGCGACCGGGCAGGGCTTGGGTATCGAAGTGGCGCGGGTCGATGTGCAATCGAGTCTGCCCGGCCCGGCAGTGAGCGCGTTCAACGCCGTGTTAACTGCCAGCCAGCAAGCTGACAAGGCCGTGGCCAATGCGCGCACGGAAGCCGAGAAGCTGACTCAGTCCGCCAATGAACAAGCCGACCGCACGCTGCAAGTGGCTCACGCTCAGGCCAGCGAACGCCTGGCCAAAGCCTCCACCGACACCGCCACAGTATTAAGCCTGGCCAAGGCGCAACAGCAGGGCACCGATCCGCAAATGCTGCTGCGTATTTACCGTGAGCGGATGCCGAAGATTCTCGGGCAGGCCGGTTCGGTGACGACGGTCGATCCGAAAGACGATTCCCGCCTGATCATTCAGGGAGCTGCGCAATGACTGCCCAAACCGCCGCCGCGCCGAGCATGTTGTCTTCGGCTGAACAACGTAGCGCCGCGCGCCAGTTGACCCTGGCCATGCTTGCACTGGGCTTGCTTGCGCTCGGCCTGATCTGGCGCTGGTTGTTGCCGGAGCAGACCGGGGTCAGCCAATTGCTGTTGGGTTTTGCTTCGTTGCTGGTGGCCGTGCCGGTCATGCGTTCGGCGTGGTACAGCCTGCGTTATCCGAGCCTGCACGGGATCACCGATCAGTTGATTGCCCTGGCCATGCTCGGCGCTTGGGCCACTGGCGATCTGCTTACTGCGGCACTGCTGCCGATCATCATGATCTTCGGCCATGTGCTGGAAGAGCGCAGCGTGATCGGCTCACAGGAAGCGATTCATGCCCTCGGCAAACTGACGCGTAGCCATGCGCGCAAGATTCAGGCTGACGGCGCTATCGTTGAAGTCGATAACGGCACACTCAAGGCCGGCGACCTGGTGGAGGTGCGTGCGGGTGATCGCGTGCCGGCCGATGGTCGGGTGTTGTCCGGTCAGGCGAGCCTCGACACTGCATCGATCACCGGTGAGTCGGTGCCCATAGAGGCCGTTGTGGGCATGCCGGTGTTCGGCGGAGCGATCAACCTTGATGGCTTGTTGCGCATTGAAGTGACCCGCACCGGTCACGAGTCGACACTGGGTAAAGTCATCGCGCTGATGCAAAACGCCGAACGCTCCAAGCCGCCGATCACCCGTTTGCTCGAACGCTACGCCGGCAGCTACATGGTGCTGGTGTTGCTGCTGGCCGCCGTGACCTGGTTCGTCACCAACGATGCCCAGGCGATGCTTGCGGTGTTGGTGGCGGCCTGTCCTTGCGCGCTGGTGTTGTCGGCACCGGCCACGGCGATTGCCGGGGTGGCGGTCGCTGCTCGGCACGGGATTCTGATTCGCAGCTCGGCGTTCCTCGAAGAGTTGGCTGACCTGACGTCGTTGGTGGTCGACAAGACCGGAACCCTGACGTTCGGCACCTTGCGCCTGCAATCGATCGACAGTCCGCTGAAAGATCGCAGTCACGTACTGAAACTCGCCGCCAGCCTTGGCTCTGCCAGCAGCCACCCGGTCAGCCGCGCGTTGGCCGGGTTGGTCACTCAGGAACATTTTCTGCTGCTCTCCGACATCCGCGAGCGTCAGGGGCTGGGTGTCGTGGCGATGACGGAGCAGGGCGAAGCGGCCCTCGGTCGTCCGGAGCTGTTCGCGCAATTGGGCATCGTCACCTCAGCTGTTCCCGGCCACGATGGCCCGATTGCGGGGCTGGCACTCAACGGTGAATTTCTCGCCTGGCTGTTGCTCGCCGACAGCGTCAAACCCGAGGCGCGGTTTGCCCTGAGCGAGTTGCGTGAACTGGGCCTGGGTCGTCAGTTGTTGTTGACCGGGGATCGACAAAGCGTGGCTCATACGCTGGCCCGGGATGTGGGCATCAGCGATGTCGAAGCCCAGGCCTTGCCCGAGGACAAACTCAATCGCGTGTTGAAAGAAATCGACAGCGGTTTCCGGCCGATGGTGGTGGGAGACGGCATCAACGATTCCCTGGCGCTGAAGGCCGGTGTGGTCGGCGTGGCCATGGGCGCGGGCGGCGCGGACATCGCGCTGGCCTCGGCCGATATCGTACTGATCGGCAGCGACCTGCGCCGGCTCGGAACCTGTGTGCGCCTGAGTCGCCAATGCCGGCAGACTTTACAGGTGAACGTAGTCATCGGTCTGGGCTGGACCCTGGCGATTGTCGCCTTCGCCGCATTCGGCTGGCTGGGCGCGGCCGGGGCGATGATTGCCGCGCTGTTGCACAACTTGAGCACGTTATTGGTGCTCGGTAATGCCGGGCGTTTGCTACGCTTTCAGGAACCCCTACTCAAGCTTAAGGATGAGGTGTGAGCGACTACTCAACTTTTCAGAACTGTGTGCCGGGTTTGTAGTCTTTTAGGTTAGAGGCGGGTCATTACAAGGTTCGCCGGTTGGCTGGGCTTTACCGTTGGTGGCAACACCGGGAATAGAAAAAGGCTATTAATTCGATAGCCTGCTATTTTTCAAGGATGGTCTACCCTCAGATTTGACGTCTGAAACAAGGGGGACTTTTCATGCTCGCGCAACTTCCACCGGCCTTACAGAATTTGCAGTTACCGCTTCGCTTGCGACTCTGGGACGGCCATGAGTTCAACCTGGGGCCGACGCCCAGCGTCACCATTGTGGTCAAGGACCCGCACATGGTTACCCAGTTCACCCATCCGAGCCTCGACGCGCTGGGGGCGGCGTTCGTCGAAGGCAAACTGGAGCTGGAAGGCTCCATCAGCGACGTGATTCGTGTCTGCGATGAATGGAGTCAGGCGCTGATCAGCGAAGACGACGATGCGCAACCGGTGCGCCTGGTTCACGACAAGGAAACCGACGCCAAAGCCATCTCCTACCACTACGACCTTTCCAACGAGTTCTATCAGCTGTGGCTCGACAGCGACATGGCGTATTCCTGCGCCTACTTCGAGACCGGCAGTGAAACCCTTGAGCAGGCTCAACAAGCCAAGTTTCGCCACCTGTGCCGCAAGTTGCGCTTGCAGCCAGGGGAGTATCTGCTGGATGTCGGTTGCGGCTGGGGCGGGTTGGCGCGGTATGCCGCGCGGGAGTTCGGCGCGAAGGTGTTCGGGATCACGCTCAGCCAAGCGCAATTGGATTTGGCTCGTGAGCGGGTGAAAGCCGAAGGCCTGGAAGACCAGATCGAACTGCAGCTGCTCGACTACCGCGATCTGCCTCAGGACGGGCGTTTCGACAAGGTGGTCAGCGTCGGCATGTTCGAACACGTCGGCCACGCCAATTTGGCCGAATACTGCAGAACCTTGTTCGGCGCGGTGAAAGAGGGCGGTCTGGTGATGAACCACGGGATTACCGCCAAACACACCGACGGTCGTCCGGTCGGGCGCGGCGCTGGTGAGTTCATCGAGAAGTATGTGTTTCCCAACGGCGAGCTGCCGCACCTGTCGATGATCTCCGCCGAGATCAGCGAAGCGGGGCTGGAGATTGTCGACGTCGAGAGCCTGCGCCTGCATTACGCGCGGACCCTGGACCACTGGAGCGAACGCCTGGAAGACAATCTGGAAGCCGCCGCCAAACTGGTGCCGGAGCAGGCGCTACGGATCTGGCGGTTGTACCTGGCGGGGTGCGCCTATGCGTTCGCCAGGGGCTGGATCAACCTGCATCAAATCCTCGCGGTGAAAGCCCATCCCGATGGCAGCCATGAACTGCCGTGGACCCGCGACGACATCTACAACTAGAGAATCGGCGAAATAAGCCGGGCGATCCGCATGCCGACCTGTTGCAGGCGGTGGGTCTCCCGGCTTTCTTCTTTGGCGATTTCGTGAGCCTGGGCGAAGTCGTTGTTGAGCATCTGCTCCACTTCGGCGGCAAACCCGCTGTCGACCGTCAGCAGCATCACTTCGAAATTCAGCCGGAACGAACGGTTGTCCATGTTGGCACTGCCGATGGCGCTGATCTCGTCGTCGATCAGCACCACTTTCTGATGCAGGAAGCCGGGCTGATAACGGAACACGCGCACCCCGGCGCGTACGGCTTCGAAGGCATAAAGGCTGGAAGCGGCGTAGACGATCCGGTGATCCGGCCGCGACGGCAACAGGATCCGTACATCCACACCGCGTAGCACCGCGAGTCGCAACGCGGCGAACACTGCTTCGTCGGGGATGAAGTAAGGGCTGGTGATCCACACGCGTTCCGTCGCCGCATGGATGGCTTCGACGAAGAATAGCGAACAGGTTTCGTAGGAATCCGCCGGGCCGCTGGCCAGTAATTGGCAGAGCACGCCGTCACCTGGATAAACGTCTGGCAGGATCAGCGGGGGCAGCGAGCGGGCTGCCCAGAACCAGTCTTCGGCGAAGGACTCCTGCATGCAGGCCACCACCGGCCCGCGAACTTGCACGTGGGTATCGCGCCAGGGCGCCAGGGGTGGTTTTTCGCCCATGTACTCGTCGCCGACATTGAGCCCGCCGACAAAGCCGACAAGCCCGTCGACGACTACGATCTTGCGGTGGTTGCGGAAATTCACCTGAAAGCGGTTGAGCCAGCCGCTGCGGGTGGCGAAGGCTTTGACCTCGATACCGGCATCTCGCAACGGTTGCACATACTCGTGGGGCAGGGAGTGGCTGCCGATGCGGTCGTAGAGCAAGTAAATCGCCAAGCCCTCGGCGGCTTTCTTCGTCAGCAGGGTGTGCAGGCGTTGGCCGAGGCGGTCATCGTGGATAATGAAAAACTGGATAAGCACCGCTTTACGGGCGTTGCTGATGGCGTCGAAAATTGCATCGAACGTGGCTTGGCCGTCGATCAACAAGCGCACATCGTTGTTTGCCAGGCATGGCATGCGCCCCAGCTTCGGCATGGCCCGCAAAGACGCGTAAGCGCTGGAGGCACGCGCAGCCAGTGCCTCTTCTACCCAGGGGCGCCAGTTCAGTTCGGAGATGGCCTTGCGCATTTCCTCGTTGGCTTGCCGTCGGGCCTTGATGTAACCATCGAAGGTGCTGCGGCCGAAGACCAGATACGGGATCAGCGTGAGGTAGGGAATGAACAGCAGTGACAGGGCCCAGGCGATCGAGCCCTGAGCGGTCCGAACGGTCAACACGGCATGGATGGCGGCGATCGAGCCCAGTGTGTGCAACAGTGCGATCAGATAACCGAATACATGCGGTCCGAAATAATCCATGGGGCAGTCTTGCTCCTTGAAGATTCAATGCTTAACAGACCATGTTCCGGGCAGAATGTCGCTATTTAATTGGCCCATGAACCGAAGCCCGTGGCCGACGTCTAACGGCCACTAATGATCAGGAGTTACTCGATGAACGTTCGTCTGCTGGGTTTGGCCATGGCATTTGGTTTGGCACTTCCTGTGGCCGCTCAGGCACAGATGCTGCAACCGGGCTTGTGGGAATTGACCTCAAGCAACATGAAGGTCGATGACCAGAACATGCCCGATCTGCAATTGATCCTCGGCCAGCTACAAAACCAGATGACCCCCCAACAGCGGGCGATGCTGGAGAAACAAGGTATCACCATGGGCGGCAAAGGGATTCGGGCGTGCCTGACACCTGAGCAGGTGAAGAGCGACAACATTCCGCTGACGGACCCGCAATCGGGCTGCAAGCAGGAAATCACCGAGCGTACCGGTAACCAGTGGAAGTTCCGTTTCAGCTGTCCGAAAGCCCAGGGCAGCGGAGTGGCCACTTTTATGAGTGATCGTGAGTTCACCACCAAGGTCAACGGCACCTTCAACGCCACCGGCATTCAGCAGAAGGGTAGCCTCGATACCCGCGCTGTGTGGTTGGGTCAGGATTGCGGCACAGTGAAGCCAAGGGCCTAAAAGCTTTGCGGGTAGGCTCGTTCCCACCAGGTCATTTGTGATCCCTGTGGGAGCGGGCTTGCCCGCGAAGGCGTCCGCTCAGGCACCACCAGTCTTGGGCGGGTTCAACAAATCACACACCGCCTCAATCCCTTTCTCCCCGAAATCCTCCCCGCTGCCACTGCGCATGCTGACAAACCCACCGTCCTTTTCCTTCTCTCCGACTACCAACAGGTATGGCACTTTCTGGCTGTGCTGGCGAATCTTGCGGCTGATTTTCTCGTGACGCAGATCCGAGTTGGCGCGCAGTCCGTGCCGGCGCAGCGCTTCGGTCACCGAGTGCGCATAATCGCTCTGACGCTCATCGATATTCACAACCACGACCTGGGGTGGCGCTCGCCAGGTGTCCAGTTCCTGTTGGCTGGGCCAACAGGTGCCATAGATTCGTTGCTGCAACGTGCCGCTGATGTGGTCCAGTGCAAAGGCCTGCAACACCTTGGTGGTGGGAACATGCGGGCCTGCCGCGAAACCCTCGAAGTCCCCCAGACGATACAGCGATAGCCTTTCGGTTGGCGTTTGCTCCTGCCGGCGGATCGAATGGTTGGTCGCCGCCAATTCGCGCATACGCGCTTCGATCACTGGCAGAGCGGCCAGGGTTAACGATCGCTGGAAAGCAAACTCATAAAAGAAGCCGTCACCCAACGCCGATCCGGCCCGCAACTGCGTATTCGGATGCAGCTGTTTTACGGCCATGGCCAGCATCAGCGCACAGGAACGCCGAAGGATCTCCAGACCGTCGGGCTCCTGGGACGTGACGATGCTGACCCGCGCATCGCACTCGATCAGAAATCCGCAGTCCACCAGCACGCCGTCCACCCGACCCGCGAGCGCTGCATTAGCCAGGCCGAGGCTGATACTCGCGGCAACCTCAAACACGGACAGCGGTTGGTCATACTCACGCAATGAACCATCAGGCAGGGTGATGTGGATCATGATCGGTGTTCTCGAATGTTTTCGATAACGTGCGTCAGCGCATAAACCGTAGCGGTAAGCCCTGACAGTTGTCATTAAGACGTTTGTCGTGCCACGCAATTTGTCCCGACACGATCGTGGTGCTGACGCTGTGGTGAAAGCGATGCCGGGCGAATGGCGTCCAGCCACATTGCGAAAGGATCGGTTGCCGGGAAACGGCCACGCCATCGGGCTCGTGTTTGATCAACACCAGGTCAGCCCAATACCCTTCGCGCAGATAGCCGCGGTCGGGGATGGCAAACAGATCGGCGACCCGGTGACTGGTTTTGGCCACAAGGGTGGTGATCGGCAGGATCTCATCAGCCACCAGTTCCAACAGTGCGGGCAGGGCGTGTTGCACCAACGGCAAACCGGACGGCGCCTGGCTGTAGGGGCGCTGTTTTTCGGCCCAGGTGTGAGGCGCGTGATCGCTGCCGATCACGTCCAGTCGATTACTCAACAGTGCTTTGCGCAAGGCATCGCGGTCGGCCTGGGTCTTGATCGCCGGGTTGCACTTGATCAGGTTGCCGAGGCTCGGGTAGTCGCGGTCGTCGAACAGCAAGTGATGCAGGCAAGCCTCGGCAGTGATGCGTTTCTGTGCCAGAGGCTTGTCTTCGAACAGTGCCAGTTCACGGGCGGTGGTCAGGTGCAAAACGTGCAGCCGGGTGCCGTGACGTCTGGCTAGATCGACGGCCATTGAGGAGGATCGAAAGCACGCTTCGGCATTGCGGATAAGCGGGTGAGCGGCGGGCGGAAGGTGCTCGCCGAACAGCTCTCGCAGGTTCGTCGCGTTGGCTTCAATGCTGGGTGTGTGTTCGCAGTGGGCCAACAAAAGGGTCGGCACCTCGGCGAACAACCGCTCAAGAATTCGCGGATCGTCCACCAGCATATTGCCCGTGGAGGCGCCCATGAACACTTTGACCCCGGCCACTTCGCAAGGATTGAGTGCGGCGACGGTATCGAGATTGTCGTTGCTCACGCCAAAATGAAAACCGTAATTGGCCACTGAGTGAGTTGCCGCTCGACGTTTCTTGTCTGCCAGCGCGGCGAGGGTCAGGGTGGCCGGCGAGGTGTTGGGCATGTCCATGAAGCTGGTGATGCCGCCGGCCACCGCAGCTCGAGATTCAGTATGGAAGCTGCCCTTGTCCGGTGCTCCTGGGTCACGGAAATGCACCTGGTCATCGATCATGCCTGGCAGCAGCCATTGGCCGTTTGCGTCGATTTCCACGGCGGCTTTTTCACCTTCGATGCTGCTGGCGATTTTTACGATGCGACCGTGGCTTACCAGCAGATCACCGTCGAAATCCCGACCTTCGTTCACCAGCCGGGCGTTGCGAATCAGTACGCTGCTCATGGTCAGAACTCGTTCTGCAGGGCTTTGTAGCCGCGCACCAAATCGACGTTGGTGCGCGCTACGTCTTCGGAAAACTCCGAGGCGCTGACGCTGACTGGTGGGAACTGTGACAGGTCGGTGTTTGGGCCGATGCGTGTGGTGGAGGGCACGTAGAAGGCGTCAGGCAAGTCACGACCGTCGACTACCGAGTTGTGCCGCACCACGCAACCGTCGCCCACCGCACAGTTGAACAGCACACTGTTGAAACCGATGAACACGCGATTGCCGACGGTGCAGGGGCCATGGACGATGGAGCGGTGGGCGATGGAACTGAACTCGCCGATGGTCACCGCCGCGCCGGACTTGGAGTGGATCACCACGCCGTCCTGGATGTTCGAATTGGCGCCGATGGTGATTGCTTCCATCTCGCCCGAGTCGTCCACTTCATCGGCGCGAATCACTGCGTAGGGGCCGACGAAGACGTTCTCGCCGATCACCACTTTGCCGCAGATGATTGCGGTTTTATCCACGTACGCCGACTCCGCAATCAACGGCAGATCACCTGAAGGATTCTTGCGGATCATGGCTTGCTCAATGCCTCGTACAAGGTGTTGAGGTTGTATTCGAACAGCCCGGTGAAGGTGCTGGCTGGGCCAGTTGCAGCGAGGGCATCGGAGTACAACGTGCCACCGATATGCGCGCCGCTTTCATCAGCGATTTGCTTGAGCAGGCGCGTGTCCTTGATGTTTTCCATGAACACCGCTTTGACCTTGGCCTGACGGATCTGTGTGATCAGCGCAGCGACTTCGGCGGCCGAAGGTTCGCGTTCGGTGGACAGACCTTGCGGCGCCATGAAGTTGATGCCGTAAGCCTGACCGAGATAGCCGAAGGCATCATGGGAGGTGACGATTTTGCGATTACCCGGCGGCAGCGAACCGAGCTTGGCTTTAGCCTCGGCGAGCAAGGCGTAGATCTTTTTCAGATAGGCCTGGCTGTTGTGTTCGTAGTCGGTTTTGTTTGCAGGGTCGGCGGCGATCAGCGCTTTGGTGATGTTGCTGATGTACAACTCGGTGTTCGCCAGGTTGTGCCAGGCGTGCGGGTCGGGAATGGTTTCGCCGTCTTCATCCAGCGAGCGCGGAATGACACCGTGGCTGGCGCTGATGACCGGGGCTTTGGTTTCGGTGCTGGTCACCAGGCGGTCCAGCCATGGCTCGAAACCCAGCCCGTTCTTGATGATCAGTCTGGTGTTGAGCAATGCCTTTGCATCGTCCGGCGTCGGTTCGTAGGTGTGGGCATCGGCGTCCGGACCGACCATGTTGGTGATCTGAATATGGTCGCCGCCGACCTGATGGGTCATGTCGGCGAGGATGCTGAAGCTGGTGACCACCTGGAGTTTTTCCGCGGCAGACAGCGACATCGACAGCATCAGACTGAACAGCACGAGTAAAGCGCGCATCGGGTTACACCTCATTGGGATGTGAGCAAAGGCGGGCGGCGCAGCAAACCGTGTACCGGACCGAACACCACGGACAGCAGATACACACCGCCAGCCACCAGCACGATTGCCGGGCCGCTGGGCAGCGAGTAGTAGAACGACAGCAACAATCCGAGCCAGACCGATAGGCTGCCGAGCAACGCGGCGATGATGATCAGCACCGGCAAGCGACGACTCCAGAAGCGAGAAGCGGCGGCCGGCAGCATCATCAAGCCGACCACCATCAGTGCGCCGATAGCCTGGAAACCGATCACCAGATTCAGCACCACCAGCGTCAGAAATACTCCGTGAGCCAGCGGCCCGAGGCGGCTGACGGTTTGCAGAAAGAGCGGGTCGAGGGTGTCCAGCAACAGTGGTTTGTAGATCAGGGCCATGGCGATCAGGCTGAAGCCCGAGACCCAGAGCATGCCGGTCAAGGTCGGGCCATCGACCGCCAGCGCCGAACCGAACAACAGGTGCAACAGGTCCAGCCGCTTGCCGGCGATGCCAAGGATCAGCACGCCGCTGGCCAGGGAGATCGGGTAGATCGCCGCCAGGCTCGCGTCTTCCCGCAAACCGGTGCGACGGGTGATCCAGGCGGCCAGTCCGGCCATGCTCAGGCCGGCACCGAGACCGCCTAGGGTCAGTGCGGGCAGGCTCAACCCGGCGACCCAGAAACCCAGTGCAGCGCCGGGCAAGATGCCGTGAGCCACTGCATCGCCGATCAGACTCATGCGCCGCAGAATCAGAAACACCCCAAGCGGCGCCGTACTACAGGCCAGAACAAGGCCACCCAGCAGTGCTCGACGCATGAATACGAATTCGTGAAACGGTTGCCAAAGGTGAGCAGCAGCGATCATCAAGCCACCTGCGTCTGAGGTTGTTGGCGAATCAGCTCGGTACTGGGACCGAGGACGCAGCCGCTGCTTTTGATCAGTAGCGCTTGTGGAATCTGTTGGCGCACGGCGGCCAAGTCATGACACACCACGACCAGGGTTCGGCCGTCTGCATGCCAGGCGTGGAGGTGTTTCCAGAGCAGCGCCTGGCCGAGTTCGTCGAGTGCGGCGTGGGGTTCGTCGAGCAGCAGTAAGGGCGCTTCGGCGAGGCTCAATCGGGCGAGTAGGGCACGCTGCAATTCGCCTCCGGAGAGGGCCATCAACGGGCGATGCTCCAGACCGGTCAGGCACCAGTCTTCCAATGCAGCCTTGAGTCGCTGGCTGCGAATTTCCGGAGTTTGCTTGTTGCCCCAAAAACCGGCGGCCACCAACTCTTGCAGGCTGATGGGGAATTGTCGGTCCAGGTGTTGTTGCTGAGGCAGGAACGAAAGGCCACCCTTGCGTGGAACATCAATGACGACGTTGCCGGCCAGTGGCTTTTGCAGGCCGGCGATGACTTTCAGCAGGCTGCTTTTGCCCGACCCGTTGGCGCCGATGACGGCGGTCAGACTCCCCTTGGGCAGTTCGAAATCAACTGCTGGAGTGAGCGGCTGACCGGGTGCGCCCCAGCGCAAGGCTTGGCATCGGATCATGCGGCCTCCCAGTTCCAGCGGCTTTCGGCGACGGCATCGTGGGCATGAAGACTTTCGGCGTGGACGACTCGCACTTTGAAGGCGTTGATGCCCGGGGAGCGTCTCAATGCCAGGTTCAGGCGTCGCGCGGCGTCTTCGCAGAACATCAGGTTCTGACCGTTGGCGAGGGCGAAAGCTTGTTCGTCGGCGCGTTTCACGGCGGTTTGCACAGCGGTGCCGAGGGCCGCTTCCGCGTCGTTGATTGCGGCGATCAGTGGCAGGTCATCCAGATAGTCATCCAGACGCAGCTGCAATTGCGCATTACTGCGTTGGCTATGCGGCGTCGCGACGATGCCTTTCGTGGAACCGAGCCAAGCCAGAACGTCTGCGTGTTGCAATGGTTGATTGGCGAAGTCATCAACGAATTGCTGCTGAATCAACTGCCTCGAGAGGGCTGCTGAGCATGGACAGGTTGAGGAATATGGAACGTCGATTTTTAGTTCCACGTGGAACATCGCGTTTTTCAGACTCGCTTCGATGCTCACCGGATAGGTTTTCCAGCCGGCCAACGGACTGACGAGCGCGGGTCTTTTGAGCAGAAGTTCGGTGTGAATTTTTAGGTAAGCGTTGTGGGAAAGTCCTTCATGGGTCTCGAGAAAACTCAGCAAGACTCGCCGCAACAACGTGGGTGAAAGGTTTTCCTGCTCAAGCATCTCCAGCGCCAGGTACAGCCGTGACATATGGATGCCACGCGCCTCTCCATCGTCGAGGCTAACGCCAGCGTCGGCTTTTGCACTCAGTCGCTGGCCATCGAATAAAACAGGAAGAGCAATGCCGCACATGCCCACCCAATCGAGTGGCAGGGCTTGGCGTGAGGCCTGCGCGGCGATATCCGGCAGAGTCAGCGCATTCATGAGCAGGTCCATCGTGGGAGTTGATTTGGCATGTTATATTATAACAATCAAATCGACGATGCCTTTTTCGTGAACGAGTTTTCATCATGCACAGACGTCACTTGCTCAACCTGATTCTGGCCAGCGCAGCCTTTGCGTTACCTTTTGGTGTGTCGGCCACGCAAATTCGCAATGCACGACTGTGGCGTTCGGACGACAAGCTGCGACTGGTGTTCGATCTGAGCGGGCCGGTGCAGTACAAAACCTTTTCCCTGAGTGCTCCGGAGCGGCTGATCATCGATCTGAGTGGCGCCAACTTCAGTGGCGACTTCAGTCAGCTGGCGCTCGACAACTCGGTGATTCGCGCGATCCGTTCCGGGCATTTCGGTCAGGGCGATACACGGATCGTCCTCGACCTCAGCGGTCCGGTGCAGCTCAACAGCTTCCTGTTGCCGCCACAGGATGGGCAGGGGCACCGATTGGTGCTCGATCTGAAGGCCATTGCTCCGCTACAGATCGCGGCGGCGCCGTCGGACAAACGTGAACCCATCATCGACAAGGCTCATCCCAAGCGCGACATCATTGTGGTGGTCGACCCTGGTCACGGCGGCAAAGACCCGGGCGCGGTTGGCGCCAAAGGTGAGCGGGAGAAAGACGTGGTGCTATCGATCGCCCAGCTGTTGGCCAAGAGGCTGAAGCGTGAAAAGGGCTTCGACGTGAAACTGGTGCGTAACGACGACTTCTTCGTCCCACTGCGCAAGCGCGTGGAGATCGCCCGCAAGCACAAGGCCGACATGTTCATTTCGGTCCATGCGGACGCAGCACCGCGTCTCACGGCTTCAGGTGCGTCGGTGTACTGCCTGTCCGAAGGTGGTGCGACCTCGGCCACCGCACGTTTCATGGCGCAACGGGAGAACGGCGCGGACCTGTTGGGCGCCACCAGCTTGCTCAATCTCAAGGACAAGGATCCGATGCTCGCCGGGGTGATTCTCGACATGTCGATGAACGCCACCATCGCCGCCAGTTTGCAGTTGGGCAACACGGTGCTCGGCAGTCTGGCGGGCATTACCACGCTGCATCAGAAGCGTGTGGAACAGGCGGGTTTCGCCGTGTTGAAGTCGCCGGATGTGCCATCGATTCTGGTGGAAACCGGCTTCATCTCGAACGCCCGCGACAGCCAGCGACTGGTGACGGCGCGGCATCAGCAGGCCGTGGCGGATGGTTTATTCGAAGGCTTGCAGCGTTACTTCCAGAAGAATCCCCCAATGAACAGCTATATCGCCTGGCAGCAGGAGCAGAAAAAGGCACAGGTCTAGCAACCGGTCATCCGGCTACAGGTGAACTTCGCGCTGCTGCCCCCGGAACTGGAGAACCGATTGATGGTTGTCCAGCCAACCCGGCGGTTGTAGCCGACCCAGGCTTCGCCATCGGATGCGAGGCCGGTAAAGAACGTCAGTTGCCCGTAGCGGCTGTTGGTTTGCGCCCAATGGCGTTTGCTGGCCACTTCGAAGCCGCGCAAGTAGATCGTGCTACCCACGGTATTAACGCTGTAGGCATTACCGTCGGCATCCACGCAAGCCAGCAGGTTGGCGCTACGGGTGCATTTGGCCAGGCTGGGGACTTGTCCCCAGGCATTGACCGCGATCAGCAACGAAAGGCTCAGCAGCGAGAATCTCAGGGCGTTTCCCATGGCATTTCTCAAGGGGCGGACGGGTTAAAGCATCGTGCCCTTTGTCGTTGTGGGCAAGAGGGGGAGTGGCTTGTTTGTGTTGTTATACTATAACATAAATTAAGCCCGACATTGCGACCGGGCATCCCTGTGAGGAATACCTGATGCCCAATCGTCTTCCCGTGACTGTCCTGTCGGGCTTTCTCGGCGCCGGAAAAAGTACACTGCTTAATTACGTACTACGTAATCGCGATAATTTGCGGGTCGCGGTGATCGTCAACGACATGAGCGAGATCAATATTGATGGCAGCGAAGTTCAACGCGATGTCAGCCTGAACCGTGCCGAAGAAAAACTCGTGGAAATGAGCAACGGCTGCATTTGCTGCACCTTGCGCGAAGACCTGCTCGAAGAAGTCAGCAAACTCGCCAGGGACGGTCGTTTCGATTATCTGCTGATCGAGTCCACCGGCATTTCCGAGCCGCTGCCCGTGGCGGAAACCTTCACCTTTCGCGATGAAGAAGGGCAGAGCCTGGCCGACATTGCGCGGCTCGACACCATGGTCACCGTGGTCGACGGCATGAACTTCCTGCTCGACTACCAAGCCGCCGAAAGCCTCGCTTCCCGTGGTGAAACCCTGGGCGAGGAGGACGAGCGCTCGATCACTGACCTGTTGATCGAGCAGATCGAATTCGCCGACGTGATCCTGATCAGCAAGATCGATTTGATCAGCAGCCGCGAACGCCAGGAGCTGATCGCGATCCTCGAACGGCTCAATGCCCAGGCCGAAATCATTCCGATGGTCATGGGCGAGGTGCCACTCAAGAAGATCCTCAACACTGGGCGTTTCGACTTCGAGAAGGCCGCTCAGGCACCAGGATGGTTACAGGAATTGCGCGGTGAACACGTGCCGGAAACCGAGGAGTACGGCATTGCCTCCACGGCTTATCGGGCGCGGCGACCGTTTCATCCGCAGCGTTTTTTCAGCTTCATCGATCGCCCGTGGGTGAACGGCAAACTGCTGCGTTCCAAGGGTTTTTTCTGGCTGGCCAGCAAACACATGGATGCCGGCAGCTGGTCCCAGGCCGGCGGCTTGATGCGTCACGGGTTTGCCGGGCGCTGGTGGCGTTTCGTGCCGAAAAACCAGTGGCCGCAAGACGAAGAAAGCACCGCCGGGATCATGGAGAACTGGACGGCCGCCACCGGAGATTGCCGGCAGGAACTGGTGTTTATCGGCCAGAACATCGACTTTGCACAACTCACCGCCGAACTTGATAACTGCCTGCTGACTGATGATGAAATGGCCCTGGGCGTCGAGGGTTGGCGGTTGTTGCCCGATCCGTTCGGTCCCTGGCACGAAGAGGCGGCCGCCTGATGCTGGCGCCCAGTCTGAAGCTACGACCGGTCATTGCTCAGGTTCAAGGTGAAACGCCAAAGGTGCTGACCGGGATTCTGGACGACGGTGTGAACCTCGCCCTTTGGCAGCGCCAACTGCCGGTGCACATTGCCGATTTCGGTCGCTTGCTGTTGTCCCTGAACCAGCCGCTGGCCGAGTCGCTTTCCCTTGACATGGCCAGTGATGACGCCGAACCCAATCTCCACGGTTTAGCCTCAGGCTTCAGCGATCTTGAAGGCTACGAAGGCTTTATCGCCGACGTTTCCTGGCTGGTCAGCGCGTTCGCCTGCCTGTTGGGCGCCCAACGCGTCGGCCTGCGCCTGCGGGTTCTGGACAAAGCCATGTGCCCGCGTTTCCACGTCGATCATGTGCCAGTGCGGTTGATCACTACCTACGCAGGGACCGGCAGCCAATGGCTGAAAGAAGGGGCGATGGATCGCCGCCGATTAGGCGAGCCTGACGCCGAACCCCAGGATGATTCGCTGATCCAGCGCATCGCCAGCGGCGAAGTGGCGCTGCTTAAAGGAGAGAAGTGGCACGGCAACGAAGGTTTCGGTCTGGTTCACCGTTCGCCGCAGCCGGCACCGGGCGAGCGTCGTTTGATCCTGACCCTCGACTGGCTGGGCTGACGGCTCAAGGTTTGAGCCAGGTTCCCTGGCTCTGGGCTTCGCAAAACGGCTTCAGATACGCCGCATCGGTGGCCACGCCGTAATAGTGAATATCCTGCCGGTAAGGCATATTGGCGACTTGAGCGTTGCTGCATACCCCGAACGCGCCGGCGGGGCATTGGTCGACGTACTGCACCTCGACTTTCTGCCCGGCCAGATTCGGCTGGCAGAAGCCGTCGGCGAACAGTTTTTCCGGGATGTTGCGGTTCTGCTGGCAGACCTTCACGTCCAGCCGCGCTGCCGTACTATGTACCACGCAGGCCTGGGCCAGCGCTTCACCCGACGTGAGTGCCAGAAGCAACGACCATCCCATCAACCGCATCCTTTACCTCCTCAGAAAACTTCGACCATGTTGCAGAACATTCCCACCCACGTCATCGCCGGCCCGCTGGGTGCCGGCAAGACCAGCCTGATCAAGCACCTGCTGGCGCAGCGGCCGGCCGGTGAGCGCTGGGCGGTGCTGATCAACGAATTCGGCCAGATCGGCCTGGATGCTGCGCTGCTGACCCAGGACGCCGATGGTATCGCACTGGGAGAAGTGGCCGGGGGGTGTTTGTGTTGCGTCAATGGTGCGCCGTTTCAGATCGGCCTCGGGCGGCTGCTGCGCAAGGCACGACCGGATCGACTGTTCATCGAGCCCTCCGGGCTGGGGCATCCGGCGCAGTTGCTCAGGCAATTGAGCGAGGCACCGTGGCAAGGCGTCCTGGCGGTTCAGCCTTGCGTGTTGGTACTGGACGCCCGGGCACTCGCGGCCGGAAAACCGCTGCCAGCGGCGCAACAGCAAGCCTTGGACAGTGCCGGGTTGCTGTTGCTGAACAAGGCGGAAAGCCTCGACGACAGTGATCGCCAGCGAGTTGTCGCACAGTTGCCGTCGCGTCCTTTGTACTGGACGCAGCAAGCTGTCTTGCCGCTGAGCGAGTTACCGGGCCTCAAGGCTCAGGCTGTCGCGGGTGTGGATAACTTCATCGTGCCCAAGGGACTGGCACAGATGCCGGCCATCTGGACTGACCCTGCGCAGCCGATTTGCTTGAGTCAGGCGCAAGAGGGTGGCTGGAGCGTCGGCTGGCGCTGGCATCCGAGTCAGACATTCGATGCCGTGCTTGTCGGAAAGTGGCTTGAGAGCCTTGAATGGCTTCGGGCGAAGCTGGTTATCCACAGTGTCGAGGGCTGGGTGTCGGCCAACGCACTGGATAACTCGTTACTGGATTGGCAACCCAGCGAATGGCGACGGGATTCGCGCATCGAGCTGATTTTCAGTGAGGTACAGGGTGTTGAGTCACTGCAAGGAGATCTGGCCGATTGCCGGTCGGGGTGAAGATCAAAAGACCGCAGCTCCTATGGTGCGATCTTTTAATCTTCAGGGACGCCACTTGGTGTGTTCTTGCCGCCACTGGCTCAATTCAATCACCTCGGCGCTGGGTTTTGCGACTTCGACCACCGGTGGTGTGTCGTCGAATGGCATTGGGTAGGGCGCGAGCTCGATCTGTGCGCTATGGGCGCCGAACTGAGTGATGGTGCCGTTGTGGCGGGTTTCACCGGTCACGGTGAATTCGAAGTTATACACACGGGCCAGGCGCCGACGGCCGTTGGCGTCTTTAATGAAAGCGATCTTTTTCAAAGCTACGTTGCCGTCCAGCAACTCGATCCGCAACTTGGCGCAATGCTGCTGAACCCGCTCCAGAGCGCGTTCACGCAATCCGTGGTTGTGCCACAGCCATGCGCCACCGGTGGCGAGCAGCATGAACACGAAGATATTTCCGAGGGTCAGCATCAACAGGGTGCTCCAACAAGATAGTGCCAGCTTAACTGCGTCTCTGGTCTGTCGTACAGGCTGCGTTTAGTCGCATACTGCGCGGCTCGAATTTCAATCGGTTTATGGAAAACTCACCGCATGAAACGTACGCCCCATCTGCTCGCCATCCAGTCCCATGTGGTGTTCGGCCACGCTGGCAACAGCGCCGCGGTTTTCCCGATGCAGCGGGTCGGGGTGAACGTCTGGCCACTCAATACCGTGCAGTTCTCCAACCACACGCAATATGGCCAGTGGGCCGGGGAAGTGCTGGCCCCGCATCAGATTCCGGAATTGGTGGAGGGGATCGCGGCGATTGGCGAACTGGGCAACTGCGATGCCGTGTTGTCCGGCTACCTCGGCAGCGCTGCCCAGGGCCGGGCGATTCTGGCGGGGGTGGAGCGAATCAAATCGATTAATCCCAAAGCCTTATACCTTTGCGACCCGGTGATGGGCCATCCGGAGAAAGGCTGCAGCGTTCCAGCCGAAGTCAGCGATTTCCTGCTGGAAGAGGCAGCGGCAATAGCCGACTTCATGTGCCCGAATCAGCTGGAGCTGAACAGCTTCTCGGGGCGCAAGGCGCAGTCACTGTTCGATTGCCTGGCCATGGCGCGGGCGCTGCTGGCGCGCGGCCCGAAGGCGGTGTTGGTCAAGCATCTGGACTATCCCGGCAAACTGGCGGATGGCTTCGAGATGTTGCTGGTGACCGCTGAAGGCAGCTGGCACTTGCGTCGGCCGCTGCTGGCGTTTCCGCGTCAGCCGGTGGGCGTTGGCGATCTGACTTCCGGGCTGTTCCTGGCGCGCGTGCTGCTGGGTGACAGTCTGCTGAGCGCCTTTGAGTTCACCGCGGCGGCGGTGCATGAAGTGTTGCTGGAAACCCAGGCTTGCGCCAGCTATGAGCTGGAACTGGTGCGAGCGCAGGACCGGATCGCCCATCCGCGGGTGCGGTTCGAGGCGATGGCGATCAGTTTGTAATGGTGTGGCGGTAGAAAAGATCGCAGCCTTCGGCAGCTCCTGCGCGTCTGTGGGCGCTGCCCAGGCTGCGATCTTTTGCTTTAAGCGTCGCCCTTGATTTCCTGATAGCGCTTTTCCAGTTCCTGACGAATCTGCCGACGCTGCTGGGCTTGCATGTATCGACGCTTGTCTTCGCTGTTCTGCGGTTGCAGTGGCGGGACGGAGGCCGGTTTACGCTGGTCATCCACCGCGACCATGGTGAAGAAGCAGCTGTTGGTGTGGCGCACCGAGCGCTCGCGAATGTTCTCGGTCACGACCTTGATGCCCACTTCCATCGAGGTATTACCGGTGTAGTTGACCGAGGCCAGAAAGGTCACCAGCTCACCGACATGAATCGGCTCGCGGAAGATCACCTGATCCACTGACAAGGTCACTACGTAACGGCCGGCATACCGGCTGGCGCAAGCGTAGGCCACTTCATCGAGGTATTTGAGCAGGGTGCCGCCGTGGACATTGCCTGAGAAGTTGGCCATGTCGGGGGTCATCAATACCGTCATCGACAGCTGGGCGTTTCCGGGTTCCATAACGTACTCACGGGTTCAAGGCAGGGTTTGGGGGTTACACCTCTGTGGGTGCTTGTCGGTGTTTTTCAAACCAACAGTTATCGGGACGCCGGGCGGGGAGGCGCCGTCACGCCCGAAGCGATCTGTTTCCATATATTGCACCGTCTTTGCGCCGGAAGTCGTGGTGTTACCCTTCAAAAGCCCACCCCCGAAGGAGCCACACACCATGCATGCCATCAGTTTCATTCAGGATCTGGCAGTGATCATGTTGATCGCGGGTGTGGTGACCGTGCTCTTTCATCGTCTCAAACAACCGGTGGTGCTCGGCTACATTGTCGCCGGTTTCATTATCGGCCCGCACACGCCGCCCTTCGGCCTGATCCACGACGAAGAAACCATCAAGACCCTCGCCGAGCTCGGGGTGATTTTCCTGATGTTCTGCCTGGGGCTGGAGTTCAGCCTGCGCAAGCTGTTCAAGGTCGGCGCCACGGCGTTTATCGCAGCCTTCCTGGAAATCGTCCTGATGATCTGGATCGGCTACGAAATCGGCCGCTGGTTCGACTGGAATACCATGGACTCGCTGTTCCTCGGCGCGATCCTGGCGATTTCCTCGACCACCATCATCGTCAAGGCGCTCAATGACCTGAAGATGAAGAACGAGCGTTTTGCGCAGTTGATCTTTGGCGTACTGATCGTCGAGGACATCCTCGGTATCGGCATCATCGCCTTGCTGTCGAGCATCGCCGTCAGCGGTACGGTCAGTTCCGGCGAAGTCTTTTCCACCGTCGGCAAGCTTTCCCTGTTCATGATTGTCGCACTGGTCATCGGCATTCTGCTGGTGCCGCGACTACTGGCCTATGTGGCGAAATTCGAAAGCAATGAGATGTTGCTGATTACCGTGCTGGGCCTGTGTTTCGGCTTCTGCTTGCTGGTGGTCAAGCTTGAATACAGCATGGTTCTCGGCGCGTTCCTGATCGGTGCGATCATGGCCGAATCTCGCCAGCTGCTGAAAATCGAGCAGTTGATCGAGCCGGTTCGCGACCTGTTCAGTGCGATCTTCTTCGTCGCCATCGGCCTGATGCTCGACCCGATGATCCTGCTGCAATACGCCTGGCCGATTGCGGTGATCACTGTGGCGGTAGTGCTGGGCAAGATGCTGTCCTGCGGCCTCGGCGCGTTTATCGCCGGCAATGACGGACGCACCTCACTGCGCGTGGGGATGGGGCTTTCACAGATTGGCGAATTCTCTTTCATCATCGCCGCGCTGGGCATGACGCTGCAGGTCACCAGCAGCTTTCTCTATCCGGTGGCTGTGGCCGTCTCGGTGATCACCACGCTGTTGACGCCCTATCTGATCCGCGCGGCCGATCCGCTGTCGATCAAGCTTGCTGCCGTGATGCCGCAGCGCCTGGCTCGTGTGCTGGGGATGTATGGCGAATGGCTGCGCAGCATCCAGCCTCAGGGCGAGGGCGCGCTGTTGGCGTCGATGATTCGGCGGATTCTGTTGCAGGTGGGGGTCAATCTGGCGCTGGTGGTTGCGATCTTTTTATCGGGCGCCTTCTTCGCCGAGCGCATGTCCGTTTACCTGCAAGACTGGATCAGCGACCCGAGCTGGCAAAAAGCGTTGATCTGGGGCGGGGCGTTGCTGTTGTCGCTGCCGTTCCTGATCGCCGCCTATCGCAAGCTCAAGGCGCTGTCGATGCTGCTGGCAGAAATGGGGGTGAAGCCGGAGATGGCCGGCCGCCACACGCAGCGAGTGCGTCGGGTGATCGCCGAAGTGATCCCGATCCTCTCGCTGTTGGTGATTTTCCTGCTGCTGGCAGCCTTGTCAGCCAGTATTCTGCCGACCAACAAGTTGCTGGTGCTGATTGTCGTGGTCGCGGCCGCGGTGGCGGCGCTGCTCTGGCGCTGGTTCATCCGCGTACATACGCGGATGCAGGTGGCCTTGCTGGAAACCCTGGACAACCACAAGGATTCGTCAAGCCACTGACAAGTCGTGCAGGGGTAAATCAGCTTTCCAGCCAGACGTCCCGTGCCCAGTGCCAGACCGATTCCCAGGTTTCTTCGGCGAGTAACTCTTCTTCGGCCAGCCACAACACCACGGTGCCGTCTTCTTCGACGCAGTAGTAGTTGTCACCGTCCTGGCAAATCGGGATCAGGCTGCGATCAACACCAGCGTCCCAGGCGTTGGCGGCAACGTCCGGCAGGTAGGTGTGGGATTGCGGGTCGGTGACGGTCACCGGCTCCAGGCTGCCGTAGACTACATCGCTGACGGTCAGCAGGAATTCTCTGAATACGAAGGGAATGTCGATGAACAGTTGTTCTTCGATTTCTACCAGCAGATCTTCGTCGGGCAACTCCAAGGGGACCGGTACCGGTTCGTTGGCTTCACGCAGTTGTTCGATGATTTCTTCCACGTCCGGGATCCTCTTGCTTGATGGCGCGGTTTAGTTGGGGCGGTTTATACAGTAGCTCGCTATAGATGCAACCGTGAAATAGAAAACCCCGGCAGAGCCGGGGTTTTCATTACAGCATGCGAAAGCGCGGAGTTATCAGCCGTTCTGGCGGATACCTGCTACCAGCCAAGGCTGGTTTTCGCCCTGTGGACGTTCCATGTTCCAGCTTTCGCTGAACACTTCGCCCTGGTCGAAACGCGAGGTCTTCGACACGCCGCTGAAGGTCAGGGTGGCGATGGTCTTGTCCGCACGGTCATCAACGCCGTCCAGTTGTACCTGGAGGTTGTCGATGTAGGTCGACTGGAAGCCGTCGCCCAGGTCGGCACGTTCGCGCTTGAGGAACTCCAGCAGTTGCGGGGTTACGAACTCGGCGATCTTGTCCATTTCGTTGGCGTCCCAGTGCTGTTGCAGGGACTGGAAATGGTTGCGTGCGGCTTCGACGAAGCGCTCTTCGTTGAACCAGGCCGGAGCATTGATCACTGGGCGTGCGGCAGGTGCAGCCGAACCGCCGAAGATCGAACCCATGGCAGGCTTCTGCTCGAACACTTCACGTTGCATCGGCGCGCCGGCCGGAGCCAGGTGCTCCTGCTGCTTGCGACGACGAGCGGCAATGAAGCGGAAGACCAGGAAGGCGATGACCGCCATGATCAGGATGTCGAAGAACTGCATGCCCTGGAAACCGCCGCCCATGAACATGGAAGCCAGCAGGCCACCGGCCGCGATACCGGCCAGAGGGCCGAGCCAACGCGAAGCACCGCCGGCCTTGGCGGCAGCGCCAGCGGCACCGGCCGCGCCGGCAGTGGCGGCTGCACCGCCCACGCCAGGAGAAGAAGGAGCCATTTGGCTGGTCTGGTGAGCCGGCGCAGCGCCGACACTCTTGCCGCCACCAAAGCGCTTGGCGTTGGCGTCCAGGCTCATCGTCAGGCCGATGCACAACGCCATGGCGATGCTAAGAAAACGTTTCATAAAGGGAATTCCCATTTGTGGATGGCACGCGCGCCATGTTGCACAGCTGAAGTGTCACTGGCTAGCGGCAGAGTGTTTCGGGCTTTTGCCTGACAGGTTCTGTTCAGCTTCAGTCTGCGCAATAAGGCCTGTTAACGTTCGTCAGTAGGACGAGTGGATAGCTTCTGTAGGAAGGATGCTTAGCGCCGCAGCGCCAGCATGACGACACCGGCCGTAATCAGGCCGATTCCGCCCCATTGGCGCAGGTCGAGTTTTTCGCCCAGCAGGATTACGCCGAGCACCGCCACCAGCACCACGCTGAGTTTGTCCACCGGAGCGACCAACGAGGCCGGCCCCAGTTTCAGCGCGCGGAAGTAACAGATCCACGAGGCACCAGTGGCCAGTCCCGACAGCAGCAGGAACAGGTAGCTCCTGGCCGAGATCGATCCTAATGACTGATATTGGCCCGTGGCGTACAAAATCAAGGCCAGGCTGACCAAAACCACCACCGTGCGCAGCAGCGTGGCGAAGTCCGAGTTGACGTTTTCGATGCCGATTTTGGCGAAGATCGCGGTCATGGCGGCAAACGCCGCCGACATCAGGGCCCAGAATGTCCAGGAAGAAAAGAAACCCGAGCCCATGCTTTCGCGCCTTTCATAAGATCAATCTGAAACAAAGAACCTTGTGGGAGCGAACAGGCTCGCCCCCACATTAAATCACTGGCAGGTTTTAGATCGCTTCCAGCTTGGCGTAACCGAGCATCAGCCACTTGCTGCCTTCGCTGAAGTTCACCTGCACCCGCGCCTGAGCACCGGCGCCTTCGAAATTCAGGATCACACCGTCGCCGAACACCGAATGCCGCACAGTCTGGCCGAGGCTGAACCCGGTGTCCGGGATCTCGCTGCCGCCGAACAGGCTGCTGGAACTCTGCTGCTGGCCACCGCCGAACGGACGGCTGACGCTGTTGGACAGTCGCACTTCCTGGATCAGGCCTTTGGGCACTTCACGGACGAAACGCGACACCTTGTTGTAGGTCTCGCTGCCGTACAAGCGTCGGGTTTCAGCATAAGTCAGCACAAGGTTCTGCATCGCCCGGGTGATACCGACGTAGGCCAGACGCCGCTCTTCTTCAAGGCGGCCGGGTTCTTCCAGGCTCATCTTGTGCGGGAACAGGCCTTCTTCCATGCCCACCAGGAACACGTAAGGGAATTCCAGGCCCTTGGCGCTGTGCAGGGTCATTAGCTGAATGCTGTCTTCGTGCTCGTCGGCCTGGGTATCCCCGGCCTCCAGCGAGGCGTGGCCGAGGAATGCCGCCAGTGGCGATTGCTCTTCGTCCTCTTCCGGGTTTTCGAAGTTGCGCGCGGCGCTGACCAGTTCCTCAAGGTTTTCTACCCGGGCCTGGCCTTTCTCGCCTTTTTCCGCCTGGTGGTAGGCGATCAGCCCCGACTGCTCGATGACGGTCTGGGTCATCAGGTGCAACGGCATTTCCATGCACTTGGCGGCGAGGTTCTCGATCAGCTCCATAAACGCCCCAAGAGCACCGGCAGCGCGCCCGGTCAGGCCCTTGTTGGCCACCAGCTGACGCATGGCTTCCCACATCGACACGTCGCTGTGGCGCGCATGATCGCGAATCGCTTCGACGGTTTTTTCGCCGATGCCACGGGCCGGAACGTTGATCACCCGCTCCAGGGCCGCATCGTTGCCACGGCCTTCCAACAAACGCAGGTAAGCCATGGCGTTCTTGATTTCTGCCCGTTCAAAGAAGCGCTGACCGCCATAAATGCGGTACGGGATGCGCTCGCGCAGCAAGGCTTCTTCCAAAACGCGCGATTGGGCGTTAGAGCGGTACAGAATCGCGATATCACTGCGAGCCAAGCCGGTTTTCAGCGCGCTTTCAATGGTTTCAACCACGTAGCGTGCTTCATCGTGTTCGTTGAACGCGGCGTACAGATTGATTGCTTCGCCTTCGCCACCATCGGTCCACAGCTCTTTGCCCATGCGCCCGGTATTGTTGGCGATCAGGGCGTTGGCGGCCTTGAGGATCCCGGCGGTGGAGCGGTAGTTCTGCTCCAGACGAATGATCTCGGCATCCGGGAAGTCGTCGGAATACTGATAGATGTTCTCGATTTTCGCGCCGCGCCAGCCATAGATCGACTGATCGTCGTCGCCGACCACCATCAGGCTGTCGCCACCCTTGGCCAGCAGACGCAGCCAGGCGTACTGCACGGCGTTGGTGTCCTGGAACTCGTCCACCAGAATGTGCCGGAAGCGTTTCTGATAATGGGCGAGCAGGCCCGGGTGGTCGCGCCACAGATCGAGGGCGCGCAGCAGCAGTTCGGAGAAGTCGATGACGCCGGCGCGCAGGCACGCAGCCTCGTAGGCTTCATAAATGCTGCGCATGGTCGCCAGGAACAGATCGCCGCTGGCTTGAATATGTTGTGGACGCAGACCTTCGTCTTTCTGCCCGTTGATGAACCACTGGGCCTGCCGGGCCGGCCAGCGTTGCTCGTCCAGGCCCAGCTCGCGGATCACCCGCTTGACCAGCCGTTGCTGGTCGTCGCTGTCGAGAATCTGGAAGGTCTGGCTCAGGCCCGCCTCTTGCCAGTGCGCCCGCAATAAGCGGTGCGCCAGGCCGTGGAAGGTGCCGACCCACATGCCGGCCGGGTTGATACCCATCAGCTGCTCGATGCGATGACGCATCTCGGCAGCGGCCTTGTTGGTGAAGGTCACCGACAGAATGGAGTGGGGCGAGGCGTTTTCGACCTGGATCAACCAGGCGATACGGTGCACCAGCACTCGGGTTTTACCAGAGCCAGCACCGGCCAGGACCAACTGACGACCCACGGAGGCAGCTACGGCCTGGCGTTGGGCATCGTTGAGGGAGTTCAGCAGAAGGGAGAGATCATCGCGCATCGGGGCATTCTAGGGTGCGCCGTCACACCGGGCAAACCGAGCTTTGCATTAGCCGATGAAAGAAGCATCGACGATGACCGGTTGGTCACTGGCTGCAAGCAGGGACGGGGCTCGCCTGGCGGCTTTTGCGCCGGATGCGGGCGACTAAAACTTTTGTCTATTTTATGACCTGAGGCAGTTTGGTCCGGGCATTTGCTTGTGTATGCTCCGTCCACAATTCGGGCTCGCATGCTCAACTATAAGAACAAGAACATCGCCTATGACCCTCAGCTCCGACCTGTCGGGCCCCTCCGTGGAGCCTCGGGCTATCCGCAAACAGTACGCCATGGAGATGGCGGTCGAACGCACGCGTCTGCTGTACCAGGGCTCGCTCTTGCCGACGCTTTTCATGCTGATCAACGGTCTGGTCTGCGCCGGGTTGCTCTGGAGCCCGCAGCGTTACTTCGTGGTCAGCGTCTGGCTGATCTGGTTGCTGTCGCTGGTGGCGTTGCGAGTGATTCAGGTCGCGGCCTTCGATTCGGCGATTCCCCACCGTCAGGCCCATCCGATCTGGCGTCGCATGTTTCTGCTCGGTTCGGCGATGACCGGCCTGACCCTGGCCGGTGCCGGCATCGCGCTGGTGCCCGCTGACAATTTCATCCAGCAAGCGTGGGTGTTCGGCCTGATCGGCGCCGCGGCCCTCTCGGCCAGCGTCGCTTATGCGGTCAGCCTGCCAGCATTTCTATCCTTTACCTTGCCCTGTCTGTTGCCCGCCATCGGCTATCTGTTCTGGGGCGGCGATGAACAGGAGCAGGGCTGGGGCTGGTTCGGGCTGATTCTGCTGGGCTCGTTGAGCGTGGTCGCCTGGCAGGTCAATCGGTTGATCGATCAGGGTTTGTTGCGGCGTTTTCAAAATCAGGCGCTGATCGAGCACTTGCAGCAGGCGCAAAGTCGCAGCGAGCAACTCAATCACGAACTGGCCAGGGAAATCGACCAGCGTCGTCGCGCCGAAGAAGAATTGCGCGAAACCCAGGTCGACCTTGAAAACCGGGTCGCCCAACGCAGTCTGGAACTGGACGCGGCCAACCAGGCCTTGAGCAAGAGCGAAGCGCGGCTGGCGCTGGCGTTGAAGGCGAGCGAGCTCGGTTTGTGGGACTGGAACCTGCAGACCGACGAAGTTCATCACACTCAGCTCCAGGAGTTGTTCGGGCTGGAGCCGGAATACGTGACGGCGATGCTCCGCCACCTCAAGCCGAGGCTGCATCCCGACGACTTGCCAGCGCTGAGGCGGGCGCTGGTCGAGCATTTGAAGGGCCGCACCGAGGATTATCAGATCGAGTACCGGGTGCGACATGGCGATGGCCATTGGGTCTGGATCGAGGACCGTGGTCGAGCGGTCGAGCGCAGTGAAAACGGCCGGGTGATCCGCATGGTCGGCACCCGCCGCGACATCAGCGCCAGCAAGCACCTGGAAGAACAGCGCCAACTGGCGGCGACGGTGTTCGAGGCGGCCAGCGAAGGCATCGTGATTTTCGACCCGAATTACGCACTGATCGCAGTCAATCAGGCTTTCAGTCGGGTGACTGGCTATGAAATCGGCGACATGCTCGGGCGCAACGTGGTCGATTTGCCTTGCAGCCGCGACGCCCGTCGGCATTACGCAGCGATTCGTCAGGCGCTGGAGCAGCACGGTAGTTGGCAGGGCGAGTTGGTCGAGACCCGCAAGAATGGCGAGTTGTATCCGCAGTGGCTGCAACTGAATGCCGTGCGCGATATGCGGGGAAATGTCAGTCATATTGTTGGCTTCTTCGCTGATCTGTCCGCTCGGCGTGAATCCGAAGAGCGTATGCGCTACCTCACCCATTACGACGAGCTCACGGGGCTGGCCAACCGTTCGTTGTTCCGTGAACGACTGAGCGAGGCTCATCAGCGGGTGCGCCAAGGCGGTCGACGCAGCCTGGCGTTGCTGCACATCAATCTGGATCGCTTCAAGCTGCTCAACGACAGCCTCGGTCACGAAATCGCCGATCAGCTGTTACAGAAAATGGCCCGGCGGTTGGTCAATGCGTTGCCGGAAGCAGACACCATCGCCCGGTTGTCAGGCGATGAATTTGCGGTGCTGTTCGACGCCTACGGCAACCTGTCGAGCCTGGCGCGCGTGGCGACCCGATTGTCGACCAAGCTGCGTTTGCCGATCACCGTCGAGGGGCATGAACTGGTGATGAGCGCGTCCATGGGCATCAGTCTGTTGCCGGACACCGCGCGGGAGATTTCCGCGCTGGTCAGCCAGTCGAACATGGCCATGCAGCATGCCAAACACTTGGGCGGCAACAACTTCCAGTTCTATACCGACAGCCTGCAGGCCAGCACGCTCGAGCGTTTGCAGCTTGAGAACCAATTGCGCAAAGCCATCGAAGAAAAGCAGTTGAAGGTGTTTTATCAACCGAAACTCTGCCTCGCCACCGGTCGGCTGAATGCTGCCGAGGCGTTGGTGCGCTGGGATCACCCGACCCTGGGTCGAGTGCCGCCGGGGGATTTCATTGGTCTGGCCGAGGAAACCGGACTGATCAACGCTATCGGCGAGTTCGTATTGCGTCAGGCCTGCTGGCAAGCCTGCGAATGGCAGCGTCAGGGGCTTGAGCCGATTCGGGTGTCGGTCAATCTGTCGGTGCATCAGCTGCGTCAGGGGAAACTGGTCAGCCTGGTGCGTCAGGTGCTGGAGGAAACCGGTCTGGCGCCGCACTATCTGGAGCTGGAACTTACTGAAAGCCAGTTGCTGGACAGCGTCGAGCACATCATCGCGACCTTCCAGCAATTGCGCGATCTGGGGGTGAAGCTGGCGATCGACGATTTTGGTACCGGGTATTCGTCTCTGAGCTACCTCAAACGTATTCCTGTGGATTACGTGAAGATCGATCAGGCATTTATCCGTGGGCTGGGGGAGAGCAGTGAAGATGCGGCGATCACCCGGGCGATTATTGCCATGGCCCATGGTCTGTCGTTGAAAGTGGTGGCTGAAGGCGTCGAACGGCCGGAGCAGCTGGAGTTTTTGAAGGTCGAGCATTGCGATGAAGTGCAGGGTTATTGGATCAGCCGTCCGGTTGAGGCTGCTGACCTGGCTGAGCTGTTGCGCGCGGACGAAAAAACCTCGTAGGTGCTACATGGAGCATATGTCGCGTGATATGGGGACATAGAGTTACGCATTGAGCAGGCAAAAAGCCGATTCATGTAGTATAACTACAAGCGTGCTACATCCCCGGCAACTGCCAATAACAAAGAGTCCAGCCCCTTGAATCTGCTGCAACACATCGCCCAGTCACGCCACCTGTTACGCAAGTCGGAGCTCAAGGTCGCCGACCACGTGCTGCTTGATCCTGCGGCGGTGATGCACAGTTCCATGGCCGACCTGGCCCACAGCGTAGGCATCAGCGAGCCGACCATCGTGCGGTTTTGCCGCGCCATCGGTTGCTCCGGGTTCCAGGATTTGAAACTGAAGCTGGCGCAGAGCCTGGCGGCCGGCGCGAGCTTCGGGCAATTCGCGATCCATGAAGACGATTCGGTTGCCGACTACAGCCTGAAAATCTTCGACACCACCCTGCACACCTTGATGGAAGTTCGCGAGAAACTTGACCCGGTAGCGTTGCAGAAAGCCGTGACCGCGATGTCCCAGGCCCAGCGTGTCGAGTTCTACGGCTTCGGCGCCTCCGGTGCGGTGGCGGCGGATGCCCAGCACAAGTTCTTCCGTTTGTTGCTGACTGCGGCGGCGTATTCCGACCCGCACATGCAGGCGATGTCGGCGGTGACGTTGAAACCGACCGACGTGGCGATCTGCATTTCCCAGTCCGGTCGCTCAAAAGACCTGTTGATCACCGCCAACCTGGTGCGCGAAAGCGGCGCCACGCTGATCACCCTGTGCCCGAGCCAGACACCGTTGGCCGAGCTGTCGACCGTCAACCTGGCGATCGACGTGCACGAAGACACTGAAATCTACACGCCGCTGACGTCGCGCATCGCCCACCTGGTAGTGATCGATGTGTTGGCGATGGGCGTGGCCATGGCTCGTGGGCCGAGCCTGGTCAATCACTTGAAAAGCGTCAAGCGCAGCCTTCGCAGCTTGCGATTGTCGCCAAAGTCAGTAAAAGCGCTGGACGATTGATTCTGGCTGGAATTGTGGCGAGGGAGCTTGCTCCCGCTCGGCTGCGCAGCAGTCGCAAAATCTTAGGGCCGCTTTGCGAACCAGCGGGAGCAAGCTCTCTCGCCACAGGTTCGCGGTCAGCCAGTGAGTTTCATCGTTCTGTAACCCTCCCGCCGCCAAACCGTCATCCCTCGCGCCTATCTTGAAACTCCCGTACTCGCCTTGGGAGACTCGAAATGGCCCAGCCCTACGAAGAACGCAACAGCGCTGTCAAAACCCGTCGTCAGCAAGAAGACCAGCGCCGCATGGAATTTCGCCGCGCCATCGAAGATCGCTGCGAGCGCCGCCAGCTTCTGGCCGAAATCGGCGAATTTCCCGACGACCTCGAACTCAACTACTGGCAGGCAGCACCGGTAACTTCCCGTCGAAACGCTCAACCAGTGCGCTGATTTGCGCCCGTTCGCTGCGGATAAACGCAAGGAATGCGTGGGCCACCGGCGATAGCCGTTTGGCCTTGGCCTGCACCAGGCACCAGCTACGCAGCAGCGGCAGCTCCTCGACCGGTAGCTCAATCAGGGCGCCGGTCGCCAATTCAAGGTTCAGGGCGTGGCGCGTCAGCAGCGCCAGGCCCAGACCCGCCAGCACGCATTCACGCTGAGCTTCCGCCGACGCGACCTCCTGGGTCTGGGTGAAGTGCACGCGCTTCTCTTTGAAATACTCCTCGCAGGCCAGCCGCGTGCCGGAACCGGGTTCGCGCAACAGCAGCGTGTAGGGCTCCAGATCCTGCAAGCGCAGCGGCCCCATATGGCACAGCGGATGATCCGGCGGCGCCACGGCTACAATCGGGTTATTGAGGAACGGCAGGAATTCCAGCCCCATGTCCTGGGGGACCATCGACATGATCACCAGATCGTCACGGTTATCCGACAGGCGCCGGATGACCTGGCCACGGTTGACCACCGTCAGGTGCAGGTTCACTTCCGGGTGCTGGCGCTTGAACGCGGCAAACAGGTGCGGCACGAAATACTTGGCGCTGGACTCCACCGCCAGTTTCAGCTGACCTTGCAATGAGCCTTGCATGTCCGACAGCTGCATATCGAGGTTTTCCAGGCGGCCGAAAATGTCCCGGCTGGCGCGCTGCAGCGCTTCGGCCGCCTCGGTCATGTAGAGCTTTTTGCCGACGTAATCGAACAAGGGCTGACCGATCAGCTCTTCGAGTTGACGAATCTGTAGGCTCACGGCAGGTTGTGTGAGAGACATTTCGTCGGCAGCGCGGCTGTAGGACCTTAAATCGCACACCTCATTGAAGATCTGCAATTGACGCAATGTCATACGCATCAATGACTTACGCATTTTCTATAAATCCTGAGCGAAGGCCGATGACTCAACTATAAGTCTTTGCTTATGCCTGACCCAATTATTATTCATTTTTGTTAATCCCTTACGAGAGCTAGTGTGGAGCTGCGACTGAATTGAAACATTTGGTCACGCGTCGACCTGTCTAATCGGGTCGTGGGTGCCACCGGCTCAAGGGAACCTCCAAGTGATAAAAAAGATCCTGATTGCCAACCGTGGTGAGATTGCCGTACGAATCGTGCGCGCCTGCGCCGAGATGGGCATTCGCTCGGTCGCGATCTATTCCGACGCCGACCGTCATGCTTTGCATGTGAAGCGTGCGGACGAGGCCCACAGCATCGGTGCCGAGCCACTGGCCGGCTACCTGAACCCGCGCAAGCTGGTGAACCTGGCGGTGGAAACCGGTTGCGATGCGTTGCACCCCGGCTACGGCTTCCTTTCGGAAAATGCCGAGTTGGCGGACATCTGCGCCGAACGCGGAATCAAATTCATCGGCCCGTCGGCGGAAGTCATTCGCCGCATGGGCGACAAGACCGAAGCGCGCCGCAGCATGATCAAGGCGGGCGTGCCGGTCACACCGGGCACCGAAGGCAACGTGTCGGGCATCGAAGAAGCCCTGACCGAAGGCGACCGCATCGGTTACCCGGTGATGCTCAAGGCTACCTCCGGTGGTGGCGGCCGCGGCATTCGTCGTTGCAACAGTCGCGAAGAACTCGAACAGGCCTTTCCTCGGGTGATTTCCGAAGCCACCAAGGCTTTCGGTTCGGCGGAAGTGTTCCTGGAAAAATGCATCGTAAACCCGAAACACATCGAAGCGCAGATCCTCGGCGACAGCTTCGGCAACGTGGTGCACCTGTTCGAGCGTGACTGCTCGATCCAGCGTCGCAACCAGAAGCTGATCGAGATCGCTCCGAGCCCGCAACTGACCCCGGAACAGCGCGCCTACATTGGCGACCTGTCGGTGCGTGCAGCCAAGGCCGTGGGTTACGAGAACGCCGGCACCGTGGAGTTCCTGCTCGCCGAGGGCGAGGTGTACTTCATGGAGATGAACACCCGGGTGCAGGTGGAACACACCATCACTGAAGAAATCACCGGCATCGACATCGTTCGCGAGCAGATCCGCATCGCATCCGGTTTGCCGCTCTCGGTGAAACAGGAAGACATCCTGCACCGTGGTTTCGCGCTGCAGTTCCGGATCAACGCCGAAGACCCGAAAAACAACTTCCTGCCGAGCTTCGGCAAGATCACCCGTTACTACGCGCCCGGCGGTCCCGGCGTGCGCACCGACACAGCGATCTATACCGGCTACACCATTCCGCCGTTCTACGATTCGATGTGCCTGAAACTGGTGGTCTGGGCGTTGACCTGGGAAGAGGCGATGGACCGTGGCTTGCGAGCCCTCGACGACATGCGCGTGCAAGGGGTCAAGACCACTGCCGCGTACTACCAGGAAATCCTGCGTAACCCGGAATTCCGTAGCGGCCAGTTCAACACCAGCTTCGTTGAAAGCCATCCTGAACTGACCAACTACTCGATCAAGCGCAAACCCGAAGAGCTGGCCCTGGCCATCGCCGCCGCCATCGCCGCCCACGCAGGCCTGTGAGGAATATGACAATGTCCAAGAAGATCCATGTAACTGACACAATCCTGCGCGACGCCCACCAATCGCTGCTCGCCACCCGCATGCGCACCGAAGACATGCTGCCGATCTGCGACAAGCTCGACAAAGTCGGCTACTGGTCGCTGGAAGTCTGGGGCGGCGCGACCTTCGACGCCTGCGTACGCTTCCTGAAAGAAGACCCGTGGGAGCGTCTGCGCCAACTGCGCGCCGCGTTGCCTAACACGCGTCTGCAAATGCTCCTGCGTGGCCAGAACTTGCTGGGCTACCGCCATTACAGCGACGACGTGGTCAAAGCCTTCGTCGCCAAGGCCGCGGTCAACGGCATCGACGTGTTCCGCATCTTCGACGCCATGAACGATGTGCGTAACCTGCGCGTGGCCATTGAAGCGGTGAAGGCTGCTGGCAAACACGCCCAGGGCACCATCGCCTACACCACCAGCCCGGTGCACACCATCGAGGCTTTCGTGGCGCAAGCCAAGCAAATGGAAGCCATGGGTTGCGACTCGGTGGCGATCAAGGACATGGCCGGTCTGTTGACCCCGTACGCCACTGGCGAACTGGTCAAGGCACTGAAAGCCGAGCAGTCGCTGCCGGTGTTCATCCATTCCCACGACACCGCCGGCCTGGCTGCGATGTGCCAACTCAAGGGCATCGAAAACGGCGCCGACCATATCGACACCGCGATCTCCAGCTTCGCCTGGGGCACCAGCCACCCGGGCACCGAGTCGATGGTCGCCGCCCTTAAAGGCAGCGAGTTCGACACCGGCCTGAACCTGGAACTGCTGCAAGAGATCGGCCTGTACTTCTACGCCGTGCGCAAGAAGTACCACCAGTTCGAAAGCGAATTCACCGCCGTCGACACTCGCGTGCAAGTCAACCAGGTTCCGGGCGGGATGATTTCCAACCTGGCCAACCAGTTGAAAGAGCAGGGCGCCCTGAACCGCATGAGCGAAGTGCTGGCGGAAATCCCGCGCGTTCGTGAAGACCTCGGCTTCCCTCCGCTGGTGACCCCGACCTCGCAGATCGTCGGCACCCAGGCGTTCTTCAACGTGCTGGCCGGCGAGCGCTACAAGACCATCACCAACGAAGTGAAGCTTTACCTGCAAGGCGGCTACGGCAAGGCGCCGGGCACTGTGAACGAAAAGCTGCGTCGTCAGGCCATCGGCAGCGAAGAGGTGATCGACGTGCGTCCGGCCGATCTGCTCAAGCCGGAAATGACCAAGCTGCGTGCCGAAATCGGCGCCGTGGCCAAGTCCGAAGAGGACGTGCTGACCTACGCCATGTTCCCGGACATCGGCCGCAAGTTCCTCGAAGAACGCGCAGCCGGCACCCTGACTCCAGAAGTGCTGCTGCCGATTCCTGAGGCGGGCGGTGTCGCCTCGGCCGGTGGCGAAGGCGTGCCGACCGAGTTCGTCATCGACGTCCACGGCGAAACCTACCGCGTCGACATCACTGGTGTGGGCGTCAAGGCCGAAGGCAAGCGTCACTTCTACCTGTCCATCGACGGTATGCCGGAAGAAGTGGTGTTCGAACCGCTCAACGAATTCGTCAGCGGCGGCAGCAGCAAGCGCAAGCAAGCGTCGGCACCGGGCCATGTCAGCACCACCATGCCGGGCAATATCGTCGACGTGCTGGTCAAGGAAGGCGACACCGTGAAAGCCGGCCAGGCCGTGCTGATCACCGAGGCGATGAAGATGGAAACCGAAGTCCAGTCGGCCATCGCCGGTAAAGTTACCGCCATCCACGTGGCCAAGGGCGACCGGGTGAACCCGGGCGAGATCCTGATCGAGATCGAAGGCTGAGTTAACAGCCTCGATATACCGCTTTAAACCTCGGGGGGGCATGTGCTCCCCTTTTTTTTCGCCCGGAGTTTGGGCCTTCGCTCCCACAAGGAACTGCGCTGAATCAGTGAGGACGAGGCGAGTTCGTCAGAACGCCATCCGCCACTGTCCCGTCACGCCATGGTTGCGGCTATCACTGGCGATCTCGCCAGTGAGGCCAACACCCAATGTATGGTTTGCCGAAACCCCAAGATCCAGTCCCGCGTCGACCAGCAGGCTGTTGCGATCCAGCGCAGCGCCTTTGACGGTGTAAGTCCTGCCGCCGGTTGCCAGTCGTTGATGAGTCCTGCTGTCGACATCACCGTAGGTGTGTTTCCAGCCGGCGCCGAATCGCGGCGTCAGTTGCATGCCGTTATCCAGTGTATTGAGCTGTGCGAGGCGCAGACCGAAGGTGCTGCTGAAATTGCCCTGCGTTTGCCCATGGACCTGTAATGCCGCCGCTCCACCTTTCTCGGTATAGCTGCCACGCTGGTAGCGCTGATAGCCGAGATTGGCAAAGGGCTCGGCGCGGAAATTACCGCTGCCGAGGTTGTAACCCAGCTCTGTAAAGGCTTGCTGAGTGTGGGCGTCGTAGCGGCCTTTCAGGCGATCGCTGAAACTGTTGAACGCCACTCGCCGTTTGGTGCTGCCATCGTGGTTGCCGTGACTTGCGCCCAGACGCAACGCCAACGGGCCGCTTTGGCGCAGGGCATAGGCGCCCAAGTGCCAACTGTCCAGATCTCCGTCCAGATGATTTCCGTCCAGGCGTGTCTGCGATTTTGCGCCGATGACGCCCACACGCCATTGCTCATCGAGCGCCCAATCCGCACCCAGCACCAGACCTTCCGTGGAATGTTGCAGCGCGCTGCTGGCATGGTCGCGATCGAGTGTGCCGCCGTTGCCCAGTGCTTGTAGCCAGACCCTGCCAGTGGCTTTGCTGCCCGCCGCCAAACTCGGCGTTCTGTGCTGCCCGTTGAAGTCGGTATTGTCCGTCTGGCGCATGGCCGAGAGCAGGCTGCTGTTCACCGAATTGGCGCTACTCAAGGTTGCATTGGCCAGGTTGGCATTGCTGCCACCGGCCAATTGTTCGATCGCCAGGGTGGCGGTGGCTTTGTTGGAACCGAGCAGGGCGGCGATGGCGGCGTTGGTTGTGGTAGATGACTTCGTAGCGATGACAGTCGGATGGGGAGTGGGCGATAACGCTACTTCGATGGCCTCATTTTTTGCGGCAAGAGGTGGAGTCAGTGCGCTGATGGAGGATTCGGAGGTGGCGGTTGGAGTCACGGTGGCGATCGTGTTGTTCGTCGTGTCAGACGGCATCTGAGCAGAGGGGGACTCTATTGGTTCTTCGATGCTGTTAGCCAACTCGCGTCCATTGTCGCTGCTCGCGAGGCTCTCGATAGTCACCTTGTTCCGCGCATAAGTCAGGCCAACAGATTTTTCGTTGTACTGAATGGCAGGGGTCATGAAAGCCAGGTTGTTGAGAACTTTGCCGAACTCACCTTCGACGTAGCTGGCGTTCATAACGGTGTACTGGTTGCTCAACGCATAGTCGCCCGGCACGGCGACAATATTCAGCGTGGCGTTGCCAAGGTTGGCGGTGCCATCGACCTGAATGGTTTCGCTGCGGCCATCGGTATTTATCTCATAGGCCAGTTCGCCAGTGTCGTGCAGCTCAAGGTTACCGCTTACCCGCGGTGCACCGTGCATCGCATTGACTTCAAGCCGACCTGCTACCAACAAGTGGCCAACTTGCCCATTGCCGCGAAAGGTCGCTTTTTTATCAACTGAAACTTGGCCGACAATGTGCCCGCGATTAGTTAGCGCAGCTTTTTCCTTCACTATGGCGCCTTCGGAGAAGTCACTTGTCCCTGTCAGCGTCCACTCACCTCGATTGACGTGCAGGTAGTTAAAATTCCGGCTCTCCCCAAGTTCGCCGCCGCTCACGATATCGAGTTGCAGAGCGTTGGTGCCGCCGCCTCCATCAACGATCCCGTCGAAACGGCCGCGTCGGCTGACGGTAATCAGATCATTGGCATCGCTCAGTTTCAATGCGATGCCATCAGGACCTTTTTCTGTTTTGGTTACCGGTGTTTTAACCGTGTCTGAACCGTTGATGAATGCCTCGAACAGTGTCATTTGATTGGCGAGTGACGGCAGGATGACAGTTGGCTGTTGAGCATGCGCGGAACCTGCATGGGCAAGGGTGAGGGAAATCGTCAGAGCCATGCATTGCGGTCGAAAAGTGTGTCTGCTGGACATTGGGTTCAGCCTCTTTTGAAGGGAGGCCAAACTCTAAAAGTCGATCCGGTTTCAGGATGCCGGGCGTTTCCCGGCGCATCGAAAGGCTTAGAGACGTCGGTTGTAGCCGAAGCAATGGTGGTCTTCGACGACGTCCGTTTTCACCCGACCATTTGATGTTTTTCCTTACAGCAATCCCGGACGCTTCCATTGGCGAAAACTTAGAAACTCATCTACCAATGCCCGATCAATCCATGATTACGGCTGTTGTTGCCGATCACGCCGCCGTGGCCAACACCGAGGGGGCCCAAGGCAAGCTTGAAATTGGCGAGGCTGTTCGCTGCTAACTACGACTTAAATACGCCTTCCCGTAATGCCGTTCCATCCGCGCCTGAATCAGCTCCAGCCCAATCGACATCAGCCAATAAATAATCGCCGCCGTCGTCAGCATTTCGATATAGCGATAGCTCGAGCGCCCGTACGATTGCGCCAGGAACATCACTTCCCAAACCCCCATCACCGAGATCAGTGATGAGTCCTTGAGCATGGAGATGAACTGGTTGGTGGTGGGCGGGATGATGGTGCGCATGGCTTGGGGCAGGGTGACGCGCCAGAAAATCACGGTTTCGCGCATGCCCAGGGCCAGCGATGCTTCGCGTTGGCCGTGGGGAACGCCGAGGATGCCGGCGCGGAAGATTTCGCTCAGGTAGGCGCCATAGTTCAGCGACAGGGCGATGATGCCGGCGGCGATGGCGCCCGGCACGACGCCCAATTGCGGCAAGCCGAGGTAGATCAGCAATATCTGGATCAGCAGCGGCGTGCCGCGAAAGAACGAGGCATAGAAACTTGCGATGCCGAACGCCACGGCGCTTTTCGACAGTCGAGCCAGGGCCGTGATGAAGCCCAGCAGCGACGAAGCCACAATCGAGCACAGGCACAAGAACAGCGTCAGTGCCGCGCCTTGCAGAAAGCCGTTGGGCGCCAGGTGCAGGCCGATCAGGTTCGGCAGTTTGTCGAGGATGATCGAGAACTTCAGGTCGAAGCTCAGGAAGAAACTGGCGAACAAGCCGAACATCGCCGCCCAGGTCAGGTACAGCCGGGTACGGAAGCCGAAGACCCGTTGCAGTAATGACTCAGCCACCGGTTGCGGCGGCTGAGGAGGTTTGGGGAAGGAAGTCATTTGCTGATGTCGGCGCCGATCCATTTTTGCGACAGCTTGCTCAAGGTGCCGTCCTGTTTCAACTGAGCGAACACATCACGCACTTTGGCGTCCCACTGGGCATCGCCTTTTTCGATGGCCACCGAGTTCGGCTCCGAGTACAGCGGCTGGCCGGCGAGCTTGAAGCGCTTGTCTTCGTTCAGGCGCGGTTGCGCGGTGACGAGGTTGGTGAGGATCGCGTCCAGACGCACGCCAGCGCCCAGGCCCAGATCCTGGAACGCGACGTTGTCGGTGTCATACGGGGCGATCTGCACGTTCTCGAACGGGTACTGCAATTGAGTGTCTTCGGCGCCTTCGATCACCAGGTTTTTGTTCAGGTAGCTTTCATAGCTGGAGGCGCTGGTGAGACCGACTTTCTTGCCGCTCAGGTCTTTGGCGCTGTGGATGCTATCGTCCTTGGCATTGACCACGATCACGGCAGGGGAGGCGTAGTACTCGACCGGGAAGTCGAAGACTTCGGCGCGGGCCTTGCTCGGGGTCATGGAGCAGATGCAGATGTCGTAACGCCCGCTCCAGCGGCCGGCGGCGATCACATCCCAGGACGGCGTTTCCAGACGCAGCTTGACGCCCAGCTTGTCCGCCACGGCCTTGGCCACCTCAACGTCGAAGCCGTCGAGCTGGTTTTGATCGTTGAGGAACGAGAAGGGTGGGTAGCTTTCCATCAACACACCGACCAGTTCTTTCTTTTGTTCGATGCGATCCAGGGTGGCGCCCGCAAAGGCTTGGGTGGAGGCAGCCAGAATCGTCAGGCCCAGGGCCAGCAGCGGTTGAAGTTTCACAGTTGATCCCTGAAAAAAGAGGTTGTTATTAACCGTATGGTGCGCATTAAATAGTTATAAGAACGACTCTGATAGTGAGTTATTTTCATAAGCTTATGAGTGAAAAGCATATGGGCGCAGACAGCACGGTAATTCTGGATGGCGGCATGGGTCGTGAACTGCAACGCCGAGGGGCGCCGTTCCGGCAACCCGAGTGGTCGGCACTGGCCTTGAGCGAGGCGCCACAAGCCGTAGAGGCGGTGCACGCGGCCTATATCGAAAGCGGTGCCAACGTGATCACCAGCAACAGTTACGCGGTGGTGCCGTTCCACATTGGCGAAGAACGTTTCGCCGCTGAAGGCCAGGCCCTTGCGGCGTTGGCCGGCGAGCTGGCTCGGCGTGCAGTCGATGCTTCGGGCCAATCGGTGCGTGTGGCCGGTTCATTGCCGCCGTTGTTCGGCTCCTACCGCCCGGACTTGTTCGACGCTGCCCGGGTGACTGAACTGCTGACCCCTCTGGTCAATGGCCTGGCGCCTCATGTCGACCTGTGGCTGGCCGAAACCCAGAGCTCGATCGTCGAAGCACGGGCGATCCATGCCGGGCTGCCGAAGGACGGCAAACCGTTGTGGCTATCGTTTACTTTGAAGGATGAAGACACCGACGAAGTGCCGCGTTTGCGCTCCGGTGAGCCAGTGGCTGAGGCCGCCGCAGTGGCGGCTGAGTTGGGTGTCGAGACGTTGCTGTTCAACTGCAGCCAGCCGGAAGTGATCGGTGCGGCGATTGATGCGGCGCGGGAAACCTTCGAGCGCCTGGGGGTGAAGATTCACATCGGCGCTTACGCCAATGCTTTCCCGCCTCAACCGAAAGAAGCCACGGCCAACGACGGTTTGGACCCGTTGCGTGATGATCTCGACCCGCCGGGTTATCTGCAGTGGGCGGCCGATTGGCGCAAGCGCGGGGCCAGCCATTTGGGCGGGTGCTGCGGGATCGGGCCAGAGCATATTGCGGTACTCGCCCAGACATTAGCGTGATGCCATTCGCGGGCAAGCCTCGCTCCAGGTTCGTGTGATCCGTAGGAGCGAGGCTTGCCCGCGAAGTTGTCCGTACGGGCGTCGAAGATTACCCGCGACACTCCGTCAACGTTTGCACTTGCCCCGATTCCGTCTGGTTTTCATCGCTCAACCACCGCTCGAACCCCGCCTGAATCGTCGGCCATTCCGAGTCCAGAATCGAATACCACGCCGTGTCACGGTTCTGACCCTTGACCACCATGTGCTGGCGGAACACCCCCTCAAAACTGAACCCCAACCGCTCTGCTGCGTACTTGGAGCGAGCGTTGCCGTTGTTGCACTTCCATTCCAGGCGCCGGTAGCCCAACGCAAAGGCTTCCCTGGCCAGCAGGTAAACCGCCTCGGTACTTTTGGGCGAGCGCTGCATCGGTGCGCCGAAGGTCACATGGCCGATCTCGATGCGACCCTGGGCAGGAACAATCGACATCAGGCTGAGCAGACCCTGCACCTCGCCGCTGACACGGTCGATCACACTGAAGAAATACGGATCGCTGTTGGCCGCATGATTGTTCAGCCAGTCATTGAACGCACTGCGCTCCGGGAAAGGACCGTAGGGCAGATAGTCCCAGAGTTTCGGGTCCGAGCCTGGGCCTTCCAGGGCTTTCCACAAACCATCGGCGTGACGCGCCGGGTCGAGTTTTTCCAGGCGAATGAAACGCCCTTCGATCAGTTGGGCCGAGGGCGCCGGGACGCCTTTCCAGTCTGCGAGTGAAGTCGACATGGTGTTCTCCTTGAACCTTAAAGGGCTTTGCGAAACTGGATGAAACCGGGGCGTTCGGCGATGCGCTCATAGAGCTGGATCGCGGTGGCGTTGGTTTCGTGGGTCAGCCAGTGGACCTTGCAGCAACCGTCGGCCTTGGCTGTGCTGTAGACGAATTCGATCAGTTGCCGACCGACGCCGGTGCCACGAGTTTCGGGTGCCACCAGCAAGTCTTGCAGGTAACAGGAGTTTTCGATGCTCCAGTTCGAGCGGTGATAGATGAAATGCACCATGCCCACCGCTTTGCCGTCGACCCAGGCCAGCGCCCCGTGGGTCGGTTCGCTCGGGTCGAGCAGGCGCTGCCAGGTGCTTTGAGTGACCGCCTCGGGCAGCTCGGTGTTGTAGAAGCGCAAGTAGGCTTGCCACAACGGCAGCCAGGCAGCGTGATCGTCGGTGGTGACCTGGCGGATGTCGATCTGACTCATGTTCATTCCTTAACGCGTCAAAGTGGCAGGTACATGGAAAATTCCTTGGCGAATGCCTTCATCCTAGGCAGGCTAATGGTCTGTTGTAAGAGCCATTAATGACCAATTTCATAGGTCCATTGTCATGTCGAATACGCCGCTTCCCTCGTCGTTCAACCCGGCGGGTATCGAACTCGACCGCCGCCAGGGCCTGAGTCGACAGCTCTATCAAGCGCTGCGGGTACGCGTGCTCGACGGACGATTGGCCAGCGGCACACGACTGCCGGCCAGTCGCGATCTGGCTACGGCGTTATCGATTTCCCGCAACAGCGTGGTTCGTGCCTACGATCAGCTTTACGCTGAAGGCTTCATCGAGGGGCGTGTGGGTGACGGGACTTACGTGGCGCAATTGCCTCAGGCGGCGTTGCCGGCGAAAAAATTATCCACAAAAGTATCCACAGGGTTTTCAACAGGGTTACCCACAGCCTTATCCACAAATTGGCTGGATTTACCTGTTGTTCCATCCAGTAAAGTTATCCACAGCGGTGCTTTGGGGCGCGTTGAAAAGAATCATTTGGCTGCACCGCCCGGTGGCCCGCCGCGCGCATTCAGGGTCGGCGTGCCGGCGTTCGATCTGTTCCCTTTCGAGGTTTGGGCCAAGCTGAATGCGGCTTTCTGGCGTAAACCGGATTTACAGCAGTTGTGTTATGGCGACCCGGCAGGCGATGAACGCTTGCGCGGATTGATTGCTGCCTACTTGCGCAGCTCGAGAGGGATGCAGTGCGCCGCTGAGCAAATTGTGATCACCAGTGGCGCGCAGCAGGGGATCAGCCTTTGTGCACAGTTGCTGGTGGAGCCTGGCGATGGGGTGGGGATTGAAAATCCGGGTTATCGCGCTGCCGGCCATGCCTTTGCGGTAGCCGGTGCACGGTTGCACGGTGTGCCGGTGGATGAGGAGGGGATCGACTGCAGCGCCTTGGCGCAGTTGAGCGATTGCCGGCTGGCTTACGTTACGCCTTCCCATCAATACCCGACCGGTGTGGTCATGAGTCTGGCCCGGCGTCTGGAACTGCTCGCCTGGGCCGAGGGCAACCAGGGCTGGATCATCGAGGACGACTACGATGGCGAGTACCGTTACAGCGGCGCGCCACTGGCGCCGCTGGCGGCACTCGATCGCCATGGGCGGGTGCTGTATGTCGGCACCTTCGGCAAGGTCGCTTTTCCGGCGCTGCGCCTGGGTTATCTGGTGCTGCCGCCGGGCCTGGTGGACGCATTCGCGCAGCGTCGGGCGGTGGATGTGCGGCATTCCGAAGTGAGCACTCAAGCGGTGATGGCCGAGTTCATGGCCGCCGGGCATTTCCAGCGGCACATTCGCCGGATGCGGCGTGCCGCCCTCAGCCGTCGCAATTGTTTGCTGGGTGGCTGGCCGGCGGGGATGACCGGAGTGGGTAGCCTGCCCACCGTCTCCGCCGGGCTGCACATGACGGTTTCGGTGGACAGCCTGGCCCGCGAACGGCAACTGATCGAACAAGCGGAAAGCGTAGGCGTGGAGATCAATGGCTTGAGCAACTATTGGCTACCGGACTCCAGGACTCCAGTCGATCAGCGCGCCGGTCTGGTATTGGGTTTTGCGGCGGTGCCAGAGCCAGAGATAGAGTCGGCGCTGGCACGGTTGCGGCAGGTCTGGCGGGATTGAACGATGGCCTCCCGGTTTTTAAATGAACCGCTGATCTATGAAAAACACTGAGGCAGCGAGTGTGCGACTGATCTCGCCGCGATAAATGGCGATGAGTTCCTGATTGCTGCCACCGCGCAGATCAAAGCCCCCCCTATTAGCCGTTGACCAAAAAAGACCCGCGATGGCGCGGGTCTTTGATTCACCGGGTGTTTCAGGTCCCGGATTTGATCTTGGTCCAGGCCCGGGTCCGCGCCCGTTCAGCATCGCGAGGCAAGGGTTGCAGGGTGTAAAGCGTGCTCATCGCCGCTTCGGTCGGGTACAGGTTCGGGTTGTTGCGAATCGCCGGGTCGACCATTTCCGTGGCGTCCTTGTTCGGGTTCGGGTAGCCGACGAAGTCGCTGACCGGTGCGATGACCTGGGGTTGCAGCAGGTAGTTGATGAAGGTGTAGGCGTCTTCCGGGTTTTTCGCGCCTTTGGGGATCGCGAGCATGTCGAACCAGATCGGCGCGCCTTCCTTGGGCAGGCGCATGTCGACGATCACACCGTTCTTGGCTTCCTTGGCGCGGTTGGCGGCCTGGGAGAAGCTGCCGGAATACCCGACTGCGACGCAGATGTCACCGTTGGCGATGTCGGCCATGTACTTGGATGAATGGAAGTAGGTGATGTATGGCCGGATCTTCATCAGCAACGCTTCAGCCTTGGCGTAGTCCGCCGGCTTCTTGCTGTTGGGGTCCAGGCCGAGGTGTTGCAGGGCCAGCGGCAGGATCTCCGAAGGTGAGTCGAGCAGGGCCACGCCGCACTGCTTGAGCTTGCTGATGTTCTCTTCCTTGAAGATCAGGTCCCAGCTGTTCACCGGTGCGTTGTCGCCCAGCGCAGCCTTGACCTTGGCCGGGTTGAAGCCAATCAGGATGGTGCCGTACATGTACGGCACGGCAAATTTGTTACCCGGGTCGTTGGCTTCGATCAGCTTCATCAGCTTGGGGTCGAGGTGGTTCCAGTTCGGCAGTTTGCTGCGGTCCACTGGCTGGAATACGCCGGCTTCGATCTGCTTGGCGAGGAACACGTTGGACGGCACCACCACGTCGTAGCCAGAGTTGCCGGTCAGTAGCTTGGCTTCCAGCGCTTCGTTGGTGTCGAAGATGTCGTAGACCAGTTTGGTCTGGGTGTTCTGAGCCTTGAAATCGTCCAGGGCTTTGGGGGTGATGTAGTCGAACCAGTTGTAGACCCGCAAAGTACGTTCTTCAGCATGGACGGCGCCACTGAGCAGTGTGGCGCAGAGCGCTGGAGCGATAAGACGCTTGAGTCTGTTCATTCTTCTAATTCCTCATTGGGCGCTTTCAAAACCTTCGAGAACGTTCACGGCGTTGATGCCGATTTCTTCTACCGCGTAACCGCCTTCCATCACGAACAGCGTCGGCTTGCCAAGGCCCGCGATGCGGGTACCCATCGCCAGGTAATCCGGGCTGTCGAGTTTGAATTGGGAGATGGGGTCGTCCTTGAACGTATCGACGCCCAGGGACACGACAACGATGTCGGCGCCGTACGTTTCGATCTCTTTGCAGGCTTGTTCCAGCGCGGCGCTCCAACGGTCCCAAGCACTGCCGGCGGGCAACGGGTAGTTGAAGTTGAACCCTTCGCCTGCGCCTTCACCGCGTTCGTCTTCGTAGCCGAGGAAGAACGGAAACTCGGCTTCTGGATGACCGTGGATCGAGGTGAACAGTACGTCGTTGCGTGCGTAGAAAATCGATTGAGTGCCGTTGCCGTGGTGGTAATCGACATCGAGGATCGCGACCTTTTTGTGGCCCTGATCGAGGAACGCTTGAGCGGCGATGGCAGCATTGTTGAGGTAGCAATAGCCGCCCATCAAATCGCTGGCGGCATGGTGTCCCGGTGGACGGCACAGGGCGAAGGCACTGCGGGCGCCGCGCTGGATCGCCGCTTGGGCCGTGAGGGCAACTTGCGCCGCGCTGTACGCTGCTTGCCAGGTGCCGGCGGTAATCGGTGCGCCGCCGTCGAAGCTGTAATAGCCGAGCTGGCCGTGCAGGCTGGTGGGCATGATTCGGCGCAAGGTGCGGGCCGGCCAGGTGTAGGGCAGCAAGTCGCCGTCGGTATTGAATGCAGTCCAGCGCGCCCAGGCGCCTTTGAAGAAGTCGAGGTAATCGCGGCTGTGGATGCGCGCGATCGGATCAAGGCCAAAGTCTTTCGGCACTTCAACCGGGCCGAGGTTCTGGTCCTTGACCCGTTGCAATACGTGATCGGCCCGTGAAGGCATTTCGAAGCAGGGCATCAATTGCCCGTCCATCAATTCACAACGGCCGTGATGCAGGTGGTGATCGTCCGAGTAGATCGTCAGCATTGTTGTTCTCCGCAGGCTGATTCGGTTTGAACACAGTCTTGCGGCAGGCGACGTTTGGGAGAACGGCAGGAAAGGCCAAAAGGGGATCTATGTGGCCAAAACATTTGACCGAAATTCGCCCCCCCTGTGGCGAGGGAGCTTGCTCCCGCTCGGCTGCGCAGCAGTCGTTACCCGGCAACTGCTATCTGAAGGGAGGAATGCGGTGTTCGGTTTGGGTCTGCTGCGCAGACCAACGGGAGCAAGCTCCCTCGCCACAGGGGCGGCTCAAGGGCGGAACTGACTCGGCGCCACGCCACTCCAGCGCACAAACGCATGCCGGAAGCTCGCGGTCTCGCTGAAGCCCAGTGCTTCGGCGATTTGATAGATCGGCAGTTGATCCTCGCAGAGCATGCGTTTGGCCTGTTCGAATCGCAGTTCATCGAGCAGTTCCTGATAGCTGCATCCCAGATCCTTCAGATGGCGGCGCAGGGTGCGCGACGAGCAGTTCAACTGTTCGGCCAACCCGTCCAGACCGGGTGCCGCGCTCAGTTGTGCGGCGAGCAATTGGCGGATGCGCCCGAGCCAGGCCTGACGCCCGGTGAACTCGGTGTTTTGCTTGCGGCAGCGTTCGGCCATGGCTTGGTGGGTGATGGCGTCGGCCAGCGGCAGGGGGTGTTCGAGCCAGCGCTTGTCGAAGGCAAATCCGTTGGATGCTGCATCAAACTGCAACGGACAGTCGAAACGCTCGCTGTAGCGCGCCTGATAGTCCGGTGCCGGGTAATCGAAGCGAGCGCCAAGCAAAGGCAGGGGGTGGCCGAGCAGGTCTTCACAGGTGACCTTCATCGAGACCAGGCAAAACTCGACATTGAACGGTGCCAGCGCGGGGTTTTCCCGATAGTCGCCCGCGGTGAGCCAGATGCGCTCGCCATCCTCCTCCAGGCTCAACTCGAACAGTGTTCCCAATAGCGCCGGGTAGTGCAGCGCCAACTGCAAGGCGTCACCTAAAGTGGCGCTGGTGAGTAAGGCGTACCCGAGCATGCCATAGGACGAAACGTGCATCCGCCGGCCCAACTCCAGACCGATATCGCGGCGCAGCGCGACGGCGTTGGCGCACACCAGCATCTCCTGATTGGTAGTGATGCGCGTGTCCGCCCGGCTCAGATCAGCCGCGCTGATGCCGCTGCCGGCCAACAACGCCTCGCTGGACAGGCCTTCGGCCTTGAAGGTGTTGAGCACCAGGGAGACGGCGTTGAGGGTGGTGAGGTGGGAGTGGAGCATGGAGTCTTCCAGCGTCGAGATGCTGGAACGGGAGCAAGTTATGTGCCCAACAACGATCTTGTGGGAGCGGTCCGTGGCGAGGGGGCTTGCCCCCGTTGGGCTGCGAAGCTGCCCCAAAATCTCTGATGTACCAAAGATCTTGTGAGTGCTACGCACTCAAACGGGGGCAAGCCCCCTCGCCACAGCCCGCTCCCACAAGGTTATGTGTTGTGTCAGCTCAGTTCGCCACACAGGTCAAGTTCGACCAGTCGCCGAACTTCAGTGGTTTCAAGCCCTGCACCGAGCAGCCCATGCAACTTGCCGAGCGCCGCCTCGCGAGTCATGCCGCCACCGGACAACAGGCCGGCATCGCGCAAGCGGCTGCCCGCCTCATACACGTCGAGCTTCACGCCACCCTCATGACATTGGGTGACCGCAACCACTACCACGCCGTTGTCTCGTGCCCGTTCCAGGCTGGCGATAAACCCGGGGTTGTCGCTTGGTCCGGTACCGCTGCCATAACATTCCAGCACCAGACCCTGAATACCGCTGTTGAGCAGGCCATCCAGTTGCTCGGCGCCGATGCCGGGGAACAACGGCAACACCGCGACCTTCGCCAGTTGCCTTGGCTGGTTGTAGTTCAGTTGGGCAGGTATCGAGGAAGCTTTCACGCCGCCGCCCTGACGCTCCAGTCGCTTGAACGGATGACGACCGAAACTGCGAACCTTGGCGCAGCGGGTCGGGTCGAGCAGTTCACCGTGGAAGTACAGATGAACACCCGGCGCCAGGCCTTGACCAAGGGCAACCAGTGCACCACTGATGTTTTCCCAGGCATCACTGTCGGTCACGCCGGCTGGCAGCATCGAGCCGGTGAAACACACGCGGGCGTTCAGGCCGAGTAACTGAAAGCTCATGGCCGCGGCGCTGTAGGCCAGGGTGTCGGTGCCATGCAGGATCAGCACGCTGTCGCATCCCTGGACATCAACGGCGTCGACCACCGCTTCACGCAGTTGCTGCCAGTACGCAGGGGTCATGTTGGCGCTATCGATCAGTGGCGACATCTCGCGAAAGCGCCACTGCGGCACCACCAACTCAGGCTGGCTGTGCAGGTAGTCGCGCATCCGCGCTTCGAAACCGGACGCCGGGGCCAAGCCGTGGGCACTGGCTTGCATGCCGATGGTGCCACCGGTGTAGAGCACCATGACGTGCTGCGCGGCAGGGTAGGTCGAGGAATTCATGGAGGTTCTCCGAAAACGATGACTTGTGGGAGCGAGCCTGCTAGCGATTGGACTTCAGGCTCGACACCAAAACAACGTACGACCGAGCATGACGCCGGTCATACGTTGTGTCACGCCGGGCGCAGGGGATGCGCCCGGTTTTTTACCGATCAGCGTTGCGCTGCGGTCACGCCTGCAGGCTGGGCCTGTGGCTGAGAGGTGACGGCTGGCGGATTGGCCGGCCAGGCTTTCAGGTCCAGGTCCAGATCCGCGAACTTGCTCGAATCGAACACTGGGGTCTTGATGCCGGCGGCACGCTGGTCATCGTAGTCACGCAGGATCCGCATGCCGACCTTGAACAGCAGGAACAGCGCGATCAGGTTCACGAAGGCCAGCAGGGTCATGGTGATGTCGGCGAATGCGAACACCGTGCCCAGGTTCTCGATGGCACCCCAGAAGATCAACGCCAGTACCAGCGCGCGGTAGCCCATCAGCGCCTTGCGGTTTTCACCGACCAGGAAGCGCAGGCTGTTCTCGCCCAGGTAGTAGTTGTAGAGGATCGAGGTGAACACGAACAATGCCAGGGCCACGGAGATGAACATCCGGCCCCAGTCACCGACCACGGCGGCCAGGGAGTTCTGGGTCAGGGCAATGCCGTCGCCTTCAAAGCCCGGGGTGTAGAAGCCCGACAGCAGGATCAGCAACGCGGTGCAGGTGCAGATAACGAAGGTGTCGAGGAACACGCTGAACGCCTGAACCACGCCTTGTGCGACCGGGTGCTCGACCGCGGCCACGGCGGCCACGTTCGGCGCACTGCCCAGGCCTGCTTCGTTGGCGAACACGCCACGCTTCACGCCCATGACGATAGCGCTGCCGATCAGGCCGCCGAACGCCTGGTCCAGACCGAAGGCGCTTTTGACGATGGTCATCAACATCCCTGGAACGTGGTCGAACTGCAGCACGATCACGTAGATGGTCACGCCGATGTACACCAGGGTTTTCACCGGTACCAGCAGGTCAGCGACCTTGGCGATCCGCTTGATACCGCCGATGAACACCAGACCCAGCAATACCGCCAGGGCCAGCCCGGTGTAAGTGGTGTCGAGGCCGAAGGCGCTATTCAGCGAGTGGGTAACGGCGTGGGATTGCAGACCGTTGAAGGCGAAGCCGAAGGTCACCAGCAGCAGCACGGCCATAACCATGCCCAGCCAGCGTTTCTGCAGGCCGTGCTGGATGTAGTAGGACGGACCGCCTCGGAACTGGCCTTCGGAGTCGCAGCGCTTGTAGAGCTGGCCGAGGGAGCATTCGAAGAAGCTGCTGGACATGCCGACCAGCGCAGTCACCCACATCCAGAACACCGCACCGGGGCCACCGAGGGTCACGGCGATACCGACACCCGCGATGTTGCCCGCACCGACACGGCCGGCAAGGCTGAGCATCAGGGCCTGGAACGAGCTGAGTTGACCGGCGCTGCTGCGCAGGCTGTCGCGGAACACCGCGAACATATGGAAGAAGTGGCGCAATTGGACGAAACGCGAGCGGATCGTGAAGTAGCTACCGAGCCCGACAATGAGCGCGATCAGTACTTTCCCTGAGAGGAAGTCGTTGATGACTTCGAGCATGGATTATTCCTCGCTATTTTTTGTGTGTGCGAATACTGGGTGGTCGACACATCGCGTTACACCGGAGTGTGCGTGGCACAACTGGTGGGTCGAAGGTTCGTCCCTGTTCCATTTCGCGGGTTGTTATTAGTTCGGGTTCGCATGGGTTTGGGTCTCGTTATCGACGACCGCTCACGCGAAGAGGGCCGGCACTATACATAGGAGAGTGCCGTCCGTCTGCACAGTTGTGGTGCAAGCGACGAAACGAAAGCGCTGCAAAATCAAAAAATCGCAGCCTTCGGCAGCCTCTACGGGTCTCTGTCAAACCCGGTAGGAGCTGCCGAAGGCTGCGATCTTTGCGGTACTGAAAACATTCAACATGTTCGTAAAATCCGCAAAAGTGTTGAAAAAAAAGGGCTTGAGGGAGTAAATCCCCAAGCCCTCAAAAGGTGAGAGGTGTCTAGTCCCTCGACCTGGTGAGCGTGCTCTTCAAAAGAGCCTGCGTTTGGTTAAGCCTTCAAAGGCACCAGACGCGGAGCAATCATGTTTTCCGGGCGCAGGATGTCGGCGAGCATTTCTTCGTCGAGCAAGCGTTCCTCGCGCACCAGTTCCAGCACGCCGCGGCCGCTTTCGAGGGCAACACGGGCAATGCGGGTGGCGTTTTCATAGCCGATGTACGGGTTCAGCGCGGTGACCAGGCCAATCGAGTGTTCGACCAGTTCACGGCAGCGCTCTTCGTTGGCGGTGATGCCGACGATGCAGTGTTCGCGCAGCATGTCCATGGCGCGTTGCAGCAGGCGGATCGAGTCGAAGATCTTGAAGGCGATCAGCGGCTCCATCACGTTCAGCTGCAGCTGGCCGCCTTCGGCCGCGATGGTCAGGGCCAGGTCGTTGCCGATGATCTGGAACGCCACCTGGTTCACGGCTTCAGGGATAACCGGGTTGACCTTGCCTGGCATGATCGAGCTGCCTGGCTGACGCGCCGGCAGGTTGATTTCGTTGATGCCGGTGCGTGGGCCGCTGGACAGCAGACGCAGGTCGTTGCAGATCTTCGACAGCTTGACCGCGGTGCGCTTGAGCATGCCGGAGAACAGCACGAAGGCGCCCATGTCGGAGGTGGCTTCGATCAGGTCGGCGGCTGGCACCAGCGGTTGACCGCTGATCAGGGCCAGACGCTGAACGGCCAGGGCCTGGTAACGCGGGTCGGCGTTGATACCGGTACCAATCGCGGTGCCGCCCAGGTTCACTTCGGTCAGCAGTTCAGGCGCCAGGGTTTTCAGGCGCGCCAGGTCTTCGCTCAGGGTGGTGGCGAAGGCGCGGAATTCCTGGCCGAGGGTCATCGGCACGGCGTCTTGCAGCTGGGTACGGCCCATCTTCAGAACGTGGCTGAATTCTTCACCTTTGGCGGCGAACGCCTGGATCAGGCTGTCGAGGCTGGCCAGCAGCGCGTCGTGACCCAACAGCAGACCCAGGCGGATGGCCGTCGGGTAGGCGTCGTTGGTCGACTGCGCCATGTTCACGTCGTTGTTCGGGTGCAGGTACTGGTATTCGCCCTTGCTGTGGCCCATGGCCTCCAGCGCGATGTTGGCGATGACTTCGTTGGCATTCATGTTGGTTGAAGTGCCGGCGCCGCCTTGAATCATGTCTACCACGAACTCTTCGTGGAAATCGCCGCGGATCAATCGGGCACAGGCTTCGCTGATGGCAGCGTGCTTGGCTTCGCTCAGGTGACCCAGCTCGCGGTTGGCGTCAGCGGCGGCCTGTTTGACCATCGCCAGACCAACAACCAGTTTTGGGTAATGCGAAATCGGAACGCCGGAGAGACGGAAGTTGTTCACCGCTCGCAGGGTCTGGATGCCGTAATACGCTTGAGCAGGTACTTCGAGTACGCCAAGCAGGTCTTTTTCTGTGCGGAAAGATGCAGCGGAGGACATGATAGAAATCATCTCGATATGGACCCGGTCTGTGCCGGAACAGCGCAAATGCTAGGCTTGTGAAGAATTTTGGGCCAATGCTGTTAAACACTGGGCTATGCACATTCGGCATAATGTCGGTGTGACGCCGCGTACGTGGCGAACGTGTGACCTAAATTGGTGCATGTCCGGGAGGGCGTGATGAATCTGGAAAGCAAATGGCTGGAGGACTTTAGTGCTCTGGCTGCCACCCGCAGCTTCTCCCAGGCGGCCGAAAGACGCTTCGTGACTCAGCCAGCCTTCAGTCGGCGGATCCGCAGCCTCGAAGCCGCGCTGGGGCTGACCTTGGTCAATCGCTCTCGCACCCCGGTCGAGCTGACGGCGGCGGGGCAGTTGTTTCTCGTGACCGCGCGAACCGTGGTCGAACAGCTGGGTGAAGTGTTACGTCATCTTCATCACCTGGAAGGCGGGCAGGGCGAGGTGATCCAGGTCTCCGCCGCCCACTCCCTGGCACTGGGCTTCTTTCCGCGCTGGATCGCACAATTGCGCAACGAAGGGCTGAACATTGCCACGCGGCTGGTGGCCACCAACGTCGGCGATGCGGTGCATGCGCTGCGTGAAGGCGGGTGTGATCTGATGCTGGCGTTCTATGATCCGGATTCCGCGATGCAAATGGACCCGGAAATTTTCCCGTCACTGCATCTGGGGGACACTGAAATGCTCCCGGTGTGCGCCGCGGACGCTCACGGCAAACCGTTGTTCGACCTGGAAGGCGAGACCAGCGTGCCTTTGCTGGCCTACAGCGCCGGGGCATTTCTCGGGCGCTCGGTGAACATGCTGTTGCGCCAGCGTGCCCTGAGGTTCACCACTATTTACGAGACCGCCATGGCCGACAGCCTGAAAAGCATGGCGCTGGAAGGCCTGGGCATCGCCTGGGTGCCGCGCTTGAGCGCGCGCGCCGAATTGGCTCGCGGCGAGTTGGTCATCTGCGGTGGTCCGCAATGGCATGTGCCGCTGGAGATTCGGCTGTATCGCTGCGCGCTGGTGCGCAAGGCGAATGTTCGGTTGCTCTGGCGCAAGCTGGAAGGCGGCACAGCGCAAAACCCGGCAGGTTAGTAGGAGCCAGGCTTGCCGGCGAAGGCGTCCGCGAGATCGCCTTCGCCGGCAAGCCTGGCTCCTACAGATTCAGGTCGATATGAACTATTTCAGGCTGACCCTGAAGTCAATAAAACCGGCGCTTTGCGCCGTATGACAGATGGTCGTATGGGGGGCTGTTTATCTGCTTCATTGAGGTATACTGCGCGGCCTTCGGCCGGTTTGACTGGCCATAATTCGTACAATCAAGCCACGCATTTTGCGTGGCTTGTTGTTTTTTGACGCGCCCGCGGGCGCCCAGAGAGAAGAGGCACGACGATGAGCGCACTGGTTGGCGTGATCATGGGCTCCAAGTCCGATTGGTCCACCCTTAGCCACACCGCCGATATGCTGGAAAAGCTCGGCATCCCTTACGAGGTGAAAGTGGTCTCTGCCCACCGCACCCCGGACCTGCTGTTCCAGTATGCCGAAGAGGCCGAGGCCCGTGGCATCGAGGTGATCATCGCCGGTGCCGGTGGCGCGGCCCACCTGCCAGGCATGTGTGCAGCCAAGACCCACCTGCCGGTGCTGGGCGTGCCGGTGCAGTCGTCGATGCTCTCGGGCGTCGATTCGCTGCTTTCTATCGTGCAGATGCCAGCTGGCATTCCGGTCGCCACCCTGGCCATCGGCAAGGCCGGTGCGATCAACGCAGCCCTGCTCTCGGCGAGCATCCTGGGCGCCAAGCATCCGCAGTTTCATACCGTGCTGAAAAAATTCCGCGCTGAGCAGACAGACAGCGTCCTGGACAATCCAGACCCACGCATCGCCTGAGGTTGTTGACGATGAAGATCGGTGTAATCGGTGGCGGCCAGTTGGGTCGCATGTTGGCGCTGGCGGGCACTCCGCTGGGCATGAACTTCGCTTTCCTGGACCCGGCGCCGGATGCTTGCGCAGCCGCATTGGGCGAACACCTGCGGGCCGATTACGGCGATCAGGATCACCTGCGTCAGTTGGCCGATGAAGTCGATCTGGTGACCTTCGAGTTCGAAAGCGTCCCGGCCGAAACCGTGGCCTTCCTGTCGCAATTCGTCCCGGTGTACCCGAGCGCCGAAGCCCTGCGCATCGCCCGCGATCGCTGGTTCGAGAAAAGCATGTTCAAGGACTTGGGAATTCCGACTCCCGCGTTCGCCGACATCCAGTCCCAAGCCGATCTGGACGCCGCCGTGGCCTCCATCGGCCTGCCGGCTGTGCTGAAAACCCGCACCCTGGGCTACGACGGCAAGGGTCAGAAAGTCCTGCGCAAGCCTGAAGATGTGGTCGGCACCTTCGCCGAACTGGGCAGCGTCGCCTGCTTGCTGGAAGGCTTCGTGCCGTTCACTGGCGAAGTCTCGCTGATCGCCGTGCGCGCTCGCGATGGCGAAACCAGGTTCTACCCGCTGGTGCACAACACCCACGACAGCGGCATCCTCAAGCTGTCCGTGGCCAGCACCGACCACCCGTTGCAAGCGTTGGCTGAAGACTACTCCAGCCGGGTACTCAAGCAGCTGGATTACGTCGGCGTGATGGCGTTCGAGTTCTTCGAAGTCGACGGTGGCCTCAAGGCCAACGAGATCGCCCCGCGTGTGCACAACTCCGGGCACTGGACCACCGAAGGTGCCGAGTGCAGTCAGTTCGAAAACCACCTGCGGGCCGTTGCCGGTCTGCCGCTGGGTTCGACGGCCAAGGTCGGTGAGAGTGCGATGCTCAACTTCATCGGCAAAGTACCCGACACCGAGAAAGTCCTGGCCATTGCCGACTGCCATCTGCATCACTACGGCAAGGCCTTCAAGGTCGGCCGCAAGGTTGGTCACGCCAACCTGCGTTGTGCTGACCGGGCGACGCTTGCCGCGCAGATCCTCAAGGTCGAAGCGCTGATTGCCGAATAGTTTCATGTAGCAGCGGCGGAACCTTCAGTGGCCGCCGTTCTCTGATGGCAGGATGCCAAAGTCTGGCTAGGCTTTCGCTTAGCCAATTCAATCAGAGGGAAATGCCATGGGAATTATCGGAACCATCTTTATCGGCTTGATCGTCGGCCTGCTGGCTCGGTTTCTGAAACCGGGCGATGACAGCATGGGCTGGATCATGACCATCCTGCTCGGTATCGGCGGTTCGCTGGCGGCCACTTACGGCGGCCAGGCCCTGGGCATTTACCAGGCCGGTCAGGGCGCAGGCTTCATTGGTGCGCTGGTGGGCGCGGTGATATTGCTGGTGGTCTACGGCCTGATCAAAAAGAACTGATTCAAGCGACAAAGCCCTCTCTGCGCCAACACCGGAGAGGGCTAGAATGCTTGGCGTTCCACCGTCCTTTCCTTTGCCGAGCACCTTCATGCGCCGTCTTCTGTTGACTCTTCTCTTCCTGGGCAGTGGTTTGGCCCATGCCGGCGAACTGCCGGAAACCGACTGGCTCGAACTGATGCCAAAATCGGACCAGAAGGCCCTCGAGGCCATGCCCGAAATCGATCACAACTCACCGGAAGCCAATGGCACCTTTACCCAAAAAGGTGGCATGAAGCAGAGCAAGGGCTTGCCAGCGGTGATGTATTCGACCAAGACCGTGCCGTCGATGAACGACAAGCACATCCGCATCGGCGGTTATCCGGTACCGCTGGAATCCGATGCGAAGGGCCGCAGCACATTGTTCTTCCTCGTGCCGTACCCGGGCGCTTGTATCCACGTGCCACCGCCGCCGCCTAACCAACTGGTGCTGGTGCGTTATCCCAAAGGCCTGAAGCTGAATGACATCTACACACCGCTGTGGGTGACTGGCACGCTGAAGATCGAGAAGGTCACCAACGACCTGGCGGATGCGGCGTATGCGCTGGACGCGGCGCAGGTGCGGGTGGTCAAGGAGTCGGATTTGTAGGTTTTTAAATGTGGGAGCAAGCCTGCTCCCACATTTATTGTGTGGTGTTAAAGCGGTTTGCTGGCGATGCTCACGCCCAGGGTATGGCTAGCCCCCGGCGCCAGCGTCACCACATCATCCATCACATTTGCCGTTTCAATGCACAACATGCGCTGCCAGCCATCGTCAGCCATGTCGCTGAACGCGGCCGCACGGTCGATCCACGGGTTCCAGATCACCGCCGAGCGCGAACCGCTGCTGGTCAGTTCAATGCGTCGCTCCCAATGCGGGTCAACGATGCTCAATGTCGGTGGGGTATTCAGATAGATGCGGTCGGTCTCACCGGTAAAACGCAGATCACCGGTCTGCGTGACGGTTTTCCAGTCGTCCAGCGTCTCGATGTAACTCAAGCCATCCAGCCCTTCAACGTGCACGTTGCGCACATCGCTGACCGCGAAATAGCTGTGCAGCGCCTGGCTGATCGTGACGGGTTCAGCGCCCTTGTTGTCGCTCGTCAGGCTGATATGCAACTGTTCATCCAGACGAATGCTCAGTTTCAAGTCCACCTGATGCGGCCAGCCTGGCAGGCCGCCTTCAGGGTAGGGCAGGACGAATTCCACCTTCAGGCTTTCGCCCTCGGTTTCGATGCTGCCCAGTTCCCAGTCCATCGCTCGCACCAGCCCGTGAGCGGTCGGCGGCTCCTGGCTGATGCGCATGGCCTGGACACTCTGCGGGTTGCGCGACAGATTGCCGAACCACGGCCAGCACACCGGCACACCGGCACGAATAGCTTTGCCGGTCTTGAACACCGCCTCGTCGTTGAGCCAGATCAGCGGCGGTTGGCCGGCCAATTGATAGCTGAGGATGTGCGCGCCTTGCTGGGCCACCAGCAATTCGGCCTGACCGTGGCGGATGCGCCAGCAGTTCAGTTCATCCAGTTTCACGGCTTCGACGGTGGGCGTGCTCATGGGGCGACTCTCAATCAGGAACAATGACTGCTATGGACCGCAAAACGGTCACCGCGTTTAACGAGCGCCTTGTTTAACGAGCTCTGGGCGGAACCGAACGAGTGCGGCCGCTGCCGTCGATGGCGACGAACACAAACACGGCTTCGGTGACTTTACGCCACTCGCTGGACAGTGGATCGTCGCTCCAGACTTCAACCATCATCTGAATCGAGCTGCGACCGATTTCCAGGGCCTGGGTATAGAAGGAGAGCTGAGCGCCCACCGCCACCGGCACCAGAAACGCCATGCGATCGATCGCAACGGTGGCCACGCGACCACCGGCAACCTTGCTGGCCATTGCGGTGCCCGCCAAATCCATCTGCGCCACCAACCAGCCGCCGAAAATATCGCCAAAGCCGTTGGTTTCACGCGGAAGCGCGGTAATTTGCAGGGCCAGGTCGCCTTGCGGGATTGGATCTTCTTGTTCGAGCTCTATCATGCCGGGGGTGCCTCTGACCCGTGACTCTTCGTAGGTATAGCGGGTGAGTAGCCGTCTTGGAAAAACGATTCAGCCCCGAACATACTACGTTCGTCACGTTTTTCGTAAGGCGCCTAAAGGGAAACTCTGCGAAATCGGCTGACGGGTGCCAACGACGGTTTCGCACAGCAACCCCTTACAAACCGTTGCAATGTTGTGAGTATATCGGTCGATAGACTCCGAGACGACCGTCCGGTTCTCATTTCGACCGTCAAATACGCACCTCTATGTGCTTTTTCGAACAATTTGCTATCGTGCCGAACCTGCCCAAGCCTCCGCCAGCGTTGTTGAGGTTGCAGATCCGACTATAAGAGAAGCCTTGCCATGACCACAGCGCCCTCGAGCATCGCGCAGCCGGCCCAACCCGCACGTCCGCTGACCCGTAACGACTATAAGACCTTGTCGCTGTCTGCCTTGGGCGGCGCGCTGGAGTTTTACGACTTCATCATCTTTGTGTTCTTCGCCACAGTGGTCGGCAAACTGTTCTTCCCCGCCGACATGCCCGAGTGGCTGCGCCTGATGCAGACGTTCGGCATTTTCGCCGCAGGTTATCTGGCCCGGCCGCTGGGCGGCATTGTCATGGCGCACTTCGGTGACCTGCTGGGACGCAAGAAGATGTTCACCCTGAGCATTTTCATGATGGCGGTGCCGACCCTGATCATGGGCTTGCTGCCGACTTATGCGCAGATAGGTATGTGGGCGCCGATCCTGTTGCTGCTGATGCGGGTGATTCAGGGCGCGGCGATTGGCGGTGAAGTGCCGGGGGCGTGGGTATTCGTTTCCGAACACGTGCCGCAGCGGCACATCGGTTATGCCTGCGGCACGCTGACCAGCGGCCTGACTGCCGGCATTCTTTTGGGCTCGTTGGTCGCCACCGCGATCAACAGCCTCTATACGCCGGTGGAAGTGGCGGATTACGCCTGGCGGATCCCGTTCCTGCTGGGCGGCGTGTTTGGCCTGTTCTCGGTCTACCTGCGCCGCTGGCTGCACGAAACCCCGGTGTTTGCCGAACTGCAATTGCGTAAAGCCCTGGCCGAAGAAGTGCCGCTGCGCGCTGTGCTGCGTGACCATCGCGGGGCGATTCTGATTTCCATGCTGCTGACCTGGTTGCTGTCCGCGGGGATCATCGTGGTCATCCTCATGACGCCGACTGTATTGCAGACTGTTTACCACTTCCCGCCGACTACCGCGTTGCAGGCCAACAGCCTGGCCATCGTGTTCCTGAGCCTGGGCTGTGTGGCCTCCGGTACACTGGCTGACCGTTTTGGCGCCGGGCGGGTGTTCGTGTTCGGTAGCGCGTTGCTGCTGTTGACCTCGTGGACCTTCTATCACAGCCTGTTCAATCATCCCGACTGGCTGTTCCCGATGTACGCCCTGACCGGCTTGCTGGTCGGCACCATCGGTGCAGTGCCGTATGTGATGGTCAAAGCCTTCCCGGCGGTGGTGCGCTTCAGCGGCCTGTCGTTCTCCTACAACCTGGCCTACGCCATCTTCGGCGGCCTGACCCCGATGGTCGTCACCCTGCTGCTCAAGGAAAGCCCGATGGGGCCGGCCTATTACGTGGCGATTATCTGCGGCGTCGGGATTGTGGTGGGTGGTTACCTCTGGAAGAAAGGTCGCTAAGCCGACCGATGCCTTCGCGGGCAAGCCTCGCTCCTTGGTCATGCGCCAGTTTTGAAATGACGCTGATCCTGTAGGAGCGAGCGGTGCGGCGATCCGACTTGCCCGCGAAGAACGATGACGCGATATCCCTTCAAAAATCCAAATACTGGCCTTTCATCCAATTGTCATATTTCAGCCATAGAGTGTTCACACGGCCTGCTGATACTTGGCCCCGACTTAACACACCCTATCTGCTAGGAGTAAGGCATGAAACTGAAGCGTTTGATGGCGGCAATGACTTTTGTCGCTGCTGGCGTTGCGACTGCCAACGCGGTTGCCGCTGTTGACCCTGCTATCCCGAGCTACACCAAGACCACTGGTGTGTCGGGCAACCTGTCCAGCGTCGGCTCCGATACCCTGGCCAACCTCATGACCCTGTGGGCTGAGAACTACAAAAAAGAATACCCGAACGTAAACATCCAGATTCAGGCTGCTGGCTCCGCCACCGCGCCACCTGCGCTGACTGAAGGCACCTCCAACCTGGGCCCGATGAGCCGCAAGATGAAGGACACCGAACTGGCGGCCTTCGAGCAGAAGTATGGCTACAAGCCAACCGCTATCCCGGTGGCCGTGGACGCCCTGGCGGTCTTCGTACACAAAGACAACCCGATCCAGCACCTGACCATGGAACAAGTCGACGCGATCTTCTCCTCGACTCGTCTGTGCGGCGCCAAAGCTGATGTGAAAACCTGGGGCGACCTGGGTGTGACCGGCGACCTGGCCAACAAGCCAGTACAACTGTTCGGTCGTAACTCGGTATCCGGCACTTATGGCTACTTCAAAGAAGAAGCCCTGTGCAAAGGCGACTACAAGCCAAACGTCAACGAACAACCAGGCTCGGCGTCGGTCGTGCAGTCGATCAGCTCCTCGCTGAACGGCATCGGTTACTCGGGCATCGGCTACAAGACCGCCAGCGTGAAGACCGTGGCCCTGTCCAAGAAAGGCAGCACTGAATTCATCGAAGACACCGAAGAAAACGCCCTGAACGGTAAGTATCCGCTGTCGCGTTTCCTCTACGTATACGTCAACAAAGCCCCGAACAAGCCTCTGGCCCCGCTGGAAGCCGAGTTCGTGAAACTGGTTCTGTCCAAGCAGGGCCAGGAAGTTGTAGTGAAAGACGGCTACATCCCACTGCCAGCCAAGGTAGCTGCAAAAGCACTGGCTGACCTGGGTCTCGCGGAAGGCGGCGCTGAAGTCGCAAAAAAGTAAAACCCTAGGTCCGGGGTAAACCCGGACCTGAGTAGGAGCGAGGCTTGCCCGCGAAAGCGGTGGGTCGGTCAACATTGATGTTGAATGTAACGACCCCTTCGCGGGCAAGCCTTGCTCCTACAATTGCCGGTAAATACCGGCCCCCAAATTTCCGATCCACTGCCAGTTTCCACTGGCGGCGGATTTGTTGCGTCACTGCATTGTCATCTTTCTGTCATACAGGATCGCTAGGGTGTGCGCATGAATGATCTGGCCAACTCCACCATGACTACAAATCCCCCCAAGCGAATTGACTTCAATACGCCTGAGCTGCACCGCAAGCGCCGTATTCGTGCGCTGAAAGATCGCCTGACCCGTTGGTACGTTCTTGTCGGCGGCCTCGCCGTCCTGGGCGCGATCACCCTGATCTTCTTCTTCCTCGGTTATGTTGTCGCGCCGCTGTTCCAGGGTGCAGACCTGACCGCCAAAGACGCCATCACGCCCGCCTGGATGCAAGACTCCGGCAAGCCGCTGATGATCTCCCTTGAAGAACAGAACCAGGTGGCCATGCGGGTTTCCGACAAGGGCCAGGCGCTATTCTTTGATATCGATAGCGGCGCCGAACTGCGCCGCGTCGACCTGCCGATCCCGGCCGGTACCAGCGTGACCTCCATCGGTGAAGATCAACCCGGCCATCCATTGGTCGCAGTGGGGTTGTCCAACGGTCAGGTGCTGGTGTTCCGCCACACCTATAAAGTCAGCTACCCGGACGGCAAGAAAACCATCTCGCCGGCCATCGAATACCCGTACGGCGAAACGCCAATCGTGCTGAACGAGGCGGGCGGCGCTCTGGAGCACGTCAGCCTCAATGCCACCGATTCGACCCTGCTGCTGGCTGGCTCCACCGGTGCGCAACTGCATGTCATGTCGCTGACCAGCGAAGAAAACATGATGACCGGCGAAGTCACCAACGAGCAGAAACGTATCGACCTGCCGCAAATGACCGAGCCGGTGAAGAACATCTTCGTCGACCCGCGTCAGCAGTGGCTGTACGTGGTCAACGGTCGTGCTCAAGCCGATGTGTTCAGCCTGCGTGACAAGAGTCTCAACGGTCGCTACAAATTGCTCGAAGACGGCGATGCCGAGATTACCGCCAGCACCCAGCTGGTGGGTGGTATCTCACTGATCCTCGGCGACTCCAAGGGCGGTCTCGCCCAGTGGTTCATGGCTCGCGATCACGATGGCGAACTGCGCCTGAAGCAAATCCGCACCTTCCAGATGGGCGCTGCGCCGATTGTTGAAATCACCGCCGAAGAACGTCGAAAAGGCTTCGTAGCCCTTGATGCGTCCGGCAAACTCGGCGTGTTCCACAGCACCGCGCACCGCACTTTGCTGGTGGATCAGGTGGTCGACGGCCAAGGCCTGTTCGGCCTGTCGCCACGGGCCAACCGCGTGATCGTGGAGCAGGGCGGCAAGCTGCAACCGTTGCTGCTCGACAACCCGCACCCGGAAGTTTCCTGGAGCGCGTTGTGGAGCAAGGTCTGGTACGAGAACTACGACGAGCCTAAATACGTCTGGCAATCGACCGCCGCCAACACCGACTTCGAACCCAAGCTGAGTCTCTCGCCGCTGACCTTCGGTACCCTGAAAGCCGCGTTCTACGCCATGCTGCTGGCCGCGCCCCTGGCCGTCGCCGCGGCGATCTACACCGCGTACTTCATGGCCCCGGGCATGCGTCGCAAGGTCAAGCCGGTGATCGAACTGATGGAAGCGATGCCGACGGTGATCCTCGGCTTCTTCGCCGGCCTGTTCCTCGCACCGTATGTAGAAGGGCATTTGCCGGGCATCTTCAGCCTGCTGATGCTCCTGCCGATCGGCATTCTGGTGGCGGGTTTCGTCTTCAGTCGCCTGCCTGAGTCGATCCGCCTGAAAGTGCCGGACGGCTGGGAAAGCGCGATCCTGATCCCGGTGATTCTGTTCGTGGGCTGGCTGTCGCTGTACATGAGCCCGTACATGGAAGCCTGGTTCTTCGGCGGTGACATGCGTATGTGGATCTCCCACGACCTGGGCATCACCTACGACCAGCGCAACGCTCTGGTGGTCGGCCTGGCCATGGGTTTTGCGGTCATCCCGAACATCTACTCCATTGCCGAAGACGCCGTGTTCAGCGTGCCGCGCGGCCTGACTCTTGGTTCCCTGGCCCTCGGCGCCACGCCGTGGCAGACCATGACTCGCGTGGTGATCCTCACCGCCAGCCCGGGCATCTTCTCGGCGCTGATGATCGGCATGGGCCGTGCGGTCGGTGAAACCATGATCGTGCTGATGGCCACCGGTAACACCCCGGTCATGGAAATGAACCTGTTCGAAGGCCTGCGCACACTGGCAGCCAACGTCGCGGTGGAAATGCCCGAATCGGAAGTCGGCGGCAGCCACTACCGCGTGCTGTTCCTCTCGGCGCTGGTGCTGCTGTTGTTCACCTTCATCATGAACACCCTCGCGGAACTGATTCGTCAGCGTCTGCGCAAGAAATACTCGTCGCTTTAACAAAGGTAGAAGTCTGTGAAACAGAACTCCCTGAATGGATGGTTCAAGAGCGGCGCCCCCGGCGTCTGGATCAGCGGCGGCGCGGTGTCCATTGCGGTCATCATGACCATTGGCCTGCTGGCGGTCATTGCCGTGCGCGGTCTGGGGCACTTCTGGCCGGCGGACCTGATCCACGCCAATTACGACGTGCCGGGCCAGGCCAACCACCTGGTCATCGGCGAAGTGGTGCAGAAGGAAGAAGTGCCACGCGAGCGCCTGAAAACCGCTGGCCTGCCGGTGCCCGATCAGGGCCCGGAGTTCATGACCCGCGAGCTGATCAAGGTCGGCAACCGCGATCTGAACGGCACGGACTTCACCTGGATTGTCGGCGAGTGGCTGACCAACCAGAAAACCCCGCCAGAGCTGATGACCATCGAGCGTCGCGAGTGGGGCAACTTCTACGGCTACCTGGTCAACGTCAAAGAGGACGGCAAGGTCATCGCTGAAGGCGAAGCCGCATGGCCTGAGTTGCAGGCCCGTGTCGATCGCGTCAACCAGTTGGCTGGGCAGCTCAAGAGCCTGGAAAAAACCGACATCGGCGCGATCAACGCCGGTCTCGAACGTGTTCGTCTGCACGGTCGCAAGCTGGAATTGGCCGGCCGTCTCGACGCTACCGCACAGGCGGACCTGGAGTCTGAGCGCGCCGAGCTGAATGCCCGTTATCAGGAAATCGAAGCGCGTCTGAACGACCTGCACAAGCAGTTCAACCGTGACAGCCTGACGGCTCGTGACGCGAACGGTAAAGAGGTCGAGATCGGTATCGGCAAAGTGGTTCACGCCTATCAGCCGAACGCCATGAGCACCTTCACCAAGGTGGGCTTCTACTTCAGCAAGGTCTGGGAATTCCTCAGTGATGACCCGCGCGAAGCCAACACCGAAGGCGGGATCTTCCCGGCGATTTTCGGCACAGTGATGATGACCTTGATCATGGCGATGATCGTCACCCCGTTCGGTGTGCTGGCGGCGGTCTACCTGCGTGAATACGCCAAGCAGAACACGCTGACCCGAGTGATCCGCATCGCGGTGAACAACCTGGCGGGTGTTCCGGCGATCGTTTACGGCGTGTTCGGCCTGGGCTTCTTCGTTTATGTACTGGGCGGCTCGATCGACCGGTTGTTCTTTCCCGAAGCCTTGCCGGCGCCGACCTTCGGTACGCCGGGTCTGCTGTGGGCTTCGTTGACCTTGGCCCTGCTGGCTGTGCCGGTGGTGATCGTGGCCACCGAAGAAGGTCTGGCGCGGATTCCTCGCACCGTGCGCGAAGGCTCGTTGGCCCTCGGCGCGACCAAGGCCGAGACCTTGTGGAAGATCGTGCTGCCGATGGCCAGCCCGGCGATGATGACCGGCATGATCCTCGCCGTGGCCCGCGCCGCCGGTGAAGTGGCGCCGCTGATGCTGGTGGGTGTAGTGAAACTGGCGCCGTCGCTGCCGCTGGATGGCAACTACCCGTACCTGCACCTGGACCAGAAGATCATGCACCTGGGCTTCCACATCTATGACGTCGGCTTCCAGAGCCCGAACGTAGAAGCCGCGCGGCCGCTGGTGTATGCCACGGCGCTGCTGCTGGTGCTGGTGATCGCGACATTGAACCTGTCGGCCGTTTATATCCGTAACCACCTGCGCGAGAAGTACAAGGCGCTGGATAGCTAATCAACACCGAACTGTAGGAGCCGGCTTGCTGGCGAAGGCATCACCGCGGTGAGCCTGCGGGACCGAGTTGTCTGCATCGCCAGCAAGCCGGCTCCTACAAAGAATTGCGTAACCGCGGGCCTGGCCTGCGGCCCCGAACCGAATTTGTTAGCACAGGGAGCCTCCCATGCAGCACGAAGCACACACTCACGGCATCAACATGTCGGCCCTGGGCCGCGACAAACAGAGCCTGAGTCTCGAGCAGGAAACCGTGGCCATCGAAGTGCCTGGCCTGAGCCTGTTCTACGGCGACAAACAAGCGCTGTATGACGTCAGCATGAACATCCCGAAACAGCGCGTGACCGCCTTCATCGGCCCGTCCGGCTGTGGCAAGTCCACGCTGTTGCGCACTTTCAACCGCATGAACGACCTGGTGGATGGCTGCCGCGTAGAAGGCGCGATCAACCTCTACGGCAACAACATCTACCGCAAGGGCGAGGACGTGGCCGAGCTGCGTCGCCGGGTCGGCATGGTGTTCCAGAAGCCCAACCCGTTCCCGAAAACCATCTATGAAAACGTGGTTTACGGTTTGCGCATCCAGGGCATCAACAAAAAGCGCATCCTCGACGAAGCCGTCGAGTGGGCGTTGAAAGGCGCGGCGCTGTGGGATGAAGTCAAGGATCGTCTGCACGAGTCGGCACTCGGTCTGTCCGGTGGTCAGCAGCAACGTCTGGTGATTGCCCGCACCATCGCCGTGGAGCCGGAAGTGCTGCTGCTCGACGAACCGTGCTCGGCACTCGACCCGATCTCCACGCTGAAAGTCGAAGAGCTGATCTACGAACTGAAATCCAAGTTCACCATTGTTATCGTGACCCACAACATGCAACAGGCCGCGCGGGTTTCCGACTACACGGCGTTCATGTATATGGGCAAACTGGTGGAGTTCGGCGACACCGACACCCTGTTCACCAATCCGGCGAAGAAGCAGACCGAAGACTACATCACCGGTCGTTACGGCTAGGAAGCTGTTGTTGCTCACTGAACTGACGCTGCGGCCCACCGCACCTTACCGGACGCTCCAAGGACGCCAACATGATTAGTAAAGAAGGCCTTACCCATCACATCTCCCAGCAGTTCAACGCTGAGCTCGAGGAAGTGCGCAGCCACCTCCTGGCCATGGGCGGGCTGGTCGAGAAGCAGGTCAACGACGCGGTCACCGCGCTGATCGAGGCCGACTCCGGCCTGGCCCAGCAAGTGCGCGAGGTCGACGACCAGATCAACCAGATGGAACGCAACATCGACGAAGAATGCCTGCGCATTCTGGCCCGTCGTCAGCCGGCGGCGTCGGACTTGCGTCTGATCATCAGCATCTCCAAATCGGTGATCGATCTCGAGCGTATCGGCGACGAAGCCACCAAAATTGCCCGTCGGGCCATTCAGTTGTGCGAAGAAGGCGAAGCGCCGCGCGGTTACGTCGAGGTTCGCCACATCGGCGACCAGGTGCGCAACATGGTTCGCGATGCCCTGGACGCATTTGCCCGCTTCGACGCCGACTTGGCGCTGTCGGTGGCGCAGTACGACAAGATCATCGACCGCGAATACAAGACCGCGCTGCGCGAACTGGCCACTTACATGATGGAAGACCCGCGCTCTATCTCGCGGGTCTTGAGCATTATCTGGGTGCTGCGTTCTCTGGAGCGGATCGGCGACCACGCGCGCAATATCTCGGAACTGGTGATTTACCTGGTACGCGGCACCGACGTGCGTCACCTGGGCCTCAAGCGCATGAAGGAAGAAGTGGAAGGCACAAGTGCCGAAACCGCTAATGTTCCGGACAAAGCTGACGATAAGTAAGGTTGCCCAAGAAAAGCGCCCGGCCCCTTGGCCGGGCGTTTTTGTTTGTGCGGCTTTTTGAAAAGCCGAATTGAAAAGCAGCACCCGCGAACGAAAAGTCCCGGCGTGACTGAAGAGTTTTGGCAAAGTGCCATCAGCCAGCGTTATGCTTGCCGGGATTTTTAAAGGGGTGTTGGATGAGCAAGATCAGTGTGTTGGTCGTGGACGATGCGTCGTTCATTCGTGACCTGGTAAAAAAGTGCCTGCGCAACTACTTCCCGGGGATCCGGACCGAAGATGCCGTCAACGGTAAAAAGGCCCAGGCCATGCTGGCCAAGGAAGCGTTCGACCTGGTTCTGTGCGACTGGGAAATGCCGGAAATGTCCGGTCTGGAGTTGCTGACCTGGTGCCGCGAGCAGGACAACCTCAAAACCATGCCGTTCATCATGGTGACCAGCCGTGGCGACAAAGAGAACGTGGTCCAGGCGATCCAGGCCGGGGTTTCCGGCTATGTCAGCAAGCCGTTCACCAACGAGCAGTTGCTGACCAAGGTCAAGCAGGCGCTGAACAAGGTCGGCAAGCTCGATACCTTGATGAACAGCGCGCCGACCAAAATGAACTCGGCGTTCGGCAACGATTCCCTGAGCGCATTGACCGGTGGCAAAGCGGCGGTGGTCGCACCCGCGGCTGCTGTGGTCAACCCGTTTGCCAAACCTGCCGCCGCCGCGCCAGCCCCGGCTGCGGCGCCGTCTCGCGGCCTGCTCAACAACCCACCGGTCAAGGCGCCTGCCGCTGCCTCCGCATCAGCTGGCGGTCGTGGCCAAGGCCAACTGCGCCTGTCGAGCGGCACTCAGCAATGCGTGATCAAGGCCTTGAGCATCAAGGAAGCGCTGCTGGTGGTGAAACGCACCGACACCTTGCCGCAAGTCCTCGACAACGCCGTACTCGACCTGGAGCAGGGCGACAACGCCGAAATTGCCCGTCTTAACGGCTACCTGCACGCCATCGTCGCCCACGAACCGAAGCCGGACAGTGAGTGGCTGCAACTGACGTTCCGCTTTGTCGACCAGGATGCACAGAAGCTCGACTACATCTCCCGCCTGATCGCCCGTGGCACCGCGCAGAAGCACTTCGTACCGGGTGCGTAACGTGTACCGCTGATCATTCCCGCGCCCTGCGTGGGAATGCCTCCCCGGACGCTCCGCGTCCGCTTCGGATGGGGCGCAGAGCGTCCCTTGCTGCATTCCCAGGCAGAGCGTGGGAATGATCATTTGAAACATCTGTCGACTACGCAGGTCCATTTCTGCTGCTAGGCTCCTTCCCAGGCCTACTCAACAGAATTTTGCCCATGCTCGCGCGCCTGCTGTTTTTCTGTGGTCTTTTCATGGCCTCCACCTCGGCTGTGGCCATGACGATCTACAGGTCCACTGATGCCAGTGGCGTGGTCTCTTACAGCGACCGCCCCACCAAAGGCGCGAAGGTGTTCGTTTTTCGCGACCGAATGGTCGAACACCTTGAGCGGCAGGTGTACCTCGACATCAAGAGGATGAATGGCATCGACAGCGTGTTCGTGCGCAATGACCTGTATGCGCCGGTCGAGATCGAGCTGAGTTTCGACGGGCTGCAGAACGTCAGCGGTGCGCCGAGCCGACCGATCCGGCGGGTGATGCCGGCGCGCAGTAACCTTCGTCTGGCCCTGCTCACGCCGACGAAGGCTGGAAGGCCGATCGTGTATAACCCAAGGTTCGCATATTCCCTGGGCGACCCCTCAGGGGCTGCCATGGCCTATCGATATCCGTTGCCCTGGCGTGGCGGTCCGTTTCGGCTGACCCAGGGCGCCAATGGCCAATACAGCCACTACGGACCGAAAAACCGTTACGCGATGGACATCGCCATGCCCGAAGGCACGCCGATCATCGCGGCGCGCGGCGGGGTGGTGGTGAAAACAGAGAATGGCCAGACTGGGCGCGGCAACGATCCGTCGGGCAATTTCGTGCGGGTGTTGCACGATGACGGGACCATGGGCGTGTACCTGCACCTCAAGAAAGGTTCGGTCTGCGTACGGGAAGGTCAGCGGGTAGTGGTGGGCAGTGCGCTGGCGCTGTCGGGCAACACCGGCAACAGCAGCGGCCCGCACCTGCACTTCGTGGTGCAGCGCAATACCGGGTTGGGCCTGGTGTCGATTCCGTACCAGTTCAATCAACCGGTGGGGGCGTTGCCCAACTTTGCGTTGGGCAGTAGGAGCCGGCTTGCTGGCGATGAACGATAACGCGGTATAACAGAGACACCGCAGCGCTCCTGATCGCCAGCAAGCCGGCTCCTACAAGGGCGTGGCTCAGTCCAGCATCAACACCTTGGCCAATATGATCTTCGGCCCTTTCATCTTTTTGATGATGATCCGCAAACCTTCGACTTCCAGCACTTCTTCCTCTTCCGGCACCCGTTTCAGGGTTTCGTAGACCAGCCCGGCGAGGGTTTCGGCTTCGATGTGGTCCAGGTCGATGCCCAGCAGGCGCTCCACCTTGAACAGCGGCGTATCACCCCGCACCAGCAGCTTACCCGGCTGATACGCGAGGATCCCGCGTTCAGCCTTGCGGTGTTCGTCCTGAATGTCGCCCACCAGCACTTCCAGCACATCTTCCATGGTCAGGTAGCCGATGATGTTGCCGTCGGCTTCCTCGACCAAGGCGAAGTGCGAGCCGCCCTTGCGGAACTGCTCCAGCAGTTGCGACAGCGGCATGTGCCGCGATACGCGCTCCAGTGGTCGGGTCAGTTCGGCGAGGTTGAACGACTCGGGAATGTGATCAAGGGCGGCCAGTTCCAGCAGCAGATCCTTGATGTGCAGCAGGCCGACGAACTCTTTACGCTCGCTGTCGTACACCGGGTAGCGGCTGAACTTGTGGCGACGGAACAACGCCAGGATTTCCTTGAGCGGAGCGTTGAACTCAAGTGTGACCAGGTCTTCCCGGGAGTTGGCCCAGTCGACCACTTCCAGCTCGCCCATTTCCACCGCCGAGGCCAGTACGCGCATGCCTTGGTCGCTTGGGTCCTGGCCACGGCTGGAGTGCAGGATCAGTTTCAGTTCTTCGCGGCTGTAATGGTGCTCGTGGTGCGGGCCGGGCTCACCTTGCCCGGCGATGCGCAGGATCTGGTTGGCGCTGGCGTTGAGCAGGTAGATGGCCGGGTACATGGCCCAGTAGAACAAGTACAGCGGCACCGCCGTCCACAGCGACAGCAACTCGGGTTTGCGGATGGCCCAGGATTTTGGTGCCAGCTCACCGACCACGATGTGCAGGTACGAAATGATGAAGAACGCCGTGAAGAACGAAACCGCCTTGACCACCTCAGCGGAATCTACACCCACGGCACTCAGTACAGGCTCCAGGAGGTGCGCGAACGCCGGTTCGCCGACCCAGCCCAGACCCAGAGAAGCGAGGGTGATACCCAGTTGGCACGCTGACAGGTAAGCATCGAGCTGACTGTGTACGGTGCGCAGGATGTGCCCGCGCCAGCCGTGCTGTTCAGCGATGGCTTCGACCCGGGTCGAGCGCAGTTTGACCATGGCAAACTCTGCCGCAACGAAAAAGCCGTTGAGCAAAACCAGGATCAGAGCAAAAAGAATCATGCCGAAGTCGGCGAATATTGTTGCGAGGGTCAAGCCAGGGGAAGGGTCCATGATGGAGTTTTGCGGGTTCCGTGTATTCAAAAAAGGGGGAAATGCAGTGCCTGAAGGGCAGGCACAAGTCAGCCAATGTAGCGGCTGACTGATCGATTGCCTAGTGGTGAGTGCTGGTCGGTATCAGTCCGCTGCACTGATCACGCGGGATTTGGTGACCTGGGCCGGCGCAAAATGGCAGGTAAACGTACTGCCATGTCCCGGCACACTGCTGATTTCCATGCGTGCCCGGTGTCGCAGCAGCACATGTTTGACGATGGCCAGCCCCAGCCCGGTGCCGCCGGTGTTGGAATTGCGGCTGGAATCGACGCGGTAGAAGCGTTCGGTCAGGCGCGGCAGGTGTTTGCTGTCGATGCCGATTCCCGAATCCTGCACGCTCAGGTGTGCGCCTTGCTCGTCGCCCCACCAGCGAATGCGGATATTGCCCTCGGCCGGGGTGTATTTCACTGCGTTGAACACCAGATTGGAAAACGCACTGCGCAGTTCGGCTTCACTGCCCTTGAGCAGAATCGTCGGGTCGGCTTCCAGGGTGATGCGCTGATTTTTCTGACCCGACAGCTGCTGGGCATCGCTCTTGATCGATTGCAGCAGGCTGTCGATGGACACTGGTTGGTTGTCCGACGGGTAATCGGTGGCTTCCAGTTTGGCCAGCAGCAGCAAATCGTTAAGCAAGGTCTGCATGCGCCCGCCTTGCTGCTGCATTTGCTGCAGGGCACGGGTCCAGCGCGGATTCACGTCCTCGACGTTATCGAGCAGGGTTTCCAGGTAGCCGCAAATCACCGTCAGGGGCGTGCGCAGCTCGTGGGACACGTTGGCGATGAAGTCTTTGCGCATCTGCTCCAGCTGATGGATACGCGTCACGTCGCGCACCAGCATCAAGTGCTCGTTGTTGCCATAGCGGGTGATGTACAGCTGAATGCGCAGGCGATCGTTGATCGGCGACGGAATCTCCAATGGTTCGGCGTAGTTGTCCTGCTCGAAGTATTCCTTGAAGCGCGGATGGCGCACCAGGTTGGTCACCGGCTGGCCACTGTCCTGAGGAGTCTTGAGGCCGAGCAGGGTTTCGGCGGCGCGGTTCCACCACTCAAGGTTGCCGTCGCTGTCGAGCATGATCACTGCGTCTTTCAGCGCGGCAGTGGATTCCTGGACTCGGTCGATCACCGCTTGCAGGCGTCCGCGTACCCGTTGGTCGCGGCGTTGCAGGTGATAGATGCTGTCGAACACTTCGCCCCACAGGCCATAGCCGTCGGGCGGTGCTTCATCGGGTTGGTGCAGGCGCAGCCATTCGTGCAGGCGCAGCAGCTGTTTGAGGGTCCAGGCCAGGTAAACACCCAGGCCCACGGCGAGACTCCAGCCGTAGTAGCCGGAAATCAGGCCGATCACCAGGCAGGCGGTGACCAGCAACAGCATGTGGCGAATCAGGGTGCCATGCCAGTTTTGGTTCACGGAAAATATGCGTCCTTGTCAGCGAGGCTGGCGGTCTGTTCAGGCCTTGGTGGAAAACCGGTAGCCGGTGCCGCGCACGGTTTGTACCAGATTTTCGTAGGCATCGCCGAGGGCTTTGCGCAGGCGACGGATGTGCACGTCGACAGTGCGCTCTTCGACGTAGACATTGCCGCCCCAGACCTGATCCAGCAACTGGCCGCGGGTGTAGGCGCGTTCCTGGTGGGTCATGAAGAATTGCAGCAAACGGTACTCGGTCGGGCCCATCTCGGCAGGTTTGCCGTCGATGGTCACGCGATGGCTGATCGGGTCGAGCAACAGGCCGCCGACTTCGATCGGCGCTTCGCCATCGGTCGGGCCGGCGCGGCGCAGTACGGCTTTGAGGCGTGCCACCAGTTCGCGGGGGGAAAACGGTTTGGTGATGTAGTCGTCGGCGCCGACTTCCAGGCCCTGGATCTTGTTGTCCTCTTCACCCTTGGCGGTGAGCATGATGATCGGGATATCCCCGGTCAGCTCGTCGCGCTTTAGGCGGCGGGCCAACTCGATGCCGGAGGTGCCGGGCAGCATCCAGTCGAGCAGGATCAGGTCCGGTTTGCGGTCGACGATAATGGCATGGGCCTGCTGGGAGTTCTCCGCCTCCAGGCAGTCATAGCCGGCCATTTCCAACGCAACGGCGATCATTTCGCGAATGGGCGCTTCGTCGTCGACGATCAGAATGCTCCTGCCAACCATGCCTTAATCCTCTTGTCATTTAACTGTCTTGCGCCGCATTAGATAACGGAATTATTGCAGTCGTGTGACAGTATTTTAGCCACCCTGCGATTGTCGCGATCCTGAACTAAGCTCTAATTCCGAATCCTGACAACCACAAAAGGAAGGTTTCCATGAATCACATTGCTAAATCCTGGAAGGTCCTGCTGGTCACGGCTGCGTTAACGCTGCCGTCCCTGGCCTTTGCGGCAGAACCCGCCATGATGAAAGGCGGCATGATGGTCGATCAGAAGGGTATGACCTTGTATACCTTTGACAAGGACAAGGACGGCAAGTCGATGTGCATGGGTGAGTGTGCGAAGAACTGGCCGCCGATGATGGCTCCGATGGATGCCAAGCCCATGGGTGAATGGAAGCCGATCAAGCGTGACGACGGCACAATGCAATGGACTTACGACGGCAAGCCAATGTACACCTACAAAATGGATAGCAAGCCGGGAGACATGAAAGGCGACGGCATGATGAAAATGTGGCACGTGATTGGCGAACACAAGTAAGCGATTTGCCTGCCCTGTAGCAGCTGGCGAAGCCTGAGTTCGGCAGCTGCTACAGATCAATCGCAGTCAACGTAACGCGTAATCCAGCACAATCCCCACGAAAATCGCCAGCCCCGCCCAGTGGTTATGCAAAAACGCCTGGAAGCAGCGCATCCGGTCTTTGCTGCGGGTGTACCAGAACTCCCACGCAAAGCAGCCTGCCGCCACCAGCAACCCAAGGTGGAACCAGCCACCGAGATGGAATTTCGAGCCAGCCAGCAACAGGCAGCCCAGCGCCAGGCCTTGCAAGGTCAGAATGATCACCCGGTCGGCGTCGCCAAACAGGATCGCGGTGGATTTCACCCCGATCTTCAGGTCATCGTCCCGGTCGGTCATGGCGTAATAGGTGTCGTAGCCCACGGTCCACAGCAAGTTGGCGATCCACAGCAACCAGGCTGTCGCCGGCAACTCACCAGTCTCGGCAGTGAACGCCATCGGCATGCCCCAGGAGAACGCCGCGCCCAGCACCACTTGCGGGTAATAGGTGTAACGCTTCATGAACGGATACGTGAAGGCCAGGGCCAAACCGCCCAGCGACAGCCAGACAGTCGCCGCGTTGGTGCACAGCACCAGCAAGAAGCTCACGCCCATCAGCAGCGCGAAGAACACCAGGGCTTCTTTGGAGCTGATCTTGCCGCTCACCAGCGGCCGCTGCTCGGTGCGTTTCACATGGCCATCGACCTTGCGGTCCGCCCAGTCGTTGATCACGCAGCCGCCAGCACGGGTCAGTACCACGCCGAGCACGAAAATCACGATATTGGCCAGTGACGGCGAACCTTCACCGGCAATCCACAGTGCCCACAATGTCGGCCACAGCAGCAGGTAAATGCCGATCGGCTTGTCCATGCGGGTCAGCTGAATGAAATCCCAGGCCCGAGGATTCACGCGGTTCAGAGACTTGAGCAGGTTCTGGTACATCAGCAGTTCTCCGGATGCGCGCGGGCGGCGCTCCACAGGGTCGGCAGGAAAATCTCGGCCACCAGCACGCTCAGGGCGCCACGGTCGAAACGTGAGCGCCGGCCCCACAGTTCAGGTGCTTGAGCCTCCATCGGCAACCACGCTTGAGGATAGTGACAAACCTCGATGGCCCGGCGCTGAAATGCCTGATCGCAAAACAGCAATTCACCCAGAGAACGGCTGCCCAGCTCATCCATGTGCAATCCGTCGCCCTGTAGCGCGCTACGCGCGGCTACGCTGCGGGCAAACACCCAGGCTTCACCGTGGCCGCGCAGATACACCTCGCGCACCCAGCCTTCGCTGCCTTCGGCCAGCTCCAGCGCGGCACATTCGTCGGCGCGCAGCGATTGCCAGCCTTCGAACAGCGGTGTGACGCTGAAACCGTCATTCGACAAACGGGTCAGGCGTCGGGTCAGTGACCCTTCATCGAATAACCAATCGAGCGTAGACGTGTCGGGGCGGGGCATCAGTTGGCTTTGAGAAAGCCAGAGCGGCGTCGGGGAGGGGGCTTTTGAGTGCGGCACAGTGAGTCATTATTGGCAGCAAATGAGGCGGCGAGCTTACCATGTCAGGCGGCGAGTTTGATTGATCCGGCCTGCCGTTGCGCCGAACAGGCTTGCATCTGACGGGCCCGATCAGTACAAAACGCCCTGAGCCGGACGGCAACGCTTCATCTATCGACCGTTCGCGCCGGCAAAAGCCTGAATCCCGAGGAAGTACCTGAATGAAAAAGTGGCAATGTGTGGTCTGCGGCCTGATCTATAACGAAGCCGAAGGCTGGCCGGACGACGGTATTGCGGCGGGCACACCATGGCAGGACGTGCCGGAAGACTGGCTGTGCCCGGACTGCGGCGTGGGCAAAATGGATTTTGAAATGATTGAAATCAACTAAGCATCCAAGGAGCTAGGAATGAACGCACCTGTCGTGATCGTCGGCACTGGGCTGGCTGGCTACAACCTGGCCCGGGAGTTTCGCAAACTCGATGGCGAAACCCCGCTGCTGTTGATTACCGCAGATGACGGACGCTCCTACTCCAAGCCGATGCTTTCCACCGGCTTTGGCAAGAATAAAGACGCCGATGGCCTGAGCATGGCCGAACCGGGCGCCATGGCCGAGCAATTGAAGGCCGAAGTGCGTACCCACACGCGCATCAGCGGCATCGATCCGGGCCACAAGCGCCTGTGGATCGGCGAAGAATCAGTGATCTATCGTGACCTGATCCTGGCCTGGGGCGCGGAAACCGTGCGGGTGCCGATCGAAGGCGACGCGGCCGACGCGGTTTTCCCGATCAACGACCTTGAAGACTACGCACGTTTTCGCGCAGCCGCGGCCGGCAAGCGTCGGGTGCTGCTGCTGGGCGCCGGTTTGATTGGCTGCGAATTCGCCAACGACCTGATTCTCGGTGGCTACGAAGTGCAGCTGGTTGCCCCCTGCGAACAAGTCATGCCGACCTTGCTCCACCCGGCGGCGGCCGCTGCGGTCCAGGCCGGCCTGGAAAGCCTGGGCGCGCGCTTCCACCTCGGGCCGGTGCTCAATCGCCTGCAGCGAGTGGCTGACGGCCTGGAAGCGCATTTGTCTGACGGCCAGGTCATCCCTTGCGACGTAGTGGTGTCAGCCATCGGTCTGCGTCCGCGCATCGACCTGGCGGCCGCTGCCGGGGTGCAGGTCAATCGTGGTGTGGTGGTTGACCGTCACCTGAAAACCTCTCACGCCAACATCTACGCCCTGGGCGATTGCGCCGAGGTCGATGGGCTGAATCTGTTGTACGTCATGCCCCTCATGAGCTGTGCGAGAGCGCTGGCCCAGACCCTCGCCGGAAACCCTACGGCGGTGAGTTACGGCCCGATGCCGATCACCGTGAAAACCCCGGTCTGCCCATTGGTGGTTTCCCCGCCACCACGGGGCGCGGAGGGCGTCTGGACGGTCGAAGGGCAGGGCGCGGACATCAAGGTGCTGTGCCGCGACAGCGCCGGCAAATTGCTGGGCTATGCCCTGACCGGCGCGGCGGTGATGGAAAAACTCGCCCTGAACAAAGAACTTCCGGCCCTGTTGGCGTAAATGCCGGTCGTTCTGTCGGAATCACCCCGTTTTTGCCCCCACAAAGGTCGCGGGGAGACTGGCGCCGCTCTTGCGCGCATGCCATCCTCATTCCCGTCTGCCGCAGAGTAGAGCACCTGCGGCGCCTTGGGCGCTGTTCCAACGAGAACAGCACGGACATAACAACAAAAAACCGTCAAAGGGGCTTCACTCATGCGTAAACCAGAACTCGCCGCTGCCATCGCGGAAAAAGCAGATCTCACCAAAGAACAGGCCAATCGCGTTCTCAACGCCGTTCTCGAAGAAATCACCGGCGCTCTGCATCGCAAGGATAGCGTCACGCTGGTGGGCTTCGGCACCTTCCTGCAACGCCATCGCGGTGCCCGCACCGGCAAGAACCCGCAAACCGGTGAGCCGGTAAAAATCAAAGCCAGCAACACTGTTGCGTTCAAGCCAGGCAAGTCGTTGAAAGACAGCGTTAATCCGTAACACGCACCGACTTCCCGCGCAGCGGGCGAGCGGGATAAAAAATGGGCACGCCAACGAGGTTGGGTGCCCATTTTTTCTGTCTGGCGGATCAGCCGACTCGGCTTTGTTTCCTGGCGAGAATCGCTGCTATTTCCGGCTCATTCAGGTGATCCAGCGCTCGCTCCACCAACAAATGCACCCCGTCGGCCATGCGGCTGAGCGCCAGGGCTACGGAGCGGCGTGAACCGTCCACGTCGTCGGCGAGGTCGGCGGCGATGGCGCTGATGGACAAGATATCTTCCGAGGCATTGGCGAGGAGGGCTTCAGTGTTGATGCCCTTCGCCGACTAAACGAATGTATGGTCAGCCCACCTCCTGCAACCACGAGTGATGAGCGGTAAAGCATGCTTGCGCTAATGTATCCGGGCTCATGGTCGGCAGTTTTGCCGCCTGGCCCTTAGTAGTCGCTCCTGCCTGTCCTTAAAAAGGGGGCCAGCTTCGAGAGCTGTCTCGTTTACCAGGTTTTCATGCAGGAGTTGAGCTGTTTATCGTCATCATCTTGTCGTCGCAAAAGCCGGTAGTGAATTTCGATCAAGCCATGGATTGTGCGTTGTAGCTAACTCCGCGAGCTAAAACAGCCCAGACGATCCTTGCCAATTTATTGGCCAAAGCGCAGGCGACTTTATTCGGGTGTTTTCGTATCAGCAGGTCTCTGCACCAAATCCCCAAAGCATCAGTACGTTTATCTATGTGCACCAGAACTGCACGCGAGCCTTGAATCATAAGCTTTCGAAGGTATTTATCACCGCGCTTGCTGATGTTCAAAAGGACGGTTTGGTCGCCTGTTGAATACTGCCTCGGCACCAGTCCCAGCGAAGCGGCGAAGTCTCGCGACGAGTGAAAATTGGAAGCGTCCCCGACGTCGGCCAGCAGCGCGCTAGCGATGATAGGGCCGATGCCGGGGATGCTCATCAGGCGTGTTCCCGCATCATCAGTGTCCACTTGCTCTTTGATACTCCGGTCAATCGCCTTAATCTCGTCGTTGAGCCGTTTCATCTCTTCCAGCAGATGTTCAATAAAGGACTTCAGCTGTTGCGGTAACTCTGCGGCAGGGTCGTCCAGAATTTGGTGAACCTGATTCATGGCCGCTTTTGTTGCAGGCAATGCGATCCCGAACTCAAGCAAGAACCCGTGAATGCGATTTATCGTTTGAGTCCGGTGACCTACCAACGCCTCCCGTAGACGGTGCTGGGTCGATAGCACTTGCTGTTCCACGGTTTTGATGGCGACGTAACGTGTTTTAGGACGGGATGCGGCTTCGCAGATTGCCTCAGCGTCGATGTAGTCGTTTTTGTTTCCGGTGACGTAGGGTTTTACATGCTGCGGCGCGATCAATTTCACTTGATGACCGAAGGACAAGAGCTTCCTGGCAAGCCAGTGTGAACCGCCACAAGACTCCATCGCTATGGTGCAGGGCTTCAGCCTTGCGGCAAACTCAAGCAAGCGGCTGCGATTGAATTTCTTGCGCAGGACTTCCTTGCCTTTGGCGTCGTGCCCTATGAGATGAAAGGTGCTTTTTCCAATATCCAGGCCGAGCAAGTCCAAGTTGTCCATGAGAGGTCTCCGCAAGTAAGTGAGAACCCCGGCAAGTTTAGATTTACCGGGGTTCCCGTACCGGGCTGACCATCTCATTAGGGGTGGCGGCTGTACGCAGGTTAGTCGGACCGGGGAATTGAAGAAGCCGGCGCACCCAAAGGTGCCCTACGCACAGCCACCATCAAAATGCAGGTAGCAAGTACCTGTCTGACGGACGCTTGTACAACTTCAATTACCAGCGGGCGACTAAACCCGACCACTGACGATCAGTGACACGAATCAAGTTACCGACCGACCCCAAAGCGCACAAGCCGGCGGATTCTGGCGTAGCCGTAGGCAACGACGCAAGGTGTTGTAGCTTTCACGACGTTACCTACAAGGCTCTTTAAACAAGCACTGTCAGGCATTGGCGTGGGACGGTACGGTTTTTCGATGCGTCGGCCCAGCGGGTCGTAGGTCATCCTGACCACGCTGCCGTTTTCGTTGCACACTTCAATCCGATCAGGAGCAGCAGAGGGCGCTTGAAGCAGTGTTCGCTGGTTTATTTCTTGCTGTTCATCACCGGATCGGCAAGGTTTTCATCGCCATCATTCATTCGCTGCAAAAGCTTTACTGCGCGGGAAAAACCTTGAGCGGCTGAACGTTCCAGCCACTGCCTGGCTCGTTCAAAGTCCTGCTCGACTATCCATCCATCAAGGTACATTTTCGCCAAGTCATATTGACCGTGGGCATCACCGGATTCGGCTCGGGGAAAGTGAAATTCCACCGTTTGGGATGTGGTATCAATCTCCCAATAATCGCGTTTGTTTACCTGGAATAGCCGAACGGTTTGATCGTTCACCCATTCAACAGGCCCCAGCAACGACTCAAAAAGACCCAGCGCGACGCTGATTCGCGTGACTGTGAAAAATGCTTCAGGCGTGTTTTTTGAACCCTGCATCAGGACGCCGATGTTGATGTATTGATCCGTGCGCCAAGCAGCCGTTGCAGTGAGCGTTTTGGACGGGTTTTTTAGTGAGCGTCCCGAGGTGCCTGAGAACCGATAGTCACGTTTGATTATTTCAGCTTGGAGCTTATGTATCGGGTCGCTATCCCACCCTTTGAGCGCCGCCAGCGACAAAAGCGCTTCGTTAATGTCCTCGATTAACGATTGGCGAATGGCGCTGTCCGTAGCGTCCGCAGGTAGCTTATCGAGGTGCTTGAACGGATGAGAGTAGGTGCAAACATCCAGAAGCGTGTTCTCTGCTTCGACTGGAGCTTGCTGAAGAATTATTTTGGAAATGCCGCCAGCAGGTAGCTTGCACTTAGTAGCAAGGAGATAAACGTAGAGTACGGCTGCCTCTCGAATGCTGTGAGCCTGGAGGCGCTCCGTAGGGGAGTCGATTTCAAGTGTCGATAAATATTTGCTCATCAGAGTTTCTATCTCGTCGCGTTTGGCAGTGAGTTGCCCACTGGATTAATACCAACCTTTGGAAACGAAGGCGTTTGACCGGCTCTTTGAGCGGCTACCGAGTAACCATTGACTCTACCTTGCTCAACTTTCAGTGCCTTGGATCTCGTTACATTTTTTCTGATGATGGCGGACTCGTATTTATCAGAGCCTGGGCGCTTGTTAAGTTTGCGTACCTGAGATTCAGCTCGGTAGGACTTTCCATTTTTAGAAATTTTCCCACCGCTGATGCCGAACTTGTAAACCTGGCCAGTCTTTTTGTTCCGGATGACGTAGACGTGGTTCGCCTTGTTATTTTGCCTAGAGTTTCCGTTTGCTGCCCCACAGGTTTTCCATCCCCATGGATCCACCCAAACAATCGGATTCGGCGCGTATTGGTATAGGTTGAGTTCCCCATCCAACCCAATCGGATCCGGCGTAGTAAACCGCCCCACATCCGGATCATAAAACCTGAACGTATTGAAATGCAGCCCCGTCTCCCGGTCCAGGTACTGCCCCTGAAACCGCAGATTCTGCTCTTCAATGTAATACGGCTCGCGCACCTCTTCTAACGTGTTGCCCCACACCCGATAACTCGCCTGCCAGACGTTGTGGCCGTCTGCTTCGGTGAGTTGTTCCGGCAGGCCGTTGAGGTCGTTGTGGTAATAGCGGATTTTTTGCAGTGGGCCGGTGCCGTCGACGCGGGCCAGGGGTTCGTAACCTTCGTCTTCGTAGAGGTAGAGGCTGGTCTGTTGATGGCGATGTTCCTGCAACAGGCGCAGGCCGTCCCAGGTGAAGCGGGTTTCGCCGAGAGGGTAGCCGTTGGTGTCGTGTACGGTTTTTTCGATGCGCCGGCCCAGTGGGTCGTAGGTCATCCTGACCACGCTGCCGTTTTCATTGCGCACTTCAATCAACCGGCTTTCGGCGTCGTAACCGAAGCGCTGCAGGCCCCGTTGAGCGCTGCGTTTTTCGATCATCCGGCCAAACGCGTCATAGCGATAACGCTTGTCCTGATAGGTCAGCAGTTTGTTGTGCACCACCAGCCCGGCGCCGGGTTGTGGGCCGTCCAGCAGGTTGGCGGCGGCGTCGTAGGCGAAGGTTTCGCGCTGGCCGTGCAGGCTGTCCTGGCTGGCGATGATGCGGCCGGTGGCGTCGTAGTGCAGCAGTTGGCGGTGTTGCGCAGTGGGTTGTTGGTCGAGTTTGCCGATCAGGTTGTCGGCGGGGTCGTACTCGAAATGTTTCTGCACCGCTGCCGGCATCAGCGATGGCTGGCTGGTGTGTCGGCGTTGGCGTGAGCGTAAGCGCCCGCTGCGGTCGTAGTCGCTGCGAGTGCTGATCTGGCCTTGGGTGCGCAGCACTTCGCGGTGCAGGCGGTCGCGTTCGAAGTCGCTGATGACCTGGCCGTCGAGGTTGATCTGGTGCAGGTGGCCGCTGCCGTAGTACAGGCGATTGAGCCAGCGGCCGTCGGGCAGTTGGGTCTGGATCAGGTTGCCGAGTTCGTCATAGTGATATTGCAGGCTGCCAGCCGCGCTGTGTTCGGCGAGCAACTGGCCGAGGGCGTCGTAGGCGAAGCTCAGGGTTTGTGCGTTGCCCTGGTGGTCGGTGAAGGTGACGGCGGTGAGCTGGTCCAGTGGGTCGTAGGTGTAGTCGGTGCGGCCATCGTCGGTGATTTTGGCGATCAGCCGGCCGACGGCGTCGCGTTCCAGTCGGTGAACGATGGGAGCGGGGGGCGACTCGGGGACGACGGCCAGGCCGTTGCCGTAAGGCGCCGGAACAGCCGTGACCGCCGCGACGTTATCCAGCAGGTCATAGGTGTAGCGCTTGGCACTGCCATCCAGATCCTGTTGTTCTGTCAGCCGATCCCCTGCATCCCAGGCAAACCGATAACTCTCGCCATTCTCATTGGTCAGCGATTGCAGCCGCCCATAGCGGTCGTACCCGAACTGCACCTGTCGGCCATGGGCGTCGGTACGCTGACGCACCTGGCCGCGGCGGTTGTGTTGATACAGCGTGGTGTGCCCGGCCGGGTCGGTGTAGCCGATCAACTGGCCGCTGACGTCGCGCTGATACTGCTCGGTGCGGCCGTCCGGCAACTGGCTGCTGAGCAACCGCCCCTGGGCGTCGTAGCTGAATTGGGTGCGTTCGCCGAGGGCATCGGTGATCGTTTGCAGATAGCCCCGGTTGTCGTAGCTGAACCGCGTCGGATAACCCGAGCAATCGATGTGTTCGACCAGTTGGCCGAACGGGTTCCAGCGCAGTCTTTTGCTTTTGCCGGTGGCGTCGATGATCTCGACGACCTGGCCTTGGGTGTCGTAGCGGTAGCGGGTGACATGGTCCAGCGGATCGGTTTCGGCGATGCAGTTGCCGCGCTGATCGTAGCGATATTGCCAGCTGTTGCCTGCAGCATCGGTTTCCACCAGCGGCAAGGCCCAATGCTCGAGCCATAAGGTCGAGTCACTGCGGCCCAGCGGGTCGGTTTCGCCGATCAGGTTGCCGGCGTCGTCGTAGCTGTATTCGTAGCGCCCGCCCAGCGGGTCGGTGGCGCTGAGCAATTGGCGTTCGTCGTTCCACTCGAACTGCCAGGTCTGGCCGAGGTTGTCGGTGTATTCGGTGATCTGGTGCTGAGTGTTCCAGCGCCGTGTACTGATGCGCTGTGAGCCGTCGGTGATGCGCGTTGCACCGGCCTTCAGGTCATAGTCGAACTGGTAAGTGTCGCCCTCGTCGGTCCAGTGCCGGACCACGCGCCATTCAAGGTCTTCGATCAAGGCCCATTCATAGAAACAACGCAGCCCCGTGGGCAACTGATGCTCGACCATCCGCCGCCTAGCGTCGTAGCTGAAGCGCCGTTGCACCTGGCCGGTGGCGTCGCGCACTTCGGCCAGGTTGCCGGCTGCGTCATAGCCGTAACTGACGAGTACTTCGCGGTGTTGGTCGGGGTACAGGCGTTCCACCCGAGCCACGCGACGGCCTTCTTGAATCAGCTCGACCTGCACCAGATCGAAGGTGTCCCGCAGCCGAACAAGCTGCCCGCCGTCGTCATAGTCGAGGTAGATGCGGTTGTCATTGCGGTCGCCCAATTGATCAAGGCGCAGCAGCGCCGTATTGCCCGGCGTTGGATTGAACAAACGGTATACGCCGTCATCGCTTTCAATCAACAACTGCCCATTGACGTGGCGTCGAACACTCAGCCCTTCACCGGCACTGAACACCGCGCCGCCCAGAGGAATCGAACCCATGTCGATACGCCGGCCCTGCTCATCGGTGTAGACCAGCGTTTCTCCACCCTCCGGGTGAGGCAGGATTTCAACACACACCTCGTAGGACACGCTCCAACCGGCGCCGAACAGCCCGTCGCGGCGTTCGTCACGGCTGTTGTAGAAGCGCTGCCAATCGATCGGCAAGATGCCCGGCAGCACGAAATCCAGCTCTTCGTCTCCACCCAGCACCTTGGCCCCGGTGGCGGCATGCACCGGGTTCGACGAACCCATGGCGGCGTTGGCCATGGCGCCCATTGCGCTGCTGACGGCCATCGACGCCGCGCCGCCGATCAGCATGCACGGCAATTTGCTGAAGAACTTGCCCTTGCCGCCCTTGAGCATCAGCAACGCGGTGACCGCCAGCCCCACGCCCGGGGTCTTGCCGCTGCGGATCTCGCGCACCACCACCGAACCGCCACCAATGGTCACGTTCGAGGAGATCAGCCCGGACGATACGACCTTGGCGTCGCAGGTGGTGCGGTCGCCGCTGCGCACGGCCGGTTGGCCGTTGATGGTGACTTTGTCCGAGCCCTCGGCCAGAAACTGCGGCGGCATCGGCGGATGCTTCATGCAGGTGACCAGGTCCAGCGGCTTGGGTACGGCGCCGGGCGCCGGGGTGGCGACGGTGGGGCGCCACATCTGCGAGAAGAAGCTCTCGGCCATGTCCAGATAGCTGGGCTCGGCTTCGGGCTCGGGTGCCTCCAGCTCGGTGCCGGCCGGCGCGACATGGGACGGAATCGCCCCGGCGGCCCGGGCGGCGGGGATGTTGTTGGTGAGGGTGTTGGTGGAACCGGTGAGAATCGTCGCCTGCACCGTGGGCGGAAACAGCGAATTGCTGAAGCTCTCGCACAGGTTGCTCAAGCCTTTGTCGGCCCCGGTCTTGCTCATGGCGAGGCCGACGATGGTGCCCACCACCGCGCCGAGCAGAAAGCAGCCGAGGCCGCCGGTGACGACGGTGATGCCCGTCGCCGCCACCACGGCCGCCGTCGCCAGCGCGGTGATCGCGATGTTCGCTGCCACCTCCAGCACGCCGCCAAGAATGTCGGCCATCATCGAGGTGTGGTCGAGTGCATCGCCCAGGCGGGCGGCCCAGAGTGCGTCAGACATGCGGGATGTTAATCCGACGTAAGTGTCTGACGGCTGCGTAATCGTTGTGCGGGTTGCGCAATTCGATGCCTTCCATTGCACCTTTCTCCTTGTTGGTTACGGCATGCGCATTAGCGCAGTCCTCAGGCGTTTGATCAGCTTCGGATCCTTGAGGCAATCGGCCGGCCGCATGTTATCCAAGGCCGGCACCTGCTGTTCGACCCACCACAAACCTTCCTTGAGCCCTCTTTTACCGTAGAGAATGACCGCCATATCGAGGTTGCCATCCAGTTGTTTCGCCAGGGAGCGGGCGTCGTCGTCGAGATAGTCTTCTTCATATAACTGCACAAGCACTTGCCATTCGGCATCGCCAGGGTAATCGTCTTCCAGTTTTTCCATCTTCAAAAACCTGCAAAGGAAATTAAGTTGCTGCCGGTCGGGTTACGGGCTGACGGCGCCAGGATCCCATCATAGCCGTTGGCTTTCGCCCAGGCGCCAATCTGGTGAGTCTCGGTGTATTTCGAACCGGTAATGCTTTTGAGGCTGACCCCCATTTGTTTGCGCACATCGGCGCGGGTCAGGTCCAGAACGTTGTTGAGCTGCACTTTTTTGCTGACCAGCACTCGCGTGGACAAGTCGACTTTCCAGTGAGTGACTTCCCCTAATGCGGTTTTTCGCGAGTTCGCGCCATAGACTCCACCCAGTCCCGAGGCGGTGTAACGGTGAGTTGATGCAACGTTCCACTTGTGGGCGGTCCAGGTCGTGCTGATACGTCCAGGCTCTTCGAAACGGTAAACCGTTCGGCTGACTTTTCGGCCCTTTGGCGGGCTCGAGCATTTCATCAGCCCCAAGGGATCGATCCAGCTCACCGGATTTGGCGCGTATTGGTAGAGGTTCAGCCCACCAGCCAGCCCGATGGGGTCCGGTGTGGTAAAGCGCCCGATGTCCGGGTCGTAGAAGCGCAGCGTGTTGTAGTGCAGCCCGGTTTCCCGATCCAGGTATTGGCCCTGGAACCGCAGGTTCTGTTCTTCGATGTAATACGGCTCGCGCAACTCTTCAGCCGTGGTGCCCCAGACCTGGTAACGAGCTTGCCAGAGCGTGTGGCCGTCACTTTCCGAGAGTTGCTCGGGCAGGCCGTTGAGGTCGTTGTGGTAGTAACGGACTTTCTGTTGCTCACCCAGCCCGTCGACCCGCGCCAGCGGTTCATGGCCCTCGTCGGCGTAAATGTAGAGGCTGGTCTGGTTATTTCGATGCTCCTGCAACAGTTGCAACGCATCCCAGGTAAAGCGGGTTCGGCTCAGCAGGGTCGAGTGGCGGTCATACTCGGCTTTTTCGATGCGCCGGCCCATAGGGTCGTAGGTCATCTTCACTACCGAACCGTCGTTGTTGCGAACTTCCACCAGACGCTGCTCGGCGTCATAACTGAAGCGCTGGACACCGCGTTGGGCACTGCGTTTTTCAACCATACGGCCGAAGCCGTCATAACGGTAACGTTTGTCCTGAAAGGTCAGCAGTCGGTTATGCAGCACCAGACCTGCGCCCGTCGATAAACCATCGAGCAGGTTGGCGGCGGGGTCATAGGCAAACGCTTCGCGCTGGCCCTGGACATTGTCTTGGCTGGCGAGGATGCGACCTGTGGCGTCGTAGTGCAGCAGTTGGCGGTGCTGGGCGTCGGGTTGGCTGTCGAAACGTTCGACCAGTTGATCGCTGGCGTCATAACCAAATTGGCTTTTCGTTGCCGGTGGCAGCAGCGCGGACTGGCTCTGGTGCCGACGTTGGCGGGTACGCAGGCGGCCGCTGCGGTCGTATTCGCTACGGGTATTGAGGCGCCCCTGGGTTCGCAGCACTTCGCGGTGCAGGCGATCGCGTTCGAAGTCACTGATGACCTGACCTTCGAGGTTGATCTGATGCAGATGACCACTGCCGTAATGCAGGCGGTTCAGCCATCGGCCATCAGGCAGCAGCGTCTGGGTCAGGTTGCCCAGTTCGTCATAGCGATGCTCCAGGCGTCCGGCCCAGCTCTGTTCGGCGATCAGTTGTCCAAGGGGGGCGTAACTGAAGCCCAGGTTCTGTTGCTCGCCCGTGTGGCTGGTGAAGGTGATGGCGGTGACTTGATCCAGCGCGTCATAGCAGTACTCGGTGCGACCATCCTCGGTGACCTTGGCCACCAATCGACCCACCGCATCGCGTTCCAAGTCATGGACGACAGGCGCTTGCGGCGAAAGGTCCAGGTCCGTGCTACCGGGAGCGGTGAGTGCCTCCACGCGAGTGACGTTGTCCAGCGGGTCGTAGGCATAGCGTTTGAGGCTGCCGTCCAGGCTATGTTGCGCAATCAGCCGGTCGCTGGAATCCCAGGCAAACATATAGCGTTCGCCGTTCTCATTGGTCAGGGTTTGCAGGCGACCATAGACGTCGTAGTTCAATTCCACCCGGCGACCGTGGGCGTCGGTGCGCAGACGCAGGTGACCACCCAATGTGTGCTCGAAGTGAGTGGTGTGCCCGGCGGGGTCGCAGTAGCCGATCAGCTGGCCGCTCGCGTCACGCTGATAATGTTCAGTGCGCCCGTCTGGCAGTTGCTTGCTGAGCAACCGGCCCTGGTCGTCGTAGGTGAAACGCGTGCGTTCGCCCAGCGTATCGGTACTGGTGAGCAGCAACCCACGCTCGCAGTAACTCAACCGCGTGGTGAAACCGGAACAGTCGGTGTGTTCACTGAGTTGGCCGAGTGCCGTCCAGCGTAATGTTTTGCGCTTGCCGCTGGCGTCGATGATCTCCACGACCTGGCCGTGGGCATCATGGCGATAGCGGGTGACGTGGCCCAACGGGTCGGTTTCGCGGATGCAGTTGCCGTGTGAGTCATAGTGATACAGCCAGGTATTTCCAGCCGCATCGGTTTCTGCCAGCGGCAAGGCCCAGTGTTCCAGCCACAGGGTTGATTCGCTGCGCCCGAGCGGGTCGCGAGTCTCGCTGAGATTTCCCGCTTCGTCGTAGCTGAATTGATGCTGCCCGCCCGCAGGATCGGTCGCCCCAAGTAATTGGTTTTCGTCATTCCACCGGAATGTCCAGGTACGTCCCAGCGCGTCGGTAGTTTCGATGATCTGGTACTGAGCATCCCAGTGACGCGTGCTGACCCGATTCAGACCGTCGGTGATGCGTGTGGTCCCGGCTGCCAGGTCATAGTCGAAGGTGTATTGGTCGCCCGCGTCGGTCCAGTGGCGGACCACGCGCCATTCAAGGTCTTCAACCAACGCCCATTCGTAGAAGCAACGCAGCCCGGTCGGCAACTGATGCTCGACCATACGGCGTCCGGTGTCATAGGCAAACTGACGTTTCACCTGCCCGTTGGACTGGCGCACCTCGATTAGATCACCCTGGGTATCGTAGCCGTAGTGCATCAGCACTTCGCGGCGCTGGTCTGCATACAATCGCTCGATCCGGCTGACCCGTTGGCGCCAGCGCGCATCGTAGATCAGCTCAATGCTGACCAGATCGAAGGTGTCTCGGAGCTGCAGCAGGCGCCCGTCATCGCCATAGTCGAGGTGGATGCGATTGTCGTTGCGGTCTCCGAGCTGGCTCAGGCGCAGCAGCGATGCATATCCCGGCGTCGGGTCGAACAGCCGGTACAACCCGTCCGTACTTTCAATCAACAACTGCCCATTGACGTGTCGCCGAACACTCAGCCCTTCACCCGCACTGAACACCGCGCCGCCCAGAGGAATCGAACCCATGTCGATACGCCGGCCCTGCTCATCGGTGTAGACCAGCGTTTCTCCACCCTCCGGGTGAGGCAGGATTTCAACGCACACCTCGTAGGACACGCTCCAGCCTGCGCCGAACAACCCGTCGCGGCGTTCGTCACGGCTGTTGTAGAAGCGCTGCCAATCGATCGGCAAGATGCCCGGCAGCACGAAATCCAGCTCTTCGTCCCCACCCAGCACCTTGGCCCCGGTGGCGGCATGCACCGGATTCGACGAACCCATGGCGGCGTTGGCCATGGCGCCCATGGCGCTGCTGACGGCCATCGATGCCGCGCCGCCGATCAGCATGCACGGCAGTTTGCTGAAGAACTTGCCCTTGCTGCCCTTGAGCATCAGCAACGCGGTGACCGCCAGCCCCACGCCCGGGGTCTTGCCGCTGCGGATCTCGCGCACCACCACCGAACCGCCACCAATGGTCACGTTCGATGAGATCAGCCCGGACGATACGACCTTGGCGTCGCAGGTGGTGCGGTCGCCGCTGCGCACGGCCGGTTGGCCGTTGATGGTGACTTTGTCCGAGCCCTCGGCCAGAAACTGCGGCGGCATCGGCGGATGCTTCATGCAGGTGACCAGGTCCAGCGGCTTGGGTACGGCGCCGGGCGCTGGGGTGGCGACGGTGGGGCGCCACATCTGCGAGAAGAAGCTCTCGGCCATGTCCAGATAGCTGGGCTCGGCTTCGGGCTCGGGTGCCTCCAGCTCGGTGCCGGCCGGCGCGACATGGGACGGGATCGCCCCGGCGGCGCGGGCGGCGGGGATGTTGTTGGTGAGGGTGTTGGTGGAACCGGTGAGAATCGTCGCCTGCACCGTGGGCGGAAACAGCGCATTGCTGAAGCTCTCGCACAGATTACTCAAGCCCTTGTCGGCTCCAGTCTTGCTCATGGCAAGGCCGACGATGGTGCCCACCACCGCGCCGAGCAGGAAGCAGCCGAGGCCGCCGGTGACGACGGTGATGCCCGTCGCCGCCACCACGGCAGCCGTCGCCACCGCGGTGATCGCGATATTGGCCGCCACCTCCAGCACACCGCCGAGGATGTCGGCCATCATCGAGGTGTGGTCGAGTGCATCGCCCAGGCGGGCGGCCCAGAGTGCGTCAGACATGCAGGGTGCTCATCAGGCCGGAACGTCGAACAACAGCGAACTCTTGATGGTTGCCCAATGCGCGGCTTCGGCATCGCCGAGTTTTTCCGCCTTCACGTAGCTCAGGGCGAGCATTTTGCGGGTGCCGGGCAATACCAGCGCCAACTGATACTGGAAGACTTTGTCGTTGCCCTTGTTGAACTGGCTGCGCAACTCGATGCCTTCGACCTCCTGGCTGGCGCCCAGGCGCACGGCGACGCCCGGCTGAAAACGCAAGTCCTGCACTTGTTTTTCCAGGCGCTTGAGCTGGTCGTCGAAGTTGCTTTGCAGTGTTTCGCCCTCGGCCAGCAAGCTGCGGCTGACTATCAGCGAGGTGCCCAGTTCGGGGAACTTGAGGATGTTGATCGTCGCGTCTTGCAGCTCGCTTGCCGGCAGCTGGAACTGGAATTCATTGATTCGGTAAGCCATGGAACACAGATCTCGTGATTAGCCCTTGGGCTTGGGAAACGCGGCATTGATATTGGCGTCGATGCTGGCCTTGACGCCCTGGCCGTCAGGCGTGGCGCCAGGGCCGCCGCCGTTGTTCAGGTGCAGCACGCCGCCGGTGTTGATCTCGGCGTCACCGCTGGCATAGAAGCTGATTTGCACGCCGGTCAGGTTGATCTGGCCGCTGGCATTGAGCTCCAGGATGCTTTCGCCGCATACCAGCCGCAGGTTTTCGCCCACTTCGATGACGTAGCTCTGGCTGATGCTGTCGGTCTTGCGCTGGCCCACCGACAGAATGTCTTCCTGCTTGACGATGCGCAGCCGATTGTTGCCGATGGTCACCGTCTCGTTATGCCCGATGCTTTTGTTGCGGTCGTGGCCCACCGAGTGGCTTTCATCCACCTCGACCACGATGTCCTGATTGCGCTCGGCATGGATGTACAACTGCTCGGCGCCTTTTTTGTCTTCCATGCGGATTTCGTTGAAATTGGCCGGCGAGCCGCCCTTGCTCGAACGGCTTTTCATGCCGCTCTGGGTAGCGTTTTCCGGCAAGTCATAGGGCACGGTCTGTTCGGCGTTGTAGACGCGGCCGGTGATGATCGGCCGATCCGGGTCGCCTTCGAGGAAGCTGACGATGACTTCCTGGCCGATTCGTGGGATCTGCATCGAGCCCCAGTTTTTTCCGGCCCAGGATTGCGACACGCGAATCCAGCACGAACTGTTTTCGTTGGACTGATCATGCCGGTCCCAATAGAAATGCACCTTCACCCGGCCAAACTGATCGGTCCAGATTTCCTCGCCTTTGGGGCCCACCACCAACGCGGTCTGCGGGCCTTTGACGATGGGGCGGTGGGTGTTGGGCAGCGGGCGGTAGCTTTGTTGGGCGTCGATGCAGGTCAGGCTGCTTTCGAACTGTGCCGAAGGCGCGCCACCACCGGTTTCCCCGCTTTCCTGGGAAATGTAATAGCGGGTGCCGACGATAAGGTATTCACGGTTCTGGTCATGGCGGCTGAAGCCGGTGAGGCTGAACAAATGACCCGAGCCCAGGCCTCGGGCGTTACCGGCCAGCTCGACCTGTTCGTGCAGGGTCTGCAACGCTTCGATGCGGGTGCGGGCGTAGTGTTCGCCGTCTGCGCTTTGCACATAAGTGCCGGGGTAGTCGTACAGCGGATAATCGCCGGCGGTGTGCGGACGAGGCATGGCCGAGCGCACGTCAATTCGCGCACTGGGGCGCTGGAAGTCATAGTCGTTGAGTTCCAGCGAACCCGGCTGGACTTGCTGGGCCAGGTGCCAATCGTGGATGTGATCGCGTTCGCGCTGCTGTTCATTCTTGGGGTAGTAGGGCACCGAGGCGTAGCCGGGCGCGCTGGTGTGGGCGCCGTAGGCATCGGCCAGCACCAGCACATGACGACCCTGTTCATGGCGGAAGAAGTAATAGATCCCTTCCTGTTCCATCAGGCGGCTGACGAAATCGAAGCTGGTTTCGCGATACTGCACGCAGTATTCCCACTCGCGATAGGGCCGGCTCAGGGCATCTTCGAAATCCGAGAAACCCAGGTCGCGAAACACCTGCTTGATGATCTGCGGGATGGTCAGGTTCTGGAAAATCCGGCAATCGGAGGTGCGGGTCAGCAGCCATAGCCAGGGCCGCAGCGTGGCCTGGTAACTGGCGAACTGGCCCTGGTCGACGTTCTGGCTGCAACGGGCAACGATGCCATGGAAATGACGCTCGCCACCGCCGTCCAGTTGCAGGCTCAGGCACATGGGTTTGCCGAGCAACTGGTTGAGGTCGATGGCGTTGTCCAGCGAGTGCAACTGCAGCTCATAGCTGAACAGCCGCCCCAATTCTTCGTCTCCGCCCATGTCCTTGAGCAACAGCACATCCGGCCCCAGGGGGCTGGTGATCTTTGCCAGGCGTGAGAGTTGCTTGAATAGCATCAGTTATCCCTTGTCACTGCTCGGTTCCTTCCTACGGAGGAGGGCCGCTTAGGCGGCGTCGCTGAAGTCGTAGTGCAATTCGTTATCCCGGGCGCTGATCCGCACGCCTGCCAGCGCTTTGCCTTCGAGCATGCGGGTGAGGAATTCGCGGCTCATGTCCGGCAGCAGGCTGTTGGTCAGGATGGTGTCGATCATCCGCCCGCCGCTTTCGGTTTCGGTGCAACGGGAGACGATCAGGTCGATCACCGCGTCGTCGTAATCGAAAGCCACCTTGTGGGTGTTTTCCACGCGCTTCTTGATGCGGTTGAGTTGCAGGCGGGTGATGGCCTTGAGCATCTCGTCGCTGAGCGGGTAATACGGAATGGTCACCAGCCGGCCCAGCAATGCCGGCGGGAAAATCTCCAGCAGCGGTTGGCGCAGGGCCTTGGCGATTTCTTCGGGCTCCGGCACGTTTTGCGGGTCTTTGCAGACCTGGGCAATCAGCTCGGTGCCAGCGTTGGTGGTCAGCAGAATCAAGGTGTTCTTGAAGTCAATCACCCGACCTTCGCCGTCCTCCATCACACCTTTGTCGAAGACCTGGAAGAAGATCTCGTGCACATCCGGGTGAGCCTTTTCCACTTCGTCCAGCAGTACCACGCTGTAGGGTTTGCGCCGCACGGCTTCAGTCAGCACTCCGCCCTCGCCATAGCCGATGTAGCCCGGTGGCGCGCCCTTTAGGGTGGACACCGTGTGAGCTTCCTGGAATTCACTCATGTTGATGGTGATGACGTTTTGCTCGCCGCCGTACATGGCTTCGGCCAGCGCCAGGGCGGTTTCGGTCTTGCCCACGCCGGAGGTGCCGGCGAGCATGAATACCCCGATCGGCTTGCTCGGGTTGTCGAGGCCGGCGCGGGAGGTCTGGATGCGTTTGGCGATCATCTGCAAGGCGTGGTCCTGGCCGATGATGCGTTTCTTCAGGTGCAGGTCGAGGTTGAGCACGGTTTCCAGTTCGTTACGGGCCATGCGCCCCACCGGAATCCCGGTCCAGTCGGCGACCACCGAGGCCACGGCTTGGTAATCGACCGTCGGCAGAATCAGCGGCGTTTCCCCTTGCAGGGCGCTGAGACGCTGTTGCAGGTCCACCAGTTTTTCGCGCAAGGCGTGGCTGGTCTCGCTGCCGTCCTCGCTGTCCACCACACCGACGCGCTCGCGCAGGGTGGCGCGGGTGGCGAGCAATTCATCCACCAGGGCTTTTTCTTCGGCCCAGCGGTTTTCCAGTTCGGCCAGGCGTTCGCGTTCGGCGCTCAACAGGTTTTCGCTTTGGGTCTGGCGGGCGCCGATGACGATGCCGATGGCGTGCTCGCGGGCGATGATCTGCAGCTCGGTTTCCAACGCCTCGATGCGCCGACGGCTGTCGTCCACTTCGGCCGGCACGGCATGCAGGCTGATGGCGACCCGGGCGCAGGCGGTGTCCAGCAGACTCACGGATTTGTCCGGCAACTGGCGCGCGGGGATGTAGCGATGGGACAGTTTGACCGAGGCTTCCAGGGCTTCGTCGAGGATCTGCACCTGATGGTGTTTTTCCATGGTCGAGGCCACGCCGCGCATCATCAGCAGCGCCTTGTCTTCGGACGGTTCGGCGACTTGCACCACCTGGAAGCGGCGGGTCAGGGCCGGGTCTTTTTCGATATGCTTTTTGTACTCGGCCCAGGTCGTGGCGGCCACGGTGCGCAGGGTACCCCGGGCCAGAGCCGGCTTGAGCAGGTTGGCCGCGTCCCCGGTGCCGGCGGCGCCACCGGCACCTACCAGGGTGTGGGCTTCGTCGATAAACAGGATGATCGGTTTTGGTGAGGCCTGGACGTCTTCGATGACTTGGCGCAGGCGCTGTTCGAATTCACCTTTCATGCTCGCGCCGGCCTGTAGCAGGCCGACGTCCAGGCTGCGCAGTTCCACATCCTTGAGCGCCGGCGGCACGTCACCGGCGACGATGCGCAGGGCAAAACCTTCGACCACGGCGGTTTTACCGACGCCGGCTTCACCGGTCAGAATCGGGTTGTTCTGCCGACGACGCATGAGGATGTCTACCAATTGGCGGATCTCTTCGTCACGGCCGACGATCGGGTCAAGCTTGCCACTGCGCGCTTGTTCGGTGAGGTCGACGGTAAAACGCTTGAGCGCTTCCTGCTTGCCCATGGCGCTTGGGGCCATGGCGCCACTGGCTTCACCGGGCACGCTGCCGGCGTTGAAACCATCGCTGGCGCTGAGTGCATTTTCCGGCGAGTCGCCGACGTACTCGTCAAAACGCTCGCTCAGGGCCTCGACCTTGATCTTGTCGAACTCTGCCGACAGTCCCAGTAATCCATGGCGCAAGCTCGGGGTCTTGAGGATGCCCAGCATCAGATAACCGGTACGCACCTGGCTTTCGCCGAACATCAGGCTGCCGTAGACCCAGCCACGCTCCACGGCTTCTTCCACATGGGAAGACAAGTCAGTGATTGACGTCGAGCCCCGTGGCAAACGGTCCAGGGCTTCGGTCAGGTCCCGGGCCAGGCGCGCCGGCTCGATATTGAACTGGCGGATGAGGCGGTGCAGGTCCGAATCCTGCAATTGCAGCAACTGATGAAACCAGTGGGCCAGTTCCACATAAGGGTTACCGCGCAACTTGCAGAACACGGTGGCGGCTTCGATGGCTTTGTAGGCCACGCTATTTAGTTTGCCGAACAACGCGGCGCGACTGATTTCACCCATGCTCTTGGCTCCTTGAGATCTGTGAGGTGTTGGCTTGTTCGGCGTAATGCCGGGCGAGTATTAAGTCCTTGGCATCTTTTGCGGGCTTGCCCACCCAGGTATTGAACCCCAGGCGGAAGCGGCCATTGAGTTGCAGTGTCGGCACTTCGGGCTGTTTCAGAACCAGGTTCAGATCCCAGTCCAGTTCATGGCCCAGGTATTCGGCCACCCAGGCCACCAGCTCATTGAAGGATGGGCTGCCGGGCAACATGCTCATGTAGTCATCCAGCTTGAGCGGCCCCAGGCGAATGCGGAATTTGTGCTGGCGATCCCAGACGCAGCGGCCCAGGCAAAAATCCACGCCCAATTGATGAGCGCTGACGCCCACGCGGCTGCGCTCCGGCAGCACCAGCCATTGGCCGACGTATTCTTCGATCTCCACCGGCAGGCCGAAGTACTCGCCGATGATTGCCTTCAAACCGTCGGGATAGCGGGTTTGTGCCGACAGATGACCGCTGTAATGCAGCTTCGCCGTGTCGGGTATCAGGCCTTGTTTGAGCAGGCTCGGCATGCCTCGACCGCTCAGCGCTGCCAGACGTGCCGACCAGTAGTCATCGTCCGGGCGATCATGGCTGACTGTCGGTCGTGCTTCGGCCCAGGCCCGGTAAAACAGGCTCAGCAGGCGATGATGGAACACATCCAGAAAGCGTTTGCTGGTGCTGTCGGCGTTGTTGCGCTGGCGTTCACGCACATATTCGGTGAGGTGCAGCGGCAACGGGCCGTTGGGGCCGCCGAGGCCAAAAAAGAACTGTTCCAGACGCGCCGGCGAACCGTCGATGCCCGGCTGTACCGAGGCCAGGGTCGCCGGGGCGAAGGTGCAATCGGCCTGTTGCCCAAGGCGCAAGGGGTCATCGGCCAGGCGCAACGAATGGCCCAGGCGCGGAAGCTCAGGCGATTCGCACTCGATGCGCCGTAATGCCTGGAAGAAGTCGTATTCCCAGGGCTGCTGGTGCATCGCGTCCAGGGTATTCACAGGGTCGGACGGCGTCCGGGTTTGGCTTTCCATCGCATGATCTCGCCGCGCTCGGTGGTACGGATCACCGTCTCGGTAAAACTGTTGATCGACACGTAACGTGCCAGGAAGCGCTCGAAGACTGCACCGAGCAAAAAGACGCCCGTGCCACGAAACGCGTTCTCATCGAATTCCAGGGTGATTTCCATACCGCGGCCAAACACGATCGGGCCCGGCATTGGCAAACGTCGGGTGCAGGGTTTGCTGCTGACTTCGCGCAGGCCTTCGATCTGCAATTGCAAGGCTGCATCGTTGTCGTCGCCATACAGGCGCAGCAGCTCGCGCAGAGCGGCGGCGCCCTGGCCTTGCTCGCTGAGGGACAAGTAATTGAGCGAAAGCTGGCTGATCAACCGCCAGGCCTTGGCGTCGTGGGCATGGCTGGCGCGTGGGCGGCTCGGGCCTGCCACGCAGCGTACCGCCGCTACCGGCGCGCTGTCGGCCAGGGTGAAGTCGGTCTTGTTGTTACCCACGCTCATGAACAGCGGCAGGTCGCGGTTGGTGCACAACGCCGTTACGCCCAATTGGCGCAGGTCGTGACGATAGGGCGCCTGCTGGCTGTCCACCAGACTGACGAAGGTTTCGCTGCCGATGTAAGTCGAACGTGGGCCGTTGCGCCGCTGACCGCTGGAGAACATACGGGGTTCGCGCCGCACCGTGTAATACGCCTGATCGCGGCCGTAGCGAGACGGATCGCGGACGGCGTAGAACGGCAAAAAAGGCTGTTCCGACCCGGTGCCGTGGCCGGTGAGGGCGGTCAGGGAATGAATCTCGAAATCCATCGGCCGGGTACGGTCGGCGATCACATGGTGTTCATTCACCCGTTCCGACAAGTGGATGCGATCCAGGCGCTTGGGAAACAAGTTGATTGCCGGGGTGCAGAACGGCAGGAACTGTGCGGCACCGACACTGCCTTCCAGGCTCGGATCGTGACGGTCGAACAGCACGATCAATTCCAGCTCCTGGCCCTGGCAGCGTTTGACCGCCCGGCTCAACCCGGTGAAGTCGACAAACAGAAAGCGGCGGGGCAGGGCGAAGTATTCCTGCAACAGACGATAGCCCTGGAAGGCTCGCGACACCACTGGCAACGCGGCGTCGGTATCGTCGAACCCCACGGAGCGCAGTGCATCCTGGGGCAGGCGTTCTACCCAATCGCCGCCGGGCTGACGGGCGAAGACGGCGCAGGCGTTACCCAGCAACTGTTCGTAGAGGCGAAAGGGTTGTTCGTCGGCGCCGTTGAGGTACAGCGGCAGGTTGTCCAGGGCCAGACTGTTGAACGGCAGTTCGGCACCGGTGCGCAGGGTCAGGCGCAGGCCAGCCTTGGCCTTGGGGGCGCTGGCGGCCAGGCGCCCGAGCACGGCGGACGGGTTGCCGAAGTACTCGGCCTGGCTGACCTGCAATGGCCACAACGTCACCGCATGGGCGGTGCGGTACTCACAGCAGGTTTGGCTTTCGCGACCCAGGGCGGCGCGCAGAACCGTATCCCGAGGCAACGGGAAACCGCTGCTCAGTGAGCCTTCATCGGGGTCGGCCTGCAATTGCACCACGGTCATCGAGGGTGTCGGCGCCAGGTAATGGGGGTACGCGATTTCCAGCAGGTTGTGGGTGAAGGTCGGGTATTCGGCATCGAGTTTGAGCTGTACCCGCGCCGTCAGGTAGGCGAACCCTTCCAGCAAGCGCTCGACGTACGGGTCGGCGCAGTCCATGCCAGACAACGTCAGCCGACTGGCGATTTTCGGGTATTCCTGGGCGAACTCCGCCGCGCTTTCGCGCACGTGGTGCAGTTCCTGGTTGTACAGTTCCAGCAGGCGCGGGTTCATGAGTGTCTCCGCTGGTCGGCGTTGACCACTCGCACATGGCCGGATTCCAGGTCCAGGTCGGTTTGCAGCATCAGGCGCAGCGGCACTGGCTGGGCCCAGAGGTCGCCTTCGATCTCGAAGCTCAGGGCGTTGTGATTCATCTCGGCTGATGCCCGGGCCCGCACGCGCAGGGTATGGCGCAGAATCCGCGGCTCGAACGTGGCGATGGCCTGGTGGATCAGTGCTTCAAGCGCCGCGATATCGACGTTCGATGCACTGTTGCCGGCCAGGGCTGGCAGCCCGAAGTTGACCACCGAAGTGCCGGCCGGTGTGTGCAGCGTCGCATCGGCGCTGAGCAATGACGTGGTGTTGAGCAGCCATGCCAGGTCCCGCAGCACCGAGGCTTTGAGTTGGGTCAGGGACAGTACGCGCTTGTCGGCGCTTTCCTTGAGGTTGCTTGGGTCGTCGTCGGTCAACCGATCCAGCAGGGACGGTTGCAGGCGATCACGGGTGGCGATTTCGGTTACCACGAGAAATGCGCCACGAAATTTTTCTGGTCCATGCCGCCGGTCATGCAGCCAGCACTATGGGCGACGTTTGACACTTCCATGGGCTGACCTTTGATTTGGCGGATGGCCTGATACCGAGCGTCACAATCACGGCTGGGAGGGGGCTCGGGCGTGGAGTGCTCCACGATAATGATTTGGGCGTTGTTGAAGGTTTCGACCCGTGGCTGACCCTCACGGTTGACACTCAGAAAACAAGGCCACGGCATGTCTAGTTTCAAGATGCTTTGGTCCTGTTTGCGTAACGCACATTGCTGATCGTGGTTTTCCAGAGTCAATGTTTGTCCGGCGACAATGACTTCATTGCTGGGGGCAGCAAGTGGTTGCTGCCCGGCCCAGGCGTTGAGGCTCAACGGCAGGCAGCCGGACAGCAGCATCAACAGGGTTCGTTTGATCATTTCAACCCTCAAAGCCCAACCTGTTTTGCGCGATGCGCAGAGTCGTAAGTGATTGCATGTGAAGTCGCTTACCAAGTGAAAAGCGCTGTGTAGTCTTTCTGATCGCCTGCACCGCGCAGGCAACTGGCACTGCGAGAAACCACCGAAGGTTCGAGCTGGCCTTTGATCTGGCGTACGGCGCGGTACTCGGACCGACAGTCGCGACTGTTCGCAGGGTCAACGCTTATGTGCAGCACGATGGCAATCGGCACATTGTTGAAGGACTCGACGTGCGGCTTGCCTTGGCGGTCGACCGCAAATTGGCAAGGCCATGGCATTTCAAGTGGCAGCACGCTCCGATCCGGTTTACGCAACACGCAGCGCTGCTGGTCGTTCTCCAGTGTCAGCTGTTGTGCGCCCAGGGTGACTACCTGGTCTGCGGCAGCAGACGGGGCTTGCTGGTCGGCGCACGCGGATACACTCGACAATACGCAACACAGGACCACAGCGTTTCGGCTGGACTTGATCATGTCAGCTCCCAGAACCAGATGGCTCGGGATCGGTAGGATGGGTCGCTATACCGGCCGATGGTCAGGCCGCGATTCCACAGGTCGATATGGTCGCCGGTGCGACTGTCCGATGACTCTCCTGTCTGCTGGAAACAATCCTTGAAGAAGATGAGCCCGGTCTTGTCTTGCAACTTCCGACGTTCTTCGGCACTTCCACCGAGAATCAGTGGCCGCCCCAGATGATGTTTCCACAACCAGTTCGCCAGTGACTCGGCACCCCGGGCGTGCTCATGTGCACACTTGGGTTCGGTATAGGTGGATTTGTTGACCTTGATGGTCAGCTCTGTGTTGAGCGTCATGCTCATGCGGATAGCACACTGGTTTTCCCAAGGGCCATCACAGGGCTTTGCATCAGGGTACGTGACCAGGAGATCGGAATACGCTTTCCACAAATTAATAAACGACGGCTTGGCCATGACTCAGACACCGGATGGGAAAGGATTGGATTCGAGCAAGCACCAAAATGCCCCCGGCGCATAACGACGGGGGCACGTTCGATTACACCTTGACGTTCTGGCGGATGTTCCAGCCGAACTTGATCGGCCCGCCTTCCTTGGTGCCGTCGGCTTTTTGCGGCTGGTAGTCCACCAGCACCTTGGCGAAGTTCAGGGTGACGTTTTCAGTCAGACGATCATCGCTGCCCGAGCCGCCGGTGCTCAGGGAACTGATCAGCACTTCTTCCAGGTTGATGATCATGTACTCGACCTGGCTTTCGCCGCCGGCCTTGCGCACGGTCAGCTTGACCTTGTCGATGTGCTTGCCGCTGGCGCAGTGCATCATCAGGTTGGGTGTAGCCTTGTCGACGTACTTGGTCAGCGACAGGTCCTGGACGTTCACCTTGCCGGCACCGCCGCCGCCGCCCACGTGCATATTGCCGGACTGAGACATGCCCCAGCTCCAGTTCAAGACGTCGATTTCGTCCTTGTGGGCCTTGTCCATGGACTCGCCCTTGATGTCGCCGATCTTGATGAAAATATCAACAGCCATGTTCTCTCCCTGTGTGGTGTCTACCACGTTGTGTTTTTCTGATCGTTCCCACGCTGAGCGTGGGAGCGATCACATCAAGGGCGGTGTTACGCGCCTTTAGCCGAAGGCAGCTTGGATACCAGGCGCAGCGACACCGTCAGACCTTCGAGCTGATAGTGCGGGCGCAGGTAGAACCGAGAGTTGTAATACCCCGGGTTGCCTTCCACCTCTTCGACAATCACTTCGGCCGCCGCCAATGGGTGCTGGGCCTTGGTGGTTTCGGTGGAGTGCGCTGGGTCACCGTCGACGTAGTTGAGGATCCAGTCCTGCAACCAGCGCTGCATTTCGTCCTTCTCTTTGAAGGAGCCGATCTTGTCGCGCACGATGCACTTCAAGTAATGGGCGAAACGGCAGGTGGCGAACAGGTAGGGCAGGCGCGCGGCCAGGTTGGCGTTGGCGGTAGCATCCGGGTCGTCGTACTCGGCCGGCTTTTGCAGCGACTGGGCGCCGATGAACGCGGCGAAGTCGGTGTTTTTCTTGTGCAGCAGCGGCATGAAACCGTTCTTCGCCAGTTCCGCTTCACGGCGGTCCGAAATGGCGATTTCCGTCGGGCACTTCATGTCCACGCCACCGTCGTCAGTCGGGAAGGTGTGCGCCGGCAGGTTCTCCACTTCACCACCAGACTCCACGCCACGAATGCGCGAGCACCAGCCAAAGTGTTTGAACGAGCGGTTGATGTTCACCGCCATCGCGTAAGCGGCGTTGGCCCAGGTGTACTTGGAGCTGTCGGCGCCGTCGGTGTTTTCTTCGAAGGCGAAGGCTTCCACCGGGTCGGTCTTGGCACCGTACGGCAGGCGTGCCAGGAAGCGCGGCATGGTCAGGCCGATGTAACGCGAGTCTTCCGATTCACGCAGCGAGCGCCAGCCGGCATATTCCGGGGTGGTGAAGATTTTGGTCAGATCGCGCGGGTTCGACAGTTCCTGCCACGAGCCCATGCCCATCACGGTCGGCGATGCGGCGGCAATGAATGGCGCGTGCATGGCGGCGCAGACTTTCGACAGTTCGCCCAGCAATTCGACATCCGGCGGCGACTGGTCGAAGTAGTAATCGCCCACCAGGCAGCCGTAAGGTTCGCCGCCGAACTGGCCGTATTCTTCTTCGTACATCTTTTTGAAGATCGGGCTCTGGTCCCACGCGGTGCCCTTGAATTTCTTCAGGGTCTTGTGCAGGTCGGTCTTGGAGATGTTGAGCACGCGGATCTTGAGCTGCTCGTCGCTCTCGGTGTTGTTGACCAGGTAGTGCAAGCCACGCCAGGCGCTTTCCAGTTGCTGGAACTCCGGGTGATGGATGACCTGGTTGACCTGGGCGGTGAGCTTGGCGTCGATGGCGGCGATGATCGACTCGATCGACTTGATGGCGTCGTTGGACACCAGGTCGGTCTGCGCCAGGGCCTGTTCGGCCAGGGTGCGCACGGCGGTCTCGACGGCTTCGCGGGCGCGTTCGGTCTTGGGTTTGAATTCTTGCAGCAGCAGGGAGGCGAACTCGCTGGCTTCTTCGGTGGTGCCCAGTGTCTGGGCGCTTGCGCGTACTGGATCGGTCATGATCATTCGTCCTGATTAAGCCTGAGGCTCGGCGGGCTTGGGCGCACTGGCAAGTGCCTGGAGCAGCGCCGGATCCTTGATGGCCTTCATGATGATTTCTTCGGCACCGGTCTTGCCGTCCATGTAGGTCAGCAGGTTGGCCAATTGAGTGCGCGCTTCGAGCAGCTTGTTCAGCGAGTCGACCTTGCGCGCCACGGCGGCCGGGCTGAAGTCGTCCATGCTTTCAAAGGTGATGTCCAGGCTCAGGTTGCCTTCGCCGGTCAGCTCGTTGGGCACGTGGAACGCAACGCGTGGCTGCATGGCCTTGAGGCGGGAGTCGAAGTTGTCCACATCCACTTCAAGGAACTTGCGATCGGCCACAGGTGCCAGAGGCTCGGCGGGCTTGCCGGCGAGGTCAGCCATAACCCCCATCACGAAGGGCAACTGAACCTTTTTCTCGGCGCCGTAAAGCTCGACGTCGTACTCGATCTGCACTCGAGGCGCACGGTTGCGCGCGATGAATTTCTGAGAACTTTGCTTCGCCACGTTGCTGCTCCTGGTCGCTCAAGCGACGGTGTTGGCGTCATCGGCGGTGCCGGTGACGTGACTGCGTGATCCGTACGCTTTTATTCGCTGTCTGGTCCGCGCAGGTTTTCAAATTGGCTGATGCCGTCGGGAATCAGGTTGCGCACGATCGCCGCGAAGTCGGCGTGCACCAGATTCTTTGCCCGGTTCAACAGCACCGGCAGGGGGCTGGAGGGCTCGTGACGGGTGTAATACGCAAGAATCCGGTCCAGGCTGCGCAGCACGTCGTCACGGTTGTTGATTTCGCCGGTGCTGGTGCTGGTGCTGGCGTTGCGCGGCGCGCTTGGTGCGGTGGGGTATTCAACCGGCGCGGCACTGTCGTCGCTGATGGCATCGGGCAGGGGGCTGTCGCCGCTCTGCGGGGCGAACTGGCCGAGAATCTGCAAGGCCATTTTGAGCGGTTGCTTCAACGGGCCAAGGTCAACGCCTTGGGCGGAGCCGACTTGTTCGCTGACGTGTTGCTCGATGGTCTCGGCGGCGCTACGGGCCTCGTGCAAGGCTTTGCGGATGATGTCCAACTGTTCGGGATCGCTGTCGAGGAACGCTCCGGCGAGTTGTTCGGCGCCGAGGTTTTCGTCAGGGAAGCTTTGCAGGCCGCTGGCGTTGGCGGCGGCGCGCAGGCTGACAGCGCCAAAGGTTCGCGAACGGGCCAGGATACTTTCGCGCAGCAGGCGAATGGTGGCATCGGATGCCAGGCCGGCGAGGGCATTGATGCGCACGGTGGGGTCGTTGTCGTCTTCGGCATCCAGGCGTGGATGCAGGTCGGCCCAGTATTGCTTGAGCAATTCACTGATCAGCGTCAGGACGCGGGCCAGGCCGGTGACACCTTCCAGGGCAAGGGAGCTTTGCAAAAGGAAATGGGTGATACGCAGGTCTTTGCTGCGTTGCAACAAGTCCAGGCTTTGCTGCTGGATGCTGCGCCATTCAGGCGGTTCGGCAGGCAATATCGAATCGCCCATGCTGCGCTCGGGCTGGCCTTGGGAATCGCGTTCCAGGCGCAAAAAGTCCGCGTCGTATTCCAGATCTTCGCCACAAGGCGAAGTCGCAGAAACGGCGGCGAGCAGCAAAGGCACTTCCACTGAAATTGATCTCCCTATCGCCCGCGACAGAATCGGGCAGTTCACACGTAAGCTCCAAGTGGAACTTCGCATGTTTCCTTGTGCGTAATGGCCCTTTGGATCCTCTATGATCTTAAAGTGCCATCACTGTATTCAAGAAAGTTGTTCATTTTTGGTGTAGTACTTATGGCTTGTCAAGGTAAGCTATTTCTCCTGTGTGACAGATGTGAGGTGCTTAACAACCCTTGCGACCGGTAGGTCAGGGAAGGTACTGATGCAGGTTTTTTGTCACGTAAACCGGTTAAGATCAGCAAATATGCTGGTAAAAAGCTGTTTTTGAGGTTGTTTGCAAGGTTTGTCGGCGAGTTCCGCGGGGATTGATCCCCTCATTCGCCGGCGCGCAAAGTGTGCAGCAAGGAGGCAAGATGCCGCTGTGTTTGACTATCACTAGTTATCACAAGATTACCCCTGGTCAATGCTCTGAAAAATCCATGGATCAGGGAGTGATGGCAATTGGCCGCAATTCTGATAATGACTGGGTATTGCCCGATCCAGAGCGCTTGGTTTCCGGAAAGCATTGCGTTATTCAATATAAAGATGGCCGGTATTATTTAACCGATAACAGCACTAATGGTGTGGAATTGGTTAAGGCCGGCATTCGTCTGCGCAAAGGAAACAGCGAGCCGTTGCAAGATGGGGAAGTTATCCGCATAGGTGATTATGAAATCCAGGCGCGCATCGATTTCAATCTGCCGGTGACTGACAGCAACCCTTTTGCCGATTCGTCCAACAGCTTCGAGGCTCTGATGGGGCGTCAGGGCGCCGGCGTGGCTACGCCGACATCGTCGCCCATGACACCACCTGCACATTTCCAGGGTGTGTCGGCCATGGACACGTTGCCGGACTTGTTCGACTTTCTGGCACCGACCACCGTCCCGCCGGCCACCCAGTCCGACCATGTCCCGGCTGAGCAGCACGACTTCCGCCCACCGACCCCGATCCCCAACCCGACGCCCATGGCCGAGCCTGTGCCGCTGGCGTCGGCCCCAGCCCCAGCCCCAGCCCCGGTGATTCCGGAAGATTGGGACCTGTTCAGCGACAAGCCCGCGCCAGTGGCGGTTGCACCCCTGCCTGTCGCCCCCTTGCCTGTTGCAGAGGTTGCGCAGCCGGCGCCTCAAGTCAGCGTACCGATCGAGCCGTCACTACCGCACGAACCACCCGTGGCCATCGTCGAGCATCCGGTCAATCCGCCCGGCCCGGTCGACCATTCGCAACCCGACCTGTTACGAGCCTTTCTACGCGGCGCCGGGCTGGATCAAGTGCGCCTGGAAAAGGCCCAGGCCGAAGCGCAGATGGAAAACATCGGCCGCAGTTATCGATTGATGGTCGAAGGCCTGATCGATGTCTTGCGCGCCCGCAGCAGCCTCAAGGGCGAGTTTCGCATTCAGCAGACGATGATTCAGCCGGTGGAAAACAACCCGCTGAAATTCGCTCCCAACGTCGATGAGGCCTTGCTGCTGCTGTTGCGCCACACCAATCAAGCGTTCATGGCGCCGGACCTGGCGGTGCGCGACAGCTTCGATGACTTGCGTGCCCACCAGTTGGCGGTGATGGCCGGTGTGGAAGCTGCGATCAAGCACCTGTTGGCGCGTTTCGAACCGGCACAACTGGAAGAGCGCATGGGCAAGCCCGGTGGCCTGTCGAGCATTTTCAATGGTTCACGACAGGCCCAGTACTGGCAGCAGTTCACCGAGCTCTACAGCAATATTTCCCGTGAGGCCCAGGAGGATTTCCAGGACCTGTTCGGTCGGGAATTCAGCCGTGCCTACGAAGAACACAGTGCAAGACAACGTCGCCACTGAGCGTCGCCGTCACATAACGCGATTCATAGCAAAGAACGGAACAACGGATAGCTGAAACGTCATTGAGGACGCAGGATGATTCACAGGTTTTTACTCGCAGTCGCCACCGCGCTTCTGCTGACCGCGTGTGCCAAGGATGCCACCAAACCCCAGCCCGAAGAGGCTGAGGCCGACACGGCCGCCGTCGAGTTGCACTTTCACGCCATCGCCGGGCTCAACCCCGGAGCCACTGGCCAGCCGGCCCCGGTCCGGGTGCGCATTTTCGAATTGAAAAATGCCGCCACCTTCGGTCGTTCCGATTATTTCGCACTGGCCGAACGAGCCCAGGCGACGCTCGGTGCGGATCTGATCGACCAGGACGAAGTGCTGATCCAGCCTGGCCAGCAGTTGAGTCTGCAGCGTGACCTCGATCCGGCCACCCGCCATATCGGCGTGCTGGTGGGGTATCGCGAGCTGGATCAGTCGCTGTGGCGCACGGTGATGAACGTCCCGCCGCGCCAATACACCGAATACCAGATCAGCCTCGACGTGCGAGCCGTGCGCAGCGCCGTCGCGGTTCCCCCATCCAGCCCTGCCCAATAAACAATCGGAGCCCCCATGTCCTGGAACAATCGCGTGGTCTGGTCGGAAGGCATGTTCATTGGAACGCAGCACTTCCAGCAGCATGACCGTTACCTGGAGAACCTCATCGACGCCCGGAGTCGCCCATTGTCGGCCGGTGCCTGGGGGTTTTCTGAGTTGCTGATCGACCAGGGCCTGCTGGCCCAGGGCAAACTGGCGATCATCTCGGCGCGGGGCCTGTTGCCAGACGGCACGCCATTCAACATTCCCCAGGATGACCTGGCGCCGAGCCCGTTGAATATCGATGACAACCTGCGCGATGGTTTGGTGTATTTGGCCTTGCCGCTCAAGCGCGCCGGTGCGCGTGACACCGTTGACGAAGGCGAGGCCCTGGGCGCTGCGCGCTATGTGAGTCAGGTGCGCGAAGTGCGGGACGATAACGCGCCATTCGAAAACCAGGCCCCGGTGGCCGTGGGGTCGAGGGCGCTGCGATTATTGATAGCCCGGGATGGCATCAGCGACTACGCGGCCATCGGCCTGGTGCGAATCAAGGAGAAACGCGCCGACCGCGCCTTGGTGCTCGATGACACTTACATCCCGCCGCTGTTGGATGTGGTTGCCTCCACGCCCTTGGCTGCGTTCCGCAACGAGCTACTGGGCCTGCTTCATCAGCGCGGCGAAGCGCTCGCCGGGCGGGTGGTGGCGTCCGGTGCTGGCGGTGCCTCGGAGATTGCCGACTTCATGCTGCTGCAACTGGTCAACCGTGCCCAACCGCTGATCCAGCACTTGAGCCGGTTGAGTCCGTTGCATCCCGAGCGGTTCTACAGCGAGTTGGTGAGCCTGGCCGGGGAATTCTCGACTTTTACCGCTTCCGGGCGGCGACCGCAGGAATTCCCGCAGTACCAGCATGATGACCTCGCGCTGAGTTTTGCCCCGGTGATGCAAGCCCTGCGTGAAGCGCTGTCGATGCTGATCGACAGCAAGGCCACGCCGATTCCGATCGTCGAAAAAGCCTATGGCATTCATGTGGCCATGCTGGCTGACAAGACCCTGCTCGACAACGCCAGTTTTATTCTGGTGGTGCGCGCCGATGTACCTGCCGAGACCCTGCGCAGCCGCTTCGGCCTGCAGAGCAAAATCGGCTCGGTGGAACACATTCGCGACATGGTCAACCTGCAATTGCCGGGCATCGGTCTGCTGCCGCTGCCGGTGGCGCCACGGCAGATTCCCTATCACGCCGGCTCCACCTATTACGAACTCGACCGGGGCAGCGAGCATTGGCAACAACTGGCCAACTCCGGCGGTTTTGCGTTCCACATCGCGGGTCAGTTCCCGGGGTTGAACCTGGCTTTCTGGGCGATCCGAGGATAAACCGCGATGAACAACGACGATCGTACCCAGTTCATGCCGACCCCCGGTGGTCGTGGCGCCGAGCCGGCCCGCCCGGACCCTGGCCGCGCCCAGCCCGCGCCACTGTCGATGCCGGCCGCGCCGCTGTTGACCGGTAAAACCGAAGGTCTCAACCCCCTGGAGAGCGCCGCGGGCCCGCTGCTGGCTTTGCTGACCCGTTTGCGCAACACCATTGCCCACCCGGCACCAGCGAGTCTGCGGGCGCAACTACTGGCCTACCTGCGCCAGTTCGAGGAGCGCGCCGAGGCCGCCGGCGTGGTGCGCAACGATGTGTTGTTGGCCCGCTACGCCTTGTGCACCGCCCTGGATGAAGCGGTGTTGAGTACGCCGTGGGGCGGCGCCAGTGACTGGGGCAAGCAAAGCCTGTTGATCACTGTGCACAACGAAGCCTGGGGTGGTGAGAAAGTGTTCCAGCTCCTGGAACATTGCCTGCAAAGCCCCCGCGAACGTTTGTATCTGTTGGAGCTGTTGTACCTGTGCATGTGCCTGGGTTTCGAAGGGCGTTACCGGGTCATGAATGACGGTCGCAGCCAACTGGAGGCGTTGCGTGAGCGCACCAGTGCGGTTATCCGCAGCGCCCGTGGCGAATATGAGCGCGAACTGTCGCCCCATTGGCGCGGCGTGACCGTGGCGCGCGATCGACTGGCGCAATTCATGCCGCCATGGATCGCGGTAGCCATCGGCGTGGCGTTGCTGCTGGCCCTGGTGTTCGGCCTGCGCTTGAAACTGGCCGCCGATGCCGAGCCGGTGTTTAAAAACATTCATGCGCTGGGCGAGATCCCGGTGCAGGCCATCGACCGTCCGGTGGTGCAGCCGAAACTGGTCGAGCGGCCACGCTTGGCCGGTTTTCTCGCTGATGAAATCAAGGCCGGCCGGGTGGCCGTGGAAGATGCCGTTGACCGTTCAGTGGTGACCATCCGTGGCGATGAGCTGTTCGCCTCGGGCAGCGCCAGTATCGTCGACAATTTCCAGCCGCTGATGCTGCGCATCGCCGATGCCATTCGCAAGGTCAAGGGCCAGGTCCGGGTGACCGGCCACAGTGACAATCGCCCGATTGCCACCTTGAGGTTTCCATCGAACTGGGCGTTGTCCGAGGCGCGGGCCACTTCGGTGCTGCAAATCCTTTCGGCCAAGACCGGCCAGCCCGAGCGCTTCAGCGCCGAAGGCCGCAGCGACACCGAGCCGCTGGCCTCGAACGCTACGACCGAGGGCCGCGCACGCAATCGTCGGGTCGAAATCACAGTGTTGGCGGAGGGGGTCGAGTGAAGGCGTTTTTCAGTTTTATGACTCGCTGGGTCATTCCGTTGCTGGGGCTGATCGCCCTGAGCCTGATCATCTGGTTTGTCGGGCCGCTGCTTGAACTCCTGGTGCCCGAAGGCCGGCGCTGGGCGCTGATCATTCTGCTGTTCGCGGTGTGGATCGCCTATCGAGTGTTTCGCATCATCCAGGCCCGCCGTCAGGCCGCCGAAGTCATGCGCAGCCTGGCGGCGCAAACCCCGCCGGACCCGACCAGCATCGCTACGGCCGAAGAGCTCGAAACCCTGCGCCAGCGCATGGACGAAGCCCTGACGCTGTTGAAGAAAGCCAAGCTGGGCGGCGACGAACGACGCAATCTCTACGAATTGCCGTGGTACGTGATCATCGGCCCGCCGGGTTCGGGCAAGACCACGGCGCTGGTCAACTCCGGTCTGCATTTTCCGTTGGCCGCGCAGTTGGGCGCCGGTGCGGTGCGCGGCGTCGGCGGTACGCGCAATTGTGATTGGTGGTTTACCGACCAGGCTGTGCTGCTCGACACCGCAGGCCGCTACACCACTCAGGACAGCGACGCGACGGTCGACAAGGCCGCATGGCTGGGCTTTCTGGGTCTGTTGAAAAAACAGCGGGCCCGTCGCCCGATCGACGGTGCATTTATCGCCATCAGCCTCTCCGACCTGTTGCTGGGCAGCGATGCCGAACGCGCCGCCCATGCCGCTGCGATACGCCTGCGCATTCAGGAGCTGTACACCCAACTGGGCGTGCGCTTCCCGATCTACCTGATGCTGACCAAGCTCGATCTGGTGCCTGGGTTCATGGAGTATTTCGACTCCCTGAGCAAGGAAGAGCGAGCCCAGGTCTGGGGCATGACCTTCGCTCTGGATGACGGCAAAAGCAATGACAGCCCGCTGGCCCATCTGCAAAGTGAATTCGCCGGTCTGGAGCAACGCCTGAACGATCGGCTGGTGGAGCGCTTGCAGCAGGAACGCGACCCGGCGCGACGCGATCTGATCTACGGTTTTCCACAGCAGTTCGGCGCGTTGAAGGATTGCCTGCAAAGCTTCCTTGAGGGCGTGTTCAAACCCAACGCCTTTGAAGAGCGGGCGCTGTTGCGCGGGGTGTATTTCACCAGCGGCACCCAGGAAGGCAGCCCGATTGACCGGCTGATCGGCTCCATGGCCCAGAGCATGAACCTGGACCGCCAGCACCTGGTGCGCCAGAACGGCACCGGGCGCAGTTACTTCATCGAAAAGCTCTTCAGCGCCGTGGCCTTTGCCGAGCGTGGGCTGGTGGGTGTCAATCCGAAAGTCGAACGTCGACGCAAGTGGATCGCCCAGGGCGTGCTGGCCTCGACCGTAGCCTTGGTGTTGGTGGTCGGGACCTTGTGGTGGGTCAGCTACCGCGCCAATCAGGCGTATATCGCGCAAGTCGATCAGAAAGTCGTGCCCCTGGGCCAGGCCGTGCAGAACCTCAGCCCGGCGCAGCGGGACGTGCTCGCCGTGTTGCCCTTGCTCAACGCAGTGAAGCACTTGGCCGATGATGCGCCGAACTGGGCCGAAGGCCTGGGTCTGTATCAGGGCGACATGCTTGAAGCCGAGTCCGGCAGCGTCTATCGCAAGCTATTGATCGCGGTCTTCGCGCCGCGCTTGCTCACGCGTATCGAGGAGCAACTGCACGGCGGCGGCAATTCGGACTTCCTTTACGAAGGCTTGAAGGCCTACCTGATGCTCGCCGACAGTGAGCATTACGATGCTGATTTCATCAAGGCTTGGATCGCCCTGGACTGGGACCGCAGCCTGCCCCGCGACTTGCCGGCCGAGCAGCGCGTAGCCCTCGGTGAGCACTTGCAGGCGCTGTTCGAGCGCCATCCGCCCACCGCGCGTCTCGACCCGCGCCTGATCGATGACTTGCGCCGGCAATTGCAACAGCTGCCGGTGGCCCAGCGTGTCTATGACCGGATCAAGCGGCAGAAACTGCCGGACGGTATCCCGGACTTTCGTCTCAACGAAGCGGCCGGGCGCGATGCTGCGCTGGTGTTCAGCCGCAAGAGCGGCAAGCCGCTGGGCGATCCCTTGAGTGGCTTCTTCACGGCCAAGGGTTACCGCCAAGGGTTTTTGCTCACCAGCCTGAACCAGACCGGCACCTTGGCCGAGGAGCAGTGGGTGCTCGGTCGCGATCAGGCAGAACAACAGAACGTCGCCAGCCTGGCCGCCGATGTGCGTCGCCTGTATTTCCAGGATTACCAGCGCCAGTGGGACGCCTTGTTGGCTGATATCGACTTCGTGCCGATCACCAGCGTGGCCCAGGCCGCCGATGTGCTGCGGGTGATTTCCGGGCCGACTTCGCCGTTGAAAAAATTGCTGGTGGCGGTGGCGAAGGAAACCGACCTGCAACAGGAAGAACGCCTGCTGGCGGCCAAGGGGGCGCCGGTGGAGGGTGGGGTCGACAAGCTCAAAGAGCGCCTGGGCACCTTGCTCGGCCAGGAGCAGGCGATGCAAAACGCACCTGAGGCCAGTGACGATCCAGTCACCACGCATTTTGCCGAACTCAACCGCATCGTCAGCAAGAACGAAGGCGAGCCGGCAGCCATCGACGGCCTGCTGGCCGACATGAACGCCCTGTATGTGCAGGTCAGCGCCATGGTCGGTGCCAGCGGCGACGCCTTGCTTGGCGAAGCCAAGAACCAGGCCGCAGCGGCGGCGACGCGGGTCAGCCTCAACGCCGAGCGTCAACCGGCGTTGGTGCAGGGCCTGGTCAAGTCGGTGGTCAACTCCACCACCAACAGCATGATGGGTGGAGTACGCAATCAACTGAACGCGGCCTGGACCAGCGAAGTGGTGAACATCTATCGCCAGTCCCTGGCCGGGCGTTATCCGATGTCGCCGGGCAGTGCGCGGGACGCGACCCTGGATGACTTCGGTCAGTTCTTCGGCGTGGGCGGGGTGATGGACAACTACTTCCGCAAATACCTGCAGCCCTATGTGGATACCTCGGCCCAGGCCTGGCGCTGGCAACCGGGTGCCGCGCAGAAGCTCGGCATCGCCCCGGGCGTGCTGCAAACCTTCCAGCGGGCAGCGACCATCCGGGATGCGTTTTTCCGTTCCGGCGGTACCCAACCGATGGTGCGCTTCGAACTCAAGCCCGTGGCCATGGATTCCACCATCACTCAGTTTTTGCTCGACCTCGACGGCCAGCAATTGAGCTACGACCACGGCCCGAGCCGTCCGACCGCCATGCAATGGCCCAACCCCGGCAGCATCGGCGTGGTGCGGATCTCGATCATGCCGCCCACGGCCAGCGGTCGGTCCGGCATCACTCTGGACGGGCCCTGGGCCTGGTTCCGCCTGCTCGAGCAATCGGATCTCACCGCCGGCAACTCGCCGGACCGCTTCAACCTGCGGCTGCGGGTCGACGGCGCCAGCGCCTCTTATGAGCTGCGGGCCAACAGCGCCTTCAACCCGTTCAAGAGCCGTGTGCTCAGCGGTTTCAGCCTGCCGGAGCGCTTATGAGCACGCCGGGCTTCTATGGAAAGTTGGCCAGTCGCGGGGACTTTGTCAGCCGTGGCTTGCCGCAGAGTTTTATCGGCCCTTGGGATTCGTGGCTGGCGGCGGGGTTGCTCGCCAGCCAGAGCCTTGGCGACCGTTGGCTGAATGCCTATCTGGTCAGTCCGCTGTGGCGCTTTATGGTCGCGCCCGGTGTGTGTGGGCCGCAGGCCGCCGTGGGGGTGGTGATGCCGAGCATTGATCGGGTTGGCCGGTATTTTCCGCTGACCGTCGCGGTGCTGCTGGATCACGATGCCGACCCGGCGTCGGTGGTGAGCGGTTCGGACGCCTGGTTTGAACAGGTCGAGCAATTGCTGTTGAGCACGTTGAGCGTGGAGGCGAGCTTCGAAGCCTTCGGTGCAGCGCTGGAGACACTGGGCAGTCCGACCTGCCTGCCGCGCACCCCGAGCAGCCGTATTGCCGGCCTGCACCGCTTTGATGTCACCGATCCGCAGGCGCGAATGATCGCCCTCGCCGAACAGGCCTGCGAAGGGGCCAGTGTGTGGTGGGGCCAGGGTTCGGAGCGTATCGCCCCCGGTTTATTGCGGTGCCAGGGCCTGCCGGCCGCCGCTGATTTTGCGCAATTTTTGCTCGGCCAAGAAGGTTTTGTGTAGATGTGTTCAAACGTGGGAAGGACCCTGAAGTCTGCAAGCAAAAGCCATGTCGGCATGGTCCGCCAGGTTAACGAAGACGCTTGCCTGGACCTGCCGCAAAAAGGCCTGTGGGTGGTCGCCGATGGCATGGGCGGGCACGCGGCGGGCGACTACGTCAGCAGTCTGATTGTCGACAGTCTGCGTAGCATTGCTGTGGGCCGTTCGCTGGATGAATACGTCGCGGCGTTGAAAACCGACCTGCTGCGGGTCAACGCCGCCGTGCGTGAAGAAACCGCCAACCGCGGCGTGACCATGATGGGCAGCACGGTGGTGGTGATGGCGGCGCGTGACTTGCGTGGGGTGTGTTTGTGGGCGGGTGACAGCCGCTTGTATCGCCTGCGTGACGGCCGGCTCAAACGGATCTCGCGGGACCACAGTTACGTCCAGGACCTGCAGGACAGCGGCCTGCTCAGCGAAGCCGAAGCCCGGGTGCACCCGCGGTCCAATATTGTCACCCGCGCCATCGGGGTCCAGGCACAGCTGGAGCTGGCGATGGTCGAGTTGCTGTTGAAGCCCGGCGACAGTTACCTGTTGTGCAGCGACGGGCTGAACAAAACCGTTGAAGATCATGAGATCCGCGAGGTGCTGGGCCACGACGAGCCAGGGGAAATCGCCAGCAGCCTGGTGTCCCTGGGCCTGATGCGCGGTGCTCCGGACAACATCACCGTCGTCGTCGTGAAGGTGCCTTCATGAACCTCACCGCGAACATTCTGATCCCGGGCTACGACATCGGCGGTGAGATCGGTGAGGGCGCCATGGCCAGCGTTTACCTGGCGACCCAACGCTCGCTGGAGCGCAAGGTGGCGTTGAAGGTCATGGCCGCCGCGCTGGCAGCCGATCCGAGTTTCTGCGAGCGCTTCCTGCGCGAAGGCAAAACCCTGGCGCGCCTGTCTCACCCGCATACGGTCACCATCCATGACATCGGCAATGTCGGTGAGCTGTATTACATGGCCATGGAATACCTGCCCAATGGCACGCTCAAGGAGCGCATTTCCGCCGGCCTGACGCCGGAGCAGGGCCTGATCTACATCCGCCAGATCGCCTCGGCGCTGGGCTATGCCCACGGGCTGGGGCTGGTTCATCGCGACGTCAAACCGGCGAACATTCTGTTCCGCGCCGATGGCACAGCGGTGCTCTCGGACTTCGGCATCGCCAAGTCGCTGGACGACCGCACCCAGTTCACCCAAGCGGGTTTCGCCGTCGGCACGCCCAGCTACATGAGCCCGGAACAGGCGCGCGGCCAGGACATTGACGGCCGGGCCGATCTTTATGCCCTGGGCGTGGTGCTCTACGAAATCCTCGTCGGCAAACTGCCGTACACCGGCAACGACGCGCTCTCTACGGCCCTGGCGCATTTGACCGAACCGCTGCCGGAGCTGCCGGTGCACCACGGCCGTTATCAAGAGGTGCTGCGCAAGCTGTTGGCCAAGGATCCGGCCGAGCGTTTCCCGGATGCAAAGGCGTTGTTGCAGGCGCTGGATAATCTGCCCGGGGAATCGGTTGAAGCGACCACGATCCGGCCGTTGCCCCTTCCAATGAACAATGACCTGGCGGGACTGACGCCGGTGTCTATCGACATTCCGACGAGCCCTGCACAGCCACAACCCCAAGCCAAGCCTGTTGCGCCGACGGCGAAGTCGACGCCGCAATCCTTGGCCTCGGAGCAGCGCAAGGGACCGGTGTTCGCGCTTGCCGCTGTTGCGGTAGCCGTGGTGCTGGCCTTGGGCGGCGCGGGTTATTGGTGGCTGTCCGGTGACGTCGAAGCGGACGCCAAGGCGCCAGTGGCTTCAGTGCCTCCAGTCAAAACACCGCCGCCAGCCGTGGCGCCACCGGTGAACCCCCCTGTGGCGACAGAAGTCGATAACGGTCAGCGCCCGCTGCTGATGGCCGGCAAAAAAACCTTGTTCCAGCGGGTGCTCAGCAAGCCGGGAGCGAAACTCGCCAGTGAACCGGGGGCAGCACCTGATAAGGCCTTGCCGGCGTTTTCCGTGCTGTACGTCTATCAGCGCCAAGAGGTGGCCGGCAGCCCGTGGCTACGCGTCGGCGCCGCCACCGACGGGCGCAGTGACGGCTGGTTGCCAGCCGAACAAGTCAGCGACTGGAAGCAAAGCCTGGTGCTCAAGTTCACCGAACGCTCCGGTCGTGCGCCGGTGATGTTCCTGCGTCAGCCCGGCGAAGTGGAGCGGCTGCTGGCCGATCCGTCGGCTGCAAAAAACCTGTTGCTCAAGGCCCAGCAGAACCGTGAAGACAATCAGCAGGTGCTGGCCCTGGAACCGGCCGCCAGCGCGGTGCCGCAGAACCAGTTTTATCTGTTGCCGATTTTTGATTCGCGCGAGAGCTTCGATGAAAACGGCCAGCCGGTGCAGTTGCTGAACGTGGCGTCCATCGACCCCGGCAATGCACCGAAGGCCACTGTCGGCAACACTCCGATCAGCGCCGCCAATGCCGATGCATTTCGCACCGCTGTGGTGTTGGTCGTCGACACCACGGTGTCCATGCAGCCCTACATCGATCAGGTCCGCGACGTGGTGCACCAACTGCAAACCCGCATCGCCGAGCGGGGCGAGCTGGACAGTGTCAGCTTTGGCCTGGTGGGGTTTCGAAACAGCATCCAGAAAACCCCGGGCCTGGAATACGTCGCCAAAACCTTGATCACCCTGGACCAGGGCCGCGACCCACAGCGCTTCATGGACTTGGCGCGGCAGGTCAAGGCGTCCACGGTTTCGAGCCATTCGTTCAATGAAGATGCCTTTGCCGGCGTGATGGAAGCGGTCGAGGGCATGGACTGGTCCGGTTATGGCGGACGCTTGATTCTGTTGGTCACCGATGCCGGTGCGTTGCGCAAGAACGACCCGTATGCCGCCACACAAATGAACGAGGCCGAAGTGCGTCAGGCCGCATTGGGCAAACAGATCAAAATCTACGCCTTGCACCTGCTTAGCGATGCCGGCAAGAAAACCCATGGCGGTGCGCAAAGTCAGTATCGCACCCTGACCGCCGACGCCAACCCGCAGATCGGCGATCTGTACATCCCGGTGCCGGGCGCCGATGTGCGCAAGTTCGGTGAACGGGTGGACGAGATCGGTTCGGTGTTTGCCGACCTGGTGCATCAGGTGCGCAGCAACAAGTCGCAAACCGTGCCGCTGCTGAGCGCTGCGCCGAGCCTGGCCGACAAATCGGCGGCCATCGGCTACGCGATGCACATGGACTTCCTGGGGCGAAAAGCCGCCAGCCAGGCGCCGCAACTGGTCAGCGCCTGGACCGCCGACCGCGACCTGACCAACCCGGCCCTGCCGGCGTTCCAAGTGTGCGTGATGCTGACCAAACTGCAGCTCAACGACTTGCAGCAATCGCTGAAACTGATCGTCGACGCCGCCCGCAAGACCCAGACCTCACCGAAGAATTTCTTCCAGGAAATCGCCAGTGCCAGTGCCTACATGAGCCGTGATCCCTCGGCCTTGCGCAAGGGCGGCAATCTGGCCGATGGCGGAGTTTTGGGGGAGTACCTGGAAGGACTGCCTTATCGCAGCAAGTCGCTGAACATGACCCAGGATTTGTGGCTTTCCCTGAGCGTGGCCGAGCAGGAGGACTTTATCGACGAGCTGGACTCGAAAATCCGCCTCTACGAAACCTTCCACAACGACCTGGCCAACTGGGTGCGTTTCGGCGATGCCGAACCGGGTGATGCCTTGTACCGCGTTCCATTGTCGACGCTGCCGTGATGCTGAACATGAACGCAGTGCACAAAAGCCGGGGCGCCGGCAGCCAGCGCTACAGCCTGGTGATTCCACGGCTGCAACTGCGTGCCGGTGAGCAACTGGCGGTGGTCGGTCCCAGTGGCTGCGGCAAAAGCACGTTGCTCGATTTGCTGGCGCTGGTGCTGGCGCCGGATCGGGCCGGGCAGTTTGATTTTGCGTCCGGTCAAACCACGACGGACATTGCCGGGCTGTGGCGCGCAGATGCGCAAAGTGCCTTGGCGAACCTGCGCAGCCGGCACTTGGGCTACGTGCTGCAAACCGGTGGCCTGCTGGATTTTCTGGACGTGCGCGGCAACATCGACCTGTCGCGCCAACTGCTCGGCTTGAAAGACGACGGCAGCGTCGATCGCCTGGCCGGGGCGTTGGATATCACCGATCAACTGGGCAAAAGACCGTGCGACTTGTCCGTCGGCCAACGGCAACGGGTGAGTTGTGCCCGCGCCCTGGCCCATGGGCCGCGCCTGCTGTTGGCCGATGAACCGACCGCTGCCCTCGATCCGCTGAACGCGGAACGCGTGATGCAGTTACTGGTGACCCAGGCTCGTGAACACAGGGTGTGCTGCGTCGTTGCCACCCACGACGAGTCACTGGCCCGCGCCAGCGGTTTGCAGGTGCGACGCATCAGTTGTCATCGCGACGTCGATGGCGGTGTCACCGCCACCCTTGGGGAGGCCTGCTGATGCGCGGCGCGCTGGTGGCTTCCCTGGCCTGGCAGGATTACCGCAACGATGCCTGGCTGTCGGCCTGCTCGGTATTGGCGCTGGTGGCGGTGATCGCGCCGCTGCTGGTGCTGTTCGGTTTGAAATTCGGCCTGGTCAGCAGTTTGACCGAGCGCCTGGAAAACGACCCGGCCACCCGGGAGATCATCCCCCTGGGTGGCGGCCGGTTCAGTGCCGCGTTTATCGAGCAGTTGAGCCAGCGCAGCGACGTGTCGTTCGCCTTGCCGCGCACCCGGCAGATTGCCGCGACAGCGGATCTGACCGCAGGCGCTTCGACGGTGACTGTGGAAATGATCCCCACCACCGCCAACGATCCGTTGCTCGGCAGTCTGCCGGCGCCCCAAGGGCTGGATCAGGTGCTGCTCAGCCAGACCGCCGCCGAAAAGCTCGGGGCCAAGGCCGGTGATTGGTTACAGGCCGGTTTTGGCCGGCAGGTGGCTGGTCGTGGTGAGGCGCAGCACACTCGCGTTCAGGTGCTGCAGGTTCTGCCGCTGGAAGCCTTCGCCCGGGACGGATTGTTCGCGCCGTTGACGTTACTGGAAGCGGCTGAAGATTACCGGGACGGCCGCGCCGTGCCAGCGTTCGGTTGGCCAGGTGATGCGGTGGGCGCGACGGAGCAGCGGGTATATCCGGCGTTTCGCCTGTACGCCCGCAGCCTCAAGGATGTCGAACCGCTGCGTCAGTACTTCGCTGCGCAGAACCTGCTGGTCTCGACCCAGGCCCAGGCCATCGCCCAAGTGCAATCGCTGAGCCGCAACCTGTCGATCGTGTTCTGGATCATCGCCGGATTGGCCGTGGCGGGAGCGTTCGCGGCGATTTTTGCCGGGGCGCTGGCGGCGGTCGAGCGCAAGCGTCGAGCGTTATCGGTGCTGCGCTTGCTGGGGTTTTCCACGGCAGCGTTGCTGTTGTTTGTGGTGGTGCAGGCGCTGTACAGCGCCGGTCTTGCCGCCCTGTTGAGTGCCGGGCTGTATGGCCTGGCGCAATCGGGCCTGAACCATTTATTTGCGCAGATGCCGGGCGAGTACGCCAGCCATCTGCTGGCGCGTCACTACGCGTTGGCCCTGGCGGCAGTGCTCGGCGTCAGTGCCGTGGCGGCGCTCTGTGGTGGCTGGCGAGTGGCGCGTATCCAGGCGTGTGAAGGAATCCGAGATGTATAAGTTACTGGGCGCCGCCGTGGCGCTGAGCCTGGCCGGCATGGTCTGGGCTGATGAAGGCACCGACAAGCTGGACAACCCCAAGCCGTTGCCCGATGACGTCAGCCTGCCGCTGCCGTGCGAAGGGCAGATGGTGTTCCGTTACGTCTACATCCTGGCCCAAGGCAGTCTGGACGACCGTGAGATCAGCCTCGGTTACCCGTTCAGCGAAGGTGAGGCCGGCTATCAGCAGTCGTTCATTTCCGGTTATCGCCGGGACTTCATCAATGGCCAGTTCACCCTCAAGGATCTGCCCAAGGACTGGAGCAAGAGCATCACCCCGTTGATGCCCAAGACCGACGCCAACACCCCGCTCAAACCGATGCTCTATTTCATCGGCAAATACGAAGTCACCGCCCGCCAATACGCGCAGGTCATGGCACAGGCGCAATCGTTGGCCAGCGGTGAACCAGCGCCAGCCTGCGAGGCGTTGCAGGCTGAAATTCCGCAAGGCATGGCCGGGCGTTTACCCAAGGTGAAGCTGTCGCGATTCGAGGCTGAACGCTTCTCGGCGGTGTACAGCGCCTGGCTGATGAAATACCACAAGGATCTGCTGCCGGTGAGCGGTCGCGGCACCTCGGCAGAGGAGGGCGGGCTGGGTTTTGTGCGCTTGCCGACCGAAGTCGAATGGGAATTTGCTGCCCGTGGCGGGCAGGCCGTCAGCCGTCAGGACCTGGAAGGGCGCCTGTTTCCACGGCGCCTGGACGGCAGCGAAAGCGACGGACCGCTGGGCGATTGGGCGGTCTTCAATCAGGTCGCCGGCGGCACCGGTCAGGCCGCGCGGTTGATGCCGATCGGTACCAAACTGCCAAACCCCATTGGCTTGTTCGACGTGATCGGCAACGCCGCCGAAATGGTCCAGGAGTCCTTCCAGCTGGTGCACGCCGGACGCCGCCAGGGCACCTACGGTGGCTTCGTGGTCAAGGGTGGCAATTACCTGGAAGGCGAGGGCACCTTGTTCACCGGGATGCGCCGCGAGTACTCGCTGTTCGCCGCCGACGGCACCGAGCAAAACAACGAAACCACCGGCTTCCGGGTCGCGGTTGGCGCGTTGTCGGCGCCCCGTTCGCGCTACAAGGAACTGTTTGCCCAATGGCAGAAAGAAGGTCGTCTGGCTTCGCTGACCGATGCCATCGATGACGCCCAGGACCCGACCAAACGCCTGGACAGCATCATTGCCGCCAGCGTCGATCCGCGTTTGCAAGCCGAGTTGGGGCTGGTCAACGAAGAGCTCAAGCGCAACGTCTCGCTCATCGCCCAACAGCGCGAGGAAGCGGCCGGCAACCTGATCCAGTCGGCGGCCCTGGTGGCCGAGACCGTCAACAACTACAACATTCGCCTGACCAATTTGCAGAAGAGTCGCCAGCAGGCCGTGGACGCCAAGGACGAGGCCAGCGCCAAGCTGTTCGCCATGGCCATCGACAACGGCCGCAGCGCGCTGGACGGCGCGGTGGCGATCTACATCGACAACCTGGCGACTGGCACGCGCTACACCGATGCCGTGATCCAGGCGCAGTTTCAACGCATCAAGGAAGAGTTGGAGCGCAAGCCGGTACTGGGCAAGAGCCTGGTGACGCGCGCGACGTTATTCGTTCGCCATGTCGGTGATTATCGTCAGCAACGACGAGCCGACCCGGCGGCGATATTGAAGGAATTGCTCGCATCGAACGCTCAGCGGTCTTGATCGTTCGTTGTACAGCGAGCTTGGAAGGGACTCAGGCGGCGATGGGCCGTGCTGAGCTGGTCAAACTTAAACGAGAACACAACTATGCTTTCCTCCCGTAAACCTTTTGCTTCGGTTTCCAAGCGTCATCTGCTGCTGATTGCCGTCGGCTTCAGCACCGTACTGACCGGTTGCGCTACATCGCCGACGTCCAAAGTCGCCTCGAGCACCAAGGTCGAGTACTACCCGAACTGCTACGAGCCGGTGCAGCACCTGCGCGCCACCGATTCGAACATGACCAAATCGGTGGTTACCGGTGCGGCGGTCGGCGCTGTCGGCGGTGCACTGTTGGGCGCCCTGACCGATTCCGAGAACCGTGGCCGCAACGCCGCCATCGGTGCAGCAGGCGGTGCCCTGGCGGGCGGCGCGGTCGGTTACTACAACGAGCGTCAGAAGCAGATCGCCGATGACAACCAGCGCATCGCGTCCTACGCCTCCGACGTCAACAAAAGCGCCGCCGACATCGACCGCAGCACCGCGTATGCCAAGGCTTCGCAACAGTGCTACCAGAGCGCGTTCACCAAACTGGTCGCCGACCGCAAGGCCAAGACCGTCAACGACACCGAGGGCCGCAAGCGCCTGGCAGAAATCGTCGCCGGCCTCAAAGAGTCCAACGACCTGATCGTCGCGGTGAACGGTAAAGCCAGCGAAGACCTGAGCAACTACACCCAGGCCTACGAAAAAGACCTGCAGCAAGTAGGCGTGCAGCGCACTGACGTGGTCACCGTGGCGACCGCCGACACCACACCGGTCGTGACCCCGACCAAGAGCAAGAAAGCGGTGAAACCAGCGAAAAAACCGGTGCTGCCAACCGTGCCGAAAGAAGCGGTCACCACCGAGAAAACCCTGCAAACCGCACAAGCCAAACAGGCGGAAAGCAAGCAAGTCGCCAGCGCAGGCACCACTCAGGTCAACAGCATGTGCAAGAACCCGGACCTGGGCGACTGGGCACCGGTACCTTGCCCGAATGTTTGATTGAGTTTTCTGTAGGGCTTTGATCATTCCCACGTGTTGCGTGGGGATGATCTGTACTGGCTACGCCTATACGATCCACCGGATTTTCATCTACCGGCCGAAAACCGCTGACTTCGAGGAAGTGCAGCCGGATTGTGGCGATGGTTTCGTCAATCTCCGTGTAGACAAGAAACGCAAAGTCTTGCTCAGCACCTACTGGGGAATGGACGGGCCGCAGTCATGCGTGACGCGCTTTCACAAGCGCTGAGCCTGAACCCGTCACGGTAAACGTTTAACGCTTGTGCATCTGACAACCCCCATTTTCCATTAAACTCCCCGCCCTCAAGGAATGCGCTCAGGACACGGAATGCCAGCCCCCTCTTTCTCTCTTCGCTCCACGATGGTGCTTTGGCTGTATGCCGCCGCGATCGTGCATGTGCTCGCCGGTCTCACGCTGACCTGGGCCGGTCATTCCGGATTACTTGACGGCTATCTTCACACCCTCGAACTCGCGTTCTGGGGCGCCGATGCGGTTCCTGCTGCCGGTCACGAGCAGCAGGTCTGGTGGCTCGCGTTGTTCGGCGCGACGCTGCAAAGTTATTCGCTGTACATGCTCGCGTTGGTGCACCTCGGCAACCGTCTTAAAGCACCCGCAATTTGGGGATGGTTGATGGCTGGCGTTCTGTTATGGGCACCGCAGGACATGTGGCTTTCAGCGCAAAAACAGGTCTGGTCGCATCTGTGGCTCGACGGTTTTGCGCTGCTGGTGCTGTTGCCGCCGCTGGTCTGGTTGCTGCGCCATGATCGTCGGAAATCCCCTCCAGAAAGATAGTGAGCAAGTCCAACCCGTTTGCCGGCGGCGCCTACAAGCGGGTGCTGATCAGCAAAAAGGGGACGAATTTATTTTGTAAAGTAGGTTTTAACTTTCGATAAATAAATATCTCCCCATTTTTTAAATTAAATGGAGTTAAGCCCTGTGGTTAAAAATACAATTTTCTTGGCGTGCTCAGCATTTTTTGTATTTAGCGTCGCTACCGTTCAAGCAGAACCGTTCTATTCCGCGAAGATATTACAGGCCGACTATTCTGCGGCCCCTAACTTGAGACTGCTAATTAGAATTCAAGATGTAGAAACGGGAAGTAATGAGCCGAGCGGCTCTACTCGAGCGGACTGTATGCGTGCTAGCAAGTCAGCTGCTCAGCCTGGGCCAACCCCTTGCTTTTCTTTCGAACTGGATGAGGGAGATGGAAATGTCGGTGTTTTAAAGCAGACTCTGCTAAATGATCCGCAACGGGGAAGCGACCCAATTTATATTGAGTTGCTTTACAAATCGGAGCAGACAAAAAATCAATATGGGTGGTTTGATAATAAAACGGTTAAGCTAAGAGTTGATGACAATAATGGATTGAATAACTGGGATGCGGATATTCCTCAGAGTTTGCCTCAAGTAAAAATAGTGCAAGAGAGCGATATTTATCAGTTGGTTTTGGCGGATGCGGATGCGCTGCTTAATTCGGCTTACCATGATAAGGCAAATCGTTTAAGTGACGAAAAAAGAACCGCGTTTCGTGAGGTTCAACGAGCTTGGATGAAGTTTCGGGATCTCGAGTGCGTAAAGTCTATATATGGTGAGCAATCTGCTAGTTGCTTGATTCGTCTGACCCTTGATCGTGCCAGGCAAATCGCGGTTGCTCCGCCATCAAAGTAGCTGAAATAAACTTAAAAATAGGTATGTTCCATAATCAAGGATTGAAGACAGTGAAACGCTTTGTTTTAGGGTTGACCAGCGTGTTAATCGCGTTCGCGCTACTACCGTTTTCAGCCGCGTTCGCCCAAGACGACTGCAGTGAAATCAGCTCTAGCCCGCAGGTTGTCCCGTGTTCCGAGGCTGCAAAGAATTCCGCAGATTCTCAGTTGAATACGAGCTATCACCAACTGATGGCAAGGCTTGAATCTCAATATTCAGTTGACCCGAAATTAGGGGTGGAGTATTCGACGCAGGTAAAGGAATCCCAGCGTGCGTGGATCAAATTACGGGATACGAATTGCACCGTAGAGGCGTTCGAGATTGAGGCAGCCAAGCCTGCTCATGTGGCGGTAGTGAACAATTGCATTGCAAAAATGAGTCAGGAGCGTTCGGCTTATTTGGACGGGATCGCGCCTGAGACTGTGGGTCGTTCAGGCAGTGGGGGCGGGGGAAGTGCTTCGTGTCCATCCTCAGACTTCGCGCAGTTTCTGCCAGTGTTTTCCACCAATGCCGAGTCCCAGAAGCGCCTTACCGCACTGGCGGTGAAAATATTGGTGTTGAAGCGGACCTCGGACCCTGGTCGATTTGAACCGCAAATTACTGCGGAGACTGGCTCCAGTTTGACGTTTCCGTTGATGACTGCGATGGAAGGCAAGACTGAAGGAATTGAGATCGAAACGGTCGACGACACTCACATGAACGTTGTGGATAAACGAGCCGGTAACAGCAACATCAAGATTTTTAACTTTGCTAAGAAGTCGTGCTGGGCGCTGGTGGGGATTGAGGATTGGTCGATCAGCGAGAAGGAGCTTGTCGCATCCGGTAGACCTGGAATGAGCCGCGCGGAGAACCTTTGTTATCAACGTGCTGAGGGCTTGGGTGGGTTGGGGTTTCTTGAACGATACCGTCTGACTGGGGAGTTGATTGAAGCGTCCCTGGAAAACTATGTCTGTGCTGCAGAGTCGGGTGATCCACAGGCGAGTCTGTCGGCGGCAAGCTTAAGTCTTTCGCAGATGGCACCTCAGCTGGAAACCAGCAAGGTTGAGGCTTTGTTCAAAGCGGCGTCGACGACAGCGAGCGGCGCGCTGGGTTATGCCACTTATTTTTGTAACGGTAATTCCACCGACTATAACGGCCCTTGCCTCCACCCCGAGCAGGCAGAAAGGGAAGCTATTCGCGCGGTTTCCATGGGATCCACAGAGGCGATGAACTACCTGGGGTCTTCTTTTGAGAGTGGTGAATTGGGAGCAAAGGATATGTCCCGGGCGTTGGCCTGTTATCAGATGTCAGCTGATAAAGGTAGCCCGGGGGGGAGCGCCGGCGTGAAGCGTTTGGTTTCGCAAGGCTCAGACATAAAGGCCAGTCACTGTCTGTAAATTTCGCCGTGCAGGTATAAACGCTGAAGAAGGGGACTTTAAGTCCCCTTCGTACTTTTTTGCTACGCCTTCGCCCGATGCTCCGCCGGATTCGGCGAATCAATATGATCCAGCGCTCGCTCCACCAACAACTGCGCCCCATCCGCCATTCTGCTGAGTGCCAGGGCGACTGAGCGGCGGGTGCCTTCGATGTCGTCGGCCAGGTCGGCGGCGATGGCGCTGATGGACTTCAGGTCTTCGGAGGCATTGGCCAAAAGGGCTTCGGTGTCGATGTCGGGGGAGACGGTGAAGAGTTTGCCTTTGCGCTTGGGTTTTTCGTTGGGTGGCGGGCCGAAATGGTGGTCGAGGGCGCGTTCGGCGGCTTCGTGGAGTTTTCTGGAATCTAATGATTCGTAGGGGGATGTGGCTTCGTTTTCAGGAGGATTTGGTGTTGGCTTGAACATTGGGGTAGTACCGATATTAGGGGCTAGCACCGTTTCGCTTGCACTTCGAATGAGGTGGCAGCTGTGTATAGGTGTGCAAGACCGGAATCGGCAAACCGGCAGACCCGAAGGTCTCCCACACACAGCCGCCATAACGATCCGGGAGCATAAGAAAACGCTCAATGAATAGCCATAACCGATTGTGTGCCGATTCCGGACTTGCACGTCCGAGTCACCGATTTTGCGGTGACGAACAAAGGTTATCGATGAACGCCAAGAGCGCCTAGTTCATGGACAGCCCGGCGTTTTGAAGGAAATGTCCGAGAGGTTTGAGGGCATCAAGATCAAAAGATCGCAGCCTTCGGCAGCTCCTACAGAAATGTGTTTCTTCAGGTGTAGGGCGGGTCCCTCAGAATGAAGTGCAAAGCGTGACTTGGCAGTCATCATGCGGGAAAAGAGGTTCATCTTCTTCTAACGCAACACGACGGTGGCGTTCTTGCTTGAAGCGGCTACACTGCGCCGGCCGTTCATTTTTCTTTTGAGGCTGTGCGCATGAAATTTCGTTTTCTTCTGTGGATGCTGGGTTTGTTGATGGGTAAGGCCAGTCGGACTAATCCTGCGTTTCAGCAGCAGTTGGGTGACAAGGCGTTGGTGTTTCAGCTACAGACCCTGGACGGGAAGGTGGCGCGGCATTTCGTGGTGAAGGATCAGCGCATTACCAGCAAGTCCGGCGTGTATGCCGAGCCTGCGTTTGCGATTGCCTTTAAAAACGCGGCGTATGGCTTTGCCACGATGCAGGCGAAGAACAAGCAGTTGGCGTTCATGCAGGGGATTCAGGACAAGTCGATTCAGATCAAGGGCAACCCGGCGTTGGTGATCTGGTTTCAGGGGTTGACCAAGTATTTGAAGCCTAGGAAGGCATAGGTCCTTTAGGAAGCTCGCCTTTACAGCCATCCGACTCAGAAGGTTCGCGGGCGTCGCGTGGCTGGGCCTCTAAGTCGCCGAACGGATCAAAAGTCATGCGCTACGTTTCTGTGAACGCCTCTCCTGAAGGTAGCGCCCTTGGAGAGCCAGGATCTCAGACTTGCTCAGAACGCCTTTTTTCTTGAGATTGACGAGCAACTGTTCGATGCCATCCAACTCGACGACATCGCCAGCCAAGCGGGTAATGCTCACGGCCATACGACTCATGCCGTTCTGTCCAGCCGTAACCTTGTGATCTTTAGCAAGCTTGCGGATTTGACTGGCAACACTGACAGCCGCTGTTCGGGTCATTGGAAGGCCCTCTATTTGCAATCGACTCATAGTGGTCAGTCAGACCGAGGTGGATTCTTCGCGGGCAAGCCTCGCTCCTACAGGGTTTTGGTGATCCCTTGTAGGAGCGAGGCTTGCCCGCGAAGCTTTTCAGGCCTGGCTAAATTGCGAAGCCAGCTCACGCAACAACACTTCAGCCTCAAGCACTTTGCTGACCACGTCGTTGGCCTTGTCGCGAGTCAGCCCCACACGCTCCAGCAAGGCATCCGGAATGTCTTCATCCGGACCAGAGCCAATCCCGCGACTACGCAGCAAACGCACCGCCAAACACACGAGGTTCGGGTATTCCGCGTAGTCGCCGTCGTAGCTCGGGTCGTGCTGGAAGCGCAGGGCGGTGGCCAGTTCTTCGGGCATGTCCCAGTAGCGCATCAGCCATGAGCCGATCTGTTCGCGGCTGATGCCCAGCAGGTGTTGTTCCACATAGCTGTGGCACAGGTGCGGGTTGACCTCCAGGTGGCGGCAGATCAGCGAGAAGTGCGGCGGGAAGACGTGGGCCAGCAGCAAGTAGCCGAAGTTGTGCAGCAGGCCGGCGAGGTAGGTCAGGCCGGCTTCCGGGCGCTGGGCGCGGGGCATGGCGCGGGTCAGGCCTTCGATGACGGCGGCGGTGTAGATCGATTGCTGCCAGTACGGCGTGGTGTGTTGCGGGTGGTCTTTGGGCAGGCTCAGGGTTTTGCCCAGGGCCAGGCCCAGCGCCAGGTTGATCACCAGGTCGAAACCCAGCACGCGGACGATGGCGTCTTCCACTGAACGAATCTTGCCCGGCGAGGCGTAGTACGGCGACGCTGCCCAGCTGACGACTTGGGCGGCCAGGGCTGGGTCGGTTTCGACCACGCCGGTGATGTCGTCGATGGTGGCGTTGGGGTCGACCCGCAGTTTGATGATTTTTTGCGCGGTTTCGGCCAGCGGCGGTATCTCGATGGTCGCTTCCAGGCGTTGCTGAATGCGCCGCGCGGTGAACGCTTGCACGGCCTGGGTGATTTCCTCGCGGTCATCGTCGGGGCGGTCGAGGTTCGGGCGGATGCTGTGCACGGCTTCGCCGAAGTTGCCGGCGCTGGCCTTGGTGAGCATGGTTTTGAAATCTTCGCTGGTGATTTCCAGCAGCACGCCTGGCTCGCCTGAGTTGATCAGCAACTTAGGCTCGCGCAGCAGGCTTTCGTCATACAGGCACGGCGAACTGGTGAGCGCCGGCAGGCCGGGCAGCAGGCTCAGGCTGTGTTTGCCTAGCATTTTTACCAAGCGTTCGGTGGATACAGCGGTCAACCGGCGGCCAGTGAGTTCGGCGAGGCGGTTGAGGTCGAGCAATTGGCTTTGCGGAAACAGCACCATGAGCGCGCCGACGGCATCGTCCAGCAAAACCGCCTGCACTTTACGCGCGGCGTTCAGGCCGTGATGGTCTAGGACTTCCTGGTAGGCGATGCCCAGTTTGCCGAGCAGCAGCCGAATAACAGACGGAGCGTGCGGGGTTTCAGGGGCGAGGGCAGCTTCTGTCATGGTCTGTATCCGTTTTCAAACAATTGCAGGAGTATAACCAGCTTGTTTACGGCCAGGGTCCAGAAACTGCGACAGTGCTCACACTTGGCCGTATTGCTGCCCATGGCGTAGCCAGCGGTCGAGCAGCGGGCTGACGTGATCCGGCCAGCGCTCGAGCAAAGCCTGAGCGGCGTCGCGTACGGCGGGCAGCAAGTCGGCGTCGCGCATCAGGTCCGCGACCTTGAATTGCAGCAGACCGGTCTGGCGTGTGCCGAGCATTTCGCCGGGGCCGCGCAGTTCGAGGTCTTTTTCGGCGATGACAAAACCGTCGTTGGTTTCGCGCATGATGCCCAGGCGCTGACGGCCGATCTGCGACAGCGGTGGATGGTAGAGCAGCACGCAATGGCTGACGGCGCTGCCCCGGCCGACGCGGCCACGCAACTGGTGCAATTGTGCGAGGCCAAGGCGTTCAGGGTTTTCGATGATCATCAGGCTGGCGTTGGGCACGTCCACGCCAACTTCGATCACGGTGGTGGCGACCAGCAGTTGCAGGTTGCCGGCCTTGAATTCGGCCATGACGGCGGCTTTCTCGGCGGGCTTCATGCGGCCGTGGATCAGGCCGACCTTCAACTCGCCGAGGGCGGCGGTGAGGTCTTCGTGTGTGGTTTCGGCGGCCTGGCAGGTCAGCTCTTCCGACTCTTCGATCAGCGTGCACACCCAATAGGCCTGACGGCCCTCGGCACAAGCGCCGCGCACCCGTTCGATCACTTCAACGCGCCGGGTGTCGGTGACCAGCACCGTGTTCACCGGGGTACGGCCGGGCGGCAGTTCGTCGAGGATCGAGGTGTCGAGGTCGGCGTAGGCGCTCATGGCCAGCGTCCGGGGGATCGGCGTGGCGGTCATGATCAGCTGGTGCGGACACATCCGCCCGCCGACGCCTTTCTGCCGCAGAGCCAGGCGCTGCTGCACGCCGAAGCGGTGCTGTTCGTCGATGATCGCCAGTGCCAGGTTCTTGAACTGCACTTCGTCCTGGAACAACGCGTGGGTGCCGACCACCATCGGTGCGCCGCCCGCGATCTGCTCCAGCGCGGCCACGCGGTTTTTGCCCTTGAGCTTGCCCGCCAGCCACGCGACTTCGATGCCCAGCGGTTCGAGCCAGCGCTTGAAGGTGATGAAGTGCTGCTCGGCGAGGATTTCGGTGGGCGCCATCAGTGCGACCTGATAACCCGCTTCCAGCGCCTGAAGCGCGGCGAGGGCGGCGACCACGGTTTTGCCCGCGCCAACGTCGCCCTGAATCAGCCGCAGCATCGGTTCGTGCTGGCTGAGGTCGTAAGCGATTTCGTTGCCGACCCGTTGCTGGGCGCCGGTCGGGGTGAAGCCGAGGTTGGCCAGATACTGTTGTGGCAGTTTCGTGGCTTTGGGCATGGCCGGCGCGCGCAGGGCACGCATGCTTTCGCGCAGGCGCTGCTGGGACAGTTGATGGGTCAGCAGTTCTTCGAAGGCCAGACGATGCTGGGCCCAGTGATGACCGAGGGCGAGTTCGTCGACGTCGGCATCAGCGGGCGGGTGATGCAGGTAGCGGATCGCATCGGCCAGCGGCGCCAGTTGATAGTCCCGGGCCAGTTCGGTCGGTAGCCAGTCGGGCAGGCTGCTGGGGCCGAGCAGGGTCAGGGTTTGCATGCACAATTGGCGCAAACGCTGCTGGGTCAGGCCTTCGGTGAGCGGGTAGACCGGGGTCAGGGTCTCATCCACCGGCGGCGGTTCGTCGCCGGTAATGGCGCGGTATTCGGGGTGGTAGATCTCCAGCCCCGAGGCACCGGGCCGGGCTTCGCCGTAGCAGCGAATACGCGTGCCGCGTTTGAGGCCTTCTTTCTGGGCGTTGCTGAAATGGTAGAAGCGCAGGCTGAGCCCGCCGGTGCCGTCCTGCAGACGGACAACCAGGCTGCGGCGCCGGCCCATGACCACGTCGGCGCCGCTGACGGTGCCTTCGATCACCGCGTCTTGCCCGGGTCGCAAATGGCCGATCGGGACCACGCGAGTGCGGTCCTGATAGCGCAACGGCAGGTGGAACAGCACGTCCTGGAGATTCTCCAGGCCGACCTTGGCGAGTTTCTCGGCCATGGCTTCGCCGACACCCTTGAGTGCCGTCACCGACACTTGCGACAACTCGGTCATGACAGCGACTTAACCGGCCACCACCGGCGCTGGCGGCTTGGCCACCGAGCACAGGCGAATGGAGTCGGCGAGGATTTCAATCGCCTTGGGCCGCGGGAAGCTCGCGCGCCAGGCGATGGCTACGGTGCGGAACGGCACCGGCGCACTCAATGGACGCACTTCGATCACGCCCGGGGCGTAGTGGTGGCTGTCCACCGCCGACAGCGGCAGGATCGAAATGCCCAGGCCAGAGGCGACCATGTGGCGGATGGTTTCCAGCGAGCTGGATTCCACCGTGGTGTGTTTGGCGCCGTCGTTGCCTTTGGCCAGCGTCGGGCAGGCCTCAAGCACTTGATCGCGGAAGCAGTGGCCTTCGCCGAGCAGCAGCAGGCTCTTGTCGTTGAGCAGGGCGGCGTCGATGGATTCTTTTTGCGTCCAGGGATGCTGGGCTGGCATCAGGACGTAGAACGGCTCGTCGTAGAGCTGCAAGGTCAGTACATCGGCTTCGTTGAACGGCAGGGCGATGATGATCGCATCGAGCTCGCCGTTGCGCAGTTTGTCGCGCAGCACGTGGGTGAAGTTTTCTTCGATGTACAACGGCATCTGCGGGGCGACCCGGTGCAATTGTGGAATCAGGTGCGGGAACAGGTACGGGCCGACGGTGTAGATCGCGCCGACTTTCAATGGGGCGGTCAGCTGGTTCTTGCCGGCCTGGGCCAGTTCGCGGATGCCTTGGGCCTGTTCCAGGACTTTCTGTGCCTGGGCAACAATGCCTTCGCCGACCGGGGTCAGGCGCACGGCGCTCTTGCTGCGCTCGAAAATCAGCACACCGAGTTCGTCTTCAAGCTTTTTCACGCCCACCGACAGGGTCGGCTGGCTGACGTGGCAACGCTCGGCCGCGTGACCGAAGTGCTGCTCTTGGGCGAGGGTAACGATGTAGCGTAATTCTGTGAGAGTCATAGCAAGCGTCCATGAAGTTGCGGGCCAAGCATACCGGCTGCAATCGATAGACGCACGTTATCAGACTGAGTGTGCTAAGTGACACTGGGCAATGCAGGTTTGCCGTTTCCAGATATGCAAAAAGGCACCTTTCGGTGCCTTTTTATAGGTTTTGTGGCTGCCGAAGAACCTGTGGGAGCGGCGGTGTTTCAGCGTCGGCGTTTTTCCAGCGAGTAAACAAACGGTGCAGTGATTTCGATGGTGCCGTTGTTCAGCATGTCGGCCGGTGGCTTGGGCAGCGGTTGGGCGCGGCGGATCATTTGCAGTGTGGCCCGGTCCAGGTCGGCAGTGCCCGAGCGGTCCACCAGTTCAAATGACAACACGTTACCTTCGGCATCTACCACGAAGCGCAGGCGATTCAAACCTTCCTTGCCTCGCATCCGTGCACTGGCCGGGTACTCTTTGTACTTGGCCAAGTGCGCGAGCAGGGTTCCTTGCCAGTTAGCTTTAGCCGCTTGCTGTGCCGGTGATGGACCGGGAGCCGGCTGAGCGGATTTCTCCGTCGGCGCCTGGGTTGGCTGCGTGTCGCTAGGCTTCTCCTCGGAAGGCTTTTCCTTCGGTGGCTCCGGCTTTTTCTCCACAGGCTTGGGCGGTTGCGGCTTCGGCTTGGGTTTGACCGGTTTCGGCACGGCAATCTCGGCCTTCGGCGCTTCAGCGAGTTTTGGAATCGGCAGTTCTTCCACCGGTGCCGGTGGCTGTGGCGGCGTGATCACCTTCGGCGGTGCGGGCGGTGGCGGGGCCGGCATCGGCGCTAGCTCGACCATCATCGCTTGCGGCGGCAGCTCGATCGGCGGGCGTGACGTCCAGTTCAGCGCCAGCGCAATGGCCAGCGCATGGACGCCCAGCACCACGGCCAGGCTACCGCTGTAACGCGTCAGCTTTTGGCGCGTGTTGATCATTTTTTGGCTGCCGTCTCGAGTCCGACCAGACCGACCTTCAGGTAGCCGGCGGCGCGCAGGGCGTCCATCACGCTCATCAGGTCACCGTAATCCACGCCTTTATCGGCCTGGAAGAAGATCGTCGTGTCTTTCTTGCCCTGGGTCTTGGCGTCGAGTGTGGCGCCGAGGGCTTCGGCCTTCACTTCGTCTTCGCCGAGGAACAGGCGCTGGTCAGCCTTGACGCTGAGGAACACCGGCTTCTCTGGCCGCGGCGCCGGTTTGGCGGTGGAGGCGGGCAGGTCGACCTTGATGTCCACGGTGGCCAGCGGTGCCGCCACCATGAAGATGATCAACAGCACCAGCATCACGTCGATGAACGGCGTGACGTTGATTTCGTGGTTCTCGGCCAGATCGTCGTCTGCGCCTTCTTTCAAATGCAGGCCCATGGCCGATTACCCCACTTTCACCATGTGCGGTTGCGAGCTGCGCTCGGGCGGCTGGTGGTCGAGGTCGCGGCTGACCAGCAGCAGGACTTCCGCCGAGGCGTCGGACACTTGTGCCTTGTAACCGGCAATGGAGCGGGCGAAGACGTTGTAGATGACCACCGCAGGAATCGCTGCAACCAGACCCAGCGCGGTCGCCAGCAGGGCTTCGGCGATGCCGGGGGCCACGACGGCGAGGTTGGTGGTCTGGGTTTTGGCGATGCCGATGAAGCTGTTCATGATGCCCCATACGGTACCGAACAGGCCGACGAACGGCGCGGTAGAACCAATGGTGGCCAGCACGCCGGTGCCGCTGCTCATGTTGCGACCGCAGGCTGCGACGAGGCGCTCAAGGCGGAAGCTCACGCGTTCCTTGATGCCTTCTTTCTCGCGGCTGTTGGCCGACAGGCGCATTTCTTCCAGCGCGTCATGGACCAGCAGGTTGGCCAGGGTGCCTTCCTTGGCCGCCGTTGTGCTGGCTTCCTTAAGGGTGGCGGCTTTTTTCAGGTGGGTGATTTCAACGCGCAGACGACGCTTGGCGCCGATCAACTCGAAGCCCTTGGCGATCCAGATGGTCCAGGTGATGATCGAGGCGATGGCCAGGCCGATCATCACGATCTTCACGATAATATCGGCGTTCTGGTACATGCCCCATGGCGACAGGTCGTGGGCCATGCCCAGGGAGTTACCTTCTTCCAGCTGCTTTTCCATCAGCTTTGTCTGTTCACCGAATTCAGCCAAAGCCTTTTGCACTTCTGGCGGCAGTGATGAAGTATCGACACTGCCGTCGGGGTTTCTCGGTACGTCAGGCGTGGCATGAGCAGCTGGCACGTTGGTGGCTGCGGGAACAGAAGTTTCAGTAGCGAATGCGGCGGTCGGCGCCAGCATCAGGCTGAGCAGCAGGGCGGCTACCGCGCTCCAGGCGCGAGGTCGTTTGGTTGGCGAAGCGGAGAGTTGATTGCGTGTCATGCTGGCCGGACCTGAGAGGAAAAGACGGTAAGTGTTCTTCCAGGCCTCGTAAGGCCGAGAACAAAAGTGGCTGGCATTATTGCAATTAATTCTTGTTAACAAAAGTAATAGCGTCTCTTTTTTTCTTCCATTGCTAGCTGTCCATCCATTTCGGGCGCTAGTCTGTACCTTTCTTGAGGGAGTCTTCTGATGTCCGCGCCTTCTGTTTTGATCGCCGGCTGCGGTGATGTCGGCAGCCGTCTGGCTACGCAATTGTTGAATTCGGGGTGGGAGGTTCACGGCTTGCGGCGTGACGTCTCACGCCTACCCCAAGGGGTGATTGGCGTTGCCGGTGACTTGTTCAATAAAGACTGCCCGGCGACCTGGCCAATCGGGGCGGTGGATTACCTGGTGTATTGCGCGGCGGCTACCGATCACGATGAGGCCGGATACCGCGCCGCTTATGTTCAGGGTTTGCAGCACGTGCTGGAATGGCTGGGCGACTACGGGCAAGTGCCCAATCGGCTGCTATTCGTTTCCAGCAGCAGTGTTTACGGCCAGCAAGAGGGTGAGTGGGTCGACGAGAATTCGCCGACCGTGGCGGCTGGCTATTCAGGGCGTGTGATGCTGGAGGCCGAGCAAGTAGCGCGTGATAGCGGCATCCCGGCCAGCATCGTGCGTCTGACCGGTATTTATGGTCCAGGTCGAGAGTGGCTGCTGACTCAGGTTCGTCGCGGTTATCGCGTGGCGATCGATCCGCCGCTGTACGCCAATCGGATTCACGTCGACGACGCGGCGGGGTTGCTGGCGTTCCTGCTTGAGGCGGATCGGCGTGGAGTGGCGCTGGATGATGCCTATATAGGTGTCGATGATGCGCCTGCGCCAATGGCAGAGGTGGTGGGCTGGTTGCGTGAGTATCTGGGCGTTACCGAATGGGCCGAGGATGCCAGTGTGCGTCGTGCCGGCAGCAAGCGCTGCAGCAATGCTCGGGCGAAGGCGTTGGGTTGGACGCCGAAGTATTCGAGTTTCCGCGAGGGCTATGCCGCGATTCTTGAAGGTCGCTGCTAATTTCCGGGCCCATCAATATTGTAGGAGCGAGGCTTGCCCGCGAAGACGTCGTAACATCCAACATCAACGTTGATTGTTACACCGTCTTCGCGGGCAAGCCTCGCTCCTACAATGGGTTTTGCGTTGGCCTTAGGGCCGGGTTACTGCTTTTTGAGCAACCACTTGCGCTCGCCGGGTGCAAACTGCGGCATCTCGTCCGCCAAGGCGGTGTTCACGGCCTGAAATAGCTCCAGTTCCTTGCCTTTGCGGGCGAAGATCCAGGTATTGCCTTGGCCATTGAGTTGCAGCCAGATGTTGTCGTTGCCGATGCTCATCGATGCGCAATCGCCGGTCAGGCACAGGGCGTAACGGTCGGCGCCGGGCAGGCCGGACACTTGGCCGTCGGCCTGAAACTGCACAGTGCCACCTTCACCTGGACCGCTGATGATTTTCCAGCTGCCGCCCATGTAGGCCGAGTACAGCGCGCGCTCGAAGCTGGCACCGATTGGTGCTCCGTCCGGGACCTGGATCTGGGCGCGGTCGAAAAGCTGCTCTGGTTCGTTTTCGCTGGCGACTTGGTGCAGTTGCTTGCCATCACGCTTCAGCTCGCTGGCGGAACTGCCATAAAAATCGACTTTCCAGGCGCCGGATTCTTCGCCCAGCAGCTTGCCTTCGACGTTTTCAAAACCATTGGTGTAGCGCGCCTGACCTGCTCTGGTGTTGACATCCCATTCCAGGTTCGGGCCATAGGCCTGGAGCGCTTCACGCAGGGAGCCGCCTTTGGAGGCTGAATCGATCGCCGCCTGATTGATCCAGGTGCCGCTGATATCACGGTCGGCAGGGTTGCTGGCACATCCGCCCAGGAGTAGGGCGACCAGCGAGAGAGCTAGCGCATGGCGCATGATGGAATCCTTTCAGAACCCTTTGTACAAGATCAGTCGGCGCAGCCTCGCAAGGTTGCGCCGGACACATTACTCGATGACCAGAATGGCATCCATTTCAACCTGCGAACCCTTTGGCAGGGCTGCAACACCGATGGCGGCGCGGGCTGGGTAAGGCTGGTCGAAGTACTTGCCCATGATCTCGTTGACCTTGGCGAAGTGGCTCAGGTCAGTGAGGAAAATGTTCAGTTTGACGATGTCCTTGAACGAACCGCCAGCGGCTTCAGCCACGGCTTTGAGGTTCTCGAACACCTGGACGGTCTGGGCTTCGAAGCCTTCGACCAATTCCATGGTTTTTGGGTCCAGAGGAATCTGACCCGACATGTACACGGTGTTGCCAGCCTTGATCGCCTGGGAGTAAGTACCGATGGCGGCCGGGGCCTTGTCGCTGTTGATAACGGTCTTGGTCATGTATGACTCCTTGTGAAGGGTGGGCTACGCACGCATGCGGGTGATGCGGATGACCCCGGTCAGGGCGCGCAGTTTCTTGATCACGCGGGCCAGGTGCACGCGGTCGTGCACGCTGACCACCAGTTGGACCACGCTGATACGACCGTCGCGTTCGTCCATGCTGATTTTTTCGATATTGCCGTCGGCCGCGTTGACACTGCTGGCCAGCAGGGCGATCAGGCCGCGCTGGTGTTCCAGTTCGACGCGCAGCTCGACGTTGAATTCGCCGGTGACATCCTTGGCCCACGAGAGCTGGATGCATTTTTCCGGGTTGTGGCGGATTTCGCTGATGTTGCGGCAGTTGTCCAGGTGCACCACCATCCCTTTGCCGGCGGACAGATGGCCAACGATCGGGTCGCCCGGGATCGGCGTGCAGCACTTGGCGTAACTGAGCACCAGGCCTTCGGTGCCGCGAATGGCCAGCGGACCTTCCGGGCTTGGCAGCTGCTCGCCTTCGCCGAGCAGGCGGCGGGCGACTACGTAAGCCATGCGATTGCCCAGGCCGATGTCTTCGAGCAGGTCTTCGATCAGTTCCAGGCGATATTCGTGGAGCATCAACTGCACACGCTCGGCCGGGACTTTTTCCAGCGAGCTGTCGAAGCCGTTGAGCACCTTGTTCAGCAGGCGTTCGCCGAGGCTGATGGATTCGGAGCGGCGTTGCAGCTTAAGCGCATGGCGGATGTGGGTCCGCGCCTTGCCGGTGACCACGAAGTTGAGCCATGCCGGGTTCGGCCGTGCGCCGGGGGCGCTGACGATCTCGACCGTGGAGCCGCTTTGCAGCGGTTCGGACAGCGGCGCGAGACGACGGTTGATCCGGCAGGCAATGCAGCTGTTGCCCACATCGGTGTGCACCGCATAAGCGAAGTCGACTGCCGTGGAGCCTTTTGGAAGCTCCATGATCCGGCCCTTGGGCGTGAACACGTAGACCTCGTCCGGGAACAGGTCGATCTTCACGCTCTCGATGAATTCCAGCGAGTTGCCGGCCCGTTGCTGCATCTCCAGCACGCCTTTGACCCACTGGCGGGCGCGGGCATGAGTGCCTTTGGGCTGTTCGTCGCCGCTGGATTTGTACAGCCAATGGGCGGCGATGCCGTTGTTGGCCATCTCTTCCATTTCACGGGTGCGGATCTGGATCTCGATCGGTACACCGTGCATGCCGAACAGCGTGGTGTGCAGCGACTGGTAGCCGTTGGCCTTGGGAATCGCGATGTAATCCTTGAAGCGCCCCGGCAACGGTTTGTACAAATTATGCACAGCACCCAGCACGCGGTAGCAGGTGTCGACCTTGTCGACGATGATCCGGAACGCATACACGTCCATGATCTCGTTGAAGGCCCGACGCTTGCCGCGCATTTTCTTGTAGATGCCGTAGAGGTGTTTCTGACGACCGCTGACCTCGCCCTGGATGCCGTCGATGGCCAGGCAGTGGCTGAGGGACTCTTCGATCTTGTTGACGATTTCCTTGCGGTTGCCCCGGGCGCGCTTGACCGCCTGGTTGATCCGCGCGGAACGCATCGGGTGCATGGCCTTGAAGCCGAGGTCTTCGAATTCTATGCGGATGGCGTGCATGCCCAGCCGGTTGGCGATCGGCGCATAGATTTCCAGGGTTTCCTTGGCGATCCGCCGGCGCTTTTCGCCGGACAGCACTTCCAGGGTGCGCATGTTGTGCAGGCGGTCGGCCAGCTTGACCAGGATCACGCGAATATCGCGTGCCATGGCCATGGCCATTTTCTGGAAGTTTTCGGCCTGGGCTTCGGCTTTGGTCTCGAAGTTCATCTGGGTCAGTTTGCTGACCCCGTCGACCAGTTCGGCCACGGTTTCGCCGAACTGCGCTTGCAGCGCTTCCTTGGCAATACCGGTGTCTTCGATCACGTCATGCAGCATTGCGGCCATCAGGCTTTGATGGTCCATGTGCATGTCGGCAAGAATATTCGCCACCGCAAGAGGATGCGTGACGTACGCCTCACCGCTGCGGCGGCGTTGACCGTCGTGGGCTTGTTCGGCGTAGAAGTACGCTCGGCGGACCAGATTGACCTGGTCCTTGCCGAGGTAGGTCGATAAGCGATCGGCGAGGGCGTCTATGCTCGGCATGATGACACCTGCCGTTTGCTATGACCCCGCGCCGTGCTACGTCGACCAGGCATGGCTTATACTGCCTCGTTGGACTCGTCCTCGAACGCTGCGAACAGCGGTTCGTCTTCGACGATTTCAGCGTTGGCGATGAACTCGTAGCTCATCAGGCCTTCAGCGATTTCACGCAGCGCTACAACTGTAGGCTTGTCGTTTTCCCACTGAACCAGGGGCTCTTTGCCACCAGTGGCCAGTTGACGGGCACGCTTGGTAGAGAGCATGACCAGCTCAAAGCGGTTTTCCACGTGTTCTAGGCAGTCTTCAACGGTTACGCGGGCCATGGTATTCCTCGGAGCGAATGCAATATGCGCGCTGCCCGGTTGGGCGAGCGGACTCAACAGTTTAAAAAATCACCAGCGATTAGGGAAGCGCTGATTTTTTGACCAGGCTCTTCAACGCGCTATAAGCACCAATGTAAAGCCCTTGCAGCGGTTTTGGGAAGAGCTGATTAGCCGAGCAATTCAGCCAATAATTTGCCATGACGCTGCTGCTGACGCTTCTGATGTAGCTGATTGGCGCGGAAAATCGCCTTCAGATCGTCCAGTGCGTGGGCGAAATTGTCGTTGATGATCAGGTAATCGTAGTCGACGTAATGGCTCATCTCGCTGACGGCTTCGCGCATCCGGCCTTCGATGATCTCGTCACTGTCCTGGCCGCGATTGGTCAGGCGCTGGTGCAAGGCCTCCAGGGACGGCGGCAGAATGAAGATCGAGCGGGCCTGGGGCATCAACTTGCGCACTTGCTCTGCACCCTGCCAGTCAATTTCCAGAATCAGGTCGTGGCCTTCATCCAGGGTCTGCTGCAGGTGGCTTTGCGAAGTGCCATAGAGATTGCCGAACACTTCGGCGCGCTCGAGGAAATCTCCGTGCTCGATCATCTTCACGAACTCGCTGCGTTCGACGAAGTGATAGTTCACGCCGTTCACTTCACCAGGGCGCATGGCGCGGGTGGTGTGGGAGACCGAGACGCGGATCTCCTGGTCAGCATCGGTCAGGGCTTTGACCAGGCTGCTCTTGCCCGCACCCGAAGGTGCGGAAATGATGTACAGGGTGCCGGTACTGTGGGTCATGTCAGGTTTGCCTTACTCAATATTCTGTACTTGTTCGCGCATCTGCTCGATCAACACCTTGAGGTTGACCGCCGCTTGGGTGCTGCGCGGGTCGAAGGCTTTGGAGCCCAGTGTGTTGGCTTCGCGGTTGAGCTCCTGCATCAGGAAATCCAGGCGTCGACCGGCAGCGCCGCCGGATTTGAGCACCCGGCGAACTTCGATGATGTGAGTGCTCAGGCGATCCAGTTCTTCGGCGACGTCGCTCTTTTGCGCGAGCATGACCATTTCCTGCTCCAGGCGCTGCGGGTCGAGGTCGGCCTTCATGTCGGTGAAGCGGTCGAGGACTTTCTGACGCTGCGTGGCGAGCATCTGCGGGACCAGCTCACGCAGGATCACCACATCTTCTTCGATGGACGTCAGGCGTTCGTTGATCAACCGCGCCAGCTCCGCGCCTTCGCGCTCGCGGCCGGCCTTGAGTTCTTTCAGGCCTTGGTTGAACAGCGTCAGGGCTTCGGCATTCAGCGCTTGCGGGTCGGCGGCGTCGGCCACCAGCACGCCGGGCCAGGCCAGGACTTCCAGCGGGTTCAGCGCGGCAGGGTTCTTGATCAGGCTGGCGACGGTCTCGGCGGCAGCGACCAATTGCGCGGCGCGCTCGCGGTCCACTTGCAGTGGTTTGCCAGTGCTTTCTTCGGTGAAACGCAGGGTGCATTCGAGCTTGCCCCGGGAAATTCCCTGGCGCAGGGCTTCGCGGACGGCGCCCTCGAGGTCGCGGAAAGATTCCGGCAGGCGCAGATGGGGTTCCAGGTAGCGGCTGTTGACCGAGCGCAGCTCCCAGCTCAGGGTGCCCTGGACGCCGGCTTTCTCGACGCGGGCGAAGGCGGTCATGCTGTGCACCATGGAGGTACCTCGCAATGCAGGTCGGCGCGTAACCCATGGTTCGCGGACCCGCTATCTGTGAATTAAAGCCGACAGGCAGCAAAGGCGCAGGATTGTAGCGCAGTGGGGCGGATGCGCCCAATCACACGCGGTGACAATGAGCTGCAGGCCGTCGGCTACGCTCTATTCAGAGCCTTCAATCGTCGGGTGATTTTTTTAGAAGTGCCCACTCGCGGCCCACGGCTCTATAATGCTCGGCAGTTTTCCGTCCCCCGTACAGGTAATCCCTATGAAACGTCCAAGTGGTCGCGCTGCCGATCAGCTCCGCTCGATCCGCATTACCCGCAACTACACCAAACACGCCGAGGGATCTGTACTGGTCGAGTTCGGTGATACCAAGGTTATCTGCACCGTCAGCGTCGAGAACGGCGTGCCGCGTTTCCTCAAGGGTCAGGGCCAGGGCTGGTTGACCGCTGAATACGGCATGCTGCCGCGCGCCACTGGCGAGCGTAACCAGCGTGAGGCGAGCCGCGGCAAGCAAGGCGGCCGCACTCTGGAAATCCAGCGTCTGATCGGTCGTTCCCTGCGCGCTGCGCTGGACATGTCCAAGCTGGGCGACGTCACCTTGTACGTCGACTGCGATGTGATCCAGGCTGATGGCGGCACCCGCACCGCGTCCATCACCGGCGCCATGGTTGCACTGGTCGATGCCTTGAAAGTGATCAAGAAGCGCGGCGGCCTCAAAGGTGGCGACCCGCTCAAGCAAATGATCGCTGCCGTTTCGGTGGGCATGTATCAGGGCGAACCTGTGCTTGACCTCGACTACCTGGAAGACTCGGCTGCCGAGACTGACCTCAACGTGGTGATGACCAGCACTGGCGGTTTCATCGAAGTCCAGGGCACTGCCGAAGGCGCACCGTTCCAGCCGGAAGAGCTGAACGCGATGCTGGCACTGGCGAAGAAAGGCATGATCGAGATTTTCGAACTGCAGAAGGCTGCACTGGCTGACTGATTGTTTTGATGTCCGGCAAAGGAGAGCGCCATGAGTGATGAACAGCAGTTGCTTCCCACCCCGAGCTCCGAGGCTCGCCAGTGGGCGATGTTTTGTCACCTCTCGGCGTTTCTCGGTGTCTGGTTTCCGTTCGGTCACCTGATCGGGCCGCTGATACTCTGGCAGTGGAAGCGTGAAGCCGACCCGTTCATCGATGCCCAAGGCAAAGAAGCGCTGAACTTTCAGATCACCGTGGCCCTGGTCTCGGGCATCTGTTACGTGCTGATGCTGGTGTTGATCGGTTTTGCGCTGCTGCCGCTGGTCCTGATCGGGGCGATGGTGCTGTGCATCATTGCCGGGCTCAAGGCCAATGACGGGGTGCCTTACCGCTATCCCTTCACCTGGCGGTTGATCAAATAACAGGCAGTAAAAATCAGCGCGCACAAAAAAGCCGACAGCGATGTCGGCTTTTTTGCATCTGCGAAAAGACGCTTAGATGGTCAGCGTCCAGTCGTAGTCCACGATCAGCGGTGCGTGCTGCGAGAACCGTGGCTGACGTGGCAGGCGTGCGCTGCGTACGAAGCGGCGCAGGCCAGGGGTCAGCAACTGGTAGTCGAAGCGCCAGCCCAGGTTGAGCATCTCGGCCTGTTCGTTGTCCGGCCACCAGCTGTACTGGTCGCCTTCGCGGCTGACTTCCCGCAGGGCGTCGACATAACCCATGTTGCCGACAATCTCGTCCATCCAGGCACGCTCAGGCGCCAGGAAGCCCGGGGATTGCTGGCTGTCGCGCCAGTTCTTGATATCCAGCTTCTGTTGCGCCACGTACAGCGAGCCACAATAAATGTACTCGCGACGTTTGCGTCGCTGTTTATCCAGATAACGGGCGAAGTCGTCCATTAGCTTGAACTTCTGGTTCAAGTCTTCATCGCCATTCTGCCCCGAAGGGAGCAGCAAGGTCGCGATGCTGACCTTGTCGAAATCGGCTTGCAGGTAGCGCCCGTAGCGGTCGGCCGTCTCGAAGCCGAGACCGCTGATGACAGCCTTCGGTTGCAACCGCGAGTACAAAGCCACGCCACCTTGGGCGGGAACTTCGGCTTCGCAGGCATAAAGGAAGTAGCCATCCAGTTGGAAGGCTGGATCGTCCAGTTCAAAGGCGGAGGCGCGGGTGTCCTGCAGGCAGATGACGTCGGCATTCTGTGCTTGCAGCCAACTGAGCAAACCACGCTCGACTGCAGCCTGAATACCATTGACGTTCACACTGATGATCCGCATAAGTGGCCCCAAAAATCGCGTGCGGGTATGATACACGGCGTCTACCTAATTAGCTAAATCCGTGGTATTTGGGGTTTTTTTCATGCAAGCGTATCAACGCGATTTCATTCGTTTTGCCATCGATCGCGGCGTTTTGCGCTTCGGTGAGTTCACCCTGAAGTCCGGGCGCACCAGTCCATACTTCTTCAATGCCGGCCTGTTCAACTCAGGGAAGGCCCTGGCGCAGTTGGGCCGTTTCTACGCGGCAGCCATCGTCGAGAGCGGTATTTCCTTCGACGTACTGTTCGGCCCGGCCTACAAAGGCATCCCGTTGGCGGCAGCCACCGCCGTGGCGCTGGCCGAACATCACGACCGTGACCTGCCATGGTGCTTCAATCGCAAGGAAGCCAAGGCCCACGGCGAAGGTGGCAGCCTGGTCGGCGCGCCATTGACTGGCGACGTGCTGATCATCGACGACGTGATCACCGCGGGCACCGCCATCCGTGAAGTGATGCAGATCATCGCTTCCCAGGACGGCGCCAAAGCTGCCGGTGTGCTGATCGCCCTGAACCGTCAGGAACGTGGCAATGGTGAATTGTCGGCCATCCAGGAAGTGGAACGTGACTTCGGCATTCCAGTGATCAGCATCGTTTCGCTGAACCAGGTGCTGGAGTTCCTGGCTGACGATCCGCAGCTCAAGCAACATTTGCCTGCGGTTGAAGCCTACCGCGCCCAGTTCGGCGTGTAACCACGCTCCCACAGGGATCGCAGGCAGCAAAAGACCCCGCTCAGCAAGCTGAGCGGGGTCTTTTGTTTATGTATGGCCCAGTCCCCCAGCTTTATTTTTTGCTGGTGCTGCTGAATGTCTCGGCCTTTTTGATCCCGGTGGGTTTATTGGTTTTCTCCGGGTACGGATCAGCCACAGCATCGCCCTGGCCAGTCAGAATTCTCCAGCCATGACGGGTGTGTGCGGTTTTGCGGAGTTGCGGGCAGGGCGGCATCGATGTTTTGCCCTGATTCGAGTATTCGTGACCGCAATCGACACAGGCATAGGTGCCAGGTGAAACATCGCTGCCGTAAGGGACGTAGTCTTTTTGCATGGGTAGACCTCCTGTGGATTCAGAGAAGATCCTATGCAGATTGCTTTCTTCGTGAAGTCGGACGTTTCGCCCAATCAGGTCAGGCATTTCCGGCGCGCATAAAAAAGATCGCAGACTTCGTCAGCTCCTACAGGTTTTTCGTACATCCGAAATCCGTAGGTGCTGCCGAAGGCTGCGATCTTTTTAAGGTTTTGAATCAGGGACGCTTGCGATTGCTGATCAGCGTACCCACACCGGTGTCGGTGAAGATTTCCAGCAGAATTGCATTTGGCACCCGACCATCAATGATCAGCGAGCTGCCCACGCCACCCTGTACCGCTTCCAGTGCGCAACGGATCTTCGGCAGCATGCCGCCGTAAATGGTGCCGTCGGCGATCAGATCGTCGACTTGCTGGGTGCTCAGGCCAGTCAGGACCTTGCCGCTCTTGTCCATCAGGCCGGCAATGTTGGTCAGCAGCATCAGCTTCTCAGCTTTCAGAGCCTCGGCCACTTTACCGGCCACCAGATCGGCGTTGATGTTGTACGACTCGCCGTTGGCACCGACGCCGATCGGCGCGATCACCGGAATGAAATCGCCTTTGACCAGCAGGTTCAGCAGGTCGGTGTTGATCCCGACCACTTCGCCGACGTGGCCGATGTCGATGATTTCCGGCTGGGTCATCTCAGGGGTCTGGCGGGTGACGGTGAGCTTCTTCGCGCGAATCAGCTCGGCGTCTTTACCAGTCAGGCCGATGGCGCTGCCGCCGTGACGGTTGATCAGGTTGACGATGTCCTTGTTGACCTGGCCGCCGAGGACCATTTCCACCACGTCCATGGTCGCGGCGTCGGTGACGCGCATGCCATCGACAAAGTGGCTCTCGATCGAGAGTCGCTTGAGCAGGTCGCCGATTTGCGGGCCGCCGCCGTGAACCACCACCGGGTTGATGCCGACGGCTTTCATCAGCACGATGTCACGGGCGAAGCCGGTTTTCAGCTCCTCGCTTTCCATCGCGTTGCCGCCGTATTTGATCACCAGCGTCTTGCCGACATAGCGGCGAATGTAAGGCAGCGCTTCGGACAGGACCTTGGCGGTGTTGGCGGCGGCTTCGCGTTCGAGGGTCATTCAGGGCTCCGGGTGCTTCAATAGATCAAAACGGTAGTTGGAGATCAGGTGCAACGCGCTTCAGCTGGACGTGGAATACATCCTTGATGCGCTGCAATTCAGCCTCGTCATCGGCCTCGAAGCGCAGCACCAGCACCGGTGTGGTGTTGGAGGCGCGAACCAGGCCCCAGCCTTTGGCATAGTCGACTCGCACGCCGTCAATGGTGGTCAGGTCGGCGCCTTCACCCCACTGTGCGTCATGCAGTGCATCAATGATGCTGAATTTGCTCTCTTCGGTCACATGGATATTGATTTCCGGCGTAGAAATATCGTTCGGGAAGGTCGCGAACAACTCTTCCGCGGTGGATTTCTCTTTGCTGAGGATCTCCAGCAGCCGCGCGGCGCTGTAAATGCCGTCGTCGAAACCGAACCAGCGCTCCTTGAAGAAGATATGCCCGCTCATTTCGCCGGCCAACAGGGCGCCGGATTGTTTCATTTTCTTTTTGATCAGCGAGTGACCTGTTTTCCACATCAGCGGACGACCGCCATATTCCTTGATCAGCGGGATCAGGCGGCGGGTGCATTTGACGTCGAAGATGATTTCCGCGTCGGGGTTGCGTGCTACCACATCTTTGGCGAACAGCATCAGCAGGCGGTCCGGGAACACGACGCTGCCGGTGTTGGTGACCACGCCTACGCGGTCGCCATCGCCGTCGAAGGCCAGGCCCAGGTCGGCGTTGGTTTCCTTGACCTTGGCGATCAGGTCTACCAGGTTTTCCAGCTTGCCCGGGTCCGGGTGATGGTTCGGGAAATTGCCATCGACATCGCAGAACAGCGGGATGACTTCGCAGTTCAGGGCTTCGATCAGTTGCGGGGCAATCACGCCGGCCGCGCCGTTACCGCAGTCGACCACCACTTTCAGGCGGCGGGCGAGTTTGATGTCCTGGACGATTTCGGTGTTGTAGCGGTCGAGAATCTCGACCTTGGTGATGCTGCCCTTGCCGCTGCTCAGGTTGTTGGTCTTGAGGCGGTCGTGCAGGGCCTGGATCTGTTCGTTGGCCAGGGTATCGCCGGCAATGACGATCTTGAAGCCGTTGTAGTTCGACGGGTTGTGGCTGCCGGTGAGCATCACCCCGGATTTGCCGGCCAGTACGTTGGCGGCGTAGTACAGCGCTGGCGTTGGCACCAGGCCGACGTCGCTGACGTGGCAACCGCTGTCGGCCAGGCCCTGAATCAGTTGTTCCACCAGTTCCGGGCCGGACAGGCGACCGTCGCGGCCGACGGACACATTGGGTTCGCCCTGGGCCAGGCTCTGGGAGCCGATGGCGCGGCCGAGCCAATAAGCCGTTTCAGCGTTCAAGAATTCCGGGACGGTGCCACGAATGTCGTAGGCGCGGAAGATGCTGTCGGGGAACTTGGGTGCGACTTGGGCTGGGGTGCTCATCTGTAGGAATGCTCCATCTTGAAAGTGGCTGGACCTGCCGGCGAAAAACTCGTCGGCAGGCTCAAACTGAAGGGTATGACGGTGTTTTCCACCGAGAGTTCGTGGTGTGAAAAGGCCATGCCATCAACATCGGCGAGCAATTGGCCGGCCAATGCCTTGATTTCCAGTGGTAAACCTTCCAGATGACGTCTGTGCAATTTTCATCCTTAAAATGCAGAGGGCAGGTCAGGCCAGGCAGTGCTCCCAGCCTGAATGCCGATGATCAGTGGCTGCCGGAGTGGCCGAACCCGCCGGTGCCGCGCTGGGTTTCGACGAACTCTTCGACCATTTCAAAATGCGCTTGAACCACCGGTACCAGCACCAATTGGGCCAGGCGTTCGCCGACAACGATGTTGAAATCGGTCTGGCCACGGTTCCAGCACGACACCATCAGCGGGCCCTGGTAATCGGAGTCGATCAGGCCGACCAGATTGCCCAGCACGATGCCGTGCTTATGGCCCAGGCCCGAGCGCGGCAGAATCAACGCCGCCAGGCCCGGATCGCCGATGTACACCGACAGGCCGGTAGGGATCAGCAGGGTCTCGCCCGGCTTGATGACAGTGTCTTTTTCCAGCATGGCGCGCAGGTCGAGGCCGGCGGAGCCGGGCGTGGCGTACTGCGGCAGCGGAAATTCGGTGCCGATGCGTGGGTCGAGGATCTTGGCTTGCAAAGCGTGCATGTAAATTAAACCTGGTTCAGACGTTCGGCGATAAAAGTGATCAGCTGGCGGGCAATCTTGCCTTTGCTGGTCTGGGCAAAAATAGTGGCGTGCAATTCCCGGTCGATCACGCTGCAGGCGTTTTCTTCGCTGTTGAAGCCAATACTCGGGTTGGCGACGTCGTTGGCGACGATCAGATCGAGGTTCTTGTCTTTCAACTTGCGGGCAGCGTAGTCGAGCAGGTGTTCGGTTTCGGCGGCAAAGCCGACACTGAACGGACGGTCGGGACGGGTGGCGATGGTGGCCAGAATGTCTGGGTTGCGCACCATTTGTAGCAACAAGCCGTCGCCGCTTGTAGGGTCTTTCTTGAGTTTCTGTGGGGCCACGACTTCCGGACGGTAATCCGCGACCGCTGCCGAGGCGATGAACAGGTCGCAAGGAATCGCGGCTTCACAAGCGGCGAGCATGTCCCGGGCGCTGACCACGTCGATGCGCGTGACGCGATCCGGAGTCGGCAGGTGCACCGGGCCGGTGATCAGGGTCACGCGGGCGCCGGCTTCCACCGCTGCCTCGGCCAGGGCAAAGCCCATTTTGCCGGAGCTGTGGTTGGTGATGTAGCGCACCGGGTCGATGTTTTCCTGGGTCGGGCCGGCGGTGATCAGCACGTGTTTACCGGTCAGCGCCTGACGCTGGAAGCAGTCTGCCGCGCACTGGGCGAGGTCGGTGGCTTCGAGCATGCGGCCCATGCCGACGTCGCCGCAGGCCTGGCTGCCGGAGGCCGGGCCGAAGACTTTGAAGTTGCGGCTTTCGAGGGTTTGCAGGTTGGCCTGGGTCGCCGGGTCGCGCCACATGGCCTGATTCATCGCCGGCGCCACGGCGACTACCGCGTCGGTGGCCAGCACCAGCGTGGTCAGCAGGTCGTCGGCAATGCCTTGGGCCAGGCGAGCGATCAGGTCCGCAGTGGCGGGGGCGATCAATACCAGATCGGCCCATTTGGCCAGTTCGATGTGGCCCATTGCGGCTTCGGCCGCCGGGTCCAGCAGGTCCAGGTGGACCGGGTGCCCGGACAGGGCCTGCATGGTCAGCGGGGTAATGAATTCGCTGCCGCCACGGGTCATGACCACGCGCACTTCAGCGCCCTGGTCGATCAGGCGGCGAACCAGCTCGGCGCTCTTGTAGGCAGCAATGCCGCCGCCGACGCCCAGAACGATGCGTTTCCGATACAGCCGCTGCATAGGTCTGCCTTTCATTTCGTTGATGACTGCATGGCGATACCCCCTCCCCAGGGGTGAAATCGCCCGCAAAAAAGATGGGCTACGATATCACAGCGACCGCTACGGAACAGCGGCGCCCACAGACATGGAGGTGTTATGAGCATTCGCGATTGGCCAGCGGCGGAGCGACCGCGGGAGAGGTTACTTGAGTTGGGTTCGGCGAGTCTTTCGGACGCCGAGTTGCTAGCGATTTTTTTACGTACCGGTGTATCGGGTAAAAGTGCAGTAGATCTGGCACGACATCTGTTGAGTCAGTTTGGCAGCCTGCGCTCACTGCTCGAAGCCGATCAGGCTGCGTTCAGCAGGCAGTTGGGGCTCGGGCCAGCGAAATTCGCTCAGTTGCAAGCGGCACAGGAAATGGGCAGGCGGCATTTAGCCGAACGTGCGCGCCAGAAGTCGGCGCTGGAAAATCCGCAGGCGGTTCGTGATTACCTGAAGTCGATGCTGCGCCACGAGCCTCACGAGGTGTTCGGGTGTCTGTTTCTGGATTCCAAGCATCAAGTGCTGACCTTTGAGGTGCTGTTTCGTGGCTCTATCGACAGCACCAGTGTCTATCCAAGGCAAGTGGTTAAACGCGCTTTAGCCCACAACGCCGCAGCGTTGATCCTCTGCCACAACCATCCGTCGGGTAACTCCAACCCCAGTCAAGCCGACCGAATGCTGACCAAGCGCCTGCAAGAGGCGCTGGACCTGATCGATGTGCGGGTGCTCGACCATTTCATCGTCGGTGACGGCGATCCGTTGTCGATGGCTGAGTACGGGTGGATGTGAAGGGGAAAGGCTGGATGAGTCCCTGTGGGAGCGAGCCTGCTCCCACAGCTTTTGTGGCGACGCTGATTACTTGAAGTTGACCTTGGAGTAATCCTGCCGGCCAAACGGGCTGACCTGATAACCCTCGACGTCTTTGCGCGTCAAGGCGAAGGCCGTTGGGTGAGCCAGTGGCAGCCACAACGCCTGTTGCTGGATCTGCGCCTGGGCCTGTTCATAAAGCTTGGTGCGCACACCTTGCTCGCCAGTGGTCTTGCCGGCGCTGATCAGTTTGTCCAGGTCCTGGTTGCAGTAGCGGGCGAAGTTGGTGCCGGATTTGATCGCCGCGCAGGAAAACTGCGGTGTGAGGAAGTTGTCCGGGTCACCATTGTCGCCGGCCCAGCCCATGAACAGCAGGTCATGTTCGCCGGCCTTGGCGCGACGAATCAGCTCGCCCCATTCGATCACGCGGATCTCGGCCTGAATGCCGATTTCCGCCAGGTCCGACTGAAGCAACTGTGCGCCGAGGCTCGGATTGGGATTCAGGAGGCTGCCGGAAGGGCGGGTCCAGATGGTGGTCTGGAAGCCATTCTTGAGCCCGGCCTTGGCCATCAGTGCCCGGGCTTTCTCGACATCATGCGGGTAGCCCGGCAGGTTTTTGGCATAGCTCCAGGTATTGGGCGGGTAGGGCCCATTGGCAGGCTCGGCGGTGTCTTCGAATACGGCCTTGAGGTAGTTGGCCTTGTCGAACGCCAGGTTGATTGCCTGGCGCACTTCCGGCTTGTCCAGCGGCGGATGCTGGCTGTTGATGCCGACGAATGCGGTCATGAACGCGTCAGTCTTTTCCACCTTCAAGGTCGGTTCCTGCTTCGCAGCCTGTACGTCCAGCGGTTTCGGCGACAGGGCGATCTGGCACTCGTTGCGGCGCAATTTCTGCAGGCGCACGTTGGCATCCGGAGTGATTGCGAAGATCAACGGGTCCACCGATGGCCTGCCCTGGAAGTAGTCGCGGTTGGCCTTGTAGCGAATCGACGCATCCTTCTGGAAGCGCGTGAAGATGAACGGGCCGCTGCCGATCGGCTGGCTATTGAGCTTCTCCGGAGTGCCGGCCTTCATCAGTTGGTCGGCGTACTCGGCCGAATAGATCGAGGCGAAGCCCATGCTCAGGGTCGGCAGGAACGTCGAGTCCGGGTGATCGAGGGTGAAGCGAATGGTCAGCGGGTCTAGTGCGTCGATCTTCTTGATCAGCGTCGGTAACTGCATCGATTGAGCGTGTGGGAAACCACTCTGGGCTACTTTGTGCCACGGGTTCGCCGGGTCGAGCATGCGGTCGAAGCTGAACTTGACGTCTTCGGCGGTCAGGTCGCGCGTCGGGCTGAAGTACTCGGTGTGGTGAAATTTCACCTGCGGGTGCAATTTGAAAACGTAAGTCAGGCCGTCCGGCGTAACTTCCCAGCTGTCCGCGAGGCTGGCGACCACCTTGCCGCTGACGGTATCGAAGTCCACCAGGCGGTTCATCAGCACATCGGCCGAGGCATTGGTGGTGGTCAACGAGTTGTATTGCACCACATCGAACCCTTCCGGGCTGGCCTCGGTGCAGACGCTCAGGGCGGCTGCATGGGCCAGGGGGCTCAGTAGAAGCGGTGCGAGCAGCAGCGGTAGGGCAGCGAGGCGCATGGTTGGATTCCTTTACAGATGAAGGCCCATCTGCAAGTGCAGTCTGGAAAAGGCCTACCCTAGTGGGCTCTTTTGAAAATGACTATCCCCTTTTTCATTTTGAGGGGAGTATGGGCGATTGTTTTCGGTGGGTGACGATTGATAAAACCCCTGGATTGGCCTGTTGGCCGATTTTCTGCGACGAGCGGTCGCTATCGGGCTCAGCCTTTGTCCAAGGCACTCGGCGCCCGAAAAGCCGGGTTTTTATCAACTCAATTCACACCGGTTGTTGTTGCTCTCTGGTCTTTCTGGTATAAAGCAGCGCTCTTTTCTAGGGGCCCGGTTCCTTCGCTTGTAGGTGTAGCCGGTAAGACCCTTAAAGAAACGCGGCGCCTGGCGCCAAATGACTGAGAGATTAAGCGGCCAACCCATGCCGGGTTGGGCATGTGGTTTTAGAGGGCTGAGGCATGTCGAGAGTCTGTCAAGTTACCGGTAAGGGTCCGGTGACTGGGAATAACATTTCCCACGCAAACAACAAAACCCGTCGTCGTTTCCTGCCGAACCTGCAGCATCACCGCTTCTGGGTTGAAGAAGAGAAACGTTTCGTGCGTCTGCGCGTATCTGCCAAAGGCATGCGTATCATCGACAAGCGTGGCATCACTGTCGTGCTGGCCGAAATCCGCAAAGCTGGCAAGATCTAAGGGAGCTAATCATGCGTGAATTGATTCGTTTGATTTCGAGCGCCGGTACTGGTCACTTCTACACTACTGACAAGAACAAGCGCACTACTCCGGACAAAATCGAGATCAAGAAATATGATCCGGTTGTTCGCAAGCACGTGATCTACAAAGAAGGCAAAATCAAGTAATTGATTTTTCCCTCTTACGAAAAAGGCCCATATCGCGAGATACGGGCCTTTTTTGTTGGCTGTCGGTTCAAGTGGCACAAACCTTCAAGCCTTCTGTTCAAACACCACATAAATCTTGCGGCACGGCTCCAGCACTTCCCAGGTGCCTTTGAAGCCGGCCGGAATCACGAAGCGATCGCCCACGCGCAGGGTCTTGGCGCCGCCGTCGTCATCGCGCAGCACTGACACCCCCTGAACGATTTCGCAGTATTCGTGTTCCGTGTAGTTCACCCGCCACTGACCGATTTCGCCTTCCCAGACACCTGCACTCATCTGGCCGCACGGGCTGTTGTAGTGGTTGTACACCGCTTGCTCGGGGTCGCCCTTGAGGACTTTGGCCTGGTCTGGCCGATAGCGATCGGGCTGGGTGGTGGCCTGACTGAAATCGACGATATCCTGAATGCTCATGCTGGTATTCCCCCGTGATTGCGGCGCGACTGGCTGGAAAATTGAAAGTCTATGTTTATTAAAATGAACATCGCAAGGTCGTTTAACGGCCTTTTGTCAAATATATTGAAACTTCACCCGCCGCTGGTTTAGGGTAACGGTTGCCTTGAGCCGAAAAGCAGGCTGGCCGGGCAGAATTCCTGACAGCACCCGCGAAGAGCGTGGGCGCTCGTATTCAATAAGAGGAGGACACTCGTATGACCACCCTGACTCGTGCCGACTGGGAACAACGGGCTCGCGATCTGAAGATCGAAGGCCGTGCCTACATCAATGGCGAATACACCGATGCAGTCTCCGGTGAAACGTTCGAGTGCATCAGCCCTGTCGATGGCCGTCTGCTGGGCAAGATTGCCAGCTGTGACGCCGCCGACGCCCAGCGCGCCGTGGAAAACGCTCGCACCACGTTCAATTCCGGTGTCTGGTCGCGCCTGGCGCCGACCAAGCGCAAAGCCACCATGATTCGTTTTGCCGGCTTGTTGAAACAGCATGCCGAAGAGTTGGCCCTGCTCGAAACCCTGGATATGGGCAAGCCGATCAGCGATTCCCTGTACATCGACGTTCCCGGCGCGGCGCAAGCCTTGAGCTGGAGCGGTGAGGCCATCGACAAGCTCTACGACGAAGTCGCCGCCACCCCGCACGATCAGCTGGGGCTGGTGACTCGCGAGCCGGTTGGCGTGGTCGGTGCGATCGTGCCGTGGAACTTCCCGTTGATGATGGCCTGCTGGAAACTCGGCCCGGCGCTGTCTACCGGTAACTCAGTGATCCTCAAGCCTTCGGAAAAATCGCCGCTGACGGCTATTCGTATTGCAGCGCTGGCAGTTGAAGCCGGCATCCCGAAAGGTGTGCTGAACGTGCTGCCGGGTTACGGTCATACCGTCGGCAAGGCCCTGGCCTTGCACAATGATGTCGATACCCTGGTGTTCACCGGTTCGACCAAGATCGCCAAGCAACTGCTGATCTACTCCGGCGAATCGAACATGAAACGTGTCTGGCTCGAAGCCGGTGGCAAGAGCCCGAACATCGTGTTCGCCGATGCGCCGGACCTGCAAGCCGCCGCCGAATCGGCTGCCAGCGCTATTGCCTTCAACCAGGGCGAAGTCTGCACCGCCGGTTCGCGCCTGCTGGTCGAGCGTTCGATCAAAGACAAATTCCTGCCACTGGTGATCGAAGCCCTCAAGGCCTGGAAGCCGGGTAATCCGCTGGACCCGGCGACCAACGTCGGTGCGCTGGTGGATACCCAGCAGATGAACACCGTGCTGTCCTACATCGAATCCGGTCACTCCGATGGCGCCAAACTGGTGGCTGGCGGCAAGCGTATTCTTCAGGAGACCGGGGGCACCTACGTCGAGCCGACGATTTTCGACGGTGTCAGCAACGCGATGAAAATTGCCCAGGAAGAAATCTTTGGCCCGGTGTTGTCGGTGATCACGTTCGATACCGCCGAAGAAGCCGTTGCGATTGCCAACGACACCCCTTACGGCCTCGCGGCGGCAGTATGGACCACGGACATCTCGAAGGCCCACCTCACCGCCAAGGCATTGCGTGCGGGTAGCGTTTGGGTCAACCAGTACGATGGCGGCGACATGACCGCGCCGTTCGGTGGCTTCAAACAGTCCGGGAACGGTCGCGACAAGTCATTGCACGCGTTCGACAAGTACACCGAGCTGAAGGCGACCTGGATCAAGTTGTAAGCCTGTGTGGAGCCCGATCGAACATCGGGCTCCCGAGCGACACAGATCCCCTGTGGGAGCGGGCTTGCTCGCGAAGGCGCCGTAACAGCCAACGATGATGTTGGATGTGATGGCCTCTTCGCGAGCAAGCCCGCTCCCACATTTACTTTGTGCGGCCAGTAAAAATAACAATCCACAGGAGCGTGGAACATGCGTTGGGCGACTTATTTCGCCGTCTTGGCGTCTGTCTTGAGTGTCGGCCTGGCCCTGGGCGTCAGCATGCCGTTAGTGTCGCTGCGCCTGGAAGGCTGGGGTTACGGCTCGTTCGCGATTGGCGTGATGGCGGCGATGCCGGCCATTGGCGTGTTGCTGGGGGCGAAGATCTCCAGCCATCTCGCGGCCCGTCTTGGCACGGCCAATCTGATGCGCCTGTGCCTGTGGGCCGGGGCGGTGTCCATCGGCTTGCTGGCGCTATGGCCGAGCTACCCTATCTGGCTGGTGCTGCGGTTGATGATCGGGGTGATCTTGACACTCGTCTTCATCCTTGGTGAAAGCTGGATCAACCAACTGGTGGTCGAGCAATGGCGCGGCCGATTGGTAGCGCTGTATGGCAGCAGTTATGCGCTGAGTCAGCTGGCCGGGCCGCTACTGTTGGGGGCGTTGGGCACCGAGCACGATTACGGTTTCTGGGTGGGCGTCGGTTTGCTGATGACGTCACCGTTCCTGCTGCTGGGCCGTAGCGGAGCGCCCACCAGTGAGGCCTGCAGCGTGACCCTCAACGATTTGCTGAACTTCTGCCGCGGCCTGCCGGCAATTGCCTGGGCGGTGTCGCTGTTTGCTGCGTTCGAAGCGATGATCCTGACCTTGTTGCCGGTCTACTGCCTGCGTCAGGGCTTCACCACGGAAATCGCTTTGGCGATGGTCAGTACGGTGGTGGTGGGGGATGCCTTGCTGCAATTGCCGATTGGTGCGCTGGCTGATCGCTTGTCGCGGCGTACATTGTTTACCGGCTGCGCGATGCTCTTGCTGCTGTCGAGCCTGGCGATTCCATTGCTGATCGATACGTTGCTGATCTGGCCGCTGTGGGTGTTGTTTGGCGCCAGCGCTGGCGGTCTGTTCACCTTGTCGCTGATCCTGATCGGTGAGCGTTATCGCGACGATGCGCTGGTGCGGGCCAATGCCCATATCGCGCAGCTGTGGGGGATCGGTTGCCTGATCGGGCCGTTGGCGGCCGGTGCCGGGAGCCAGTGGATCAGCGGGCATGCCTTGCCGTTGCTGATGGCGGCGGGCGCGTTGGGGTTGGTGATTCTGGTATCGCGGCAAGGGGCGTTTGGGACGGTGCAGCCGGCGTAGATCCTGGCAACTCAAGCTACAGCATCTTTTCCAGGCCAATCGTACTGCTGAACCACGAATTGAAATGCCGCCACCAGCTCCCCGGTTCCTTGGTCAATGTGTGCTGCTTGCCATCGTCTTCGGTGACCCAGACTATCTGACCCTTTTCCAGTCGCGCGTGATAGCTGAGGGCCGGGGCCATACCCTCCAGCGCCAGTTCGCGCACACGCTCGGCAAGTTCCGGGTTGTCCACCAGCACCCCGACTTCGGTGTTCCAGAGCACCGAGCGCGGGTCGAAATTGAATGAGCCGATGAAGGCTTTTTGTCGGTCGAAGATCATGGCCTTGCTGTGCAGGCTGGAATCGGAGCTTTGGTTGGATGATCCTCTGTGAAACAGGCTCGGTCCGCTGCCGCCGTTGTCCCCGGGCTGGCGGCGTAATTCGAACAGCTGCACGCCATGCTCCAGCAAGGCTTTGCGATAAGGCGCATACCCACCATGCACGGCGGGTACATCGGTGGCTTCCAGTGAGTTGGTCAGCAAACTGACCGACACCCCGGCATCGGCGCGACCGGTCAGGTACACCAGTCCCGGTTGGCCGGGTACGACGTAGGCCGAGATCATGATCAGCTCTTTGCTGACCCCGTTGAGTTCAGGCGCCAACTGGGTGGTCAGCAGCAAGTGCGGATCAGGTTCTCCGTCGGACAACACCTTGCTCGGTGCGTCCCATAGCGCCTTGTTCCAGGCCCAGATCAGCTCCTGCCGCCAGGCGTCCAGGCGTGGATGAGTGGTGTAGGTCATCAACTGCAGATAGAGCGCGTGGTTCTGCTTGCGCGTTTCTTCCAGGGATTCGTCCAGGCGGGTCCGGGTATTTCTCAGGTCCCTGGCGCTCGGCCTGCTTGAGAGAAACTGCTCGATCGGCTTGCTCAGGGCGCTGTTCCAGTATTGATCGAAGCTGTGTCCCAACTGCTCTGCAACCGGGCCGACACTGAGCATGTCGATGTCGGTGAAATTCAGTTTGGGCTCTGCATCGAAATACTCATCCCCCAGGTTGCGCCCGCCCACGATTGCCGCGCTGTTGTCCGCCACCCACAGTTTGTTGTGCATGCGCCGGTGTTGCAGTGACACGTTGAATAACCGGCCCATGGTTCGCGTGACGCCAGTACTGCGGCCCAGGTGCAGTGGGTTGAACACGCGGATCTGAATCTGCGGATGCGCGGCAAGAGTTGCGATGATCCGGTCCAGGCCATCGCTGGTGGTGTCGTCGAGCAGAATCCGCACCCGCACGCCGCGGTCGGCGGCTTTGAGCAGCTCGCTTATCAGTATCCGTGTGCTGATGCCGTCATGGACGATGTAGTACTGCAAGTCGAGGCTGCTTTGGGCATTTCGAATCAGCTCGGCGCGAGCGGTGAAGGCCTCGGTGCTATCGGACAGCAAGCGGAAGCCCGACTGGCCCTTGTAGGGTGTCGCCTGGGCCTGGATCGAGCGGCCAAAAGCAGAGTCGGCCGCCGGCAGGGCCTGGCTCGGTTCGCGAGGGACGTGGAGCGTCGTGCAGCCACCCAGGAACGAGGCGAGTAACAGCAGAGCAAGCAGGGGCTGTCTGATTCTCACGTGGAATGTTCCGGTGGCGGCCGTCGTTAGCATATCGACGCTGGATCCCGAAGAAAGGTCAGTCGGTTTCCGCCAGCAGTTTGATCGCCGCTGCACCGACCTTGCGCACAGCTTCTTCAATCTGCGGGGTCGTTTTGGCAGCGTAGTTCATCCGCAGGCAATTACGGTATTTGCCCGAGGCGGAAAAGATACTGCCCACGGCAATCTGTACGCCTTGATCATGCAGTGCGCGATTGAGTTTCAGGGTGTCAAAGCCCTCCGGCAGTTCGACCCACAGCATGAAGCTTCCTTGCGGACGACTGGCGCGGGTACCGGCGGGGAAATAACGGGTGACCCAATCGATCATTACGTCGCGATTGCGCTGGTATTGCATCCGCATCCGCCGCAAATGTGGTTCGAAGTGTCCGGCCTTGAGAAATTCGGCAATTGCAATCTGTGGCTGCGGCGCGGTGCAGCCGGTGCTGATGTACTTCATGTGCAGCACCCGTTCCAGATAACGGCCCGGTGCCACCCAGCCAATGCGCAGGCCCGGTGCCAGGGTCTTGGAAAAGGAACTGCAGAGCAGGACGCGGCCGTCTTCGTCGAAGGATTTGATCGTGCGCGGGCGTGGGTAGGTGTAGGCCAGTTCGCCATACACATCGTCCTCGATAATCGCCACGTCAAAACGCTGCGCGAGCGTCAACAGCGCACGTTTGCGTGACTCGGGCATGATGTAGCCCAGTGGGTTGTTGCAGTTGGGGGTCAACTGTATGGCCTTGATCGGCCATTGCTCCAACGCCAGCTCCAACGCTTCGAGGCTGATGCCGGTGAGCGGGTCGGTGGGAATTTCCAGGGCTTTCATGCCCAGCCCCTTGAGCGTCTGCATGGCGCCGTGAAAGCTTGGTGAATCAACCGCCACGATGTCGCCGGGCTCGCAGATGGCGCGGATGCTGGTGGACAGCGCTTCGTGGCAACCGGTGGTGACCACCAGATCGTTGGCGCTCAACTGGCAGCCGGAGTCGAGCATCAGGCGAGCGATCTGCTCGCGCAGCTCCAGGGTGCCGTAGATATTGTCGTAATACAGGCCGGGCATGTCCTGCCGACGGCTGATTTGCGCCAGATTGCGCAGCAGCGGTTTCATGGTCGGCGAGGTGATATCCGGCATGCCGCGGCCCAATTGCACGACATCCTTGCGCGGCACGGCGCGGATCAGTTCCAGCACCTGATCCCACTGTGAAATATCCACCGGTCGTTGGGCTGGGCGGCCAACCACGGGGAGCTCTGGCAGTTCGCGGCTCACCGGTACGAAATAGCCGGATTTGGGTTTGGGCATCGCCAGGCCCACGTCCTCCAGCACTCGATAGGCCTGTTGCACCGTGCTCAGACTGACCCCGTGCTCGACACTCAGCGCCCGTACCGAGGGCAGCCGGTCACCGGGGCGATAGAAGCCCTGTTCGATACGTGTGCCGAGCAACTCGGCGAGGTTGACGTAAAGGGTCATGGTGCAGTCTCGATGTGGGTGATTCGGTTAACCAATACAGATTGGGCAAAAATAAGCGATTCAGAGGCTGAAACAGAAAAGCTGTATGGAATTAATACTGCTCTGTTGAATCTGTAATGCTTTTTGCCGTCCGCGCATCATGAAAGCTCTGGCTACCCAAGTAAACAGGAGCGACGAAAATGAACGGCTTGAGCGATGTGCGGCTGACGTTACACAGTCAGGAACTGGCGGCAGGGCAACAGAACGGCGCGCGCGAGGCAATTATGCGCAACGCACCGTCCTGCCTGGGTCGCTGGGGTCTGTTCTGGCATCGTCTGCACACGCGTAAGGCGTTGTTGGAGCTGACGCCGGAGCAACTCAAGGATGTCGGGTTGAGTCGGGAGCAGGCGCGGGAGGAGGGGCTTAAACCTTTCTGGCGGATCTAGTACTGTTGATCGTTCCCACGCAGGAGCGAGGGAACGATCATCTTCCTCAAACCAACTCTTTAAGTCGATGCCACAACATCCCCAGGGCCAACAACGGCGAGCGCAAATGTTTGCCGCCTGGAAAGGTAATGTGCGGCACCTTGGCAAACAGATCGAAACCACCACTCTGCTGGCCGCTGATGGCATCAGCCAACAACTTGCCTGCCAGGTGCGTGGCGTTTACGCCATGACCGGAATAGGCCTGGGCGTAATACACATTCGGCTGCTCCTTGAGCCGGCCGATCTGCGGCAGGCGATTAGCCCCGATGCCGATCATCCCGCCCCACTGATAGTCGATTTTCACCCCGGCCAGTTGCGGGAACACCGCCAGCATCTTCGGACGCATGTACGCGGCGATGTCTTTCGGATCGTGTCCTGAATAATGGCAGGCGCCGCCGAACAGCAGGCGGCGGTCCGCCGAGAGTCGGTAATAATCCAGCGCTACCCGTTGATCGCAGACCGCCATGTTCTGCGGCAGCAGCGCGTGAGCCTGCTCTTCACTCAAGGGTTCGGTGGCGATGATGTAACTGCCGGCGGGCAGCACCTTGCCGCCAAGTTGCGGGTTGAGATCGTTGAGGTAGGCGTTGCAGCCCAGCACCAGGGTCTTGGCACGGACCGAGCCCCGGGCGGTGTGGACCTTGACCTCGCGGCCATAATCGATGCGGGTTACGGCCGATTGCTCGAACAGTTTAGCGCCCAATTGTCGGGCGGCGGCCGCTTCGCCCAGCGCCAGGTTCAGTGGGTGCAGATGCCCGGAGCCCATGTCGATCAAACCACCGACATAGCGATCGGAACCCACCACGCTGTGCATTTCGTTAGCTTGCAGCAGACGGGTTTCGTAACGGTAACCGAGGCTGCGCAGCTCGCTGGCGTCTTCAGCGAAGCCTTCCAGGTCATGGGCTTTGTTGGCGAGGTCACAGTAACCCCAGGTCAGGTCGCAAGCGATCTGAAAGCGCTCGATTCGCTGTCGGACGATTTCCACCGCTTCCAGTCCCATCAGTTTCATCTGACGCACGCCGTCTGCACCGATCACGTTGGTGAACTGATCGAGGCCATGGCCGACGCCGCGAATCAATTGCCCGCCATTGCGTCCACTGGCGCCCCAACCGATCTTGTGCGCTTCCAGCAGCACCACGCGCAAGCCTCGTTCAGCCAGTTCCAGCGCGGTGTTCAGCCCCGAGAACCCGCCGCCCACCACGCACACGTCCGCGACCAGCTCACCTGTGAGTGTTGGAAGGTCGGGTTGCGGCAGGCTGCTGGCGGCGTAATAAGAGGCGACGTGCCGGTGGTTAGGGGCAGGTTGCTGAACGGGGGCGTTCATGGACGTGATCCTGATGCGTGTGTTTGAAAAAGTTGACGGAGCATAAGCCGCCCCTTCGGATACGGGCAACATTGGTCGGTTGGTGCTGTCTGGGTCGGGGCTTTTGCGTCAGAATCCCCATCTATTCCGCATTCGGTCACCGTTCAGATGAGCTGCAACAGTCAGAAAATTCGCACGCTGCGCCAGCAGATTCCCACCTTCGAGTGCGTGCCCGGCTGCCATGACTGCTGTGGGCCGGTCACCACCTCGCCCGAAGAAATGTCCCGCCTGCCGCGCAAGACCCGGGCCGAGCAGGACGCGGCGATGGACGAACTCAATTGCGTCCATCTTGGGCCCAACGGCTGCACGGTGTATGACGAGCGACCGCTGATTTGTCGTCTGTTCGGTACCACCAAGACGTTGCCTTGCCCCAACGGGCGGCGGCCGGTGGAGCTGATTCACCCGCGGGTCGAGAAGCAGATCCACGAATACATGGCCAGTACCCGGCAGGTGTTGGTGTAGGGCTCAATCCGGAATCGGCAGACTCAAACTCTCTTTCACTTCTTCCATCACGATATAGCTCTTGGATTCGCGCACATGCGGCAACTTGAGCAGGATGTCGCCCAGCAATTTGCGGTACGAGGCCATCTCGGAAATCCGCGCTTTCACCAGGTAATCGAAGTCCCCTGACACCAAATGGCATTCAAGGACGTGGGGCAGTTTCAGCACCGCACGTCGGAACTCTTCGAAAGTGTCGCCGGATTTGTAGTCGAGACTGATCTCGACGAACACCAACAGACTACCCTTCAGGTGCTGCGGATTCAGCCGGGCGTTGTAGCCCATGATGATCCCTTCGCGCTCCAGGCGCCGTACCCGTTCAGTGCAGGGAGTGGTGGAGAGGCCGACCTTTTCCCCCAGTTCGGTGAAGGAGATACGCCCATCCGCTTGCAGAATCCGCAGGATGTTGCGGTCGATCTTGTCCAGCTCACGTTTGGTCTGAGTATTGGTCCGCATAGGGGATGCGCCTCCGTGAAAAGGGTTTTTGCCGAGAATTGTCGCCAAATATAAGCACTTATATAGTGAAAAGCACTGGCTAATCTTTTTTAAACTGCCCACATCTTCGGTCTGCACAATAAACGTCAGCGGTAAGCCGCGATGAGGGATATGAAAATGCGCGTTCTGGTCTTGGGTAGCGGCGTCATCGGTACCGCCAGTGCCTATTATCTGGCACGAGCCGGCTTTGAAGTGACGGTCGTGGACCGTCAGCCAGCACCGGCCATGGAAACCAGTTTCGCCAACGCCGGGCAGGTTTCGCCGGGTTATGCCTCGCCGTGGGCCGCACCGGGCGTGCCGCTCAAAGCCATCAAGTGGCTGCTGCAGCGCCATGCGCCACTGGCGATCAAGGCCACCGCCAACATCGACCAATACCTGTGGATGGCGCAGATGCTGCGCAACTGCACCGCCAGCCGTTACGCGGTGAACAAGGAGCGCATGGTGCGTCTGTCCGAGTACAGCCGCGACTGCCTCGACGAATTGCGCGCCGAAACCGGCATTGCCTACGAAGGCCGTAGCCTGGGGACTACCCAGCTGTTCCGCACCCAGGCGCAGCTCGATGGCGCCGCCAAAGACATCGCCGTGCTGAAAGAGTCCGGTGTGCCGTTCGAGCTGCTCGACCGCGCCGGTATTGCCCGGGTCGAACCGGCCCTGGCCAGCGTCACCGACATCCTCGCCGGTGCCTTGCGCCTGCCGAACGACCAGACCGGCGACTGCCAGATTTTCACCACCCGCCTGGCCGAAATGGCCGTGAAACTGGGTGTGGAGTTCCGTTTCGGCCAGGACATCCAGCGTCTCGACTTCGCCGGTGATCGCATCAACGGTGTGTGGATCGACGGCAAGCTGGAAACCGCCGACCGTTACGTGCTGGCCCTCGGCAGTTACTCGCCGCAGTTGCTCAAGCCGCTGGGCATCAAGGCCCCGGTGTACCCACTCAAGGGTTACTCGCTGACCGTGCCGATCACTAACCCGGCGATGGCCCCGACGTCGACCATTCTCGACGAGACCTACAAGGTCGCGATCACCCGCTTCGACAACCGCATCCGCGTCGGCGGCATGGCTGAAATCGCCGGTTTTGACCTGTCGTTGAACCCGCGCCGGCGCGAAACCCTGGAGATGATCGTCAACGACCTTTATCCTCAGGGCGGCAATCTGCCCGAAGCGAGTTTCTGGACCGGCCTGCGTCCGACCACTCCGGACGGCACGCCGATTGTCGGTGCCACACCGTTCAAAAACCTGTTCTTGAATACGGGCCACGGTACGCTCGGCTGGACCATGGCTTGTGGTTCCGGTCGTTTGCTGGCTGACCTGATGGCCAAGAGAACGCCGCAGATCAGCGCCGAAGGCCTCGATATTTCTCGTTATGGCAACAAACTTAAGGAGCCTGCAAAACATGTCAATCCAGCGCCAGCTCACCAATGAGCGCATGAGCCAGATCGTTGTCCATAACGGTACTGTGTATCTGGCAGGACAGGTCGGCGACGACATGGGCGCCGGGATTGAACAGCAGACCCGTGAAGCCCTCGCCAATATCGAGCGTTTGCTGGATCTGGCCGGGACGGACAAGAACCGTCTACTGTCGGTGACCATTTACCTGAAAGACATCGACGCGCACTTCGCAGGCATGAATTCGGTGTGGGACCAGTGGCTGCCAAAAGGCGTCGCGCCGGCCCGTGCCACGGTCGAATCGAAACTGTGCGAACCGCAAATCCTGGTCGAGCTGTCGGTCGTTGCCGCGTTGCCATAAACGCTCTGCCCTGAATCAAGTCACAAGATCCCTCTCCCGGCGCTGTTGGTGGTTCACGCTGTCAGCCAGCGCCGGTTTTTTTTCAACGACCGACTAGAAGTCTGCCGCCATGCGTCCTGCCCGTGCCCTGATCGACCTTCAAGCCCTGCGTCACAACTACCGGATTGCCCGTGAAGTCACGGGTGCCCGTGCCCTCGCGGTGATCAAGGCAGATGCCTATGGCCATGGCGCGGTGCGTTGCGCCCAGGCGCTGGAAGCCGAGGCGGACGGCTTTGCCGTGGCGTGTATCGAAGAGGCCCTGGAGCTGCGCGCCGCCGGTATTCGTGCGCCGGTGTTGCTGCTGGAAGGTTTTTTCGAAGCCGATGAGTTGGCGCTGATCGTCGAGCATGACTTCTGGTGTGTGGTGCATTCGTTGTGGCAACTCGAAGCCATCGAAAAAGCCACGCTGAGCAAACCGATCACGGTGTGGCTCAAGCTCGACTCCGGCATGCATCGGGTTGGCCTGCATCCAGCGGATTACCAGGCAGCCTATCAACGGCTGCTGGCCAGCGGCCAGGTGGCGAAGATCGTGTTGATGAGTCACTTCGCCCGCGCCGATGAACTGCACTGCCACGCCAGCGTCGATCAGGTCGCGGTATTCGAAGCGGCGCGTAAGGGTTTGGCGGCCGAAATCAGCCTGCGTAACTCGCCGGCGGTGCTTGGTTGGCCGCAGATTCCGAGCGATTGGGTGCGCCCGGGCATCATGCTCTACGGCGCGACGCCGTTCGAAGAGGCCAATGCCGTGGCGTCTCGCCTGCAACCGGTGATGACTCTGGAATCGAAGGTGATTTGCGTGCGTGAACTGCCGGCCGGCGAGCCGATTGGTTACGGCGCGAAATTCATCACCCCCAAACCGATGCGTGTGGGTGTGGTGGCGATGGGGTATGCCGACGGTTATCCGCGTCAGGCTCCGAGCGGCACACCGGTGCTGGTGGCCGGGCAGCGCAGTCAGTTGCTGGGGCGGGTATCGATGGACATGCTCTGCGTCGACCTGACCGACGTACCGCAAGCCGGCCTCGGTTCGCCCGTCGAGCTATGGGGTAAAAATATCCTCGCCAGTGATGTCGCGACAGCCGCCGACACGATTCCTTATCAGATCTTCTGCAACCTGCGTCGGGTTCCGCTGCTCTATTCCGGGGCCTGACAAACAGCGCTCCCGACCGAAAGTCGCTTCGCCAGGCTGGATTCAGGCGCAAGTGTTGTAAATACTGAACGCTGTCGCCATGATAACGCTCAATATTCTTGCAACCTGAATCCCTGGAGGCTCCAGCATTGGACGTCGGTGAACGACTGCAATCGATCCGTAAGCTCAAAGGTCTTTCCCAGCGTGAGCTCGCCAAACGCGCGGGTGTTACCAACAGCACCATATCGATGATCGAGAAGAACAGCGTCAGCCCCTCGATCAGTTCGCTGAGGAAGGTACTTGGCGGGATTCCCATGTCCATGGTCGAGTTCTTTTCCGAAGAAATCCTGCAGGAAAAGCCGACTCAGATCGTCTACAAAGCCCACGAGCTGATCGATATTTCCGATGGCGCAGTGACCATGAAGCTCGTCGGTCGGGCTCACCCGAGCCGGGCTATCGCGTTCCTCAACGAAATCTACCCGCCAGGCGCCGACACCGGCGAGGAGATGCTCACCCACGAGGGCGAGGAAACCGGGATCCTGGTGGAGGGTCGGCTGGAACTGGTGGTAGGGCTCGAAACATTTGTGCTCGAGGCCGGCGACAGCTACTACTTTGAAAGTACCAAGCCGCACCGTTTCCGGAATCCGTTCGATGCCCCGGCGCGACTAATCAGCGCAGCCACTCCAGCGAATTTCTAAGAGGCACGGCGTCGTGCCCGGATTGCACAGACGCCCATGCTGTATTCCCGCCTTGTGATAAGACCCCTTCGACTTTGGGGTTGTTTCAGTGTGGCGGGCTTACCGCTATACTTGCGCCCGCCTGCGAACCGTGGCCGCAGGCGTGACTAGCCACCATTGAGGGTGTACGCGTGAACCTAATTATGAAAATGCTGGCCGCACCAGCAACCGTATTGGCCCTTTGGGCAGTCAGCGCACAAGCTGCGACCAACGACGATATCGCTAAACGTCTTGAACCAGTCGGCCAAGTCTGTGTGCAGGGTAAAGAATGCAAGGGGATGGAAGTCGCTGCTTCGGTTGGCGGCGGTGCGTCGAAAACTCCTGACGAAATTATTGCCAAACACTGCAATGCTTGCCATGGCACCGGCCTGTTGGGCGCACCGAAGATCGGTGATGCCGCAGACTGGAAAAAACGTGCCGATAAAGAAGGCGGCACCGCTGCTGGCTTGGCGAAGGTAGCGTTGAGCGGGCTCAATGCGATGCCACCAAAAGGCACATGCAGTGACTGCGAACTGAAAGACCTTGAAGGCGCCATCCAGAAGATGTCTGGCCTGAAATAAGCCTGTTTTCAACAAAAAGCCGCTTGCGAGCGGCTTTTTTGTGCCTGCGATTTGCCTGAGGCTATTCTTTGCAGCAAAGACCCGGCAAGCTCGGTTCAACCCAATTCATGGGTTGGGCGGGAGGATCAGATGGTGCAGTTGTGTTCTATCGAGCAGGCGGTCGATGACGTTCTGGCACGGTTGCCGGCGCATATCCACATGGGCCTGCCGCTGGGGCTGGGCAAACCCAACCACTTCGTCAACGCGCTGTATCAACGCATTGCGCAACTGCCCGAGCGGCAGCTGACGGTCTACACCGCCCTGTGTCTCGGCCGTCCGCCCTTGGGTGATGGCTTGCAAAAGCGCTTCCTCGAACCCTTCATCGAGCGGGTGTTCGGCGATTACCCGGAACTGGATTTCCTCGCCGACCTGCATCGCGACAGCCTGCCGAACAACATCCACATTCATCAGTTTTTCATGCAACCGGGCAGCCTGCTGAACAGCGCCCCGGCCCAGCAGGATTACGTCAGCAGCAATTACAGCCACGCCGCACGGGACATCAATGCCGCCGGTTTGAATCTGGTGGCGCAACTGGTCGCCAGCCATAGCGAACATCCCGATCGCCTGAGCCTGAGCTGCAACCCGGACATCACCCTCGACCTGTTGCCGATGATCGCCAAGCGCCGGGCGGCGGGGGAGACGATCCTGATGGTGGGCCAGGTGCACAACGATTTGCCGTACATGCCCGGTGATGCGGAAGTCGGCATCGACACCTTCGATCTGCTGATCGACGCCAAGGACAACACCACGTTGTTCTCCACACCGAACATGCCGGTAGGTTGCCAGGATCATTTCATCGGGCTGCACGCCAGCACGCTGGTGCGCGATGGGGGCACCTTGCAGGTCGGCATCGGCGCCATGGGCGATGCCCTGACGGCGGCGTTACTGGCGCGGCAGGCGGACAGTGACGGTTACAAGGCGTTGCTGGCGGATCTGAATCTCAGCCAGTGGGTGCAGTTGATCGAGCGCGAAGGTGGCGTCGAGCCGTTTGCCAAGGGCCTTTACGGTTGCAGCGAAATGTTCGTCAACGGCTTGCTGGTGCTGGCGGACGCCGGGATCGTGCGACGCAAGGTCTACCCGGATGTGCAGACCCAGCAGCAGGCGAACGCCGGGACGCTGAATGAGTCGGCGCAAACCGATGGCATCTCGGTACATGGCGGGTTTTTCCTCGGGCCGCGCAGTTTCTACGAGCGCTTGCGCGAGTTGCCGCAGAGCAAGCGGCTCGAATTCAACATGACCCGCATCAGTTACATCAACGAGCTCTACGGTCAGGAAGAACTCAAACGCTTGCAGCGCCTTGATGCGCGCTTCATCAACACTGTGTTCACCATGACGTTGCTCGGTGCGGGTGTGGCGGATCAGCTCGAAGACGGGCGGGTGCTGAGCGGCGTTGGCGGGCAATACAACTTCGTCGCCCAAGGCCATGCGCTGGAAGGCGCGCGTTCGATCCTGCTCCTGCGCAGTTGGCGTGAGTCGGGCGGTGAGGTCAGTTCGAACATCGTCTGGGAATACGGCCATTGCACGATCCCACGGCATCTGCGGGACATCGTCATCACCGAGTACGGCATCGCCGATTTGCGGGGCAAGACCGACGCGGCGGTGATCGAGGCGTTGCTGAACATCAGCGACTCACGCTTCCAGCCGGGGCTGATTGAACAGGCGCAGAACGCTGGCAAATTATCGAAGCATTTTCGCCTCGATCCGCGTTTCGCCGACAACAGCCCGCAGCGTTTACAGGCCATTCAGGCCCGGCAATCGAATCTGTTTCCGGAATATCCGTTGGGGTGTGATTTCACCGCTGAAGAACGGGATTTATTGCGGGCGCTGAACTGGTTGAAGAGCAAGTTCAAGCTCACGGAGATTCTGGAGTTGGGCAAGGCGGCGCTGGATGCGCCAGAACCTTCGGAGTTTCCCGTGCATCTGGAGCGGATGCAGCTGACGAAGCCGGAGGGGTTGAAAGAGGATTTGTTTCAGCGGCTATTGCTCACCGGACTCAAAGCCACCGCTCAGTAGCGGCGAACATAGCTCAAATGTGGGAGCGGGCTTGCTCGCGAATACGGTGTATCAGTCGACATCCTCTTTGACTGACACCCCGTATTCGCGAGCAAGCCCGCTCCCACATTGGTTTTGCGGTATGGCGGCTTTATTCGATGAAGGTTACAACGCCATCCTTCAGCGACTGCACCCGAGCCAACGATTCCACGCGATAACCCTGGGCATCCAGCTCCGCCCGGCCACCCTGGAACGATTTCTCGATCACGATGCCCAGACCGGCCACGGTCGCGCCGGCCTGTTTGATGATCGAGATCAGCGCTTGCGACGCCTTACCGTTGGCCAGGAAGTCGTCGATGATCAGCACGCGGTCGCTGCTGGTCAGGTGACGCGGGGAGATCGCCACAGTGCTTTCGGTCTGCTTGGTGAACGAGTAGACCGTCGCCGACAGCAGGTTTTCAGTCAGGGTCAGGGACTGATGCTTGCGCGCGAAAATCACCGGTACGCCGAGGTTCAGGCCGGTCATGATCGCCGGGGCGATACCCGAGGCTTCGATGGTGACGATCTTGGTGATGCCGGAATCCTTGAACAGCGAGGCGAATTCGTCGCCGATCAGCTTCATCAGGGCCGGGTCGATCTGGTGGTTCAGAAAGGCGTCGACTTTCAGGACCTGGTCGGAAAGCACGATGCCTTCTTCGCGAATTTTCTTGTGCAGTGCTTCCATGAAGCTGTCCTCTGTTGGCGTCTGTTGCGCCGAAGGTCTAAATAAATGTGGTCAATTCTAGCGCTTTAGCATTGCGCGTATATCTGCCAATGCGCTGTTGCCACGAACGGCTTTGACTTCGGTCGGGGTGTCGTCGTTGCCTTCCCAGGCCAGGTCGTCCGGCGGCAGTTCATCGAGGAAGCGGCTGGGCGCGCAGTCGATGATCTCGCCATATTGCTTACGCTTGGCGGCGAAGGTGAAAGCCAGCGTCTGACGCGCTCGGGTAATCCCGACGTAGGCCAGGCGGCGTTCCTCTTCGATAGTGTCGGCTTCGATGCTGGAACGGTGCGGGAGGATTTCCTCTTCCATGCCCATGATGAACACGTAAGGGAATTCCAGGCCCTTGGAGGCGTGCAAGGTCATCATCTGCACACCTTCGGCGCCGTCTTCCTCTTCCTGCTGACGCTCCAGCATGTCGCGCAGCACGAGTTTGCCGATGGCGTCTTCGACGGTCATCTCGCCGTCTTCGTCTTTCTCCAGCGTGTTCTTCAGCGCCTCGATCAGGAACCAGACGTTACCCATGCGGTAATCGGCGGCCTTGTCGCTGGAGCTGTTGGTGCGCAGCCAGTTCTCGTAGTCGATGTCCATGACCATGCTGCGCAGGGCGGAGATCGGGTCTTCGCCGGCGCACTGCTCGCGGACCTTGTCCATGAAGCGTTTGAAGCGCGACAGGCGATCGGTGAAGCGGCTGTCCAGGTGTTCGCCCAGGCCGATTTCGTCGGTGGCGGCGTACATCGAGATTTTTCGCTCGGTGGCGTAGTTGCCCAGCTTCTCCAGGGTGGTCGAACCGATCTCCCGGCGTGGGACGTTGATCACCCGCAGGAAGGCGTTGTCGTCGTCCGGGTTCACGATCAGGCGGAAGTAGGCCATCAGGTCCTTCACTTCCTGGCGTCCGAAAAAGCTGTTGCCGCCGGACAGTCGGTAAGGCACCTGGTGATGCTGCAGCTTCAGCTCGATCAGCTTGGCCTGGTAGTTGCCGCGATACAGAATCGCAAAATCGCTGTAGGGCCGGTCGGTGCGCAAGTGCAGGCTGAGGATTTCCACGGCCACACGCTCGGCTTCGGCGTCTTCGTTGCGGCAGCGGATCACGCGGATCTCGTCGCCGTGACCCATTTCACTCCACAGCTGCTTTTCGAATTCGTGCGGGTTGTTCGAAATCAGCACGTTGGCGCAGCGCAGGATGCGGCTGGTGGAGCGGTAGTTCTGCTCCAGCATCACCACTTTCAGGGACGGGTAATCGTCCTTGAGCAGCATCAGGTTTTCCGGGCGGGCGCCGCGCCAGGCGTAGATCGACTGGTCGTCGTCGCCTACCACGGTGAACTGGTTGCGTTTGCCGATCAGCAGTTTCACCAGCAAATATTGGCTGGCGTTGGTGTCCTGGTATTCGTCCACCAGCAGGTAGCGGACCTTGTTCTGCCATTTTTCCAGGATGTCGTCGTGTTCCTGGAACAGTTTTACCGGCAGCAGGATCAGGTCGTCGAAGTCCACCGCGTTGAACGCCTTGAGCGTGCGCTGGTAGTGGGTGTAGACGATGGCGGCGGTCTGTTCCTTGGGGTTGCGTGCGTTTTCCAGGGCTTCGGGCGGCAGGATCAGGTCGTTTTTCCAGGCGCCGATCATGTTCTTGATCTCGTCGACGCCGTCGTCGCCCGAGTATTCCTTCTGCATGATGTCGGTCATCAGGGCTTTGACGTCGGTCTCGTCGAAGATCGAGAAGCCCGGTTTATAGCCCAGCCGCACATGTTCCTTGCGGATGATGTTCAGGCCCAGGTTGTGAAAGGTGCACACCGTCAGGCCGCGGCCTTCACCGCCCTTGAGCAGCGTGCCGACCCGTTCCTTCATCTCCCGCGCGGCCTTGTTGGTAAAGGTCATGGCGACGATGTACTGGGCACGGATGCCGCAGCTCTGGATCAGATGCGCAATTTTGCGGGTGATCACGCTGGTCTTGCCGGAGCCTGCGCCGGCGAGCACCAAAAGAGGGCCGCCGACGTAGCTCACGGCTTCTTGCTGCCGGGGATTGAGTCGGGACATACGAAATCAGGGAGTCGTTAGCGAAATGGGCCGGCATTTTAACAGGCTCTGAGAATTGTGCTGCTCTCTCCGACTTGTGACGCAACACGCGATCTCTATTTGCCGGTTTTGATACTTTCACGCAGGATGCGCAATGAATTCGCGTCTAATGTACGTATTCAAGACTCGAAGTCGTGTTTGATAACCGATGATATTGGTCATTGGTTACCCGAGCGGCATAATGCGCGCCGCCTACATCTTTGCAGAGTCTAGGGAGCTAGCTTGTCTACGCCTGTCGAACCCTTGCGTTTGCTGCTACTGGCCGAAGAGCCGGCGTGGGCAGCGTTGTTGCGCGAGTGTCTGGCTCCAATGGGGAGTTCGGCAGTGCTGCTCAGCGCGCCGAGCTGGGAGTCGGTCAGCAACCTGTTCGATGACAACCGCAGCGCGGTGTTGTTGACGATTCCTGCTCTGCAGCCGGCACCTGGCCGTTGCAGCCTGCCGACGGTGTTGCTGCTCGAACACGAGCCGCTGGCGCCGCCCGACGGTGTGAGCGACTGGTTGGTGCGCAATCTGCTGGATCCCGGCATGTTGCGCCGCTGTCTGCGTCATGTGCGTGAGCGCGGGGTGCTGGAAAACACCTTGCAGCGCCTGGCCGAGCAGGATCCGCTGACCGGCATCGCCAACCGTCAGGGTTTCCAGACCTTGCTGGCGGCGCGTCTGGCGGACAACGACGGCCGCGGCCTGGCCCTCGGTCACCTCGACCTCGACAACTTTCGACATGCCAACGACGCCCTCGGCCACCAGGCAGGCGACCGGTTGATTCTGCAAGTGGTCTCGCGGCTGAAAAGCCAGCTGGAGGCCGGCGATCAACTGGCGCGGCTGGGTAGCGATGAGTTCGCCCTGCTGATCGACACCCGCCGCGCCCCGCAGCGCGCTGAATGGATGGCCGAACGGATTACCGAAGCCTTGTCCGAACCCTACTGGATCGACGGCGAAAGCCTGTTGATCGGTTCCAGTCTCGGCATTGCTCACGCCCGGGCGCAGGCCGGCGCCGACCCGCTGATGTGGCACGCGCACATCGCCATGCAGCAGGCCAAGAGTACTCAAGGCTGCACCTTTCACATCTTCAACGAGCGGATCAATCGCAATGCCCGCAGCATCGCCGACCTTGAAAGCGAGCTGCGCCGGGCCTTACGCCGCGATGAGCTGGAGTTGCATTACCAGCCGCGCCTGAACCTTGAGGACGGTCAGATCGTCGGCCTCGAAGCTTTGGTGCGCTGGCGTCATGGCGAACGCGGTTTGCTGCCCCCCAGCGAGTTCGTGCCGCTGGCCGAGCAAAGCGGCTTGATCGTGCCGCTGGGTTACTGGGTGATTTCCCGAGCCCTGCGGGACATGCAGGCGTTGCGTGAGCGGGGTCTGCCGGCGCTGCACATGGCGATCAACCTGTCGTTCCGGCAGTTTCAGGACAGCCAGTTACTGTCGACCCTGAGCCGGCTGATTGCCGAGCGTGGCGTCGAGGCGCAATGGCTGGAATTCGAACTGACCGAAACCGCGGTGATGCGTCGCAGTGACCTGGTCAAGCAGACCATGGACGCCCTCGGGCGGCTCGGTGTGCGCTTCTCGCTGGACGATTTCGGTACCGGGTTCTCATCGTTCGTGCACCTGAACAGCCTGCCGATCGCCTTGTTGAAGGTCGACAAGAGCTTTGTCGGCGGCATGGAAGAGCGGGAAGAGAATCGCAAACTGGTGCACGCAATGATCAACCTGGCGCACAACCTCAACCTCGAAGTGGTTGCCGAAGGGGTGGAAACACCGGAGCAGCTGGATTTGTTGCGCGGATTTGGTTGCGATCAGGTGCAGGGGTATCTGATCAGCAAGCCGTTGCCGTTGGCGGAATTGGTTGAGTATTTGACCTTCGGCTCCAGCCAGCAGGCTGTGCTGGCTTAACAACGTACCGTAGGAGCGAGGCCTGCCCGCGAAGGCGGAGTGTCAGTCGATATTGTTGTTAACTGACACTCAGCCTTCGCGGGCAAGCCTCGCTCCTGCAGGGTTTAATCAGGCTGGGTGATTTGGAAGCTCGGCTGCGACGATGGCTCGCGCCGAATCATCCGCGTCATCTTCCACTCAAACGCCAGCGTCAGGCTCACCGCCGCACACGCCAGCCCCAGCGCCAACCCCCACCAGACGCCCGTCGGCCCCCAGTTCAGATGGAAGGCCATCCACCAGGCGGCCGGCGCACCAATCAGCCAATAGCAGCCCAAACCCACCAGGAACGTGGTCTTGGCATCCTTGAGTCCGCGAATGCAGCCCATGGCAATGGTTTGCGTGCCGTCGAACAGCTCGAACCACGCCGCTACCGCCAACAAGCTCACGGCCAGTTCGATGACCGGGCGGAACGCCGGGTCGTTGTGGTCGAGGAACAAGCCTATCAACTGATTCGGCAGCAGCCAGAAGACCATCGCAAACCCCAGCATCGACACCGCCCCGAAGGCGATCCCGACCCGTCCGGCCAGCCGCGCATCCAGCAATTGCCCGGCGCCGTAATGCTGGCCGATGCGCATGGTGATCGCGTAGGAAAGCCCCGCCGGCACCATGAACGCCACCGAGACGATTTGCAGGGCGATCTGGTGCGCCGCCAGTTGCGTGCTGCCCATGGTGCCCATGCACAGCGCGGCGAAGGCAAACAGGCCGACTTCCACCGCATAGGTGCCGCCAATCGGCAGGCCCAGGCGCCACAACTCCTTCAAGTACTGACGATTGGGCCGCGACAGCCCCTGGCGCAACGGATAAGCGTCATAGGCCGGGTGCCGACGAATGTGCAGCGCGAGCGCCAGCGCCATCAGGTTGGCCACGATCGCTGTGACCAGACCGATGCCCATCAGGCCCATTTTCGGCAGGCCGAACATGCCGGTGATCAACGCGTAGTTGAGCAGGAAGTTGGCCACGGTGCCGCCGAGGCTGATGACCATCACCGGCGTCGCCCGGCCGATGGCGCTGGTGAAGCCGCGCAGCGCCATGAAACTCAGGTAGCCGGGCAGGGCGAACGGCAGGATCAACAGAAACTGGCCGGCAGCCTGGACGTTGGTTGCGGTCTGGCCGAACAGCAGCAGCACCGGTTTGAGGTTCCACAGCAGCAGGCCCGCCACCAGCGCCATCAACCAGGCCAGCCACAAACCGGCCTGGGTCAGCCGCGCTGCGCCGATGATGTCGCCCGCGCCCTGACGGATCGCCACCAGGGTGCCGACCGCCGCGATCACGCCGATGCAGAAGATCGACACGAACGAATACGTCGCCGCGCCCAGACCGCCGCCGGCCAGCGCCTCGGGACTCAGGCGCGCCATCATCAAGGTGTCGGTGAGGACCATCAACATGTGCGCCAACTGCGAGGCAATCAACGGCCCCGCCAGCCGCAGGATGGCCCAGAGTTCAATACGCGCTGGATGCTGCATGATCATCACGCTCGATTGTCAGAGAGAACAGGAAGCGTCGATTCTCGGCGCTCTGCGGGGTTTCCACAAAGGGATAAAAAGGATGGGTGGCATGATTTAAACTCATGCTCGGGACTTTCTGATAAGTTGAGGCAACCGCGCTATAGGAGGTTTCCCAATGTCTCGTCGTCTTCCTCCCTTGTATGCCCTTCGAGCATTCGAAGCGGCGGCGCGGCATAGTTCGTTTACCCGCGCCGCCGAAGAGTTGTCGATCACGCAAAGTGCGGTCAGCCGGCACATTCGTACGCTCGAAGAGCATTTCGCCTGTCGGCTGTTTCATCGCAGCGGGCGCAACCTGCAACTGACCGAGTCAGCGCGGCTGATCCTGCCGGGCATTCGCGAAGGCTTCACCGCCCTTGAGCGGGCCTGCAACACCTTGCGCGCCGAAGACGACATCCTGCGCATGAAAGCCCCGTCGACCCTGACCATGCGTTGGCTGTTGGCGCGGCTCAGTCGCTTTCGGCATTTGCGCCCGGGGAACGAGGTGCAATTGACCAGCGCCTGGATGGACGTCGATACGGTGGACTTCAACCACGAACCCTTCGACTGCGCCGTCATCCTCAGCAACGGGCATTTTCCACCGGACTGGGAGACGACTTTGCTGTTCCCCGAAGAGTTGATTCCGGTGGGCGCGCCGAATCTGCTGAAGGATCAACCGTGGGACGTTGCGCGCCTGGCCAACACCGAACTGCTGCACCCGACGCCGGACCGCCGTGACTGGCGCAACTGGCTGGAGCGCATGGGCCTGAGCGATCAGGTCTCGCTCAAGGGCGGGCAGGTGTTCGACACCCTGGAACTGGGCATGATCGCTGCCGCCCGTGGCTACGGCGTGTCCATGGGTGATTTGCTGATGGTGGCGGAGGATGTCGCGCAGGGACGTCTGAGTTTGCCGTGGCCGACGGCCGTCGCCAGTGGTGAGAATTATTACCTGGTCTGGCCGAAAACCCGCCCGGGAGGTGAACGTTTGCGCCGGCTCAGCGATTTCCTGCAAGGCGAAGTCCGGGCTATGGAATTACCGGATGTCGAGCGCCTGGGCTGAATCGATGGAGTCGCTGCAATGGCGGCCTTGAGCCATATCCCCGTTAATCACTCAAGTATTCGGCTTTGCCGCCGAAAATCTGCTGATGGAACCTTCGTACCAGGCTCCACGTTTTCCCCACAATCAGAAATTTAGCCGAGTGCGACGGGATCAGGATGATCCGGCCCACTGGGTCAGGAGCTGTCATGTCTCAACCTCGTGCTCGGATTGCTTCACAGCTGGGTCTTGCGCTTGCCGTGATACTGGCGATTGTCATCAGCGGCAGCGCCGTGTTTGCCCTGCGCTCGCTGGACGCCGCCAACCTCGCCACCCGCGAAGAGCACCTGGCCAGCGAGGCGCGGCTGCTGGCCGATCAGCTGAGCACGTTCCACGGCACGTTGCGTGAGAGTACCCAGCGCCTCAGCGGGCTGTTCGAGAAGCGCTTCAGCGCCGGTCTGAGCGTGCACCCGGATGAGCCGGTGACCGTGGCGGGTGTGCAGACCCCGGGCCTGCACCTGGGTGGCGAAGTGTTGAACAACAACTTCAAGGAAGTGGATGAGTTCAAGCAAATGACTGCCGGCGTTGCGACGCTGTTCGTGCGCAGTGGCGAAGACTTCATCCGGGTCAGCACGTCCCTGAGCAAACAGGACGGCACCCGGGCCATCGGCACATTGCTGGATCACGCTCATCCGGCCTATGCGCGCTTGATGGCCGGGCAGAGCTACGTCGGTCGTGCTTTGCTCTTCGAACGGTCCTACATGACTCAGTACACCCCCGTACGCGACAGCGGCGGTAAGGTGATTGCCGTGCTGTTCGTAGGATTCGATTACACCGACGCACAGAACGCCCAATTCGAAAACCTCAAGCGCTTCCGCATCGGCCAGACCGGCTCCCTGGCGTTGCTCGATGAGCAGAGCAAATGGCTGGTACCGATCGCCGGTGTGCAAGCGTTGGACGTGGCAGCACCGGCCATCGTCGGTCTGGCCAAGACACCGGGCAAGGGCGATTTCTGGAGCGACAAGTCGCAAGACTTCTACAGCATTGCCGTGCCGTTCGAAGGCGGGCCGTGGTCGGTGGTGGCGAGCATGCCGAAAGCGGAAATCCGCGCGGTGACCTGGAGCGTCGGCATTCGCCTGGCCATCGGCAGCCTGTTGGCGATGTTGCTGGCGGTGGGTTCGGCGGTCTGGTTGTTGCGCAGCAAACTGGCGCCGCTGGGGGATCTGGTGCGTCAGGCCGAAGCCTTGGGTGCCGGTGATTTGAGCGTGCGCCTGAGCGTGTCGAGCAACGACGAAATCGGTCAGTTGGCCCGCGCTTTCAACCAGATGAGCCAGGCTTTGTCGACCATGGTCGAGCACATTCGTAGAGCCTCGGAAGAGGTCAACAGCCGCGCCCAGGCGTTGTCTGGCTTGTCCGGTGGTGCCTATGAAGGGATGGAGCAGCAGTCCGGCGAGATCACCAGCATGGCCGGCGCCGTGGAAGAGTTCAGCGCCACCTCGTTGAACATTGCCGACAACATGGGCAACACCCAGCGCTTGGCGCAGGAAAATGCACAGCAAACCCAGATCGGTCGTACGTCGATGGACGAAGCGTCCTCATCCCTGGAACAAATCGCTGGTGCGCTGAACAGCACCGCGACTGTGATCAACACCTTGGGTCAGCGCTCCCAGGAAATCGGCGGCATTGTCGGGGTGATCACCGCGATCGCCGAGCAAACCAATTTGCTGGCACTCAACGCTGCCATCGAAGCCGCCCGTGCCGGTGAACAAGGTCGTGGGTTTGCGGTGGTGGCCGATGAGGTGCGTAACCTGGCCTCACGTACTCGCCAGGCCACTGACGAAATTTCCGGGATGATCCAGAGTATCCAGCAGGAAACCGGCAACGCGATCAGCACCATGGAGCAGGGTAACGTGCTGATGCAGGAAGGCTTGTCGCGCAACGCCAAGGTCGCTTCAGCCCTGGCGCGAATCGATGAGCAAAGCCGCTCGGCCGGTCAGCAGTTCGCCGCCATCACCACCGCCACCCAAGAGCAAAGCAGTACCGCGACCTTGCTCAGCAGCAATCTGCAAAGCATTGCCCTGGCGAACAGTGAGCAGCGGGAAGTGGTGTCGAACCTGGCGGTGACTGCCAAAGAGCTGGAGAAGCTCGCGGCGGACTTGCGGCATGAGGTTGACCGGTTTCGTTGAGGCGCTGCCCAAATCGCCATCGCGAGTAGGCTCGCGATGGCATCAACTCGATTCTCCGCGTTACCCACAAGCCCCGCATCGACGATCATTTGGCATTTGCCGTCGTGATCTCGATTTTTATGCTTGCTGAAACGTTTCTTCAAGTTTATAAAAATGGCACAACTCCAATAAAGGCTGCTGCCATGACCCCGCTCAAACTCTTAGTTGCCCTCAGCGCACTGTCCGCTGCTTCCCACGCCATGGCCTGGGATTACGTCCTGCTCGATACCGACAAAGCCGCCCAGAACTGGCAGATCACCAGCCAGCAACTCGGCGTAAAAACCGCCAAACCCTTCTCCGTAACCCTGCGCACCTTGCACGGCGGTCGGCAGGAGGGTGTCAGCATCGTCGACATCGATAACGGCACGATGAAACTCTCGGTGGTGCCGACTCGCGGTATGAACGTGCTGCAAGCTTCGGTCGGCAATGTGCGCATGGGCTGGGATTCGCCGGTCAAGGAAGTGGTCAACCCGTCCTTCATCGAACTCAACGGTCGCGGTGGCCTGGGCTGGCTGGAAGGTTTCAATGAACTGGTCACCCGCTGCGGCTACGAATGGGTCGGCCATCCCGGCATGGACAATGGCGAGCTGCTGACCCTGCACGGTCGCGCCGCCAACATCCCGGCCAACAAAGTCACCCTGCATATTGATGAAAAACCGCCATACGCCATCAGCCTGCGCGGTGAACTGAAAGAGCAGGCATTCAAGAAAGTCGACTTCTCCGTCGCGACCGAACTGGTCACCGAACCCGGCAGCGTCGTGTTCGCCCTCAACGACACCCTGACCAACAACGGTGATTATCCGAAGGAATATCAGGCGCTGTATCACAGCAACTTCAGCACTCCGTTCCTGGAACAGGGCGCCCGTTTCGCCGCTCCGGTGAAGCAGGTGTCGCCGTTCAACGACAAAGCCAAGGGCGATCTGCCGGACTGGCAAACCTACCGCGCACCGACCAAGGACTACGACGAAACGGTTTACAACGTGGTGCCGTATGCCGATGCCAAGGGCGATACGTTGACCGTGCTGCATAACAAGGCCGGCAGCCTGGGTGTCTCGGTCGGTTTCAATACTCAAACACTGCCGGTGTTCTCCCTGTGGAAAAACACCGATACCCAAGGCCAGGGCTATGTTACGGGGCTGGAGCCGGGAACGAGCTTTTCCTATAACCGCCGGTATCAGCGGCCACTGAACCTGGTGCCGACAATTGCGCCGAAAGAACAGAAGCAGTTCCGTATCAGCTACAGCTTGTTGGCGGATAAGGCGGCTGTGGATAAGGCGTTGAAGCGGGTGAGCGAGATTCAGGGTGGTCGGGAGACTGAAGTGCGGCAGACGCCGTTGGTTGATCTGACCAAGGGGTGACACGGACTAGAGTGTTGTTGGCCGATATTGCAGCGCTTCGGCCAGGTGTTCGCGTCTGATCCCGTCAGCCTGCTCAAGGTCCGCCAGCGTGCGCGCGACCTTGAGCAGTCGATGGGCCGCTCGCAACGACAGCGTTAAACGCTCGCAGGCGGATTCCAGCCAGTTTTCATCGGCTGTGGATAACTTACAGTGTCGGCGTAGGCCTGGCAGGTCGAGAAAGGCATTGGCGCAACCTTGGCGTTTGTGTTGCCGCTCTCTTGCATCAGCAACCAGCTTGGCGGCGGTGGCTGTATCGTCGCCGGGTTTTAACGCAGGATTCAGCGCCGTAGCCTCCCGAGCAACCGTCAGGTGCAGATCGATGCGGTCCAGCAGCGGCCCCGACAGTTTGTTGCGATAGCGCTGCACCATGTCCGGCGTACAGGAACAACGGCCGCTTGGCTCGCCAAGATATCCACAGGGGCAGGGGTTCATCGCAGCCACCAATTGAAAGCGCGCCGGAAAGCGTACGCGGTCCTTGGCGCGGGAAATCACGATGTGACCGGACTCCAATGGCTCTCTCAATACCTCCAATACCTTGCGATCAAATTCCGGGAGTTCATCGAGGAACAGCACGCCATGGTGGGCGAGGGTGATTTCACCGGGTTGCGGTTTCGAGCCGCCGCCTACCAGTGCAGGGCCTGAAGCGGAGTGGTGAGGCTGTCGGAAGGGGCGCTGTGGCCAATGACTCAGCGGCACACAACTGGCGACCGATTGAATCGCCGCGACTTCCAGTGCTTCGCTCTCGGCCAATGGCGGTAACAGCCCCGGCAGACGACTCGCCAACAACGTTTTTCCCGTCCCCGGCGGACCGCTGAACAGCAGGTTATGAGCCCCCGCCGCTGCAATCAGCAAGGCTCGCTTGGCCGCCAGTTGTCCCTGAACTTCATTCAAGTCGGGGTAGGGTTTGCTGGCGTAGAGCAAACCATTGGAAGCGTAGGGTTCGATGGGCGTGTGACCATTGAAATGCGCGACCGCTTGAAGCAGATGATCCACCGCAATCACCTTCAACCCCGACGCCAGGCAGGCTTCTTCAGCGTTCGCTCGCGGGACTACCAACGTGCGCCCGGCCTTGCGTGCCGCCAGCGCCGCCGGCAACACTCCTCGAACCGCCCGCACCGCGCCCGACAGCGCCAGCTCTCCCAGGCACTCCACGTCATCCAGCGTCAACGTCGGCACTTGCACACTGGCCGACAGAATCCCCAAGGCAATCGCCAGATCGAATCGCCCGCCATCCTTCGGCAAATCGGCAGGGGCGAGATTCAAAGTGATGCGCCGTGCCGGAAATTGCAGGCCGGAATTGATGATCGCGCTACGCACCCGGTCCTTGCTTTCTTTCACCGCCGCCTCGGGCAGCCCGACCATGGTCAGCGACGGCAAGCCGTTAGCCAGATGCACTTCGACGGTGACGGCGGGCGCATCCACGCCGACTTGGGCGCGGCTGTGGACGATGGATAGGGACATGGTCGTTCCTTGAGCTGACAGGGAACCGCTTCCTGCGGGTTTTTGAAGGGTAGTTGGCGGAGGAAGTTCTGGTGGGGTGGTTTAGGCGACAAACTTTCACTGGATGTTGCAAGTACGAAGCAGGCCAATCGCGAGGCACAAAAAAACCGCCACTCGGGCGGTTTCTTCGGGAAGCCTAATCAGACTCGTGCACCTGCAAGCAAGCCATCAGGTTCAAGTTCTTTGCCATACGTAGCTGCGACTTTAAAAAAGCGACGCTGACTGACAGAAACGTTTCCCGCCAAGCGGAGCGCCTCGGCATGATACTCAGCGATCTTTGATGGCTTCGCTTTTTGCTTTTTGGGTTTCATAGACACCTCGCGTGCCCGGATGAGTGGATTGATCTTATTGGTCGTCTAGCGAAAAGACAAGGCGGTTGGTTTTGTCAAAAATGAATCCAAGTTTTTGATAATAGGAAATAGCACCCGGGTCGGGTTCTTGTACCTCGATCTCATCGCAGCCCAGCATCCGCGCATAAAGTTCCGTAGCCAGCAATGCAATTGGAGCGATCCAGCCTCGCAAAGCGGGGGTGTTTCTTGTATGTCCCTGCAAAAGCACAATTTTTATGCAGATAGTGCTTTCACGCGGAGTCGCATAGCACAAGCTACAGAGCTCTTCTTCATACCAGATAGCCAGATCCAGCCCCCTTGCATCCTTACGCTTCCAGTCCGGAATGCATTCCCACGGGTACAGGATTACTGCTTCCCACAGATGACAGGAGTTGATTGCAGTCGCGGTGATCGGATCGAGCCTGAGTGCTGAGACGTTGATTCCTGCGGCACGAATGTCAGGATCATCGGACATTGCTTCGTAAGTGAGATTTCGAGCATCAGACTTGAATATCTGGTTGCGGAGTTCTGTGCCTTTTCCTTTTCTTCTCATCGCTTTTGTACTGTTGAAATCGAGGCGAAGAAGGTAACGGACGCGGGCGTGGTCACGTAATCAGGCGCAGGAGTTGGCTACTGTAGGACCGTACTTAGATGAATGAAGGACGTCAGAAGCACAACAGGTGGAATTGGGTATGGTTGTGGAAAATGACTACGTCTGGCGCGCAGCAAACGTAGTCCATAGGCGGTGCAAATTGGTGTTAAAACGATTGCAGCATCCGCGAAGCTCGCTTCCACCAAGGCGCATTGACTGTACGTTTTGATTCATTCTGACCAGATAGTACGTGCGGAACATCCTGCAACCGAATCCACGGCTGGTTATTCCAGTGCAGCAAACTCAACGACATCTGCGGCCAATTGAGCAGGCTCAGAATCGGGCGTTCGATTGAGGTGGGATGTTGGGCGTCTCTGAGGGCTGGGACCACGTCGTGGGTCAGCCATTCGCGCAGGCCTCGGTATTCGGGGCAGTAGTGGTAGACCAGTAATGCGTAGACGCCGGATTCGCTGATCAGCAGTGTGTTTTCTACAGTGCCGTGGATGAGCAGTTGTACGGTTTGGTGTTGGTCGGGATCGAGTTTTCGTAACGCTCGTTCGTCCAGGAAAAGCCGGAGCAATCGGCCGAGGTCGCGGGCGCTGAACCAGGCCTGGTTTTCGAGGAGTAGGGCGTGGATGTGGAGTTTGTGGCGGGTGAAGACGTGGGGGATCAGGTAAGCGTCATCGCGATTCATTGATACAGCTCCTTTTGCTTAAAGGGCTGCCTGCAATCGTCGCCAAACAATTGGGTGGCAGCTGTACGCGGGTTGGCGAACCGGAGCAAAAGGAACCCGGCAGACCCGAAGGTCTCCCACGCACAGCCGCCATGATTCGATGCGGCGGAAATTAGCCCGCTATCGGATGGTTGTCGTGCGCCTTAAGCTTCCAGGGTCGCCAAACCCAGTGCTGAACATTCAGCAGAAGGTGAGCTTAGGAACCGGGGCTTTGCGGCGCAATCGGACGGCGGTGGTGCTCTTTGTAGGACGTTGCCGGGATGTTTGCAGGGCTTAAGATCAAAAGATCGCAGCCTTCGGCAGCTCCTACAGGACACATTGAATGATCGTTTCCACGCAGAGCACGGGAACGACCAGGTTACTCGGCGTCAGCAACTGGATTGAGCTTCGCTTCCAGCTCCGCCACTTTAGCCTCAAGGCTTTCCAGCCGCGCCCGGGTCCGCGCCAGCACAACCATCTGACTATCGAATTCTTCCCGGCTCACCAGGTCCAGCTTGCTGAAGCCGCTCTGCAACAAAGCCTTGAACTGGCTTTCGATTTCGCTTTTCGGCAGTGGGGTGTCGCCGCTGAAGAGGCGGGAGGCGGTGCCGCTGAGGGCGTCGAGGAAGTCTTTGGGCGCGAGCATGGGAAATGTCCTGTCAACAATGGCGGGCAGTGTACCACGCAGTGTCTATAGTCAATCTCGGCGGCTGGGATGCACGCTTTTCGCGCATACGAGTGGGCGGTCGCGCACTGTTGTTGTGCGTAACCGTTGCGTCAATCGACTGGAAGGGCCTGTGGCAGCGGCCAAGGGCTTGAAATCAATGGGTTTTGGATAGATGGCAAGCTTTCTGCTTAGTCGCTGGTGACCCATGCACTGATGCAGTCGCTGTGACGAATGCAGTGCGCCAAGCGGAACGGGGGAAGTTTCGTGCGGAGTGGTTAGCTGGCGTCGGATGGGCAGGTAAGGCCGACGATGCGTTACAAAGCCAGGCACTGCGCTTAGACTTGAGTCGGGTTTGTTTTCCTGGGGCAAGTCCACCAATTCGGGAGAGAGTTTTCATGAAGCTAGTCACTGCCATCATCAAGCCGTTCAAATTGGACGACGTGCGCGAGTCGCTGTCCGAGATCGGCGTGCAGGGCATTACCGTTACTGAGGTCAAAGGCTTCGGTCGGCAGAAGGGTCACACCGAGCTGTATCGCGGCGCGGAGTACGTGGTCGATTTTCTGCCCAAGGTGAAGATCGATGTCGCCATTGACGACAAGGATCTGGACCGGGTTATCGAGGCGATAACCAAGGCCGCCAACACCGGCAAGATCGGTGACGGCAAGATCTTCGTGGTCAATCTGGAACAGGCGATTCGCATCCGTACCGGCGAAACCGATACCGACGCAATCTAAGCCGCCACAAACCCAACGCCCCAGGAGAAAACAATATGACTCTGCGTAAAATCGCAGGGCTAGGAGCCCTGTTGTCCCTCGTAATGCCCGGCCTGGCCATGGCGGCAGACGAAGTGGCGGCCCCAGTCCTCAACTCCGGCGACACCGCCTGGATGATGACCTCGACAGCCCTGGTGCTGTTCATGACCATTCCCGGCCTCGCGCTGTTCTACGGCGGCATGGTTCGGTCGAAAAACCTTCTTTCCGTGATGATGCAGTGCTTCGCCATTACCGGTCTGATCAGCGTTCTGTGGGTCATTTATGGCTACAGCGTCGCGTTCGACACCACCGGCATGGAACAGGGCGTCATCAATTTCAACTCGTTCTTCGGGAGCCTGAACAAGGCCTTCCTCGCCGGTATCACGCCTGCGAGTCTGACCGGGCCTGCGGCGCTGTTCCCTGAGGCAGTGTTCGTCACCTTCCAGATGACCTTCGCCATCATTACCCCGGCACTGATCGTCGGCGCCTTCGCCGAGCGGATGAAGTTCTCCGCCATGCTGATTTTCATGGGCGTGTGGTTTACCCTGGTTTACGCACCGATTGCGCACATGGTCTGGTCCGGCAACGGCGGCCTATTGTGGGACTGGGGTGTTCTGGACTTCGCCGGTGGCACCGTGGTTCATATCAACGCCGGTGTGGCCGGTCTGATTGCGTGCCTGGTACTGGGCAAGCGTAAAGGCTTCCCGACCACTCCAATGGCGCCGCACAACCTCGGTTACACCTTGATGGGTGCTGCGATGTTGTGGGTCGGCTGGTTCGGTTTCAACGCCGGTTCCGCTGCCGCAGCCAACGGCACTGCAGGCATGGCGATGCTGGTGACTCAGATCGCCACCGCCGCTGCGGCGCTGGGCTGGATGTTTGCCGAGTGGATCACTCACGGCAAGCCAAGTGCACTGGGTATCGCCTCGGGTGTGGTGGCCGGTCTGGTTGCAATCACTCCGGCCGCTGGCACCGTGGGCCCGATGGGCGCTCTGGTGATCGGTCTGGCAGCAGGCGTGGTGTGCTTCTTCTGCGCGACTACCCTGAAACGCAAACTCGGTTATGACGATTCCCTGGATGCCTTTGGCGTGCACGGTATCGGCGGTATCCTCGGCGCGATCCTGACTGGTGTGTTCGCGGCACCGTCCCTGGGTGGTTTCGGCACCGTCACCGACATCGCGGCTCAAGTCTGGATTCAGTGCAAAGGTGTGGGCTTCACGGTGATCTACACCGCGATCGTCACCTTCATCATCCTCAAGGTGCTGGACGCTGTCATCGGTCTGCGTATCACCGAGGAAGAAGAGGCAGTCGGCATCGATCTGGCGCTGCACAACGAACGCGGCTACAACTTGTAAGCACGCCTACAAAAAAATGCCCGGCTTGCCGGGTATTTTTTTGTCTTGATTTTGTCAGTGAAGGAAAGGCTGAAAGGTTTTTTCATACACGTTCAGGGGCGTTTACAACGGGTGTTTTTCTGCGGCCAATGGCTTACACGATTGAAGGAATATTAGGGCCTTTGTTTTTTCCCAGAGCGCGCTAGAATGCGCCCCGAACGTGCGGAGAACTGTATGTGGCAACAGACTCTGATTACCCTGCGGGCACGGCCCCGGGGCTTTCATCTGGTAACGGACGAGTTACTCGCCGGCTTGCCTGAACTCAAGGCGTGTCGGGTCGGTCTGTTGCATTTGTGGCTACAGCATACCTCGGCGTCGTTGACCATCAACGAGAACGCCGATCCGGCGGTACGTCGCGACTTCGAACGATTTTTCAATCGTCTGATCCCACAAGGAACAGACGACTATGAGCATAACGACGAAGGCCAGGACGACCTCCCGGCGCACTTCAAGGCCAGCGTGCTTGGCTGTCAGCTCAGTTTGCCGATCTCGGCAGGCCGACTGGCGTTGGGAACCTGGCAAGGCGTTTATCTGGGCGAGCACCGTGATCATGGCGGTGCCCGTAAAGTCCTCGCCACCGTGCACGGTGAAGGGGAATAAACCGCTGGTCACCAGCGGTGGTTGAATTTTTTCCGGCGGCCTTCGACAGAAGGCAAAGCTGGGCTATAACTAATCTGCTTTTCGCAAGTCATGAGGTAGAACATGAGCGACGATGATCTGGAAAACGACGACCTCGAAGTAGGCGACGAAGACGAGGCCGAAGAAGGCCTGGAAGCAGCAGCGGAAGACGTTGCTGACGATGATGGTGCTGATGTGCCCGTTCCCACTGCCAAAGGCAAAGCCAAGGCAGCGGTATCGGTCGATGAGCTGCCGAGCGTTGAAGCCAAGAACAAGGAACGCGATGCCCTGGCCAAGGCCATGGAAGAGTTTCTGGCACGGGGCGGCAAGGTGCAGGAAGTGGAGGCCAATGTGGTCGCCGATCCTCCCAAGAAGCCTGATAACAAGTACGGCAGCCGGCCTATCTAAGCGCCTGCTTCCTGCTTGCTGAAAAAGCCCGCCGTCGCTGCGGGCTTTTTCATGGGGGAAAATCAAAGGATCACAGCACCTCAAATATCGGCTGAGTTCCAGCGAGCCAACAACCCCGGCAACTCGGTCAAACTGCGAATCTCGGCATCCGGCGCCCTCTCGGCTTCCCACACTTTGCCCGCCGGGTTAAACCAGATCGCTCGCAACCCCGCCTGCTGTGCTCCGGCAATGTCATCGCCAGGATGATCGCCGATATGCACCGCGGTTTCGGCGGTCGCGCCGCCACGTTGCAACGCTTCATGAAACAGTCGCGCATCCGGTTTGGCGATGCCGATGTCTTCGGCGCACAGGGCAAACCTGAAGTAATCCGCCAGGCCCAGTCGGCGCACATCGGCGTTGCCATTGGTCACTACACCGAGGGCGTAGTGCTTGGCGAGTGTCTCCAGCGTCGGCTCGACTTCGGGGAATACTTCCAATTGATGCCGGGCATGCAGAAACACTTCAAAACTTTGATCAGCCAGGTCTGAGGCTTGACCATGGTCGTAACCAGCCTCTTCCAGAGCATGAAAAAGCACCCGCCGACGCAGCGCACTGATTCGGTGCTTGAGGTTCGGCTCGTTGCTCAACACCCGCTCGCGAATCGACCACAAATGTTCCACCGGCACCGCGCCCAGGTTCGGCGCATGCTCGGTCAGCCATTCACGCAATATGGCTTCGGCGCTGGCGATTACCGGGGCGGTGTCCCACAGGGTGTCGTCGAGGTCGAAGGTGATCAGTTGGATGGTCATGAATCATCGCCTTTAATGCGTTTGGCCCGTGGATGGGCGCTGTCGTAGACCGTCGCCAGGTGCTGGAAGTCCAGGTGGGTGTAGATCTGGGTGGTCTTGATGTCCGAGTGGCCGAGCAGTTCCTGTACGGCGCGCAAGTCCTGAGAGGACTCCAGCAAATGGCTGGCGAAAGAGTGTCGCAACATGTGCGGGTGCAGGTTCTGCCCCAGCTCGCGCTCGCCGGCGGCCTTGACCCGCACCTGAATCGCCCGGGGGCCAAGGCGCCGGCCTTGCTGACTGACAAACACCGCGTCGTCCGCCGGGTTGGTCATGGCCCGCAACGGCAGCCACAGTTCCAGTGCTTCGCGAGCCTTTTGGCCCACTGGCAACAGCCGGGTCTTGCTGCCTTTACCGAGGACCTGGACCATGCCGTCAGCCAGGTCCAGCTGATCGAGGTTGAGCCCGGTCAGCTCCGAAAGCCGCAAGCCGGAGGAATAGAACAGCTCCAGAATCGCCTGATCCCGACGGGCCAGGAAATCATCCTCCACCGCGCCTTCTAGCAGTTGCAGCGCACGGTCGGTGTCGAGGGTTTTCGGCAGACGACGCTCGCCCTTGGGCGGTGCCAGGCCATTGGCCGGGTCGTGGTCGCACAGGCCTTCGCGGTTCAGATAATGATAGAGCCCGCGCACCGCCGACAGTAGCCGCGCCAGGCTGCGGGACGATTGGCCTTGTGCATGCAGGCGGGCGATCAGGCTGCGCAGCCGCTGGATATCCAGTGCGGCCCAGCTGCCGATGTTCTGTTTGACGCACCAGCCAAGCACTTTGTCGAGGTCGCGGCGGTAGGCGTACAGCGTATGCGGCGACACTTGCCGCTCACTGCGCAGGTGTTCGCAGTAAGCGTCCAGTTGCCGTTCCACGATCAGCGTACCGAGCGCAGGGAGTTGTTGACCCGTGGCAGTACGCGGCCCATGACTTCGGCGATGTAGCTGAGGAACAACGTGCCCACCGAACTCTTGTAGTGCTGCGGATCGCGGCTGGCGATGGCCAGAACACCGTGGATGCCCTGGTGGCTGATGGCGACGACGGCGGTGGAGCCGATCTGCTTGCGCTGTTCTTCGCCGAACAGGAAGTCCAGTTCATGCTCACGCAGGCTGCCGCAGACGCTCTTGTCTTCCGAGAGCAGGCCGCCGATGGCCGTTTGTGCGTCGGCGTGGGTGACCCAGCGGCCTACCGGCATCGGGTTGTCGCCCAGCAGGATCAGGCTGACGAAGGGCACCTGAAAGTCCTGGCGCAGGCTGTCTTCGACGCCAATCACCACGTCTTCAAGGCTGGTCGCGTCCATCAATGTGAGAATCAGACGGCGGGTCTTGTCGAACAGGCGATCGTTGTCGCGGGCCACGTCCATCAAGTGCGAGAGACGATGACGCAACTCGATGTTGCGATCGCGCAGAATTGTCATCTGGCGTTCGACCAGCGAAATGGTGTCGCCGCGCTGGTGCGGAATGCGCAGGGCCGGGAGCAGTTCTTCATGCTCGATGAAGAAATCCGGATGAGCCTCCAGGTACGCGGCAATCGCCGCCGCCTCAAGGCTTTCGGAAGGGGATTCGTCGGGCTGTAGGGCGGGAACCTGGGGCTTGTCGGTCATGGATTTCGCTCACTCAAAGACGCACTTGTCCTTCGTATACGCGTACTGCCGGGCCGGTCATCATGACCGGTTGGCCAGGGCCTGCCCATTCAATGGACAGGCGCCCGCCGGGCAGGTCGATCAATAGCGGCGAATCCATCCACCCCTGGCTGATCGCGGCCACCGCGGCAGCACAAGCGCCGGTTCCGCAGGCCTGGGTTTCCCCGGCCCCGCGTTCCCAGACGCGCAACTGCGCGCGGTTCCGGTCGATGACCTGGAGAAAACCGACATTGACCCGCGCCGGAAAGCGCGGGTGATGTTCGATTTTCGGCCCCAGTTCATGCACCGGTGCTTTGTTGATGTCGTTGACCCGCAACACGGCATGGGGGTTGCCCATGGACACCGCAGCCAGTTCGACCATGGTGCCGTCGACGTCGACCTGATAGCTCAGGGCCTGGCTTGGGGCTTCGAACGGAATCTCGGCCGGCACCAGGCGCGGGGCGCCCATGTTGACGCTGATCTGGCCATCGTTGCGGATGTCCAGTTCGATGATGCCGCTTTTGGTCTCGACGCGAATCTGCCGCTTGGCGGTCAGGCGCTTGTCGAGCACGAAGCGGGCGAAGCAGCGTGCACCGTTACCGCACTGTTCCACTTCGGAGCCGTCGGCGTTGAAGATCCGATAGCGGAAATCCACGTCCGGGTTGCTGGGCGCCTCGACGATCAGCAACTGGTCGAACCCGATGCCGGTGTGCCGATCGCCCCATTGCTTGGCATGCTTGGGCAGAATGTGCGCGTGCTGGCTGACCAGGTCGAGAACCATGAAGTCATTGCCCAGGCCGTGCATCTTGGTAAAACGCAGCAGCATGGGGTTACTCCGGCAGCAGGCTTTCGCCAGCAAACAACTCGGCTACCGTCTCGCGGCGACGCACTTCGATTGCCTGACCACCGTCCACCAACACTTCAGCGGCGCGGCCGCGAGTGTTGTAGTTGGAACTCATGACAAACCCGTAGGCACCGGCCGAATGCACGGCCAGCAGGTCGCCTTCTTCCAGCGCCAGTTGACGATCCTTGGCCAGGAAGTCGCCGGTTTCGCAGATCGGGCCGACGATGTCGTAGGCACGCGCCGCGGTATCGCGAGGGCGCACGGCGGTAACGTCCATCCAGGCCTGGTACAGCGCCGGGCGGATCAGGTCGTTCATGGCCGCATCGACGATGGCGAAGTCTTTGTGTTCGGTGTGCTTGAGGTACTCGACCTGGGTCAGCAGCACGCCGGCGTTGGCAACGATGAAGCGGCCTGGCTCAAACACCAACGCCAGGTCACGACCGTCGAGGCGCTCGCGCACGGCCTTGATGTAGTCGGCGGCCAATGGCGGCTCTTCATCGCGATAACGCACGCCCAGACCGCCACCCAGATCGATGTGGCGCAGGTAGATGCCGCAATCGCCGAGGCGGTCGACCAGGCCCAGCAGGCGGTCGAGGGCATCGATGAAGGGCGGCAGGGTGGTCAGTTGCGAACCGATGTGGCAATCGACGCCGACCACTTCCAGGTTAGGCAGTTGCGCGGCGCGGACATACACGTCTTCGGCGTCGGCGATGGCGATGCCGAACTTGTTTTCTTTGAGACCGGTGGAAATGTACGGGTGCGTGCCGGCATCGACGTCCGGGTTGACGCGCAGCGAGATAGGCGCGCGAACGCCCAGCTCGGCGGCGACTACTTGCAGACGTTCGAGCTCATCGGTGGATTCGACGTTGAAGCAATGCACGCCGACTTCCAGGGCGCGACGCATGTCGTCACGGGTCTTGCCGACACCGGAGAACACGATCTTTTCGGGGCTGCCGCCAGCGGCCAGTACACGCTCCAGTTCGCCACGGGAAACGATGTCGAAACCGGCGCCCAAACGGGCCAGGACATTCAGTACACCCAGGTTGGAGTTGGCCTTGACCGCAAAGCAGACCAGGTGCGACGTGCCGGCCAGCGCATCGGCGTAAGCCAGGTACTGGGCTTCGATATGGGCACGGGAGTAGACGTAGGTCGGTGTACCAAAGCGTTCGGCGATGGCGGACAGGGCAACACCTTCCGCGAACAGCTCACCGTCACGGTAGTTAAAAGCGTCCATGGCGTTCCCTTATTGGTAGACGTCGTGTTTGTGTGCTTTCGACGGAGACTGTTGCGACGACTTGGCCTGCTCTGCAGGATCCTGGCTGTCATCGGGCAGGTACAGCGGGCCTTTTTGACCACAGGCCGATACCAGGCAGGCAACCGCGACGAGCGCAGCAAGGGAAGAGATCAGGCGCTTCATGGCGAAATCCTTGAAAATGCGTTAATTGCGCCGGAGTATACCGGCCACCCGGCAGCTTGCCTATGTGACGCGGCTCCCGTCCGGCGGGCCTTTGACTGTGGCGCAGTAACTTGTCCTGCGTTGCGCAGGGATATTTCGTACCGCACCTCGTCCTTGGTGGTTATTCTTTGCAATCATCGGGGCTCGCCCGTATCTTGCGGCGCTTGAGCGTGAGTAGACACTTTTTGAGGTTCCCGTAATGAGTTTGACTGAAGCCCGTTTTCACGACCTGGTCGATGCCACCCAGCAGACGCTGGAGGATATTTTCGATGAGAGTGACCTGGATATCGATCTGGAGAGCTCGGCCGGTGTGCTCACCGTCAAGTTCGAAAACGGCAGCCAGTTGATCTTCAGTCGTCAGGAGCCGTTGCGGCAATTGTGGTTGGCGGCGGTGTCGGGTGGCTTCCACTTCGACTACGACGAAGAGAGCAAGCGCTGGATGTGTGACAAGAGCGACGAGCAACTGGGTGAGATGCTCGAGCGCATCGTCAAGCAGCAAGCCGACGTCGAACTCGAATTCGAAGGTCTGTGAGATCGTGACCCAGCCTGCGCCCGTTCGCCCGCCCAAACCGCTCTATAGCAACGTCAGCCCGGCAGTGCCTTCGCCGTGCAGCGGTGTGTGCCGGCTGGATGAGCAGAAGGTTTGCCTGGGGTGTTTTCGGCATGTCGAAGATATCCGCGAATGGCGCTCGGCCGATGATGAGCGGCGGCGGGTGATTTGTGCGCAGGCTGTACAACGCAAAATCTTGGCTTAAGGGCTTAAGGGCTTAAGGGCTTAAGGGCTTTTGTGGCGAGGGGGCTTGCCCCCGTTCGGCTGCGCAGCAGTCGTAAGCTTTTTGGGGCCGCTTCGCGACCCAACGGGGGCAAGCCCCCTCGCCACATCGCTCCCTCGCCACAATGGTCAGCGCTGGGCCGTGGTCGCCCCCGGCTTGTTTATTTATTGAGCTGTGATAGTGTCCAGATACGCCTCAACCCATCGAGGCTCGTGAAAACCCCGCCTTTTTCTGGCGGGGTTTTGCTTTTTTCGTGCAGAAGAAAGGAGTCTGCCCTGATCATGACCGCACCTTCCATCACCCTTACCCGTCTGGACGTGCAACGTCTGGAGCGCCTGATCGACAGCCTGGATGACTCGCTGCCGGGCGTTATCGCGCTGCAAACCGAACTGGATCGCGCCGATACCCTGGTCGGTCACGAAGAGGTGCCGGCCGATGTCGTGACCATGAATTCCCGTGTGCACTGCCGTGAAGAGAGCAGTGGCAAGGACTATCACCTGACTCTGGTTTACCCCAAGGATGCCAACGCTGACGAAGGCAGGATTTCCATTCTGGCGCCGGTGGGCAGTGCGTTGCTCGGCCTGAAGGTTGGCCAGCACATCGACTGGCCGGCACCGGGTGGCAAGACCCTCAAACTGACCCTGCTGGAAGTTGAATCGCAGCCTGCCAACGGCGGCGATTTCCCGGAATGAACCCCTCAGACCTGCTCGAGCGCCTCGTTCAATGCGCGCTCCAGGTCGGCCTTGTAGCGCAAATACAAATTGCTTGAACTCTGACCATCACCGAGCAGGCCCGACAGGTCCAGGTCGGTGATGTAGCAGCGATAGCGTTCGGTCTCGCGGCGCTGTTCGACGATTTCCCGGGCGACCACACTGAACAGTTGGTCGCCGTGTTCCAGCTCTGAAAATTCCCGCTGATTGCAATACAACGTGACTTGCACCTGTCCCGGTGCGGCTTTGCCGACGATCGCCTGCACGTCATAGAACGGTTTGTTGACCGGGGTTTGCGGCGCCGGTCGGGCTTCGACCCGACGCGCCCGCGCGGTGCCTGAAGGCAATAACTGGTAATACAAAGTCTCCAGGCTCAGCGGCTGGGCGGCGTCCATCGGTAGCAAGGCGTCGCGCCGGTACTGGATCGATTGCAGGAAACGTTGCAGCGGCACCAGCAGGCTTTGTTCGTCGTGATAAGGCAAACGCTGCTGCCACAGGGCATTGAATTCATCCAGCACGTACAGATCGGCCTGGTGTTCGTTGATCCGGTAGAACACCTGAACGCAGTCGGGTTGCCCCATGGGCAGGATCAGCGCCAGATCGTGGTCTTCCAGTGCCATCGGGTCCAGATGCAGCGGGCTGTAGCTCGCCAGCTCTTCGCCGAGGTAGTCAAACAGCGCCGGCAGCGTGGCGAGGGCAACGTGATTGACCTGGCCGGGCACCAGCTCCAGCACGTGGTAATGCTGCTGGACCTGAATCAGGTAACGATGATTGAGTTTGCTCAGCAGCAGGTTTTGCGCGGTATCGAGAACTTCTTCGACTCGTCGGGCTATGAATTGTGCGCGGTTGTGGCAGAAGCAACGTACCCGCAGCTTGGGTTGCTGTGGCCCGTCCGGCAGGTTATTGAGGTAATCGCGCAGGCAGTCGAGCAGGGCGTGGGGGCCGTCAAAACGGCTGACCAGCACCTCGTTCCAGCTGTTTAGCGTGACCTGATCCAGGGTCAACACCAGATTTTCCCGCACGCCGGCGTAGCTCAGGGAATCGGTGCGCTCGGTGGTCATCAGGATGTTCATGTCGCGATGGTGCTTGAGCGGATCGACGCCGACGTTCACCAGAATCAGTATTTCGCTCGGCACGCTGGCGCGCAGCAAAGGCTCTTCGGCGACGGTGGTCAGGGGCAGGGCGATGCTTTGCTGCAGGCTGCCGAGCAGGTTGAACAGTTCGAACTCGCTCAAGTCGCTGGTGCCGGGGTGCAGGGCCAGGCGGGTACTGCTGTCGATCACGCCGTTACGGTGACACCAGGTGAGCAGTTCGAGTAACTGGCGGCTGCGCTTGATCGGCGCGAAATGCTCCCACTCATGAGCGGTCAGGCTGCCGTTGTACAAACCCCATTGGGTTTGCCCCGGCTCTCTCTTGTTCGGGGCCTGCACCAGCGTCAGGGTGTCTTCGGCCAGATCGGGGGCGATGCCCGGGTTGATGCATTCGACCTTGTCGGCCTTGCGCTCGAAGGCCGCGTACAACCGCCGGCCCAGCACATTGAGGTCGCGCTTGTTGATCAGGCTGACGGTCTGCTCGTTACGGGCAAACTGTGTCAGGAAGCGGTAGCTGTAATTCAGTTCGCCGACCAAGGCACGGCGCTCGGCGCTGACCTGGCGGACTTTCCACTGGCTGCGGCTGTCGAGCAACGCCAACTGACGCTGATCCCAATGCCATTCGTGGGCCAGACGTTCGAGCAGCGAACGCTGCCAGCTCTGGGTGCGACCGCTGCTGCCGGTGAGCTTGCGATTGACCTTCAGGTACAGCGCACGGCGTACCAGTTCGAGCCGCTCCGGTTCGCCCCGAGCCGTGAGGTATTCCTCGATGCGCCGGTAAACCACCATGTACGGGTCCAGTTCATCGAGGTCCAGTCGATTGGCAAACACCGCCTGTTTGAAACGCAGGCTCAGGCAGTGGACTTTCGGGTGTTCACTGGCGTAGACCTCGGTCAGCAGCAGTTTGAGCACTGATTTGTAGGGCGATTCGATGCCTTTGAACAACTGCCAGAGCCCGGCACCGATGAATTCCCCGGGCGGGATGTGCGCCAGATGCCCCAGGTCCAGGGTTTCGTCGGCACGGATGAAGCGTTTGGAAAGCAACGTGTGGGTGTAACGGTCGTACGCAACCTCTTCGTAGACCGGCACCAGCCACCAGATGGGGGTGCGTCCGGCCAGCCAGATCGCGGTTCGATAGAACTCGTCCAGCAGCAGATAGTGCTGGGTGGTGCCACAGTCTTCCGAGCTCAACTGCGTATCGCGCTCGCCAAGCACGAAGCGGGCCGGGTCGATCAGGAAAAAGTGCGCCTCGGCGCCCTGGCTGGCGGCCCAGACTTCCAGCAACTGGCATTTCTTGCGCAGTTCAGCGAGCTCGCTTTCGCTCAGGTCCGGCCCATGACAGACCCACACGTCCATGTCGCTCTGATCGGCCTGGGCCAGGGTGCCGAGGCTGCCCATCAGGAACAGGCCGTGAATGGGGCGCGGCGGATTGCTGCCGTGGCGCGGCTTGTAGGAAAACGAGCGGGTCAGGCGTTGGGCTTCGGCGAGGGTGTTGATGTCGGGTTCGTAATTCGACAGGCCGGCCGGGGTGCTACCCGAAACGTAACCCGGCAACAGCGGATGATTGACGTGGAAAAACAGCGGCAGCAGGGTCAGCACCGTTTGCTGGCGGGTCGACAACCCTTCCATGGCACGGGCCATGCGACCCTCGTTGAGCTTCAGAAAACGGGCGCGCAGCTGGCTGAGAACCTTGCGATCGATTCCCTCGTCCAGATCGGGGCGGATTTCATGGGTGCGGGTCATGTCAGCTCAATCCGGCTCGCGGGGCTCGGACGTGGGAGGGCTCAGGGTGAGGGGCAGTTTAGCGCCTCGGCCCCGGGACTTTTAAGCTGATTTTGTTTTCCTGGCGTCAGATTTCTATCGTTTGGCGACGGCAGGTAACAGGGCCAGTCATCAAGTGTGCCCGCGGAAATCCCGTGACAGAGCTTTCCGTGGGCTATGCAGTGATGCTCAGGCTGTTTCCCGCACGGACAGAATGGTGAGAACGGTTTGCACGTTTTGTGCGGCGTCACGCCCCAGGCTGGTCAGGTAACCGCCATCGGGCTGGGTGATCAATTCTTTGTCGAACAGTCTTTGTGCGGCGGCAATGGCTTTCGGGGCAGCGGTCTGATGAATTTTCAAACCTTCCTGGGAACTGTCCAGGTTGAAGAGTGCGAGGATTTCCAGTTCGGCAACCAACTCAGGGGTAAGCGACATAAGGACTCCAGACTTTCTAGGAATTAGACGATAGCGCCCCTAAGGTGAACCCGTCGGTGAGGCATGTCCAGTGCTGGCAACAGGGTTTTTCTCCCCGAGAGGCATTCCCCGGAGGGTGGTACGGACCGCGGGGGTGGTTTCTGTAGGAGCGAGCGCGCTCCTACAGGGGGGGCGGGGTTATTGCTTTTCCGGCGGCAACTCTGGCAGTGCGCGCAGCGCCGTTTCATACCATTCGGTGTCGAATGCACGGTCCTCATCGAGCATGGCGTCGATCTCGTAGGCCAGCACATGGGCCATCAGGTTGAGGATTTCTTCACGTTCGTAACCCACCAGGGTCAGCTTGTTGAAGGTTGCCTTGGCCGCTGGCGGGTTGTCGCTTTCGATCTGGTTTTCGATTGCTTCGATCAGCGTCGTTTCGGCGAATTCTTCTTCGTCGTTGTCGATGTCGTTTGGCTCGCTCATGGCAGGCTCCTCAAGGAAAGGCGGCCAGTTTACCTGCATTCAGCATTGTGATGCTGCTGGCAAGAAGTGCCTGGGCGTTCTATAACTGGCGCTGCCAACCCCCTGCACGGCCTGGAGGCTATGTAATGCTCAAGCTTTATGGATTTTGCGTCAGCAACTATTACAACATGGTCAAGCTGGCGTTGCTGGAGAAGGGACTGTCGTTTGAAGAAGTGCCGTTTTACCCAGGCACCAGCCCCGAGGCGCTGGCTATCAGCCCGCGGGGCAAGGTTCCGGTACTGGGCGTCGAGCAAGGTTTCGTCAACGAAACCAGCGTGATTCTCGAGTATCTCGAGCAGAGCCAGAAAGGCACACCGCTGCTGCCGAGCGAGCCTTTCGAGCGAGCGCAGGCGCTGGCTTTGGCCAAGGAAATCGAGTTGTACATCGAACTGCCGGCGCGCGCCTGCTACCCCGAAGCGTTTTTTGGCATGTCAGTGCCGGAGGCGATCAAGGACAAGACCAAGGCCGAGCTGCTGCTGGGGTTCGCCTCACTGGGCAGGCACGGCAAGTTCGCCCCTTACGTAGCGGGCGACCGTCTCAGCATTGCGGATTTGTATTTCCTGTACAGCGTGCCGATGGCTTGTGCCGTGGCGCAGAAGCTGTTCGATATCGATCCGTTGGCTGAGATGCCGGCGGCCAAGGCGCTGCTGGAGCGTCTGGGGCAGAATCCGAACGTGCAGCGAATTGCGGCAGACAAGGACGCATCAATGCCCGCGTTTCTGGCGATGATCGCGTCGAAGAAATAGATTGTGTAACGATCTTGAGAATGCCTTCGCGGGCAAGTCTCGCGCCTGAGGGAGCACGGTCCCCTGTAGGCGCGAGCGGTGCGGCGATCCGACTTGCCCGCGAAGCTTTTAACGGCTGGCGAGCAATGCCTGACCGCGAGCCACGGCAGCCTTGACCTGTGCCGGCGCGGTTCCGCCGATATGGTCACGGGCATTCACCGAACCTTCCAGGGTCAGCACGGCAAACACGTCCTGCTCGATCTGGTCGCTGAACTTGCGCAGTTCTTCCAGGCTCATTTCCGCCAGGTCCTTGCCGCTGTCCACGCCATATTTCACCGCGTGGCCAACGATCTCGTGGCAATCACGGAACGGCAAGCCGCGGCGTACCAGGTAGTCGGCCAGGTCGGTGGCGGTCGAGAAGCCGCGCAGGGCCGCTTCGCGCATCATCGCGTGCTTGGGCTTGATCGCCGGGATCATGTCGGCAAAGGCCCGCAGCGAGTCGCGCAGGGTGTCGGCGGCGTCGAACAGCGGTTCCTTGTCTTCCTGGTTGTCCTTGTTGTAGGCCAACGGCTGGCCTTTCATCAGGGTCAGCAGGCCCATCAGCGCGCCGAACACCCGGCCAGTCTTGCCGCGAACCAGCTCCGGCACGTCCGGGTTTTTCTTTTGCGGCATGATCGAGCTGCCGGTGCAGAAACGGTCCGGCAGATCGATGAACTGGAACTGCGCACTGGTCCACAGCACCAGCTCTTCGGAGAACCGCGACAAGTGCATCATCGCGATGCTCGCGGCCGAGCAGAACTCGATGGCGAAGTCGCGATCGGACACGTTGTCCAGGGAGTTGCCGCCAACAGCGTCGAAGCCCAGCAACTGTGCGGTGTACTCGCGGTCGATCGGGTAAGTGGTGCCAGCCAGTGCAGCGCTGCCCAGCGGCATGCGGTTGGTACGCTTGCGGCAGTCCACCAGGCGTTCGTAGTCGCGGCTGAGCATTTCGAACCAGGCCAGCATGTGGTGCCCGAAGGTCACCGGCTGCGCGGTTTGCAGGTGAGTGAAGCCCGGCATGATGCTGCCGGCTTCGCGCTCGGCCTGCTCCAGCAAGCCTTTTTGCAGGCGGGTGATCTCGGCCAGGATCAGGTCGATCTCGTCACGCAGCCACAGACGAATGTCGGTGGCGACCTGGTCGTTGCGGCTACGGCCGGTGTGCAGCTTTTTACCGGTCACGCCGATGCGGTCGGTCAGGCGCGCCTCGATGTTCATGTGCACGTCTTCGAGGTCGATGCGCCAGTCGAACTGGCCGGCCTCGATTTCACCCTGGATGGTCTTCAGGCCATCGATGATGCTGTCGCGCTCGGCATCGGTCAGCACGCCGACCTTGGCCAGCATCGTGGCGTGGGCGATCGAGCCCATGATGTCGTGGCGATACAGGCGCTGGTCGAAGGTGACGGAGGCGGTGAAGCGGGCAACGAAGGCGTCGACGGGTTCACTGAAGCGGCCGCCCCAGGACTGATTGGTCTTGTCAGTGCTCATGAATTCGCTCGTATCGGCTTGAAGAAAGATGGCGTGGAACGCTGACGCGGATAATAACAGGGTTGCCAATCCTGTCGCTGACACTGGTCGATACGTTTTTTTCTCATGGGGCGATCCATACTCGAAGCCAGCGATGCGCAAATTGCGCAACGATATTTCTCATTTGAGCAATATCGTCGCGGCAACCGTCTACAGTTGGACAGTAGGATCAGCGCACTTCTCGATGCTGCAGCTGACTATAGAGAGAAGAGGGGTGTTCATATTGTGTATCAGCAAACCCTATGGCGATGCCTCGCCAACGCGGGCCTGGGCCGTCAGTCACCCGGCAGATGAAAATTTAGCCGCCGGTCTCGCGGCACTTTTTGGCCCTCGCGCTAGTCTTAGCGTGGATCGCGGTGACGGACGTCACTTCACCTGTCTACGCTATCTTTGTGCGAGACTCACGCAGGAATCCAGCGCAATATGAATGTCCTGATCGTTGATGACGAACCCCTGGCCCGCGAGCGCCTGAGCCGAATGGTCGGCGAACTCGAGGGATACAACGTCCTGGAGCCCAGCGCCACGAATGGCGAAGAGGCGTTGGCACTGATCGACAGCCACAAGCCGGATATCGTTCTGCTCGATATTCGCATGCCGGGCCTCGATGGCCTGCAAGTGGCGGCACGATTGTGCGAACGCGAAACCCCGCCCGCCGTGGTGTTTTGCACAGGGCCCGATGAATTTGCCGTGGAAGCCCTACAGGCCAGCGCCGTGGGCTATCTGGTGAAGCCCGTGCGCACAGAACAGCTACATGAAGCATTGAAAAAAGCCGAACGCCCCAATCGCGTCCAGCTCGCAGCCTTGACTCGTCCCGCCGCCGAAACCGGCAGCGGCCCACGCAGCCATATCAGCGCTCGCACCCGTAAAGGTATTGAACTGATCCCGTTGGGCCAGGTGGTCTACTTTATTGCCGATCACAAGTACGTGACCTTGCGCCATGAAGGTGGCGAAGTGCTGCTGGATGAGCCACTCAAGGCCCTCGAAGACGAATTTGGCGACCGTTTCGTGCGGATCCACCGCAACGCACTGGTCGCCCGCGAACGCATTGAACGGCTGCAACGCACCCCCCTGGGGCATTTCCAGCTGTTTCTCAAAGGCCTGAACGGCGACGCCCTGATCGTCAGCCGACGCCATGTGGCCGGCGTGCGCAAAATGATGCAGCAGCTTTAATCCGCCATTCAGGGCGGATTTCTACCCTGTTTTAGGACCTTGAGGGCCAGGGAGGCCATGCAGTTTCTGATACAAGTCAAAGTGGATTTGGCTGAGCTGTTATTATCCGCCGTATCTATTCAGTACGGATTGATCCATGTCCTCTCGCGAAATCCGCATCGCCACCCGCAAAAGTGCTCTGGCCCTATGGCAGGCCGAATACGTCAAGGCTCGTCTGGAACAGGCCCATCCGGGCCTGCTCGTGACACTGGTGCCCATGGTCAGTCGCGGCGACAAGCTGCTCGATTCGCCCCTGTCGAAAATCGGCGGCAAGGGCCTGTTCGTCAAGGAGCTGGAAACCGCGCTGCTGGAAAACGAAGCCGACATCGCCGTGCACTCCATGAAAGACGTGCCGATGGACTTCCCCGAAGGCCTCGGTCTGTTCTGCATCTGCGAGCGCGAAGACCCGCGCGATGCATTTGTCTCCAATACCTTCGCCAGCCTGGATGAGTTGCCGCCAGGCAGCATCGTCGGCACCTCCAGCCTGCGCCGCCAGGCTCAGTTGTTGACCCGTCGCCCGGATCTGGAAATCCGCTTCCTGCGTGGCAACGTCAACACGCGCCTGGCAAAGCTCGATGCCGGCGAATACGACGCCATCATCCTCGCCGCGGCGGGTTTGATTCGTTTGGGCTTCGAACACCGCATCACCTCGGCCATCAGTGTCGATGACAGCCTGCCAGCCGGTGGCCAGGGCGCGGTCGGTATCGAGTGCCGTAGCGCCGACACTGAGATTCATGCACTGCTTGCGCCGCTGCATCATCAGGATACGGCCATCCGCGTGACCGCTGAACGTGCCCTCAACAAACATCTGAATGGCGGCTGCCAGGTGCCGATTGCCTGCTACGCCGTGCTTGAAGACGAGCAGATCTGGTTGCGTGGCTTGGTGGGCGATCCGAACGGCGGCCTGCTGCTCTGCGCCGAGGCCCGAGCGCCACGCAGCGAGGCCGAGGCCCTGGGCGTGCAAGTGGCCGAAGACCTGCTGAGTCAGGGCGCCGACGCCATTCTCAAAGCAGTCTATGGCGAGGCTGGGCACGAGTGACTGGCTGGCGCCTGCTGCTGACGCGCCCTGCGGATGAATCAGCGGTGCTTGCCCGTGTGTTGGCTGACGCGGGGGTTTTCAGTAGCAGCTTGCCGCTTTTGGACATCGAGCCGATGCCGGCCTCTGCCACAATGCGCGCAGTGATTCAGGACCTGGATCACTATTGCGCGGTGATCGTGGTCAGCAAGCCGGCCGCCAGAATCGCTGTCGAGCTGCTCCACCAGCATTGGCCGCAACCACCGGTTCTGACGTGGTTCAGCGTCGGCGCGGCGACGGCACAGATCCTCGAAGCTAACGGGCTGGATGTGAGCTTCCCGGCCGACGGTGATGACAGCGAAGCCTTGCTTGAACTTCCACGGTTGCGCGAGGCTATCGCCCGTCCCGAGCCACGGGTGTTGATCGTGCGTGGGGAGGGTGGGCGCGAGTTGCTGGCTGAGCGTTTGCGCGAGCTTGGTGCTAGTGTCGAGTATCTGGAGTTGTACCGACGCGGCTTGCCGCAGTACCCACCGGCAGCGTTGCCTGAGCGGATCGAGGCGGAACGCTTGAATGGGCTGGTGGTCAGCAGTGGACAGGGTTTTGAGCACCTGCACCGTTTGGCTGGCGATGCCTGGCCGATCATGGCGCGGTTGCCGTTGTTTGTTCCAAGCCCCAGGGTCGCCGAGCTGGCACGCGCCGCCGGGGCCCAAACAGTTGTGGATTGTCGTGGCGCCAGTGCCGCGGCCTTGCTGACGGCGTTACGGGAGCACCCCGTACCCGTTTTCTAATGCAAAGGATGGATACGTGAGCAAAACAGCCTTGCCTAAAGATGACGTCCAGCCGGTGCTCGATGCGCCGGTAGAAGCACCGGTTGTAACCGGGCCACCTGCTACTGAGCCGCGCCGAGGCAATGGGCTGGCAATCGTCGCGCTGCTGTTGGGCGCTGCCGGTGTTGCCGTAGGCGGTTGGGGAGTCTGGCAGGTGCGTCACCTGCAAGCCAATAACCTGCAACAGTTGAGTCAGGTACAGGCGTTGAACGATCAGGCGCAGAGCCTGAAGCTCAACGAGCAGCGTCTGACCGCTCGCCTCGAACAGATGCCTGCCGCCGAAGAGCTCGATGCGCGCAGTCGCCTGGTCACTCAACTTCAGGGCGATCAACAGCGTTTGAATCAACGCCTGGAAACCGTCCTCGGTGCCAGCCGCAAGGATTGGCGCCTGGCCGAGGCTGAGCATTTGCTGCGACTGGCCAGCCTGCGTCTGTCGGCCTTGCAGGACATCAGCAGTGCCCAGGCCCTGGTGCAGGGTGCCGATGAGATACTCCGTGAACAGAATGACCCGGGGGCTTTTGCCGCTCGCGAGCAAGTGGCCAAAACCCTGGTGGCCCTGCGCAGTACTGAACAGCCGGATCGCACCGGGTTGTTCCTGCGACTGGGTGCCTTGCGCGATCAAGTGATCAGCCTCACCGAACTGGCGCCCGAGTACAAGGACCGTGGCGAATCCCTGCTGGGCCTGACGGCCGATGGCGACGGCGCCAGTCGCTGGGCGCAATGGTGGGATCAGATCTCGCGTTACATCCGAATCGATTTCAACGCCGACAAGAATGTCCGTCCATTGCTGGCAGGGCAGAGCCTGAGCCAGGTGCGTCTGGCCCTGAGCCTGGCGCTGGAACAGGCGCAGTGGGCCGCGCTCAACGGTCAGGCTGCGGTTTACACTCAGGCGCTGACCGAAGCGCGGGACGTGCTCAAGGGTAACTTCAACCCGGACAACCCTCAGAGCAAGATCATGCTGGAGCAGGTGGCCGAGTTGAGCAAGCAGCCAGTCACGGTGGTCACGCCGGACCTGACAGGCACGTTGAGCGCCGTCCAGGCTTACCTTGAGCGACGCAACGTCAACGCCGAGGACTCAGTGAAACCTCTGGCCAAACCTGCCGCGAACACTGCACAGGAGGCCACGCCATGAAGCGTCTCTATGTGATCGTGTTCGTGGTCATCACTGCCGCCGCCGCGTTGGGGCTGGCGATTGCCGAGCATTCGGGCTACGTGCTGATCGCCTACAAGAGCTTCCGTTACGAATCGAGCCTATGGGCAACCCTGGCCTTGGTGGCCGTGCTGTGGCTGGTGTTCTGGGGCATCAAGGCGCTGGTCGAACTGGTGACGACTTCCGGTGGGGTGGTCAACCCATGGTCGCGGCGCAATCGCAGTCGACGGGTGCAAGTGGCGATCGAGCACGGCCAGCTGGATTTGGCCGAGGGCCGCTGGGCCAGTGCGCAGCGTCACCTGTATCGCGCGGCGGAAGCCGAACGTCAGCCGCTGCTCTACTACCTGGGGGCTGCCCGCGCCGCGAACGAACAAGGTCTCTACCAGGAAAGCGATAACTTGCTGGAGCGCGCTTTGGAGCGACAGCCCCAGGCCGAGCTGGCAATTGCCTTGAGTCATGCCCAATTGCAGACCGACCGCGGCGACACCGACGGCGCTCTAGTCACCCTGCAAGCCATGCACGAGCGTCATCCTCATAACGTCCAGACCCTGCGCCAGTTGCAACGCCTGTATCAGCAGCGGGGCGACTGGTCGGCAGTGATTCGCTTGCTGCCGGAATTACGCAAGGACAAGGTGCTGCCGCCAGCCGAGCTGGCTGAACTGGAGCAACGCGCCTGGGGTGAGAATCTTTCGTTGGCGGCGCACCGGGAAGAGGACGGAACGGTCGGTTTGCAATCGCTCGCTCGTGCCTGGCAGCAGCTCACCGCGGCTCAGCGGCAGGAACCGCAGCTGGTGCTGGCCTATGCCGAGCAACTGCGGCAACTGGGCGCGCAGGTCGAAGCCGAAGAGGTTCTGCGTACGGCTCTCAAGCGCAAATACGACAGTCATCTGGCACGCCTGTACGGTCTGGTTCGCGGTAGCGATCCGGCCAGACAGCTGCACACCGCTGAAGGTTGGCTCAAGGATCATCCGGCCGACCCGAGCCTGTTGCTGACGTTGGGCCGTTTGTGTCTGCAAAGCAGTCTGTGGGGCAAGGCCCGGGACTATCTGGAAAACAGTCTGCGTGTACAGCGTAATCCTGAAGCCTGCGCCGAACTGGCGCGGTTGCTGGCGCAATTGGGTGACACCGAACGCAGTAATCAGTTGTTCCAGGAGGGCTTGGGCCTGCTGGACGAGCGCTTGCTGTCGGCTCCGCTGCCGGTGCCGGCTCATGCTTGATGCCGGCCTGTAGCCGCTGCCGGAGACTGCGTTCGGCTGCGCCGCAGTCGTAAAATCAGGCGCCGCAGTCGGAACAGGTGAGTCGTGTTAAATCGATTACGACTGCTGCGCAGCCGAACGCCGGCTGCGCCAGCTGCTATAGGGGAAGTCGTTCGTCAGGGCAATCCAACTCGCTCCGAGTCTGCCACTGTTTTTGCGTTGTAGTCCTTGTCTGGCAAAGTCCTACAGCGGACTACATCTTATCCTCTCGACTCTGTCGGGAATTCCCTACACTTCTGGTGAAGTGTCCGTGCTGGCCTGCCTTGAAAGGCTGTTGCGCTTTCCTCTACCGTAACCGCTTGTCTCTACAGTTACGGAAAAGCCATGTCTTTGGCCTGCTCACGCTCCTTGTTTTTCATGGTTTTCATTGCAGGTGCCCTGGCCTTGGGCGTTTCCTATTACCTGGAATATGCGGTCGGCCTCAAGCCTTGCGGGTTGTGCCTGTTGCAGCGGGTTTGCCTGGCACTGCTCACGGGTGTCTGCCTGACGGCTTCGGTGCAGGGGCCTGGTCGCTTGGGGTCATTCCTGTATTGGCTACTGGGTCTGCTATGCAGTGTGGCGGGTACCGTCACGGCGTGGCGGCAGGTTGTGTTGCAGAGCGATCCGGTGCATCAGCTTTCGGCATGCTCGCCCAACCTGACTGATCTGTTTGCCAGTACACCCTGGTTGTGTGCCGTGCAACGGTTGTTCAAGGGAACCGCCGACTGCGCGGAAATTTCCTGGACGCTGTTCGACCTGAGTATCCCGGAATGGAGCCTGTTGTTCTTCGTTGCGATGATGATTCTGGGCGGGTATCAATTGCTGCGCCTTGTCTGGATCGCGTGTCAGCGACCGCTCAGCGACGAGTCGTCGCACCGGGTATTGGCGGGCGATTAAACACTTGTATGAACTTTATCTCCTGCGTACCTTGAAGCCATAGGCGCGCGGGCATAATCTGGCCCGCACGTATCATTGGAATTATGTTGCTCGTTGCTGTTCTGCCTGACCAAGACCGGATGTGCCGAGTCTTGGGGGCAGGCGTAGAACGGCATGACCCATTAGGGAAGAGAGATCGCCATGTTAGATAGTTGTCAGAATGCTCAGGAACGCTGGGGTGGGGTTCATAAGCTCATTGACCGCTGGCTACAAGAGCGTGAAGAGTTGGTAAAGTCGTTCCACGACTTGCGAAATGCCAAACCGGCTTTTGCCGACAAGTCCTTGAACGGTCGGTTCTGCGAGATTCTTGTCGATTACGTTTCTGCCTGGCACTTCGAAGTGAGTGAGCATCTGGTCAATGAGGCCAAGGCCTTTGGCGACGATGGCGGCCTTGAACTGGTGAAGCAGATCAACCCGCGTATCGACGTGAGCACCGAGATGGCGCTGTCGTTCAATGATCATTGTCACAAGGGTGACTGCAACGACACCGAGCGTTTCGCCGAAGCGCTGGAAAAGCTGGGCAGCCAACTGCGTGAACGCTTCGAACTGGAAGATTGCCTGATCGAAGTGCTGCACACCGCCCACAAGGAAGAGAGTTCGGTTCAGGCCTGACCCTTTCCCGGCTAGACACTGAAAACGGTGCGCAATGCGCACCGTTTTTCGTTTCCGGCATTCAGCTTGTAGCACCACGCAATTCGACTTCGAATACCAGCGGCGTGAACGGCGCGATCAAGTCGCCGGCACCGTCGGCGCCATAGGCTTGCGCTGATGGAATCACCAGGCGCCATTTCGCGCCGACCGGCATATTTTGCAGCGCGCTACGCCAGCCGCTGATCACACTATCAAGACTGAACCACTGCGGCTGACTGTTCTGATCGAACACGGTGCCGTCAGGTAGGCGACCGATATACAGCACCTGGACTTTGCCGTTCGGTCCTGCCTTCGCGCCGGTTCCGGGAGCCAGCTCGGTCAGCAATACTCCATCTGCCAATTGACGGACGCCGGGTTTGGTTTTTTCCTCATCGAGAAAGCGCCGCTCTTTTTCGAGGGCAACTTCGCTTTGCGCGACGGCGGGTTGCTCGGCGACCTGGGCTTCGTGCTCGGCAAGAATCTGTTCGATCTGCTCGTCTTTCAGCGCCAGCGGCTTACCTTGGTAGGCTTGCTGCAAACCTTCGAGCAGCGCCTGAAGTTGCAGGTCCGGAACCTCCTGGCGCAAGCGTTCGCCAAGGCTTGCACCCAAGCTGTAAGCGAGATCGTGAGCGTCATTTGTGGCGGTTTTTTCAGCGGCCTGGACCACGGAAAAAAACATGCACAGCGATAAAAAAAGGTAGCGCGACATAGGCACTCTCCGACCTGAGATGCGCAGGATTATGCCAGTGTGAATGCTCTCGAAGGTGAACTGGTTTTGCGTAAGCGCAGAACATTTTTACTTCGTTGCAACGCAGCGCTTTCGATACTGTCAACATGCCCTAGCGGCGGTTGCAGCAGAGGTCTAGTATGAGCCGCATTCACGTCAGCCAGGAGGTAAACCATGTCGGCCACCAAGAAGCCAGTAAATACTCCGTTGCACTTACTCCAACAACTCTCGGGCAGCCTGCTCGAGCACTTGGAAAACGCTTGTTCCCAAGCCTTGGCTGATGCTGAAAAACTGCTCGCCAAACTGGAAAAGCAGCGCGGAAAAGCGCAGGAAAAACTGCACAAATCCCGCACCAAATTGCAGGACGCTGCGGCGGCCGGCAAAGCCAAGGCACAAGCCAAGGCCAAAGATGCGGTGAAAGAACTTGAGGACCTGCTCGACGCCCTCAAGGCTCGTCAGTCCGAAACTCGCAGCTACATCCTGCAACTCAAACGCGACGCTCAAGAAAGCCTGAAACTGGCCCAGGGTGTCGGTCGTGTCCAAGAGGCTGTCGGCAAGGCGTTGTCCCTGCGTTCGGCCAAGCCAGCCGCGGCACCTGCGAAGAAAGCCGCTGCCAAACCGGCTGCTGCAAAAGCACCGGCCAAGCCTGCTGCGGCTCCTGTTAAAAAAACCGCCGCCAAAGCACCGGTAAAAGCTGCAGCGAAACCAGCCGCAAAACCTGCGGCGAAAAAACCAGTCGCTGCCAGCGCTGCGAAACCAGCAGCTAAAACGACAGCTGCCAAACCTGCCACTAAGCCAGTCGCTGCCAAAACAGCTGCCGCTAAACCCGCTGCAAAAACCACGGCTGCCAAACCCGCCGTGGCGAAAACTGCAGCTGCCAAACCGGCCGCTAAACCTGCTGCAAAACCAGCAGCCAAAACTGCCGCCGCCAAACCAGCTGCCAAACCTGTCGCGGCTAAAACCGCTGCAGCCAAGCCTGCTGCAAAACCGGCGGCGAAACCTGCTGCAAAAGCTGCAGCCAAACCCGCCGCTAAGCCGGCTGCCAAAACTGCTGCTGCGAAACCTGCCGTTGCTGCCAAGCCAGCGACTGCCGCCAAACCAGCTGTAGCGAAACCAGCAGCCAAACCTGCCGCTGCCAAACCGGCTGCAAAACCTGCCGCCAAGCCAGCAGCAAAACCGGCTGTGAAAAAGCCAGTCGTTGCTGCGAAGCCGACTGCCGCACCTGTTGCCAAGCCAGCAACCCCGGCTCCTGCCCCGGCTGCATCGGCTTCACCGGCTCCGGTAGCCACTACCTCGACAGCTTCGCCTGCGCCAACGCCAGCCGCATCGTCGAGCACCAGCACTACCCCAACCAGCGCTTCCTAAGTGCCGGTTACCGCGACGCGCAGCTGATGCAGCGCGTCGCGGCTCAGGTTGGCAGCGCCTGCTGCCATACCTTCCAGCCAGGCCGTTAGATCGGTCGCTTCACACTGCGGCCAACTCTGTGCCAAACGCTCCAGTCGCAGCAACAAATGCCTTTCGGCTTCCATCTCCAGTGTCTTCACTTGTTCGCGTAAATCATCCAGACCGGCATCCTCGCTGGCAGCGGCTTTCCATTGCTGGCGCAAGGTGCGCAACGGTTGCACGACATCCGCGTCCCAAGGCCCGGCTACATCGCCTAGCAGCTGCAAGCGTTGTTCGTTGCAGGCGACTCCACGTTGCCCCAGCCACAATCCACAGAGCAGCAGGCACACATTCACACCCGCTGCCTGTAATTGCAGGCAGGCGTGTTCAACGCCGGGACGGGCGTAAGTGTCGAGGGAAAAGCTCCACAGGTCAGAGGACATAGTGCTACTCGCGCCAGTTGCGAGCGAAGCTGGTAGACTCCGCCGCCATTATGATTCGACTTCAGAACCTGACTTTACAGCGTGGCCCGCAACGTCTGCTAGAAGACGCCGAGCTGACCCTGCACGCCGGCCACAAAGCCGGCCTCATCGGTGCCAATGGCGCCGGCAAATCGAGCCTGTTCGCCTTGCTTCGGGGCGAGCTGCACCCGGACTCGGGTGACTGCTTCCTGCCGGCTGACTGGCGCATCGCCCACATGCGCCAGGAGGTCGACACCCTCGAACGCCTGGCGGTCGACTACGTGCTCGATGGCGACCTGCGCCTGCGCCAGGTGCAACGCGACCTGGCGGCGGCCGAAGCAGCCCATGACGGCGCCGCTCAGGCCCGCCTGCACTCGGAACTCGACAGCGCCGATGGGTACACCGCCGATGCCCGGGCTCGCAAGCTATTGGCGGGCCTTGGGTTCACCAACGAGCAAATGGACCGGCAAGTAGGAGATTTCTCCGGTGGCTGGCGGATGCGTCTGAATCTGGCGCAGGCTTTGATGTGCCCTTCGGACCTGTTGCTGCTCGACGAACCGACCAACCACTTGGACCTCGACGCCATCATCTGGCTCGAAGAGTGGCTCAAAAGCTACCCCGGCACTTTATTGCTGATTTCCCACGACCGGGACTTCCTCGATGCCGTGGTCGATCACGTAGCTCACGTCGATCAACGCAAGATCACCCTCTATCGCGGCGGTTACACCGCGTTTGAACGGGCCCGTGCCGAACGTCTGGCACAGCAACAGCAGGCGTACGAGAAGCAACAGGCGCAGCGTGCGCACATGGAAAGCTACATTGCCCGCTTCAAGGCCCAGGCCACCAAGGCCCGTCAGGCCCAGAGCCGGATCAAGGCGCTGGAGCGGATGGAAGAACTGTCCGCCGCGCACGTCGACTCACCGTTCGACTTCGTCTTCCGCGAATCGCAGAAGATTTCCAGTCCGCTGATCGACCTGTCGGATGCACGCCTGGGTTACGGCGACAAAACCGTGCTGGAGAAGGTCAAGCTGCAACTGACCCCTGGCGCGCGGATCGGTTTGCTCGGCCCCAACGGTGCCGGTAAATCGACCCTGATCAAGAACCTCTCCGGTGAGCTCGAACCATTGGCGGGCCGACTGACCCGGGGCGAGAACACCGTGGTTGGCTACTTCGCCCAGCATCAACTGGATTCCCTCGATTCCAAGGCCAGCCCGTTGCTGCACTTGCAGCGCCTGGCGCCGACCGAACGTGAGCAGACCCTGCGTGATTTCCTCGGTGGTTTCGACTTCCGGGGGGCGCGCATCGATGAGCCGGTGTTGAATTTCTCCGGTGGCGAAAAAGCGCGACTGGCCCTGGCACTGATCGCCTGGGGCCGGCCGAACCTGTTGCTGCTCGACGAACCGACCAACCACTTGGACCTGGAAATGCGCCTGGCGCTGACCATGGCCTTGCAGGAATTCAGTGGTGCGGTTCTGGTGGTCTCCCACGATCGTCATTTGCTCAAAAGCACCACTGACAATTTCTATCTGGTGGCAGACGGCAAGGTCGAGGAGTTCGACGGCGACCTGGAAGACTACACCCGTTGGCTGGTGGAGTACCGTCAGCGCAACGTGCCGGTCAGCAACACCCCGGTCAACCCGGACAAGACCGACAAGAAAGCCCAGCGCCAGGCCGCCGCCGCGTTGCGCCAGCAACTGGCACCGCATAAGCGCGAGGCCGACAAGCTCGAAGCCGAGTTGGGCAAGCTGCACGAGAAACTGGCGAAGATCGACGTCAGCCTCGGCGACAGCGATATTTACGAGCCGGCACGCAAGAACGAATTGCGTGATCTGCTGGCCGAGCAGGCCCGGCTGAAGGTGCGTGAAGCCGAGCTGGAAGAAGCCTGGATGGAAGCGCTCGAATTGCTCGAAAGCATGCAGGCGGAGCTGGAGGCGCTGTCTTGATGGAGGCCTTCAAGCTGCCGTTGCCGGCGATGTGGGTCGAGCCGCTCTGGCTGGTCGTGCAAATCCTGCTGATCCTGCTGGCCGGCTATGTCGCTCAGCGCGTCGTCGCCAAATGCCTGACTCGCCTGGGCGAGCGCTACCCGTTCCCGCCGCAGTTCTTGATGCCGCTGCGCGGTGGTTTGCGTTGGCTGATCATGGGCAGCGCGCTGATCTTCGTGCTGGAACGCCTTGGGGTGTCGGCCACAGTGCTCTGGACCGCGTTGTCCGGTTTCGTGGCGGTGGCTGCCGTGGCGTTTTTCGCCATGTGGAGCGTGCTGTCCAACCTGTTGTGCGCGATCCTGATCTTCACCGTCGGCCCATTCCGAATCGGCGATGTGGTCGAGCTGGTGGACACCACCGACAAGCCCGGCGTCAAGGGCCGGGTGGTGGCGATCAATCTGCTCTACACCACGCTGATCGAAGCCGAAGAACTCGGTACCGGAAGTGCCATGGTGCAAGTGCCCAACAGCTTGTTCTTCCAGCGCTCGGTTCGACGCTGGCGCGGTACTGATGTATTCCCTTCAAACGGGTCCGAAAAACAGGCTCGATAGGACGCTACCGCCATCAACGCTGGTCGGCAGTCACTCTGTCCTGCAAAAAATCGATAGTCATTGGCCGTAAGGCGCATTAGCGTAGACGTTTGTCACGAGTCTGAGTCGAGGTGTGCGATGCTGCTTCAAACATGGCTGGCATTTTTTGCCGCCTGCTGGGTGATCAGTCTTTCCCCCGGTGCCGGCGCCATTGCGTCGATGTCCAGCGGTCTGCGCTACGGTTTCTGGCGCGGTTACTGGAACGCCCTGGGCCTGCAACTGGGCCTGGCGTTGCAGATTGCGATTGTCGCTGCCGGTGTCGGTGCGATCCTCGCGGCCTCTGCCACTGCCTTTTATGTGATCAAATGGTTCGGCGTAGCCTACCTGGTCTACCTCGCGGTCAAGCAATGGCGCGCGCTGCCCAATGAGATGAACGACGACGCTGCCATTCGGCAGATCGGCAAGCCGATGGCGCTGATGTTCCGCGGTTTTCTGGTGAACGTCAGCAACCCCAAGGCCTTGGTGTTCATGCTCGCGGTGCTGCCGCAATTCATCGATCCCCACGCGCCGCTGGTGGCCCAGTACCTGATCCTTGGCGTGACCATGATCTGTGTCGACCTGATCGTCATGGCCGGCTACACCGGGCTGGCGGCCAAGGTCCTGCGTTTGTTGCGCACGCCCAAGCAGCAGAAACGCATGAACCGCACTTTTGCCGGGCTGTTCATCGGCGCGGCGGCATTCATGGCGACTTTGCGCAAAGCAGCGACATAAAAGCTTCAGGCACAAAAAAGGCGACCCGTCGAGGTCGCCTTTTTCATTTGTGGCGAGGGAGCTTGCTCCCGCTCGGCTGCGCAGCAGTCGTAAAACCGGCTGATGCGGTTTGCCTGATGTGACCGGCGGAATGGTTTTGGGGCCGCTGTGCGGCCCAACGGGAGCAAGCTCCCTCGCCACAGGGTGGCCAGCCATATATCAGTGCAGAATCACCGGTGCCGTATCCCGCGGCAGGTTATTACGCAACGGTGCCTGCCCCGGCTGCTCGTAACCGCCACCACCGAGCTGTTGGCTCAGTTGTGAAGCCACGTCTTCACCCAACGCCTTGGACACGTCACGCACTACCCGTGGGCGGTTCAGGGAAACCCGGATGTCCCGGCCATTCACCAGTTTGGTGTCCTGACCTTCGCCCATCGCCGTGAAGGCCGAGGTGATCTCGAAGGTCTTGGTGTTGATCAGGCTGAAGTCCGCCACCAGCGTCAGCCCCAGCACCGCCGAATAGCTGTCGGTATTGGCCAACTCGTTCATGTCGCGGGTGAAGTCGATGTCTGACACGGTGCCGAACAGCACATAGTCGGCACCCTTGAAGCTACCGGCCTTGATGCGCTTGATCACGTCATACACGTCGCCTTTGGACGATGCCGTGTAAGGCGTGCCCTGCACCAGCTGGAACATGCCGGTGCGCAGGATCTCGCCCTTGATGTCGCCGGTGAATTTGCGCAACTCGCCTTGCTCGATGTAGCTGCTGGTGGCTTCGTACTCTTCGTAACTGGATGAACCACTGGCGCCGTAATAGCTCTGGCTATGGTTACTCTGTGCCGAAACAGTGTGGACGTATTGCTCCACGCGCTCCTGGTACGCCAGATCCGCTACTGCAACTTTCGGGGCCGCTTGCACGCTGAACGCGCAAGCCAGGGCCATCATGCCAATCCATGTGCGCATCGATTAACGCTCCGTGGTTTTGCGGATCTCTTTTTCGTCCATCCACTCGGCCAGACCGCTTTCAACGTCGATCAATTGCAGGCTGAATTTGTAGAAGACATCCTTGTAGTCGCTGCTGCGCTTGACGATCGAGCTGATCGAACCTTCAAGACGGTATTGGGCGGCAATCATGTTGCCGGTCTTGGCCACGGTGCTCTTCTTGTACAGGCCGCTCTGGTTTTGCAGCTTGAGCTGGTCTACCTGGCTCTGCATTGCGGTGTTGTCGCTGGCGAAACGGGCGACGCCGGACTTCATCAGCTGGGTCTTGATGCTGGTGGTGATTTCGCGGGTATCGATGTACTCGCTGGTCTTGTTCTTCACGTCGTAGACCTGAACCACCGGACGGCCTTGCAGGATGCCGGACTGTGCCAGGGAGCGGGTCATGGATTCGGCGATCATCTGCAGGTCGGTGGAACCGAACTCGTTGGTCACGGTTTCAACCGCTTTGGTGTCGCCGTAGCTGATGTTTTTGCTGCCCAGCGTCGGCGAAGTGTTGGCGCAACCGCTGGCCAGGAGGGCGATGACGGCGATGAACGAAAAGCGTGCAAACATGGGAATGCTCTCTAGAACTGAACGAATAGGTGTCGGGCTTAAGGCGTTTTGATTTCGAGGCGGAAATCCACGGCTTTGGCGGTTGGCGCAATGGCCTGGATGAAACTGGTCTGCTCGCCATACATCATCTGGCTTTTCCAGGTTTCTTCTTCGGCAACCGGGAAACCTTCAGGGCCGAGCCAAGCAAAACGGTAGTAGAAGGTCTTGTTGTTGTAGCTGGTGTTGCTCAGCTGTGCGTTGACCGTCATGAAGCCGTTTTCCCGGGCCACGCGCATGGCGCCGACCACGATGTTCTTGAGCTTGCCCATGGCCACGACCTTGCTGGCAGCGCTGCCTGGCTCCGGTGGTGGCGGGGTGGCGCAGCCGGCCAGCAAGGCCAGGGCGACGACAGTGATGAGTTTGAAGCGCATGCAAAGACTCCGTTCTTAAGGTTGTTTGAGGCTGGCCACGGTGGTCGGGTTGGCGCTCGGGATCACATGAGCGGCCAGGCCGCTGGCGAACACCTTGTTGCCCACGGCACGCAGGCTGATGACCTGATAGCGCTGATCGACGGTGACCTTGACCACCGAACCACCCGCGGCGCTCGGCAGGGAGACTTGGTGCTCGCCTTTCTTCAAGCGCAGACGCACTACCTGAGTAGTGTCCGGCAGGGTTCGCCACGTACGGGTATCGGCACCTTCGAGCACGGCTGAAGAGATGCCGACCGCCAGGCCTGCCAGCGGGTTGGTTTCGTTGATTTTCTTCTGCGCCACGCCTTTGGTCACGGCACGGACGGTGGTGCGCAGGATGATGCCCGGCATGTCATCACGCAGCGCGCGGCGGGACATGGCGGTGGTGCTGTTGAGTTGCGTCAGGTTCACCTGCTGACCGTCCACGCCGATCTGGGCGAAGGGCGCGGTCGAGGTGTCCGGTTTGATGATCGGGAACGACAGCGGTGTGATCACCAGCTGGTTGCTGATTGGCAATGGCAGCGGAATGCGGATCGAGTCGCGGGACGGCGCCAGGCCGCTTTGCACGACGATCAGGATGTCGCTGTCGTCGTCCTTGGCGGGTTTGTCCAGGTTCACGAGTGCCTGTTCCAGCAGCGGGGTGTTCGGGCGCAACTCGGCAGCTTTGCGATAACCCGGCGCAGCCAGGTCTTTCTCGCCCAGGGCTTCATAGACGAAACCGGCCAGGTAATGACTGAACGCACTCTGGTAGCTGTTTTTCAGGCTGACCACTTCTGGCGCGTCGAGGCTGGCCACCGGATAACCCTGGAGATCCTTGTACTGGGTTTTGACGCCTTCCTTCTCGGCCTGCTCTTCGCTCTTGAGGTATTCCTTGTCGCGCAGGTCGGCGATCACCGCTTCACGTTCGTGAGTTTTCTTGATCGCGGTGCGCGCGCCGTCGAAGTCATTCACCGCCAGCAGGTTGAGGGCCATCTGCGTGGTCAGCATGACTTTTTCGTAGTCGTAGCCTTCGTAGCGACGGACCTTGTCGTTGACCAGGAAACTGCCGAACTGAGCCAGGTACTTGTCGGTGTCGAGCTTGACCGCGTCTTCCCACTTGCCCACCACCTGATCGGCGCTGGTCCAGGCGTTCTGGCTGCCGGACAAGTCGCCCTTGGCGCGCAGCAGTTCACCCTTCTCGAAGTAATAGAGCAGGTCTTTGTCGGTGCCGGTGTTGTTCTTTTCCAGCAGGGTCAAGGCAGCGTCGACGTTGCCGGCAGCCAGTTGCTGGTTGGTTTGTGCCAGTTCGGAATCGTAGTTGCGAAAAGCCGAACAGCCGGAGAGCAAGGTGACAGCGCTGAGCGCGATCGAGGTAAGGGCGCGGGAGGCCATAGGGGTACTTCTTCCCTGAGTGTAAGCAGCCGCGTGCTGGTCGGGCTGTTGGGACCCATCGACAGGGGGACTGGCGTCCTGCCAATTCCTCATAAAAAGAGGAGCTTAAATGCCGTATCGCGATAACGAGGGCGCGGCATTATAAACAGGGATGGTGGCCATGTAATGGCTTTTTGAGGGCGTTTTTTTGATTGATGCCATCATTCATTTCAAGTCTGGGGTCCGATGAAATGGTGTGCTGCAGCTCGTTACCCGCAAAACCCGAACACAACAAAGCTTGAGCGAAACTCATTGGAAGTGAACAATGTGTTACTTCGTATTTCCATTTGAGATTTATTCATGACTGGCTCCTCTCGTTTTCTGGCGTGGCTCGTGCTGCCGATGATCGCGTTCTGCAGCTTCAATGCGCTGGCCGAAACCGCAGAGGGTGCGCCCAAGGCCTTGCATTTGCTCGATTACATTGCCGCCGATTACCCGACGGCGGTCGAGGGAGGCAAGGTTATTGATGAGGCTGAGTATCTCGAACAACAGACATTCCTGGGGGAGCTGCAAGGGTTGATCGCCGATTTGCCGGCCAAACCCGAACGTTCCGAACTGGAGCAGGGCGTCAACGGTCTGCGCACCGCGATCGCCGCTCGCAAGGACGGCGCGGACGTCACCCGTCAGGCGCGGCAACTGGGGGCAAAACTGGCGGTGACCTATGAAGTCAGCCAGGCTCCGGTCATTACCCCGGACCCGACCCGCGGTGCGCCGCTGTATGCCCAGCAATGCTCGGTGTGCCATGGCGATACGGGCACCGGTGACGGCCCGGCAGGTGTCGGCATGACGCCACCGCCGACCAATCTGCGCGATGCTGCGCGACTGGACCGTCTGAGCCTCTACGCGCTTTACAACACTCTGGGCATGGGCGTCGAAGGCACTGACATGCCGGCCTTCGCCGATCAGCTGGATGATCGTCAGCGTTGGGACCTGGCGACCTACATCGCCGGCTTAAGCGCTGATGCTGCCGCGGCAAAATCCGAAAAAATCTACAACATCGCCGACCTGGCGCGTCAGACGCCAGCCGAAGTGCAGGCCGCCGAAGGTCCGCAAGCGGCCGCGACCTTCCGCGCGCAACGAGCGCAACCGCCGCAGGTCAAGCGTGGCCCGGGGCAATTGCTTGAATACACGGCGGCCACGCTGGACAAGAGTATCGCCGCCTACCGCGCCGGCGAGCACGATCAGGCCTATGACCTGTCGGTTGCGGCGTACCTGGAAGGCTTCGAACTGGTCGAAAGTTCCTTGGACAACGTCGACGCCAACGTGCGCAAAGACACCGAAAAGTCCCTGATGGCTTACCGTCAGTCGTTGCAGGACGGCTTGCCGGTGGCCCAGGTCGAGCAACGTCTGGAAGTGGCCAAGGCCAAGCTGAAAGAATCCGCTGGCCTGCTTGGTAGCGATGGCTTGAGCTGGTCGCTGAGCTACATTTCCGGTCTGTTGATTCTGTTGCGCGAAGGTCTGGAAGCCATTCTGGTGCTCGCGGCGGTCCTCGCGTTCCTGCGCAATACCGGGCAGCAATCGGCGGTGCGCAGCGTCAACATCGGTTGGGGCCTGGCGCTGTTGGCCGGGCTGGCGACCTGGGCGGTGGCGGCATATGTGATTGACGTCAGCGGGGCCCAGCGTGAGCTGCTGGAAGGGGCCACTGCGCTGTTTGCCAGTGTCATGGTGCTCTGGCTCGGTGTATGGATGCACGACCGTCGCCACGCAGCGGCCTGGCAGGATTACATCAAGAGCAGCCTGGTGAGCGGCGGTGGGCGTTTCGGGTTTGCGATCCTGGCGTTCTTCTCGGTGTATCGCGAACTGTTCGAAGTGATCCTGTTTTACGAAACCTTGTGGTTGCAGGCGGGGCCTGCAGGGCATAACGCCGTAATGGCTGGCGGCGCGACGGCGCTGGTTATGCTGGTCGGTCTGGCCTGGGTGATTCTGCGCGGCTCGGCAAAACTGCCGCTGGCACTGTTCTTTGGCATCAATGCCGGTTTGCTGTGCGCGTTGTCGGTGGTGTTTGCCGGCCATGGCGTGAAGGCGTTGCAGGAAGCCGGGGTTTTCGGCACGCGGCCGGTACCGTTCTTTGACTTCGACTGGTTGGGGATCCACGCTGACGCGTATTCGCTGAGTGCCCAGGCTGTGGCGATCATTGCGATCATCGTGCTGTACAGTCGCAGCCGGATGGCCGAGAAGCGGCAGTTGCCGGCTTCTTAAAAGCATTCGCTGCGCTCATATTCGCGGGCAAGCCTCGCTCCTACAGGTCTGCGTCGTGCACATATTCCACGAACGACATAAATCCGTAGGAGCGAGGCTTGCCCGCGAAGCTTTTTTGAAGAGGTAAAAACAATGCGCGTGTGGATCGATGCCGACGCCTGCCCTCGGGCAGCCAAGGATCTAGTGGTGAAGTTCGCCCTCAAGCGCCAGTTCGAAGTGGTACTGGTGGCCGGTCAGCCGCAGATCAAGCCGGGCCTTGCGCTGGTGAAACTGATCGTGGTGCCCAGCGGCCCGGATGCCGCCGACGATTACTTGGTGGAACACGCGGTGCCAGGGGAGTTGGTGATTTGCAGCGATGTGCCGCTGGCGGATCGGCTGGTGAAAAACGGCGTTGCGGCGCTGGATCCGCGGGGCAAGGAGTTCGATGCGCAGAACATGGGCGATCGACTCGCGGTGCGTAACCTGTTCACCGACTTGCGCGAGCAGGGGCAGATGAGCGGCGGCCCGGCGCCGTTCGGCGACCGCGAGAAACAGGCGTTCGCCAATGCGCTGGACCGGATACTGACCCGGTTGTCGCGTAGGTAATGATCGTTCTCACGCTCTGCGTGGGAATACAGCCCGGGACGCTCTGCGTCCCAAAGCGGACGCAGAGCGTCCATTGAGGCATTCCCACGCGGAGCGTGGGAACGATCATCACGAGTGTTACTCGTCGTTTTCGTGGGTCAGTTCCAGTACGCGGTCGACCAGCTTGTTGATGCCGGAAGCGGCTTCGCTGATCGATTGCGCGAGCATGTACGCCGGCGTGCTCACCAGCTTGCGCGCCTTGTCTTCGACGATGTCGGTCACTGCGCACTCGGCGTGGGTGGCGCCCATCTTGTTCATCGCGGCGGCGGTATCGGCATCGTTGCCGATGGTGCAGGTCACGCCCGGGCCGTAGATTTTTGCCGCCAGGGCCGGCGAGATGCAGATCAGCCCCACCGGTTTGCCAGCCTCGGCGAACGCTTCGGTCAACGCCAGGACGTCAGGTTGAACGCTGCAGCCAGCGCCTTCGACGGCAAAGTTCGACAGGTTCTTGGCCGCCCCGAAACCGCCGGGAACGATCAGCGCATCGAAATCTTCGACGTCCGCTTCACGGATATCCTTGATGTTGCCCCGGGCGATACGCGCCGATTCCACCAGCACGTTGCGCGATTCGGGCATTTCTTCGCCAGTCAGGTGGTTGATCACATGCAACTGCGCGATGTTGGGTGCGAAACACTGCACCAGGGCTCCGCGTTGGTCCAGCCGCAGCAGGGTGATCACGCTTTCGTGGATCTCGGCGCCGTCGTACACGCCACAGCCGGAAAGGATCACTGCAATTTTTTTGCTCATGGGCTTTTCTCCAGATTCATGGCGTTAAATGTCCACTAATTTGTCACTCGTTGCCATAGGGTTGATTCGCGGCTACACCTAATCTCTGCTGAACGATTCCGATCAGGTCGCGTCATGAACTTCATTCTGTATGCGGTGCCGTTTTTCTTTGTGCTGATTGCGGTCGAGTTGTTGGCCGACCGTTGGCGCGGGCTGAGCAATTACCGCGTGGCAGACGCGATCAACAGCCTCAGCACCGGCGTATTGTCGACCACCACGGGCCTGTTGACCAAAGGTGTCGGCCTGGTCACTTATGCCTTCGCCCTGGAACATCTGGCGTTGATCGAGCTGTCGGCCGACAGTGTCTGGGTCTGGGTGTTTGCATTCGTCTTCTACGACTTCTGCTACTACTGGCTGCACCGGATGGGCCATGAGCGCAACATCCTCTGGGCCGCGCATTCGGTGCATCACCAGAGCGAGGACTACAACCTCTCCACAGCCTTGCGCCAGACCAGCACCGGGTTTCTGTTGAGCTGGATTTTCTACCTGCCCCTGGCCGTGCTCGGCGTGCCGCTGCTGGTGTTCGTCAGCGTTGCGGCGTTGAACCTGCTGTACCAGTTCTGGGTGCATACCCGGCATATTCCCAAGCTTGGCTGGTTCGAGTGGTTCTTCGTCACACCGTCCAATCATCGGGCTCACCATGCACAGAATGCTCTCTACATGGATCGCAACTACGGCGGGGTGTTCATTATTTGGGACCGTCTGTTCGGCTCGTTCCAGGAAGAGGACGACAACGAACCGGTGATCTTCGGCGTGACCACGCCGCTAGCGAGCTGGAATCCGGTGTGGGCGAACGTGCAGTTCTACGTGCAGTTGTGGGATGACGCCCGGCGTGCCGAGCGCTGGTGGGACAAGCTGCGGATCTGGTTCATGCGCACCGGTTGGCGGCCGGCGGACGTGGCGACCAAATACCCGATGAACAAGCCGGACCTGGCTCAGTTCCGCAAATTCGAGGTGCCGCTGGACGGACGTCAGCAGTGGTATGTGGCGCTGCAGTTCTGCGCCTACATCGCCTTGGGCAGTTACTTGATGAATTTGGAGCAGAGCCTGCCGACCGCAGCCCTGGTGTTGGGTTGGGGCGCCGTGGCGTTGGGGTTGTTCGTGTTGGGCGCAGCCCTGGAGAATCGCCCGCAGGCGTTGAAGCTGGAGCTATTGCGGCTGGTGTCGAACCTGCCGCTGGTGTGGCTGGCGCCGATGGTCGGGCTATGGCCGGGCAGCGCGTTGGGCTGGGTGGTGCTGCTCAGCTACAGCCTGCTCAGCGGCATCGGTCTCTACTGCTGTAGAAACCGCGTCACTCGATGGGCGTCGTAGGTTCGCTGGACTTGGCCTGTTCGGCTTTCAGCGCCTGCTCATCGGCATAGATCTTCTTCGCCAGGCGGGCATTCTTGAAACGCCGCCGCAGCCACAGCACAAAGCCCAGAACCAGCAGGGCGCCCAGCACCCACAGCTCGTATTTCTTGACGCTGCCCAGCATGCCTTCGAGCACCGCGCCGAAGTGATACGCGGCAGCGGCCAGTGCGGCGGCCCAGATCGCCGCGCCAATCCCGTTGAGCAGCAGATAGCGTCCTGGCGGGTAGCCCGACAGACCGATCGCCACCGGCATCACGGTGCGCAAGCCATAGACAAAACGGAAGCTCAACACCCAGATGTCCGGGTGCTTGCGGATATGTTCCAGCGCCCGATCGCCCATCAATTGCCAACGCGGTTTGCGCGCCAGTAATTTGCGCCCGTGCTTGCGCCCCAGGAAGTACCACAGCTGATCGCCGGCATAACTGCCGAAGAACGCCACGACCACCACCAGGTTGATGTCCATGTACCCACGGAACGCGAGGAAGCCTGCGAGTACCAGAATGGTTTCGCCTTCGAAAAACGTGCCGAGGAACAGGGCAAAGTAGCCGAAGTCATGTAGGAATTGTTGGAGCATTGTCTGGGTGCTGGCGAAATGAACGCGCAGCCTAACCCTTCGTGCACATTCATGAAAGTGTCCAAATGTGTCTCGACGTGAACATTTCCTACAAGGACAATGGAATGCGACTACCTGTCACAGGGGTGCACATAACTGTAATACGTTGGTCATAATGGCCGCTTATAACTGTCACGCTCGCCCGCCAGCGCGGGCTCAGGAGTCTGCCGTGAGCTTTACCCCCGCCAACCGTTTGTTTCCTGCAACCCGCCTGCGTCGCAACCGTCGTGATGATTTTTCGCGTCGTCTGGTCCGTGAAAACGTACTGACCGTCGATGACCTGATCCTGCCGGTGTTCGTGCTGGACGGTGAAAACCGTCGCGAAGCAGTGGCGTCGATGCCGGGCGTCGAACGCCTGACCATCGACCTGTTGCTGGAAGAGGCTGCCAAATGGGTCGAGCTGGGAATTCCTGCGCTGGCACTGTTCCCGGTGACGCCGCCGGAACTCAAGTCACTGGATGCCGCCGAAGCCTGGAACCCCAACGGCATCGCCCAGCGCGCTACCCGCGCTCTGCGTGCGCAGTTCCCGGAGCTGGGTGTGATCACCGACGTCGCCCTGGACCCGTTCACCACTCATGGTCAAGACGGCATCCTCGACGAGGAAGGCTACGTGCAGAACGACATCACCGTCGACGCACTGGTTAAGCAGGCTTTGTCCCACGCCGAAGCCGGCGCTCAAGTGGTGGCTCCGTCAGACATGATGGACGGCCGCATTCAGGCGATCCGCGAAGCGCTGGAGCTGGCGGGGCACGTTAATGTGCGGATCATGGCCTACTCGGCCAAGTACGCCAGTGCCTACTACGGCCCGTTCCGCGATGCGGTGGGTTCGGCGTTGAACCTGGGCAAGGCCAACAAGGCCTCCTATCAGATGGACCCGGCCAACAGCAACGAAGCCCTGCACGAAGTGGCGGCCGACTTGTCAGAAGGCGCAGACATGGTCATGGTCAAGCCAGGCATGCCGTATCTGGATATTCTTTATCGGGTCAAGGAAGCGTTCAAAGTGCCGACCTTTGTGTATCAGGTCAGCGGCGAATACGCCATGCACATGGCGGCGATCCAGAATGGCTGGTTGAGCGAAGGGGTTATCCTCGAATCCCTGACCGCTTTTAAACGTGCAGGCGCAGATGGCATCCTGACTTACTTTGCCGTCCGTGCTGCTCAATTGTTACGAGAGCAAAAATAGCCCTCCCAGGAACATTCGATGAATACCGAAGGACTCACTGAAGTTGCCGTAAAAGACGCTCAACCTGTGGTGGAGCAAATCGCTGAAACTCCGCCGGAGCTGGAGCCCGCTCCACCTGCGGTGGTGGCCGAGCCCGTTGTGGCGGCGCCAGCGATTGCCATTCCCGGTCTGGATGACAGCAGCCTGTACATCCATCGCGAGCTCTCGCAACTGCAGTTCAACATCCGCGTGCTGGAACAGGCGCTGGATGAGTCCTACCCATTGCTGGAGCGGCTGAAGTTTCTGCTGATCTTCTCCAGCAACCTGGACGAGTTCTTCGAGATTCGTGTGGCCGGCCTGAAGAAGCAGATCACCTTCGCCCGTGAACAGGCCGGCGCCGATGGCCTGCAGCCGCATCAGGCCCTGGCCCGCATCAGCGAATTGGTGCACGGTCACGTCGACCGCCAATACGCGATCCTCAACGACATTCTGTTGCCGGAACTGGAAAAACATCAGGTCCGCTTCATCCGTCGTCGTTACTGGACTACCAAGCTCAAGACTTGGGTCCGCCGTTATTTCCGCGACGAGATCGCGCCGATCATCACCCCGATCGGTCTCGACCCGACGCACCCGTTCCCGTTGCTGGTGAACAAGAGCCTGAACTTCATCGTCGAGCTCGAAGGCATCGACGCCTTCGGTCGCGATTCCGGCCTGGCGATCATCCCGGCGCCGCGTCTGCTGCCGCGGATCATCAAGGTGCCGGAAGAAGTCGGCGGCCCGGGTGACAACTATGTATTCCTGTCGTCGATGATCCACGCGCACGCCGATGACCTGTTCCAGGGCATGAAGGTCAAGGGCTGCTACCAGTTCCGCCTGACCCGGAACGCCGACCTCGCGGTCGATACCGAAGACGTGGAAGACCTGGCCCGCGCCCTGCGCGGCGAGTTGTTCTCCCGTCGCTACGGTGATGCGGTGCGGCTGGAAGTGGCCGACACCTGCCCGAAACACCTGTCCGATTACCTGCTCAAGCAGTTCAACCTGCAGGAAACCGAGCTGTATCAGGTCAACGGTCCGGTCAACCTGACCCGGCTGTTCAGCATCACCGGCCTGGACAGTCATCCGGAGCTGCAATACACGCCGTTCACCCCGCAGATCCCGAAACTGCTGCAGAACAGCGAGAACATTTTCAGCGTGATCAGCAAGCAGGACATCCTGCTGCTGCACCCGTTCGAGTCCTTTACCCCGGTGGTCGACTTGCTGCGTCAGGCGGCCAAGGATCCACACGTGTTGGCGGTTCGCCAGACGTTGTATCGCAGCGGCGCCAACTCGGAGATCGTCGATGCGCTGGTGGATGCGGCGCGTAACGGCAAGGAAGTGACGGCGGTGATCGAATTGCGCGCGCGGTTCGATGAAGAATCCAACCTGCAGCTGGCCAGCCGTCTGCAGGCGGCCGGCGCCGTGGTGATTTACGGCGTGGTCGGCTTCAAGACCCACGCCAAGATGATGCTGATTCTGCGTCGCGAAGCCGGCGAGATTGTTCGCTACGCTCACTTGGGTACCGGCAACTACCACGCGGCCAACGCCCGTCTGTACACCGACTACAGCCTGCTGACCTCTGACGATGCCTTGTGCGAAGACGTCGGCAAACTGTTCAGCCAGTTGATCGGCATGGGTAAAACCCTGCGCATGAAAAAACTGCTGCACGCGCCGTTCACGTTGAAGAAGGGCATGCTCGACATGATTGCCCGGGAGACGCAATTCGCCCTCGACGGCAAACCGGCGCACATCATCGCCAAGTTCAACTCGCTGACCGATCCAAAGGTCATCCGCGCGTTGTACAAGGCCAGCCAGTCCGGGGTACGCATCGATCTGGTGGTGCGCGGCATGTGCTGCCTGCGACCGGGCATCGCCGGGGTATCGCACAACATCCACGTACGTTCGATCATCGGTCGTTTCCTGGAGCACACCCGGGTTTTCTACTTCCTCAATGGCGGTGAAGAGCAGATGTTCCTGTCCAGTGCCGACTGGATGGAACGCAACCTCGACAAGCGCGTCGAGACTTGCTTCCCGGTCGAGGGCAAGAAGCTGATTTTGCGGGTCAAGAAAGAGCTGGAGCTTTATCTTACCGACAACACCCACAGCTGGAGCCTGCAGTCGGACGGTCGCTACGTCCGCAACACGCCGACCGGCAACCAGAACCCGCGCAGCGCCCAGGCCACCTTGCTGGAGCGGTTGGGCAGCCCGATTCTGGCGGTGCGTTAACGCAAACCTTGGGCGATAAAAAATGGCGATCCATGTGGATCGCCATTTTCATTTCCACCACCGTCCCTTGTAGGAGCTGGCTTGCCAGCGAATGGCTTTCAAGTCATGCATCCATTTCAAGGACGCCTTCGCCAGCAAGCCGGCTCCTACAGGACCGTGTTCGGCGACCATTTTCGGTTTTTTAGCGAACGTTCAACACGAAGCTGACGCGGGTCAGCCATTCGGCTTCCAGGGCGAAGTCGGCCTGGGTCAACTGGTTGTCATCCAGCCAATGTTCCGGGAATAACACATCCAGGCTGTCGCCGTTGGCGTGCAGCACGACCTGTGGCATTTCCTGGGTGCCACGGATGTGGTGGAACAGAATCGCAAAGCGCAGCAGCACGCACAGGCGAATCAGCTTGATGCCGTCGTCGCCAAAATCGGCAAACCTGTCCTTGGGAATATTACGACGGTGGCCACGCACCAGTAGCGCGAGCATCAGTTGGTCTTCGCGGGAGAACCCGGCCAGGTCCGAGTGCTCGATCAGGTAGGCGCCGTGTTTGTGGTACTGATAGTGAGCGATGTCCAGGCCCACTTCATGGACCTTGGCTGCCCAGCTCAGCAGTTCGCGCCAGACGCCATCATCCAGCTCCCAGTCCGCGGCCACTTGATCGAAGGCATGCAGCGCCTTGCGTTCGACCCGCGCGGCTTGCTCCAGATCGACGTGGTAACGCTCCATGAGCGAGCTGAGCGTGCGCTCACGGACATCTTCGTGATGATGACGGCCCAGCAGGTCATAGAGCACGCCTTCGCGCAGGGCGCCCTCACAGTGGTCCATGCGTTGCAGTTCGAGGGCGTCGAAGATCGCTTCGAGAATCGCCAGCCCGGCGGGGAAGATCGCCCGGCGGTCGGGCTTGATGCCTTCGAAGTCGATTTTCTCGACATCGCCGAGTTTGATCAGCTTGCGCTTGAGCCAGGCCAAGCCTTCGGCGTTCACCTCGCCAGTGCCATGCCCGCCGGCCTTCAGCGCCAGGCCAATGGCGCGAATGGTGCCCGAGGAGCCGATGGCTTCATCCCAGGTCAGGCGGTGCAGGGCGTGTTCGATGCTCATGATCTCCAGGCGCGCCGCGGTGTACGCCTGGGCGTAGCGGGCCGGGGTGATCTTGCCGTCCTTGAAATAGCGTTGGGTGTAGCTGACGCAACCCATTTGCAGGCTTTCGCGCAGCAGCGGTTCAAAGCGCTGGCCAATGATGAATTCAGTACTGCCGCCGCCGATGTCGGCCACCAGGCGTTTGCCCGGGGTGTCGGCGAGGGTGTGGGAGACGCCGAGGTAAATCAGGCGCGCTTCTTCGCGACCGGAAATGACTTCTACCGGATGGCCGAGGATTTCTTCGGCCCGATGGATGAATTCACCGCGGTTACGGGCTTCGCGCAGGGCGTTGGTGCCGACGATCCGCACGGTGCCGGGCGGCATACCGCTGATCAGTTGGGCGAAACGCTTCAGGCAATCGAGCCCGCGTTGCATGGATTCTTCGCTGAGTTGACGCTCTTCGTCGATGCCGGCGGCCAGCTGAACCTTCTCCCCGAGACGCTCGAGAATCCGGATTTCGCCGTTCTGGGCCTTGGCCACGACCATGTGAAAGCTGTTGGAGCCCAGGTCGATTGCGGCGATCAGGGACAGATTCTTGACTTGGGATAGCGGCATGGTCAGGGGGTCTCGGTCGATAACCTCGACATCCTGCCACGATCAAACGCTCGCGCCAACGCGCAGAGTTGAAAGCCTTGATCCAACCCTGTGGCGAGGGGGCTTGCCCCCGTTCGGCTGCGCAGCAGTCGTAAAACCTGCATGCGCGGTCTATTTGGAGTTGATGTGAAAGGTTTTGGGGCTACTTCGTAGCCCAACGGGGGCAAGCCCCCTCGCCACAGGGGTGTCAGCCCGCCGCCTCCACGGTCCCAATGAAGTTCGCCAGCTCCGCCGTCTGCGGATTGGCAAACAACACCTTCGGATCTCCCACCTCATGCACCTTGCCCTGGTGCATGAACACCAATTTGTCGCCCACCTCCCGGGCAAAACGCATCTCATGGGTGACCATGATCAATGTCATACCCTCCCTGGCCAGTTGCCGGACCACGCTCAACACTTCATTGACCAGTTCCGGGTCCAAGGCCGAGGTGATTTCGTCGCACAGCAAGACTTTCGGCGACATGGCCAGCGCCCGGGCGATCGCCACCCGCTGTTGCTGGCCGCCAGAGAGTCGATCCGGGAAGGCGTCGAATTTCTCGCCCAGCCCGACCCGTTCCAGCATCTGTCGCGCCAGCTCGGTGGCTTTGGCTTTCGGCACTTTCTGCACCACTTGTGGCGCAAGCATGACGTTTTCGCCGACGGTCAGGTGCGGGAACAGGTTGAACTGCTGGAACACCATCCCGACTTTCTGCCGCAGGCTGCGCAGGTCGGCGCGGGCGGCGTCGAGGTATTCGCCGTCGACTTCGATCACACCGTCATTGATCGATTCCAGACCATTGAGGGTGCGCAGCAAGGTGGACTTGCCCGAGCCGCTGCGACCGATGATCGCCACCACCTGGCCTTCCTCGATACTCAGATCGATGCCTTTGAGTACATGGTGGTCGCCGTAATATTTATGCAGGGCGGAAATTCTAAGCAGAGGCATGCAGTCTCCTTTCCAGGTAGCGCGCACTGAGGGACAAGGGGTAGCAGAGCAGGAAGTAACCGAGGGCGACGAGGCCGTAGACCATAAAGGGTTCGAAGGTCGCGTTGGCGAGCATGCCGCCGGTCTTGGTCAGTTCGGTGAAGCCGATGATCGAGGTGACGGCGGTGCCCTTGACCACTTGCACCGAGAAGCCCACGGTCGGCGCCACGGCGATGCGCAGCGCTTGTGGCAGGATCACGTAACGCAATTGCTCCAGCGGGTTGAGCGCCAGGCTCGATGAGGCTTCCCACTGGCCATTGGGGATCGAGTCGACGCAACCGCGCCAGATCTCCGCCAGGTAGGCGCTGGTGAACAGTGTCAAGGCAATCGCCGCCGCCATCGACGGTGAAATTTCCACACCGGCCAAGGCCACACCGAAGAACACCAGAAACAGCTGCATCAACAGCGGCGTGCCCTGGAACAATTCGATGTAGGTGCGGGCGAAGTGGCTGGGCAGGGATTTCTTAGAAATCCGCATCACCATGATCAGCAAACCGATCAGCCCGCCACCGATAAACGCCACCAGCGACAATGCCAGCGTCCATTGCAGGCCCGTGAGCAGGTTGCGCAGGATGTCCCAGAAGGTGAAATCGCTCATTGGCTGCTCCTTGCACTGCTTTTGGACAGGTAGCGGCGGCCGATCCAGTTCAGCAATTGGCGGATCAGCAGCGCCATGCACAGGTAGAGCAGCGTGGTCAGGGCGTAGGTTTCAAAGGCGCGAAAGTTACGCGACTGAATGAAGTTGGCGGCGAAACTCAGCTCTTCGGTGGCGATCTGCGAACAGACCGCCGAGCCGAGCATGACGATGATGATCTGGCTGCTCAGGGCCGGCCAGACTTTGCCCAGTGCCGGCAGCAGAACCACGTGGCGGAAGGCTTCGAAGCGGCTCATCGCCAGGGCGGCCGCGGCTTCCAGCTGCCCGCGGGGGATCGCCTGAATGCCGGCGCGGATGATCTCGGTCGAATAGGCGCCCAGGTTGATCACCATCGCCAGCACCGCCGCCTGCCATTCGGAAATCTGCAGGCCCAGCGACGGCAAACCGAAGAAGATGAAAAACAACTGCACCAGAAAGGGTGTGTTGCGGATCAACTCGACGTAGACCCCGAAAATGCCGGCGAACGGGCGGATGTTCCACGCCCGCACCAGTGCGCCGATGATGCCCAGAGCGACCCCGAACACCGCGCCAACGGCCGTCAGCTCAAGGGTGAACAACGCACCGCGCAGCAGCAGGTCGGTGTTTTCCACCACCGGCAAAAAATCGAACTGATAAGCCATAAGTCGTCTCCCGCGCGAACGATCAGAGATCGGCCGGCAGCGGTTCTTTCAGCCAGGTTTGCGAGTTCTTCTCCAGCGCACCGTCAGCCTTGGCGGTGGTGAGGATCTGATTGACCTTGTCCAGCAACGCCGGCTCGTTCTTGTTCACGCCGACGTACACCGGCGAGTCCTTGAGCTTCACTTTCAGGGCCGGTACGCGTTTCGGGTTTTTCTCGCTGATGGCTACCATCACCACGTTGCCGCTGGCGATCAGGTCGACCTGGCCCGCGAGGTAGGCGGCGATGGTCGAGTTGTTGTCTTCGAAGCGTTTGATGGTCACGCCTTCCGGGGCGACTTTGGTCAGCTCGATGTCTTCGATGGCACCACGGGTGACGCTGATGGTTTTGCCCTTGAGATCGTCCAGACCCTTGATGGCGGCGTCTGGCGGACCGAATACGGCGAGGTAGAACGGCGCGTAGGCGCGGGAGAAATCGATGACTTTCTCACGTTCAGGGTTCTTGCCGAGGCTGGAAATCACCAGGTCGACCTTGCCGGTGGTCAGGAACGGGATGCGGTTGGTGCTGTTGACCGGGGTCAGTTCGAGTTTGACCTTGAGTTGGTCGGCCAGCAGTTTGGCGGTATCGATGTCGAGGCCGCGCGGTTTCATGTCCGGGCCGACCGAACCGAACGGCGGGAAGTCCTGGGGCACGGCGACTTTAAGGGTGCCGCGTTTGACCACATCCTCCAGACCGTCGGCGTGGGCGGGTGCCTGGCTCAGCATCAGGCTGGCAAACAGGGCGGCGAGGAGGGCGCTGTAACGCTGGGTCATGGCAAATCTCCGGATCGGCGGGAAGTGATTTCTGCGGATCGACAGAGCACGGGCCATGCCAAGATTCGGTTTCAGGGGTTGCAGGCCACGGTTTTGCTGGTGTTGCTCGGTCTTACTGGTCTGAACAGTTGAGTGGCATTTCGCACCTTGATGGCGCAACCGTGAAAACTCCCGAACCCCCATGGGGCACGACTTGCCGGACGTCGCGAATAGCTTTACAACTAGCCGCTCATTGGCCTGGTTCGTCTGAAGAAACCATGAACTCGATCTCCCGCGCAGTACCTGAAGTGGCGCTGCAAGCCATCCGCAAACTGATCACCGAGCAAGGTTTCGGGGCGGGTGATGCCTTGCCCTCGCAACGGGACCTGGCGGTGCAATTGGGGGTCAGCCGGGCGTCGTTGCGCGAGGCGTTGTCGTCCCTGAGTGCGCTGGGCGTGATCAGCATCCAGCCGGGCAAGGGCGTATTCGTGCAGTCACCGGTCGATCTGCCCCGGGGCGATGCGGTGCCGGGCTGGCCATTCGCGGCCCAGGCATCGCCGCTGGACATCTTCCAGTTGCGCTATGCGCTGGAGGGTTTTGCCTCGGGTTTGGCGGCCGTGACCCTGAGCACCGAGGATCTTGATGCCCTGGAAGACAACGTCGCCGCCATGCGCAACGAACTGCGTGCCGCCAACTTCGATGCAGCGGCGCGACTGGACTTCGAGTTTCACCGGCGCATCCTCCTGGCCAGCGGTAATCAGGCGATGCTGAGCATCCTGACAGCCAGCGCCGACATCTTTCTGGAGAGCCAGAAGCTACCGTTCATCCGGGCCGAACGGGCCATGGAAACCTGGCAGGAACACCGTAAAATCCTCCGTGCACTGGCGCGCCGATCGTCCGGTGCCGCACAGAAGGCCATGCAGGAGCATGTGCGCAACGCCGCCCTGCGCACTGGGATTGCCTTCGTCGCTCCCGCCACCTCGTGACTTGAGCTATACCCAAATTCATGGGCCACCATAGCGAGACTCAATCATCTGCGGCTTCCTGAACGGGGGAAGGGCAGCTATGATGGGCCACGTTTTTTTGCTTACAACCTGGAGACTTCCATGAGCAGCGATCTTATCAAACACGTTAGCGACGCTAGCTTCGAGGCCGACGTACTCAAGGCCGAAGGCGCTGTACTGGTCGACTACTGGGCTGAGTGGTGCGGCCCTTGCAAAATGATCGCTCCTGTCCTGGACGAAATTGCCGAGACCTACAAAGGCAAGCTGACCGTTGCCAAACTGAACATCGACGAGAACCAGGAAACCCCGGCCAAGCATGGCGTGCGTGGTATCCCGACGCTGATGCTGTTCAAGAACGGCAACGTCGAAGCCACCAAGGTCGGTGCGCTGTCGAAGTCGCAATTGGCCGCTTTCCTCGACGCCAACATCTAAGCGTTGTTATAAAGCGTCATGAAAAGGCCCCGCATTATGCGGGGCCTTTTCGTTATTGAGGGCTAGACGCTCCGAAACTCAGGTGGTACATTCGGCCCCGCACTGGTTTCTCCACTGCCCCCTGCTAGCCGTCGCCGACGCACTCCTTTTCGAATAAGTACGCGATCCTGTCGCCTTCTCTGCGGCGCGGCCTCATTAAGCCAAAAGCTTAATTTCCCCCCTCCATAAATGATTACGTCATTCCTATATGAATCTGACTGAACTCAAGCAAAAGCCGATTACCGAACTGCTCGAATTGGCCGAACAGATGGGCATAGAAAATATGGCCCGTTCGCGCAAGCAGGACGTGATTTTCTCCCTGCTCAAAAAGCACGCTAAAAGCGGCGAGGAAATCTCCGGTGATGGCGTGCTGGAGATTCTCCAGGACGGCTTCGGCTTCCTGCGCTCCGCTGACGCTTCCTATCTCGCCGGCCCGGACGATATCTACGTCTCGCCGAGCCAGATCCGTCGCTTCAACTTGCGCACCGGTGACACCATCGTTGGCAAGATCCGTCCTCCGAAGGAAGGCGAGCGGTATTTCGCGCTGCTCAAGGTCGACACGATCAACTACGATCGTCCCGAGAACGCGAAAAACAAGATTCTCTTCGAGAACCTGACCCCGCTGTTCCCGACCGTGCGCATGAAGATGGAAGCCGGTAACGGTTCCACCGAAGACTTGACCGGTCGTGTCATCGACCTGTGCGCCCCGATCGGCAAAGGCCAGCGCGGCCTGATCGTTGCTCCGCCGAAAGCCGGTAAAACGATCATGCTGCAGAACATCGCGGCAAACATCGCGCGTAACAATCCTGAAGTTCATCTGATCGTGCTGTTGATCGACGAGCGTCCGGAAGAAGTGACCGAAATGCAGCGCACCGTGCGCGGCGAAGTGGTTGCCTCGACGTTCGACGAGCCGCCAACCCGCCACGTGCAGGTTGCCGAAATGGTGATCGAGAAGGCCAAGCGCCTGGTCGAGCACAAGAAGGACGTGGTGATTCTGCTCGACTCCATCACCCGTCTGGCGCGTGCCTACAACACCGTGATCCCGAGCTCCGGCAAGGTGCTGACCGGTGGTGTCGATGCCCACGCCCTGGAGAAACCGAAACGTTTCTTCGGTGCTGCACGGAACATCGAAGAAGGCGGCTCGCTGACCATCATCGCTACCGCGCTGGTTGAAACCGGTTCGAAGATGGATGAAGTGATCTACGAAGAATTCAAAGGCACCGGCAACATGGAACTGCCTCTGGATCGCAAGATCGCCGAAAAACGTGTGTTCCCGGCCATCAACATCAACCGTTCCGGTACTCGCCGCGAAGAGTTGCTGACAGCCGACGACGAACTGCAGCGTATGTGGATCCTGCGCAAACTGCTGCACCCGATGGATGAAGTCTCTGCCATCGAGTTCCTGGTCGACAAGCTGAAACAGACCAAGACCAACGACGAGTTCTTCCTGTCGATGAAGCGCAAGTAAGTCGAACAGGCCAAAAAGCCGGGGAAACCCGGCTTTTTGCTATCTGATTTTTGATCAACGGCAGTTCGTGGTTCTGAACTGAGGGGTTCGGCGCTAAACTGCCACCCCCGAACGCCACGGCCAAAACGAGGCTCACGCATGCAGTATCGCGACTTGCGCGACTTTATCAGCGGCCTGGAACAGCGCGGCGAACTCAAGCGCATCCAGGTTCCGGTGTCCCCAGTGCTCGAAATGACCGAGGTCTGCGACCGCACATTGCGCGCCAAAGGCCCGGCCCTGCTTTTCGAAAAGCCCACGGGTTATGACATCCCTGTGCTCGGCAATCTGTTCGGTACGCCTGAGCGCGTGGCGCTGGGCATGGGTGCAGAGGCGGTGAGCGAGTTGCGCGAAATCGGCAAGTTGCTGGCGTTCCTCAAGGAGCCCGAGCCGCCGAAAGGTTTGAAGGACGCCTGGTCCAAGCTGCCGATCTTTCGCAAGATCATCTCGATGGCGCCGAAAGTCGTCAAAGACGCGGTGTGCCAGGAAGTGGTCATCGAAGGCGACGATGTCGACCTCGCGATGTTGCCGGTGCAGACCTGCTGGCCAGGCGATGTCGGCCCGCTGATCACTTGGGGCCTGACTGTCACCAAAGGTCCGAACAAGGATCGCCAGAACCTCGGCATCTACCGTCAACAGGTGATCGGTCGCAACAAGGTGATCATGCGCTGGTTGAGCCACCGTGGCGGCGCGCTGGATTACCGCGAATGGTGCGAAAAACACCCCGGCCAGCCGTTCCCGGTGTCCGTGGCGCTGGGCGCTGACCCGGCCACCATTCTTGGCGCCGTGACACCGGTGCCGGACAGCCTCTCCGAATACGCTTTCGCCGGTCTGCTGCGGGGCAATCGCACCGAACTGGTGAAATGCCGCGGCAACGACCTGCAAGTACCGGCCACGGCTGAAATCATCCTCGAAGGCGTGATTCATCCGGGCGAAATGGCCGATGAAGGTCCGTACGGCGACCACACCGGCTACTACAACGAAGTCGACAGCTTCCCGGTGTTCACCGTCGAGCGCATCACCCATCGGATCAAGCCGATCTACCACAGCACCTACACCGGCCGTCCGCCGGATGAGCCGGCGATTCTCGGTGTGGCGCTGAACGAAGTGTTCGTGCCGATCCTGCAGAAGCAATTTCCGGAGATCACTGACTTCTACTTGCCGCCCGAAGGCTGCTCGTACCGCATGGCCATCGTGACCATGAAGAAGTCGTATCCCGGCCACGCCAAGCGGGTAATGCTCGGTGTCTGGTCGTTTTTGCGACAGTTCATGTACACCAAGTTCGTTATCGTCACCGACGACGATATCAACGCACGGGACTGGAACGACGTGATCTGGGCCATCACCACGCGCATGGACCCCAAGCGCGACACGGTGATGATCGACAACACGCCGATCGACTACCTGGACTTCGCCTCGCCGGTCTCCGGCCTGGGTTCGAAGATGGGGCTCGATGCCACGCATAAATGGCCAGGCGAAACCACCCGCGAGTGGGGCCGGGTCATCGTCAAGGATGAAGCCGTTACCCAACGGATCGATGCCATCTGGAATCAGTTAGGAATAGATTGATGCGTGTAACCTTGCAGCCCTCCGGAGCAGTGCTTGAGATTCTGCCCGGCGAGCGGATTCTCGATGGCGCGCGTCGCCTGGGCTATGAATGCCCGCAAAGCTGTCGTAACGGCAATTGCCATGTGTGCGGCGCGTTGCTGGTGGAAGGGCGGGTCGAACAGGCTGGCGATGTGCGCGACCATGGCGAGTTCTACACTTGCATTGCAGAGCCGCTGGAAGACTGCATCGTGTTGTGGGATGGCGTGCTCGCGCTGGGAGAACTGCCGGTGCGCAGCGTGTCGTGTCAGGTCATTGAATGCAGGGACGTCGGTGGCGATACCTGGCGCGTGCGTCTGCGTGCGCCAGCGGGCAAGCCACCGCGCTATCACGCCGGCCAGTACCTGATGATCGAGCGTGAGAATGGCGAGAAATCCGCTTTTTCCCTGGCCTCAGCACCGCATTCCGGCCGCGACCTGGAAATTCATGTGCTGGCGCGCGAAAGCAGCGCGCTGAGCCTGATCGAACAGCTCCAACGCAACCCGATGGTGCGGATCGAGATGCCGTTCGGCGACACCCATCTGGCGGAACTGCCGAACGGTCCTCTCGTACTGATTGCTGCCGGTACCGGCATGGGCCAGATCCACAGCCTCATCGAACATTGTCGCGCCACGGGCTTCAAGCATCCGGTGCACCTGTATTGGGGCGTACGTCGTCCCGAAGACTTTTATGAGATCGAACATTGGGATGAATGGCTGAAGCTGCCCAATCTGTTCCTGCATAAAGTCGTCAGCGATCAATGTGGTTGGCAGGGGCGTTGCGGCATGTTGCATGAGGCGGTGTGTGAAGATTTCCCTGATCTGAAAGCACTGCACGTCTATGCCAGCGGCTCTCCAGCCATGGTCTATGGCACGCTCGATGCTTTGGTCGAAGCGGGGATGGATGCCCATCAAATGCGTGCCGATGTATTTGCTTACGCCCCGCGATCATAGGTGCGTGAACCGTTCTAGAAGCGCACCCCGGTTGTCACCATGGCGGCATTGAAGCCGAGCAATACCAGCTCGGCTGCCAATGGTCCGTAGTGTGCCCCGACTGAAGGAATGATCACCGGCGCGACCCCGAAGTGATTCAGAGGGATCTTGTCCTGAGACTTGCCGCTGTAACCTTGCAACAGACCACCGGTGAGTTTTATGTACACGGGATAGTCAGCACTCTCGTAGCGTTTGCCCGCATACGCATAATATGAACGCTGGCTGAACGAGTTGCGAAAAGTTGCGCCACCAAACAACCAACCGGACGCTTGCTCGCGCTCAAGACCGATGAGGTCCTGATTGTTATTGTGGTCGGAGTCGGGGGAGAAGTGTCTGGTATAGACGCTGGCCTGCAAATACCAGGAGCCGGTGTCTTTCGCAGAGGTGTCCTCGGCCAGCGAGTGCTGCGCCGTGAGCATTAGAAGTAACCCGTAAATCCATGGTGTTTTCATTATTCAGGCCTTTGAGGCAGTTTGGTTTGCGTCTTTGGGTGGCCGTTATACGCGACGTAAAGCTGCAATGGGTAGGCGGTAAATCCGAAGGGTTTGTAGGTGTTTTCTCCTAAGTGAGCTTTATCCTAGACGCGCCGAATGCTTATGTATATTTCGTTCTGGTATTTAAGAATTCTCTTAAATGATATTAGGGTATATAGCCAAGCCCTCCAGCTTCAGTATTGGATTTTTTATGGGGGGCGCAAGGTCATAGGGCGCTTAGTACTTTTCGTTTTAGTATTACTGCTATATGTTCTATGAAGTGAAAGTTGTTTATATTTTGTAATAATTGCTGGGCCGAAATTTCATTGCCATGAGCGCCATCGAATCTGCTTTTTTGAATCTGGCTTACCCTCCGCGGCTCGATCTGGGGCCGCAGCTTACACACGAACAATTGCTCAGCTCGATGCAGTCGACCATGGCGCGCCACAAGGGTGGGCCGGTCTGGCTATTCGCGTATGGTTCGCTGATCTGGCGGCCTGAATGTGTGGCGGTTGAGCGAGTGCGCGGCCGGGTGCATGGCTACCATCGTGGTTTGTACCTGTGGTCCCACGAGCATCGCGGCACGCCGGAAGTGCCGGGGCTGGTATTTGGCCTGGATCGCGGTGGTTCGTGCAGCGGGTTCGCCTATCGCTTGCCCGAAGAACAACTCGAGGCTTCACTTTATGCGCTCTGGCAGCGCGAGATGCCATTCCCTTCCTATCGTCCACACTGGCTCAACTGCCGTCTTGAAAACGGAAACCAGGTTCAGGCATTGGGATTTGTATTGGAGCGGCACCTGCCCAGCTATGCCGGCAACCTGCCAGATCACGTGCTGAGCCAGGTATTCGAGAACGCTTGCGGGCGCTATGGCACCACTCGCGAGTATGTCGAGCAGACCGCCCACGCCCTGCGTAGCCACGCCATGCCAGACCGGAATCTGGAGGCGCGGCTCAAGCGCTGCAAATCAAAGGCAGATCAGGCGAGCGCTTCGCGGCCCTGACTGGCGGCGTTTTTGTGGCCCAGGGTGGGTGCCAGGAACGCCATCGCCAGCAGGCAGGCAACGACCAACAGAATGAAGCCGCCATCCCAGCCGAAATAGTCCACGGTGTAGCCCATCATGGCGCTGGCCGCGACGGAACCACCCAAGTAACCGAACAGGCCGGTAAAGCCTGCGGCCGTACCCGCGGCCTTCTTCGGCACCAGTTCCAGCGCCTGCAGGCCGACCAGCATCACCGGGCCGTAGATCAGGAAGCCGATAGCGAACAGCGAGATCATGTCGATCATCGGGTTGCCCGGCGGATTCAGCCAATACACGATCGTCGCAACGGTCACCAACGCCATGAACACCATGCCGGTCAGGCCACGGTTGCCACGGAAGATCTTGTCCGACATCCAGCCGCACAGCAGCGTGCCGGGAATGCCCGCCCACTCGTACAGGAAGTAAGCCCACGACGTCTTGTCGAAGTCGAAGTGCTTGACCTCTTTGAGGTAGGTCGGCGCCCAGTCCAGAATGCCGTAGCGCAGCAGGTAGACGAAAACGTTAGCCAGTGCGATGAACCAGAGCATTTTGTTGCGCAGCACGTATTTGACGAAGATGTCCTTGGCGCTGAATTCCTCTTCGTGACTGGCGTCGTAGCCTTCCGGGTAATCGTTTTTGTACTTCTCAATCGGCGGCAGGCCCGTCGACTGCGGAGTATCGCGCATCACAATGAAGGCAAACACGGCGACCAACAGCGCCACGGCAGCCGGTACGTAGAACTTGCTGTGCCAGTCGTTGAACCAGCCCATGCCCAGAATCGCCAGCGGGCCGATCAAGCCACCGCCAACGTTATGCGCGGTGTTCCAGACCGAAACCACACCGCCACGCTCTTTCTGCGACCACCAATGCACCATGGTTCGCCCGCTCGGCGGCCACCCCATGCCTTGTGCCCAGCCGTTGATGAACAGCAGGATGAACATCATGGTCACGCTGGACGTGGCCCAAGGTGCGAAACCGAAAACGAACATCACCGCGGCGGACACCACCAGGCCAAAGGGCAGGAAGTAACGCGGGTTGGAGCGGTCGGACACGATGCCCATCAGAAACTTGGACAGGCCATAGGCGATTGCAATCGCCGACATCGCCACACCCAGCTGGCCTTTTGTATAGCCTTGGGCGATCAGGTCCGGGAACGCCAGGGTGAAGTTCTTGCGCAGCAGGTAGTAACCGGCATAGCCAATGAAAATCCCGGCGAAGATCTGCCAGCGAAGGCGTCGGTAGGTGCTGTCTATTTTTTCTTCAGGCAATGGAGCCTGATGTGCGGCAGGACGAAAGAAAGCAAACATTCAAGAGCTCCAGATTTCTTGTTTTGACTGCGGATGCGAATGTTACAGTTTCGTTACCGAAAATAGCACCGGTTCGCATCGGCAAAACAGCGGAAATGTTGGAGATTGCATGTTCCTTTATGAACATGTCGCTCAGGTATAAATGAGAGTCGGTACGGGGATGACGGAGCCAGGTCGCAGTCTGCGACCTGGCTGGAAAACGATCAGCGAACCTGCACGACCACCTTCCCCACTGCCTTGCGCTGGCCAAGATCATTGATCGCCTGCGCCGCATTGCTCAGTGGATACACCTGCGACACCAGCGGCTTCAACTTGCCTTCGGCGAACCAGTGAAACAACTGCTGGAAGTTCGCCGCGTTGTCCTGTGGTTGGCGCTGGGCAAACGAGCCCCAGAACACGCCGACCACTGCGGCACCTTTGAGCAGTGCCAGGTTCACTGGCAGTTCGGGGATACGTCCGCTGGCGAAACCGACCACCAATAGACGGCCGTTCCAGGCGATGGCGCGGATGGCCTGGTCGAACAGGTCGCCGCCCACCGGATCGTAGATCACGTCGGCGCCCTGGCCGTCGGTCAGGCGTTTGATTTCGTCCTTGAGGCTGGTTTCGCTGTAGTTGATCAGCTCATCGGCGCCGGCGGCTTTGGCTACCGCGAGTTTTTCCGCACTGCTGGCGGCGGCGATCACCCGGGCGCCCATGGCTTTGCCGATTTCCACGGCGGCGAGGCCGACGCCGCCGGACGCGCCGAGCACCAGCAAGGTTTCGCCGGGTTGCAGGTTGCCCCGTTGCTTGAGGGCGTGCATCGAAGTGCCGTAGGTCATGCTGAAAGCGGCAGCAGTGTTGAAGTCCATCGATGGCGGGATCGGCAGCACGTTGTAGCCCGGCACCGCGACCTGCTCGGCGAAACTGCCCCAGCCAGTCAGGGCCATGACCCGGTCACCGACCTTGAGGTGGCTGACCTTTTCCCCCACAGCGCTGACCACGCCAGCCGCTTCGCCACCCGGTGAAAACGGGAAGGGCGGTTTGAACTGGTATTTGCCCTCGATGATCAGCGTGTCCGGGAAATTCACCCCGGCGGCGTGCACGTCCAGCAGGATTTCGTTCTTCTTCGGGGCGGGGCTGGCGACGTCTTCCAGCACCAGCGATTCGGCAGGGCCGAAGGCTTTGCACAGCACGGCTTTCATCAGGGCTATTCCTTTGGGAGTGATGGCCGATAAGTGTAGGTGTGTGAGTTAACGGGTCAACGAGCATGCCCGGCCCTGATAGTCAGCCATAAGCTTGTGCTTGAGCGGCGGGTCGTTATGCTAGGCCGCAAACCGGATAAGGAGCGAATTGTGAAAGCGTGGATCATGTTGATGCTGGCCCTGTCTCTGCCTGTGGCAGCGATGGCCGAAGAAGCCAAAGAAGGTGAAGCCCCGAAGGTCAACTACATCACCCTGAGCCCGCCGTTCGTGGGCAACTATGGGTTGGATGGCACGCCGAAGCTCAAGGTCTACAAGGCCGATGTGGCGCTACGGGTGACCGGTGACGAGGCGACCAAGGCGGTGAAGGCCAATGAGCCGTTGATCCGCAATCAGCTGGTGGCGTTGTTTGCCCAGCAGACCACTGAAACCATGAACAACGTCGAAGCCAAGGAAAAGCTGCGTCAGGAAGCCTTGAAGCAGACCCAGCAAGTGATGAACGACGAGACTGGCAAACCGGTGGTTGAGGATCTGTTGTTCAACAACCTCATTATCCAGTAAGACTTTTGTTGTCTGGGGCGGCCCCTTCGCGGGCTTGCCCGCGAAGGGCGACTCGGCCCTTCAGGACGCCAGGCTCTTGCGAAACCGCAGCAGTGCAATGGTAAAGAACAGCAGGCCGATGGCGCTTAATGCCAGCAAGTCCGGCCAGACCACGCCGATGCCGGCGTCGCGAAACAGTATCGCGGCGCTGAGGCTGACGAAGTGCGTCGATGGCGAGCCCTGCATCACCCATTGCAGCCATTGCGGCATGCTGTCGAGAGGCGTACTGCCCCCGGAAAGAAGCAACATCGGGATAATCACCGGAATCGCCAACAAGCCGAACTGCGGTGTCGAGCGGGCGAGGGTCGCGAGGAATATCCCCAGCGCCGTGCTGGCGAACAGATAAACTGCCGTTACCAGCAAGAAAAAGCTCATGGAGCCGGCCAGCGGCACGCCAAGAGCGCCTTTGACAATGACTTCCAGCGACACCCAGGTGCACAACACCACCACCAGCATGTTGCTCCAGACTTTCGCCAGCATGATTTCCAGTGCCGTCAGTGGCAGCACCAGCAAATGATCGAGGGTGCCGTGCTCGCGTTCACGCAGCAGCGCCGTGCCCGTCAGGATGATGGCCAGGATCGTGATGTTGTTGACGATCTGAATCACCGCCAGGAACCAGCCACCCTCCAGATTGGTATTGAACAGCGCTCGTGTTGTCAGCCGCACGGGTGTCTGGCTCGCCGCATCGCTCTGGCCACTGTAGGTCAGCAGCTCGCGCTGGAAAATCCTCCCGATATAGCCTGCCCCCATGAACGCCTGGCTCATGGCCGTGGCGTCGACGTTGACCTGCACCGCCGGCTGGTGGCCGCCCAGCAGATCGGCCTGAAAATTGGCTGGAACATTGATCACGAAGGTGTACCGCCCGTTGTCCAGCACCTCGTCCAGCTGACCATAAGGCAGCGGCACCGGCGGTTGAAATTCCGGCGGCCGCAGAACCTGGGCCAGTTGGCGTGACATGGGGCTGTGATCTTCATCGACCATGGCCACACTGGCGTTGTGCACGCCGATCACTGAGCCCGCGGCCGGCATGTAGATCGCCACTGTAAAGGCGTAGAACAGGAACAGCAGCAATACACTGTCATGTCGCAGGCTGGTGAGTTCCTTGAGGCCAAGACGCAGGATGTGCGCAAGCTTATGCATCAGACCTCCTGCTTTTTCAGCATGGCCAGGCTGAGCCCGGTGAACCCGAGAAAGAACCCGAACAGTGCCAGGCATTGTGGCCACAACTGCCGGATATCCAGCGCCTTGGTAAAGGTGCCGACAGCAATATCGAGAAAATAGCCTGCCGGAAACAGTATCCCCATGACCGCGGCCGCACCATCGAGGGACGATCGCGGCACGATCAAACCGGAAAACTGGATGGTCGGCAGGCTGGTGATGATCATGGTGCCGAGAATCGCGGCGATCTGGGTTCGGGTGAACGCCGAAATCAACAGGCCCATGCTGGTAGTCGCCAGCACGTAGAGCAATCCGCCGAAGGCCAGGGTCAATGCGCTGCCCTTGAAAGGCACGCCGAACAGCCAGCGGTTCATGGCTGTCAGCACGGCGAGATTGATCAGACTGACGGCCAGATACGGCACCTGTTTACCTAACAGGAACTCCAGGCGGGTCAGCGGTGTGGCGTAGAAGTTGGTGATCGAGCCCAGTTCCTTCTCCCGCACAATGCCCAGCGCAGTCAGCATGGCCGGGATAAACGCCAGGATCAGCGCCATCACTCCAGGGCCGATGGCGTTGACGCTGACGACATCCTGGTTGTAGCGGAAACGGGTTTCCAGTTTGGCTGGCGCTTGCCGGGCTGGTGCGGGACTGGACTGATCCGCCAGTTGCTCCAGGTTGGCCTGGTGTACCGCTTCCACATAGTTGCGGCTGGTTTCAGCGCGAAACGGCATGCCGCCGTCGAGCCAGGCCGCCACCGTAGGCTGGCGACCGGCGAACAGATCCCGACCGAATCCGGGGGGAATCTCCAGCGCCAGTTTGATTTCCGAGCGCTGCAGTCGTCGATGCAACTGCGCCGGATCGCTTATCGGGGGTTGTTCGTCGAAGTAACGGGAGCCGCGGAAGGCCTCCAGATAAGCCCGGCTTTGCGGGGTCTGGTCCTGGTCGTAGACCGCGAAGGCGAGTTTCTCCACGTCCAGGGAAATGCCATAGCCGAAAATCACCATCATGAGCATCGCCCCGAGCAGCGCGAAGGCCAGGCGTACTCTATCGCGCAGCAGTTCCTTGCCTTCACGGCTCGCCAATGCCCGCAGTCGCCCAAAGCTGAAGCGACGGTCTTTCATCGATGGGGTGGGTGCGAGCGTTGTGTCGATGGGCGTTGGTGGCGCCTCTGTCGCGCCCGGGCTCTGGGCCTGTTCCAGGCAGGTGACGAATGCGGCCTCAAGTGTCTGGCCGTTGAACTGCTGTTGCAGTGCTGCCGGGGTGTCGCAGGCCAAAACCTTGCCTGCGTGCATCAATGAGATGCGGTCGCAACGCTGGGCTTCGTTCATGAAATGGGTGGACAGGAAGATCGTCACGTCCTGTTCACGGGACAGTTCGATCAGCAGTCGCCAGAAATCGTCCCGCGCCGCCGGGTCGACGCCGGAGGTAGGTTCGTCGAGGATCAGCACTTCCGGGCGATGCAGCACCGCCACCGCCAGGGATAATCGTTGACGCAGACCCAGCGGCAATGCACCGGACGGCTGATGGGCGACGCTGGCCAGGCTGAAGCGCTGGATCAATTCGTCGATGCGCTGAGTGCTGTCGGCCTGGGGCAGATCGAACAGTCGCGCATGCAGGTCCAGGTTCTGCCGCACACTGAGCTCGCCATAGAGCGAGAAGCTCTGAGACATGAAGCCGACGCGCTTGCGGGTGGCCAGATCCTTGGCGTTCACTGGGTTGCCCAGCAGCGTGGCACTGCCTTCGCTGGCCGGAATCAGTCCGGTAAGCACTTTCATGGTGGTGGTTTTGCCGCAGCCGTTGGAGCCCAGAAACCCGAAGATCTCGCCGCGGCCGATGGCGAAGCTGACTTTATCCACAGCGGTGAAATCGCCGAAGCGCAGGGTCAGGTCATGGGCTTGGATGGCGATGTCGGCCGTAGCATTGGTTCGGGGAGGGATCACTAGCGGCTGGTTGTCGTGGCCGGTGTCACCCTGAAAGTGAGTGAAGGCTTCATCGAGCTTGCCGCTGGGGGTTACCGCCGCCAGATCGCGGCTCAAACCGGCGGCGATCAGTTTGCCGCCGTCGAGCATCAGGCAGTGTTCGAACTGCTCGGCCTCTTCCATGTACGCGGTGGCGACCAGTAGTGTCAGTTGCGGGCGTTGGCGCCGAACGTCATCGATCAACTCCCAGAAATGCCGTCGGGACAAAGGGTCGACGCCAGTGGTCGGCTCATCGAGGATCAACAAATCCGGCTCATGGATCAGTGCGCAACAGAGTCCGAGCTTCTGTTTCATTCCGCCCGACAGCTTGCCGGCCGGGCGCTCGGCAAATCGCAGTAGATCGGTGGCCTGTAGCAGGCTGTGCATGCGCTGATCGCTTTCGGCCGCGGACAGCCCGAACAGCGTGGCGAAGAAGTGAATGTTCTCGCGGATTGACAGATCAGGGTACAGGTTGCCGCCCAGACCTTGAGGCATGAACGCGATGCGCGAGTAGAGGCTGTTGCGGTGGCGCCGGTCCTGGATCGAACCGCCGAGCACTTCCAGTTGGCCCTCCTGTAGCGTCTTCACGCCGGCGATCAATCCCAGCAGGCTGGATTTGCCGGCGCCATCCGGGCCAATCAACCCACACCGGGTACCGGTGGGCAGACTGAGCGTGATGTCGGTCAGCGCATGCCGTTCGCCATAGCGGTGCCGAAGGCGGGTGGCATGCAGTGCCAGGCCGGTCATTGAAGATTGGCCGGCCAGTCAATGGGAGCGGTGCGCACGTAGCCATTGCCGGGCATCCCCGGTTTGGCCTGGGGCACGGCGCTGGGACGGGTCAGGCGTAGCTTGACCCGAAACACCAGTTTCTGACGTTCATCGCGGGTCTCGACTTCTTTGGGCGTGAACTGCGATTTGGCCGCCACGAAGCTGATTTTTGCCGGCAACGGCTGGTCAGGCAGGGCGTCCAACAGGATCCGCGCTTCATCGCCGACCGCCAGGCGTCCGGCGACGGAGGCTGCAAGGTAGAGGTTCATGTATTGGTCATTCGGGTCAATCAGCAGCAACACTCGCCCTCCGGCGCCGAGCACTTCCCCGGGTTCGGCCATGCGAAGCTGAATTATCCCGTCGATGGGGGCTCGCAAACTGCTGTCGTCGATTTCACTGTTTAACTGAGCCACTTGCGCCTGTGCAGCGCCAATGGCGGCGCCGACGGCGGACACCTGTGCGCGGGCCGCAGTAACAGCCGCGTTGGCGGTGTCGAAGCGTGACTGCTGTTGGTCGATGATCTGGCCGCTGGCGAAACCGCGATTGAACAATGCCTGGGAGCGCTTGAGCTCTTGCTGGGCAAGCAGTTGCTCGCTCTGGCGCAGTTTCACATTGGCCTGGGCCGCGGAAAGATTTTCCCGGGCGCGTATCACTTCGGCTTCAGCCTGGTTGCGCTGGGCTTCGAGGGTACGGGTGTCCATGCGGGCCAGCAGTTGCCCCTGGGTTACCTTGTCGCCTTCGTCCACCAGCACTTCAGCCAATCGACCGGGTGTTTTGCTGGCGATCTGCACTTCAGTGGCTTCAAGTCGACCATTGCCGACAGACAACCCTTGGGGCAGTCGGTTAACGGTCGACCGCCAATAACCAAACCCTCCGGCGGCCAGCAATACAGCCCCCAGTAAAAAAACGAAGAAAAGCGAAGAACGGCTGTGCGTCGACATGTCGGCATCCTGCGTCTATAGCGTCCCAGTCTGACAGGAACGCGCCTGAGCACCTTGATGTTAGTCAACTGAAGGGCAAGCTTGACCGGTTGGCAAGGTAAGCCTGCGTGACCGGCGGTTGTGCATTATTTAGCGCAGGCCAAGCACCGCCGCCCATTGCTCGGCTGTCACCGGCATCACCGACAGTCGCGAGCCTTTCTGCACCAATGGCATTTCGGCCAGCGCCGTTTGCTGTTTCAGATAATCGAGCTTCAGCACCTTGGAAAACGTTTCGACGTGAGCGACATCGATCGCGCTCCAGGCGTTTTTCTCGGCAGTGGCCTTCGGATCGAAGTAATGACTCTCGGGCTCCAGCGCCGTCGGGTCCGGATACGCTGCCTCGACGATCTTTCCGACCCCGGCAATCCCTGGCTCAGGGCAGCTGGAGTGATAGAAGAAAAACTCGTCGCCCACTGCCATGGCCCGCAAAAAGTTGCGCGCCTGGTAATTGCGAACCCCGTCCCAGCGCGCTCGGCCAAGCTTCTCCAGGTCTTTGATGGAGAGTTCGTCGGGCTCGGATTTCATCAGCCAATAAGCCATGTTTTTGCTCCTTGCGAGGTGGGTGGGCAAGTGGTCAGGCAATTTTATGACAAACCGACAGTCGGTTGACGCCAGCGTTTGCGTGTCGGTTCACGTTGTCGCAAAATGCCGGCCTTCTTAGCTTGACGCTGCTGCACGGCCTACACCTACAACGGAAACCGCTGCTGTCATCGTGTTGATGTGCCTTTGGGGGGCAGTCGATGAAACGCAAACCGGATTTACTATGGATTTTGGTTATTTTATTCGGCCTTGGTGTCGTGACCACCGGCTATGCCCAAAGCCTGTGGAACAACAAACCCGATGCTCCCGTCGAGATCGCGCAGCAACAGCCGTCGGCGTTCAAGCGCTGAACCTGTCGCCTGGACGCCGCTGAGATCAGTGGCGTCTAGCCCGCGAAATACCACGCCTTGTCAGTGACCGTGCCCTGCAACGGTACATCCCAGCTCGCCTGAGCCAATCGTTGAACCTTCTGACATTCATGGGCCAAGCCCAGCAGCGTCGGCTTGCGCCAGTTTTTTCGGCGCGCCAGGTACGCCAGGCTTCGGTCGTAGAAGCCGCCGCCCATCCCCAGGCGTCCGCCGACATCGTCAAACCCCACCAATGGCAGCAACACCAGATCCAGCGCCCAGACTTTGCGTTGCCGGGCGATATTGGCCCGTGGTTCTGGAATACGGAAACGGTTGGGTTTGAGCTTTTCGCCGGGGCGAATCCGCTGGAACACCATTTTGGTTCGCGGCCAGGCGCTGAGTACCGGCAGGTACGTCGCCTTGCCCCGACGTTGCGCGGCACGCATCAGCAGGCGCGGGTCGATTTCACCGTCGGTGGGCAGGTACAGGGAGATGTGTTTTGCGCGGCGAAACAGCGGGTGCTGGGCCAATTGCTTATACAGCCCGCGAGCGGCTTCGCGTTGCTGACAGGGGGTCAGTGCGCGGCGGGCCTTGCGCAGCATGCGTCGAAGTTGCGGTCGGGGCAGCAGCGCAGGTTCGGTCATGGATTCAGGCTTCAGAAAGTGCGAGTACTAAAAGCGTACCCGTAAACATGCCGATGCCGGTATGAAAACCGGCATCGGATTGAAATCAGGCTCCCCGGATGAACCGCTGCTGACTTAGCCCTTGAACCCGAAAGTTCAAGGTGGAAGATGCAGTAGGCTTTAAGGCTTTCCGTCTAGCGGACATGCACACCAGCCCAACGTGCAACCTCCAGGGTAGTGCGAATCGGCTCAGGGACGTGGTCAACTGGCAAGCACCCCAGGGAGTGATGCGAGTATAACTCAAGCGGCCTGGCGAATCAGCCCTTGGTGACATCCGGATCGGTCGACAGCGCCAGATCGACGCGGTCCAGCAGGTCGCGAACCTGTTCGCGGGTCGAACCGCTGGCCTGCACATCCGGACGTTCTTCCTTGTGCAGAAGGTCGTGCGTGATGTTCAGCGCAGCCATCACGGCAATGCGGTCGGCGCCGATGACTTTGCCGCTGCTACGGATTTCGCGCATCTTGCCGTCCAGGTAGCGGGCGGCGCTGATCAAGTTGCTGCGCTCTTCCTGGGGGCAGATGATCGAATATTCTTTGTCGAGGATCTGCACGGTAACGCTATTGCTTGAACTCATGAGTCTTGCTCCAGGGCCTTGAGGCGCGAAATCATCGATTCGACCTTACGCCGGGCGATTTCATTTTTTTCAATGAGGTGCGCGCGTTCCTCGCGCCAGGTCTTTTCTTGAGCTAGTAAGAGTGCGTTTTGACTCTTTAGTTGCTCGACTCGGGTAATCAGCAGCTCGAGTCTGGCCATCAGCGCTTGCAGGTCGGTGTCTTCCATTGTGTCCACGTGTTCGTCTGATGGGAGGTAGCTGGCGGACAGCCTTTAATAGTCTTGGCGAGTCTGTCGATGTAGGATACAAGGCCTTCATTCTAGACATAGCGCCGTCTGGCGCCTAGCTACCCATGCCCATTCAGAATTCTCCGTACCAAGCCTTCGCCACCCTGCTGAGTACCAGCGGCCATCCCGTCTCGCCTGCCGAGTTGCACGGCCTGCTGCTCGGCCGTAGCTGCGCCGGTGCCGGTTTCGATGCCGACAGCTGGCTGGCAGACGCCGCCGAGCTGCTCGAAGGCGAGCCGCAAGACAACGTTCGCAACGCCTTGATCGGCCTGCAAGAGATGGTCAAGGGCGAGCTTACCAGCGACGACATGACCGTTGTTCTGCTGCTGCCGAGCGACGACGCGCCGCTCACCGAGCGTGCAGCCGCGCTAGGCCAGTGGTGCCAGGGCTTCCTCACTGGCTTCGGCCTGACCCGTCGCGAATATGCCCTCAGCGCTGAAGCGACTGAAGTGCTGCAGGATCTAGCCGCCATTTCTCAGGTGCAAGACGCCCTGGAAGAGTCCGACGACGGCGAAAGCGACTACATGGAAGTCATGGAGTACCTGCGCGTCGCACCGTTGCTGCTGTTCACTGAAACCAAGAAAACCGACGAAGCAGCCGCCAAACCGTCGTTGCATTAATCGCGAGCCAGGAAAAGCCATCTGCCCATGATTCATATCCCGAAATCGGAATACAGCCGTCGCCGCAAGGCCTTGATGGCGCAGATGGAACCCAACAGCATCGCCATTCTGCCCGCCGCCGCGGTTGCCATTCGCAACCGTGACGTCGAGCACGTTTACCGTCAGGACAGCGACTTCCAGTACCTCAGCGGCTTTCCCGAGCCTCAGGCCGTTATCGTTTTGATTCCCGGTCGCGAACATGGCGAGTACATCCTGTTCTGCCGTGAGCGCAATGCCGAGCGCGAGCTGTGGGACGGCCTGCGCGCCGGTCAGGAAGGCGCGATCCGCGACTTCGGCGCCGACGACGCTTTCCCCATCACCGACATCGACGACATCCTGCCGGGCCTGATCGAAGGCCGCGACCGGGTGTATTCGGCCATGGGCAGCAACCCGGAATTCGATCGGCACCTGATGGACTGGATCAACGTGATCCGCTCCAAGGCGAATCTCGGTGCCCAGCCGCCGAACGAATTCGTTGCCCTGGATCATCTGCTGCACGACATGCGCCTGTATAAATCGGCGGCAGAAGTGAAGGTGATGCGTGAAGCTGCGCGGATTTCCGCCCAGGCCCATATTCGGGCGATGCAGGCCAGTCGTGCCGGTTTGCATGAGTTCAGCCTCGAAGCCGAGCTCGATTACGAGTTCCGCAAGGGCGGGGCGAAGATGCCGGCCTATGGTTCGATCGTCGCCGCCGGGCGCAACAGCTGCATCCTGCATTACCAGCAGAATGACGCGGTGCTCAAAGACGGCGATCTGGTGCTGATCGACGCCGGTTGCGAGATCGACTGCTATGCCAGCGACATCACCCGCACCTGGCCGGTCAACGGCAAGTATTCACCGGAACAGAAGGCGATCTACGAGCTGGTGCTGGCTTCCCAGGAAGCGGCGTTTGCCGAAATCGCACCGAACAAACACTGGAATCAGGCGCACGAAGCCACGGTTCGAGTCATTACCACGGGCCTTGTGAAGTTGGGCCTGTTGCAGGGCGAAGTCGATGAACTGATCGCCAGCGAAGCCTATAAGGCGTTTTACATGCACCGCGCCGGCCACTGGCTGGGCATGGATGTGCATGATGTCGGCGAGTACAAGGTCGGCGGCGAATGGCGCGTGCTGGAAGTCGGCATGGCGCTGACGGTCGAACCGGGCATCTACATTGCCCCGGACAACCAGAACGTAGCGAAGAAATGGCGCGGCATTGGCGTGCGCATCGAGGACGACGTGGTAGTCACCAAAACCGGTTGTGAAATCCTGACGAGCGGCGTGCCGAAAACGGTCGCCGAGATCGAGGCCTTGATGGCCGCCGCACGGACACAAGCGGCATGAGTCGAGTCAATCTGGCAATCATCGGCGGTGGCCTGGTTGGCGCCAGCCTTGCGTTGGCGTTGCAGGCCGGGGCCAAGGCCCGTGGCTGGAAGATCGTGCTGATCGAACCCTTTGCCCCTGGCGATACGTACCAACCGAGCTATGACGCTCGCTCTTCGGCGTTGTCGTTCGGCGCCCGGCAGATTTATCAACGGCTGGGCGTGTGGCAGGAAATCTCCCGCCGCGCCGAGCCGATCAAGCAGATTCATGTCTCCGACCGTGGGCGTTTTTCCACGGCGCGGTTGTCGGCGATGGAAGAGGGCGTTCCAGCACTGGGTTATGTGGTGGAAAACGCCTGGCTCGGCCAATGCCTCTGGCACAGTCTGGACAAGGACGTGATCAGTTGGCGTTGCCCGGCGGAAGTCACCGCCATGGAACCGCTGACCGACGGCTATCGCCTGACGCTCAACGATGAAACCCTGGTGGAATGCGACCTCGCGGTGTTGGCCGATGGCGGCCGTTCGGGCCTGCGTGAACAGCTGGGGATCGGCGTCAAGACGCGCCCGTACAACCAGAGCGCGCTGATCGCCAACATCACTCCAAGCGAAGCGCACAACGGCATGGCCTTCGAACGCTTCACTGACGACGGCCCAATGGCTTTGTTGCCGCTGCCGGAAAACCGCTGCGCCCTGGTCTGGACCCGTCTGGGCATGGACGCGCAACGGCTGGCGGCCCTTGATGACCGCAGCTTTCTCAGCGAGTTGCAGGGCGTGTTCGGTTATCGCCTCGGCACGCTGAAACAGGTTGGCGCCCGCAATTTGTATCCGTTGTCGCTGATCGAAGCCGAGGAACAAGTCCGCCCGCATCTGGCGATCCTCGGCAACGCCGCGCACAGCCTGCACCCGATTGCCGGACAAGGCTTCAATCTGTCCTTGCGCGATGCCCAGGCTTTGGCCGACACCTTGCTGAGCAGCGAGACCGCGCTCGGCGATTTCACCACGTTGCAGGCTTATCGCGAGCGTCAGCGGATGGATCAGAATCTGACCGTGGGCTTCTCCGATCAGGTCACCCGGTTGTTCGGCAGCACCCAGCCGCTGGTTTCCCTGGGGCGCAACATCGGCTTGCTCGGTCTCGATCTGCTGCCGCCGGCCAAGCGCTGGTTCGCCCGGCAGGCCATGGGCCTGGGTACGCGTCCCGATGTTTAAGCGGGCGCACTTGCACGTCAATATTCATGACGACGCGAGCACTTTGGTGACGCGCGTCGAGAAAACCCTTTATCTGCGGCTCAAGTCGCAAGCGAGACAGGCCTAAAGCATGGAAATGCGCGCAGATCTGCTGATTGTCGGGGCCGGAATGGTCGGCAGCGCCCTGGCGCTGGCGTTACAAAACAGCGGGCTCGAAGTCCTGCTGCTGGACGGTAGCCCCCTGAGCGTCAAACCCTTCGATGGCCAAGCGCCGTTCGAACCACGGGTAAGCGCCCTGTCGGCGGCCAGCCAGCGAATACTCGAACGCCTGGGTGTGTGGGACGGCATCGCCAACCGGCGCAGCAGTCCTTACACCGATATGCACGTCTGGGACGGCAGCGGCACCGGGAAAATCCATTTCTCGGCGACCAGCGTACATGCCGACGTGCTGGGGCATATCGTCGAGAACCGCGTGGTTCAAGATGCCTTGCTCGATCGGCTGCACGACTGTGACCTCGGGATGCTGGCCAATGCGCGTCTGGAGCAGATGCGCCGCTCCGGTGATGATTGGCTGCTGACCCTGGCCGATGGCCGCACCTTGCGGGCACCGTTGGTGATCGCGGCGGATGGCGCCAACTCGGCGGTGCGGCGCCTGACCGGCGTTGCGACCCGCGAATGGGATTACATGCACCACGCGATCGTCACCAGTGTGCGCTGTTCCAAACCGCATCAAATGACCGCGTGGCAGCGTTTCACCGACAACGGCCCGCTGGCGTTTCTGCCGCTGGAACGGGACGGTCAGCAGGATTGGTGCTCGATTGTCTGGTCGACCACGCCGAGCGAAGCCGAACGCCTCATGGCGTTGGACGACGAAAGCTTCTGCAAGGAGCTGGAGCGGGCCTTCGAAGGCTGCCTCGGCACGGTGCTCAGTGCCGACCCGCGTCTGTGCGTGCCGCTGCGTCAGCGTCATGCCAAGCGTTACGTGGCAGAAGGTCTGGCGCTGATCGGCGACGCGGCCCACACCATCCATCCGCTGGCCGGGCAGGGCGTGAACCTCGGTTTCCTCGATGCGGCAGTGCTGGCCGAAGTACTGCTGCAAGCGGCCGCGCGCGGTGAGCGGTTGGCGGATGTGAAGGTGCTCAGTCGCTACGAGCGTCGGCGCATGCCCCACAACCTGGCGTTGATGGCGGCGATGGAAGGCTTCGAACGGCTGTTCCAGGCCGATCCGTTGCCGGTGCGCTGGTTGCGCAATACCGGGTTGAAGATGGTCGACCAGATGCCCGAGGCCAAGGCGTTGTTCGTGCGCGAAGCGCTTGGGTTGATTGGGGATTTGCCAGCGTTGGCCAAGGCCTGAAGCCCCTCGCCACATTGTCATTCATTCGATTGTGCAACATCTGGTAACTCCTCCACCCAGTGTTCGATTGAGAAGCGAAATGTGAGTCCTTATCATTTGGCCTCACTTCCCTGATTCGAGAGACCGCTTCCATGTTGGCACCCAAGCGTCTACTGACCGCACTGGCCCTGACCCTGATAGGCAGCACCGCCGCCCAGGCTGCCGACGCGGTGGTGGTTTACTCCTCGCGTATCGATGAGCTGATCAAACCGGTCTTCGATGCCTACACCCAGAAAACCGGCGTACAGGTGAAGTTCATCACCGACAAGGAAGCGCCGCTGATGCAGCGGATCAAGGCCGAGGGCGAAAACGCCACTGCCGACCTGCTGCTGACCGTCGATGCCGGCAACCTTTGGCAGGCCGAGCAGATGGGCATCCTCCAGCCGTTCACCTCCAAGGTGATCGACGCCAACATCCCGCTGCAATACCGCGCATCCTCCCATGCCTGGACCGGCCTGAGCCTGCGGGCGCGAACCATCGCCTACTCCACCGACCGGGTGAAACCCGGTGAGCTGACCACCTACGAGGCGCTGGCCGATAAACAGTGGGAAGGCCGCCTGTGCCTGCGCACGGCGAAGAAGGTCTACAACCAGTCCCTGACCGCCACCATGATCGAAGTCCATGGCGCCGAGAAAACCGAGAAGATCCTCAAGGGCTGGGTCAACAACCTGTCCACCGACGTGTTCTCCGACGACATCGCCGTGCTGGAAGCGATCAATGCCGGTCAGTGCGACGTCGGCATCGTCAACACTTACTACTATGGCCGTCTGCACAAGCAGAAGCCGGACTTGCCGGTGAAACTGTTCTGGCCGAATCAGGGCGACCGTGGCGTGCACGTCAACCTGTCGGGGATTGGCCTGACCAAACATGCACCGCACCCGGAAGCCGCCAAGGCGCTGGTGGAGTGGATGACCACGCCTGAAGCGCAGAAGATTTTCGCTGACGTGAACCAGGAGTTCCCGGCCAACCCTGCCGTTCAGCCTTCGGCTGAAGTCGCGAGCTGGGGCAAGTTCGTGGCCGATACCTTGCCAGTGGAAATCGCCGGCAAGCGTCAGGCTGAAGCGATTCGGATGATGGATCGGGTCGGCTGGAACTGAGTCTGTCGATATACTGCGCCACCGAATGAAGTGGCGGCGTCCCTGCCGGCCTGATCGTTCCAACGTTCTGCGTGGGGATGCATCCACCGACGCTCTGCGTCGAGGCGTGACGCAGAGCATCACAAGATGTGTGCCCACGCAGAGCGTGGGCACAATCATTTAAACGAGAACTGTCCTTGGCCCACCCCGCCCAACGCCGCTGGTATCCCCTGGTCTTCGCCATCGCTGCGCTGGTCCTGCTGCCCCTGAGCGTCCTGCTTCTTTCCTGGCAAACCATCGATCAGCAGATCTGGTCCCACCTGTGGGACACGCAAATGCCGCGGCTGCTGGGCAACACCCTCACGCTGGTCGTTGGCGTCGGCTTCGGCGTAACGCTGTTGGGCGTCAGCCTGGCCTGGCTCACCAGCCTCTGTGAGTTCCCGGGGCGGCGGTGGCTGGACTGGGCGTTGATGCTGCCGTTCGCGATTCCTGCCTACGTGCTGGCATTCGTCTTCGTTGGCCTGCTGGATTTCGCCGGCCCGGTGCAAACCCTGTTGCGCGAATGGTTCGGCAGTGGTCTGAGGCTGCCGCGAGTGCGTTCCACCGGTGGCGTGATTCTGGTGCTGGTGCTGGTTTTCTATCCCTACGTTTACCTGTTGGCGCGCACTGCATTTCTGGCTCAGGGCAAAGGCCTGATGGAAGCGGCGCGAGTCCTTGGGCAATCCCCGTGGCAGGCGTTCTGGCGAGTGGCGTTGCCCATGGCGCGTCCGGCGATCGGCGCGGGGGTGGCGTTGGCGCTGATGGAAACCCTGGCGGATTTCGGTGCGGTGTCGGTGTTCAACTTCGATACGTTCACCACCGCCATCTACAAGACCTGGTACGGCTTTTTCAGTCTCCCCACCGCCGCGCAACTGGCCAGCCTGTTGCTGTTGGTGGTGATGGTCGTGTTGTATGGCGAGCGTCGCGCCCGGGGAGCCAACCGGGCGGGCAACGAACGGCCGCGGGTCAAGGCGCTGTATCACCTGCATGGGGTCAAGGCGCTGGCGGCGATGAGCTGGTGTGGTCTGGTGTTCGCCTGCGCCTTCGTCATTCCCGTGCTGCAACTGCTGGTGTGGTTCTGGCAACGCGGGCGCTTCGATCTGGACGAACGTTATGCCGGGTTGATCGTGCACACCCTGTACTTGGGCGGCATGGCGGCGTTGATCACCGTCAGCGTCGCGCTGCTGCTGGCGTTTGCCCGTCGATTGGCACCGACCCGGGTGATCCGTTCCGGCATCAGCCTGGCCAACCTCGGCTACGCACTGCCAGGCTCGGTATTGGCGGTGTCGATCATGCTGGCGTTCAGTTATCTGGATCGCGAACTGGTGATTCCGCTGTCGGGCTGGCTTGGCGGCGCGGGCAAACCGTTGCTGCTGGGCAGTCTGTCGGCGTTGTTGCTGGCCTATCTGGTGCGATTCATCGCCGTGGCTTACGGGCCGCTGGAAAGCAGCCTGGCGCGAATACGGCCCTCTTTGCCCGAAGCGGCACGTAGCCTTGGCGTCAGTGGGCCACGACTGTTTTTCAAAGTGTATCTGCCGCTGCTGCTTCCGGGCACGTTGAGCGCTGCGTTGCTGGTGTTCGTCGACGTGCTCAAGGAAATGCCCGCGACCCTGCTGATGCGCCCGTTTGGCTGGGACACGCTGGCAGTACGGATCTTTGAAATGACCAGCGAAGGCGAATGGGCGAGGGCCTCGTTGCCGGCACTGACCCTGGTTCTGGTCGGGCTGTTGCCGGTCATCGGATTAATCAGAAGGTCGGCGCATCGAAACGGCTAGGTGTCAGTCCTACACCTTGCGGCTACAATGCGCGGCATTCGGTGCGGTCCGTCTTTCAGACCGGGTTGCTGAAATCGGCTGAAAGCCTTTATTTCAAGGCATTTCACCCCATACAGCGGCTGTCCGCACCTTCGCCACGCCCGGAAGGAGAAACCCATGGGACAGCGCACGCCTCTGTATGACCTTCATCTCGCCCTCGGCGCGAAGATGGTCGATTTTGGCGGTTGGGATATGCCTCTGCATTACGGCTCGCAGGTCGAGGAACACCATCAGGTGCGCCGCGATTGCGGGGTTTTCGATGTATCCCATATGACCGTGATCGATGTCGACGGCCCCCAGGCCAAGGCCTGGCTGCAATACTTACTGGCCAACGACGTCGAGCGCCTGCACAGCCCCGGCCGTGCCTTGTACAGCGCCATGCTCAACGAGCACGGCGGTATCGTCGACGACATGATCGTCTATCGCCTTGATGACGGATATCGGCTGGTGGTCAACGCCTCCACCCGCAATCAGGACCTGGCCTGGATGCAGGCTCATCTCGGCGACTTCGATGTGCGGCTCAACGAGCGCTCCGAACTGGCGATGCTGGCCATTCAAGGGCCTCACGCCCGGCACAAGATTGCCGAACTGGTGACCCAGTCCCGAGCTACGTTGATCCAGCAACTCAAACATTTCGAAGGTCAGGCCGACGGTGACTGGTTCATCGCCCGCACCGGTTACACCGGTGAGGACGGTCTGGAAATCGTGCTGCCGGCCGATCAGGCGCCGGGGTTTTTCAACGATCTGGTGGGCGCGGGTATTTCCCCGATCGGCCTCGGGGCGCGCGATACCTTGCGGGTCGAAGCCGGCATGAACCTGTACGGTCAGGATATTCATCAAGACGTTTCACCATTGGCTTCCAACATGGCCTGGAGCATTGCCTGGGAACCGGCCACGCGCCAGTTCCTTGGCCGCACCGCCCTGGAGGCCGAGCAGGCCGCTGGCGTGCAGCACAAACTGGTCGGTCTGGTCCTTGAGGAACGTGGCGTTCTGCGGGCTCATCAGGTGGTTCGCATCGCCGAAGTTGGCGAAGGGGAGATCACCAGTGGTAGTTTCTCTCCTACGCTTAGCAAGTCGATTGCACTGGCGCGCGTGCCGGCGGCCACCGCCGACCGTGCCGAAGTGGAAATCCGTGGCAAGTGGTACCCGGTTCGAGTGGTCAAGCCGACCTTCGTACGCCATGGCAAAACCTTGATCTAACCTTTTTTGGCGGTCAATGACTGCCGACATTTTTCTTGAGGACACAGAACATGAGCGAAATCCCTGTCGACCTGCGTTTTGCCGAAAGTCACGAATGGGCCCGTCTAGACCATGATGGCGGCGTGAAAGTGGGTATTTCAGACCATGCTCAGGAAGCCTTGGGTGATGTGGTGTTCGTCGAGCTGCCGGAAATCGGCAAAGTGTTCGCTGCCGGTGAGGCGGCGGGTGTCGTCGAGTCGGTCAAGGCTGCGTCGGATATCTACTCGCCGGTCTCCGGTACCGTCATTGCGGTCAACGAAGAGTTGGCCAACAGCCCGGAACTGGTCAACAGCGCGCCTTATGACAGCTGGTTCTTCAAGCTGGAGCCAAGCGATACCTCTGAGCTGGACAAGCTGCTCGACCCGATGGCCTACAAGGCCGCCATCGGCGAGTAATACCCGCTTTGCAGGAGCTGTCTTCGGCAGCTCCTGCAAAGGCCGGATCAAGTCCGCAAGACGGCTTTCACCGCGGCCACCGAACGCTCGACGTCCGCTTTATCCATGGCCGTAAACATCGGCAGCGAGACGATCAGTCTTCCGACCCGCTCGGCGATCGGGAACATGCCTTCCTTGAACCCGCGTTCGCGGTAAAGACTCAGCAGGTGAATCGGCGGGTAGTGATAGCCGATACCCACTCCCAGTGCCTGCATCTGCTCCATGAAAGTAGCCCGTGCCGGTTTGCCATCCTGGCGTTCCGGGAGCACCAGTTGGAACAAATGCCAATTGCTGTTCTCGAAATCCGCCGGGGGCAGTTGAGCACCGTATTGCGCTTCGAAGTCCTCGCCGAAGCAAGCGAAGTAATGTTTGGCCAGCTCACGACGATGAGCGGTGATCGCTTCGATGTGGGCAAACTGGCCCAGGCCAATGGCTGCCGCGACATCGGTCATGTTGAACTTGCCGCCCAGCACATCAACGTCCAGCCCATCGAAACCGCTGCGGGTGACACCCTGCAAGCGGTACTTTTCCGCCAGCCGTGCTTCCTCGGCATTATTCAATACCAGGCAACCGCCCTCTGAACAGGTGACGTTCTTGTTCGCCTGGAAACTGAAGGACACGAAATCGCCAGTCGCACCGATTCGCTGGCCGTTCCAGCTCGAACCCAATGCTTGGGCGGCATCTTCCACCACTCGCAAACCATGCTTTTTTGCAATCGCGTAAAGGCGCGTCATGTCCACGGGCAGTCCCGCGAGAAACACAGGGATGATGGCTTTGGTGCGCGGGGTAATCGCTGCTTCAAGCTGCGTCAGGTCTATATTGCGAGTGACTGGGTCGATGTCGGCAAACACCGGCGTGGCGCCAACTTCCAGAATCACGTTGGCGGTGGCCACCCAGGAAATCGGCGTGGTGATCACTTCATCACCCGGTCCGACGCCGGCAATTCGCAATGCGATCTCCATGGTGCAGGTGCCGGAATTGAACGTACGCACCGGGCGCCCGCCGAAGTATTCCGAGAGTTGCGCTTCAAAGGCCTGAACCTTGGGGCCGCTGGTAATCCAGCCCGAGCGCAGCACATCGCCGACAGCGGCAATCGTGGCTTCATCGATGGTGGGTTTGGAGAAGGGCAGGAAAGACAGTTGGCTCATAAATGTGGATACCCGATCAGCGAACGTTTGTAGGCGCCGAGCATAATGATCCGGATTGACCGACAGCGCCACGCCATCCGTGCCGGTATCGACTGCTATGCTGGTTTGACCGAGTTGCATCGACGCTGAGCGCCAGTCATGAGAGAGCCCGTCATGTCCCAGTTGCCGTCCTTGAGCCAGTTACGCGACCCCAATACCTTCCTGCGCCGCCACCTCGGGCCCGATGCCGCCGAGCAGCAGGCGATGCTCGACAGCCTCGGTCTTGGCAGCCGCGTCGAGTTGATCGAGCAGACGGTGCCGCCGGGAATCCGCCTCAACCGACCGCTGGACCTGCCGCCCGCCCTCGATGAGGTAGCCGCACTGGCCAAACTGCGCGGCTACGCCGAGCAGAACCAGGTTTGGACCAGCCTGATCGGCATGGGGTATCACGGCACCCTCACGCCGGCCGTCATCCTGCGCAACGTGCTGGAAAATCCCGGTTGGTACACCGCTTACACGCCTTACCAACCGGAGATTGCCCAAGGCCGGCTCGAAGCGCTGCTGAATTTCCAACAGCTGACCATCGACCTGACCGGTCTGGAACTGGCCAACGCTTCGCTGCTGGATGAAGCCACGGCGGCCGCCGAGGCCATGGCGCTGGCCAAGCGTGTCGCCAAGTCCAGAAGCAATCTGTTCTTCGTCGACGAAAACTGCCACCCGCAGACGATTTCCGTGGTGCAGACCCGGGCCGAAGGGTTCGGTTTCGACCTGGTCATCGATGCTGTGGATAACTTGAAGCAGCATCAAGTGTTCGGCGCGTTGCTGCAATATCCCGACACCCATGGCGAAATTCGCGACCTGCGTCCGCTGATCGATCATCTGCATGCCCAGCAAGCCTTGGCCTGCGTCGCCACCGACCTGCTCAGCCTGTTGTTGCTGACTCCGCCGGGAGAGTTGGGCGCCGATGTGGTGTTCGGTTCATCCCAGCGCTTCGGCGTGCCCATGGGGTACGGCGGCCCGCACGCGGCGTTTTTTGCCAGCCGCGACGAGTACAAACGCGCGATTCCCGGGCGGATCATCGGCGTGTCGAAAGATGCTCGCGGCAATGTCGCCCTGCGCATGGCCCTGCAAACCCGCGAACAACACATTCGCCGGGAGAAGGCCAACTCGAATATCTGCACCGCCCAGGTGCTGCTGGCCAATATCGCCAGTTTCTATGCGGTCTACCATGGCCCGGAAGGGCTCAAAAATATTGCCCAGCGTGTCCATCGGCTGACCTGCATCCTCGCCGCCGGTCTGGAACGCCATGGCGTTACACGTGTGAACCAACAGTTCTTCGACACGCTGACCCTGGAGGTCGGTGGCACTCAGACCGCGATCATTGAAAGTGCCCAGGCGGCGCAGATCAACCTGCGCATTCTCGGTCGCGGGCGATTGGGCCTGAGCCTCGACGAAACCAGTGACGAAACCACCGTGGCGAAACTGTTCGATGTGTTTCTAGGTGCCGATCATGGGCTCAACGTCGACGAGCTGGATGCTGAGACCCTGGCGTCCGGCATTCCTGCAGGATTGCAGCGCAGTACGCCTTATCTGCGTCATCCGGTGTTCAACGCCCATCACAGCGAAACCGAAATGCTGCGTTACTTGAAGCAGCTGGAAAACAAAGACCTGGCGCTCAATCAGTCGATGATCCCGCTGGGCTCCTGCACCATGAAGCTCAATGCCACCAGCGAGATGATCCCGATCACCTGGCCGCAGTTCGCCAACCTGCACCCGTTCGTGCCGAAAGAGCAGGTGGTGGGTTATTCCTTGATGATCGAGGAACTGGAACGCTGGCTCTGCGCGATCACCGGTTTCGATGCAATCTGCATGCAGCCCAACTCGGGCGCCCAGGGCGAATACGCCGGGTTGCTGGCGATCCGTAAATATCACGAGAGTCGTCATCAGGGCGCGCGGGATATCTGCCTGATCCCGTCTTCGGCCCACGGCACCAACCCGGCCTCGGCGCAAATGGCCGGGATGCGGGTAGTGATCGTCGAGTGCGACGAGGCGGGTAATGTCGATCTGGAAGACCTGAAAGAAAAGGCCATCGAGGCGGGGGACAAACTCGCCTGCCTGATGGCGACTTATCCTTCGACCCATGGGGTCTACGAGGAAGGCATCAGCGAGATCTGTGAAGTTATCCACCGCCATGGCGGTCAGGTGTACATGGATGGCGCCAACCTCAACGCGCAGGTCGGGTTGGCGCGGCCGGCAGATATCGGTGCCGACGTGTCGCACATGAACCTGCACAAGACTTTCTGTATTCCCCACGGCGGTGGCGGACCGGGGATGGGTCCGATTGGTGTCCGGGCGCACCTGGCGCCGTTTGTCGCCAATCACCCGGTGGTGCCGATCGATGGCCCGCTGCCGGGGAACGGAGCGGTAAGCGCAGCCCCTTGGGGCAGTGCAAGTATTCTGCCGATCAGCTGGATGTACATCGCGATGATGGGGCCGCAACTGGCGGATGCGAGTGAGGTGGCGATCCTCGCCGCGAATTACCTGGCGCAGCATTTGTCCGGGGCGTTTCCGGTGCTCTACACCGGGCGCAACGAGCGAGTGGCCCACGAATGCATCCTCGACTTGCGTCCGCTCAAGGCGCTGACCGGGATCAGCGAAGAAGACGTTGCCAAACGCCTGATGGACTACGGCTTCCATGCGCCGACCATGTCATTCCCGGTGCCGGGGACGTTGATGGTCGAACCGACCGAGAGTGAATCGAAGGCGGAACTGGACCGTTTTATCGATGCGATGCTGAGCATTCGCGCGGAAATCAACGAGGTGCAAAACGGCAACTGGACGGCGGAGGACAACCCGCTGAAGCGTTCGCCGCATACCCTGGCCGACATCACCGGTGTCTGGGAGCGGCCGTACAGCATCGAGCAGGCGGTGACGCCGGATGCTCACACCAAGGCCCATAAGTACTGGCCGGTGGTGAACCGTGTGGACAATGTCTACGGCGATCGCAACCTGTTTTGCGCGTGTGTGCCGGTGGATGAATACCGCTGAAATCACTCGCTCCTACAAATCAGGGGCAAAAAAATGCCGCTCATTTAGAGCGGCATTTTTTGTTCAGCAACGAACCTTACTTCGAGGCGATGGCATTCTTCGCCAGGATGGCGTTCGCCAGTTCCATGTCCGTGGCTTGCAGGCCAGGGTTTTCAGCGCGGACTTTCTGCATGGCAGATTCCAGATAGGGGCCGCGAATGGCGCCGTCACTGGCGACAAAGCTGCCGGCGTCGTCCTGGGCAGCGACGATCAGCTTGTGATCCCTGGAGGTCAGGTAGGACGTACCGGTGGTGGCACCGGAAGTAAGGACGTTACGCAAAAAGCTGTCATCAGCCATCGCCGAACCGACTTGAAGGGACAACACGGCGACGGTAGCGACAGCAAGTTTGAGACGCATAAAAGGTGACTCCACTGGGTTTTAACTGCGGCCTTTGATTGCCAATAACCCAATCGAGTTCCGTGACGTTAGTCGGCCCGCTCCACCAGTAAAATCGCCCCTTGTTGTCCGATCACCCGAACACGGCTGCCAGGCGCGGCATCAGGCCCTCGGGCCATCCACACACCGTCGGCGACCTTGATCTTGCCACGGCCATCGACAATCGCTTCAGTGACCACGAACACCTTGCCGATCAGCTCTTGCCCTCGCAGGTTCAGGTTCGGCTGATCGCTGGCCCGCACCACACTGCGCTGACGTCTCCACCAGTACAGGGCGGTGAGGATCGAAAAAACGGCAAACAACAGCACCTGCCATTCCCAGGGCAAACCCGGTATCAGGAACGTCAGCACGCCGACGGCGGCAGCTGCCATGCCGATCCACAGCAGATAACCGCCGGCACCGAACACCTCAAGGATCAGCAACAGCGTGCCCAGGGCCAGCCAGCTCCAGAACGAAAACAGTTCCATGGGCGGCGACCTCAGCCTTTCTTGCCGTCGAAGGTAGCCTTGACGATTTCGCCGATGCCGCCGACTGCACCAATCATCGAACCGGCTTCGAGCGGCATCAGGATCACTTTGCTGTTGTTGGCCGAGGCCAGTTTGCCCAAGGCATCGATGTACTTCTGTGCAACGAAGTAGTTGACCGCCTGCACGTTACCGCCGGCGATGGCTTCGGACACCACTTTGGTAGCCTGGGCTTCGGCCTGGGCCTGACGTTCCCGGGCCTCGGCTTCGAGGAACGCCGCCTGACGACTGCCCTCGGCTTCGAGAATCTGCGCCTGCTTCTTGCCTTCGGCGGTGAGGATCGCCGAGGCGCGCAAACCTTCGGCTTCCAGAATCTGTGCGCGCTTGATCCGCTCGGCTTTCATCTGGCCGGACATGGCGGCCATCAGGTCGGCGGGAGGGCTGATGTCCTTGATCTCGATCCGGGTGATCTTGATGCCCCACGGCGCCGTGGCTTCGTCGACGGTGCGCAGCAGTTTTTCGTTGATGTTGTCGCGCTGGCTGAGCATCGCGTCCAGCTCCATGGACCCGAGCACGGTGCGGATATTGGTTTGCAGCAGATTGCGCACGGCATGTTCGAGGTTGTTCACCTCATAGGCGGCCTGGGCAGTATTGACTACCTGGAAGAAGCACACGGCGTCGATCTGCACGGTGGCGTTGTCGGCGGTGATGACTTCCTGGGGCGGAATGTCCAGTACGCTTTCCATCACGTTGATCTTGCGGCCGATGCGGTCCATCACCGGAATGATGATGCTCAAGCCTGGCTTGAGGGTGTTGGTGTAACGGCCGAAGCGTTCGACCGTCCATTCAAACCCTTGGGGCACCACTTTGAAACCCATGAAAAGAATGGCCACGACCAGCGCGACGAAGAGAATCAGTGCAATGCTCATAACGGTCCCTGTCCAGTCTGGATTGAGTTGCGATGACCAGAGTGTAGGGCAAAAGGTTTGAATGCGACTTGGAGAGGCCAAATGCCGGTAAGTCTAGAAATTTGAGTGACGAAAATCCTGTGGGAGCGTGGCTTGCCCGCGAAGAACGATGACGCGTAATACCTGAAAAACGCGGTGTATTCTTCGCGGGCAAGCCACGCTCCCACAGGGGATGTGTCTTAACTTACCGGCATTAGGGGCTGTCTATCTCTGCTCACTCTGCGGTGTCACCCGCAACACCTCTTCAATCGTGGTCAACCCCGCCGCCACTTTCTGCGCCCCCGACAACCGCAAACTGCGCATGCCTTCCTTGAACGCCTGACGGCGGACCGCCAGCAAGTCGGTGTCGGGGTTGATCAGCGCTTTGATGCCATCCGTCAGCAGCATGATTTCGTAAACCCCGGCGCGACCGCGATAGCCGGTTTCGCGGCATTCCAGGCAACCGATGGCGCGCTGGGCATTGGTCGGCAGTGGCGCTTGCCAAGGCCGGGTCAGGGTTTGCCAGTCGTCTTCGCCCAACGTTAAGGGTGCCTTGCAGTGAGGGCATAACGTACGCACCAGACGCTGGGCCATGACCCCGAGCACCGTGGCCTTGATCAGGTAATGCGGCACGCCGAGTTCCAGCAGGCGGCTGATGGCGCTCGGCGCATCGTTGGTGTGCAATGTCGACAGCACCAGGTGGCCGGTGAGTGCCGCCTGAATTGCCATCTCGGCGGTTTCGAGATCGCGGATCTCGCCGATCATGATGATGTCCGGGTCTTGCCGCATCAGCGCGCGCACGCCGGCGGCAAAGGTCAGGTCGATGTTGTGCTGGACCTGCATCTGATTGAACGCCGGCTCGACCATTTCGATCGGGTCTTCGATGGTGCAGAGGTTGACCTCCGGCGTCGCCAGTTTCTTGAGGGTGGTGTACAGCGTGGTGGTCTTGCCCGAGCCGGTTGGCCCGGTCACCAGAATGATGCCGTTGGGCTGGCGGATCATGTCTTGCCAGCGGCGCAGGTCCTCGGCGGAGAAGCCCAGTTGGTCGAAATCCTTGAGCAGCACTTCCGGGTCGAAGATCCGCATGACCATCTTCTCGCCGAACGCTGTCGGTAATGTCGACAACCGCAGCTCGACTTCGCCGCCGTCCGGGGTCTTGGTCTTGACCCGGCCGTCCTGGGGTTTGCGCTTTTCCGCGACGTTCATCCGCCCCAGGCTTTTCAGGCGGCTGACGATGGCCATGGTCACTTGCGGCGGAAATTGATAGACGTTGTGCAGCACGCCGTCGATGCGAAAGCGCACCGTGCCTTGCTCGCGCCGGGGCTCGATGTGGATATCGCTGGCCCGCTGCTGGAACGCGTACTGGAACAGCCAATCGACGATGTTGACGATGTGCGCATCGTTGGCGTCCGGCTCCTGGTCGCTGGCGCCGAGGTTGAGCAATTGTTCGAAGTTGCCCAGGTTGCTTGTCTGCTGATCGGCGTTGGTGGCGCCGGTGACCGATTTGGCCAGGCGGAAAAACTCCACGCTGAAGCGCTGGATATCCACCGGGTTGGCCACCACGCGCTTGATCGGCAGTTTCAATACGTGGGTCAGGTCGACTTCCCAGCCGCTGACGAAGGGCTGGGCGCTGGCCACGGTGACGGCATCGCGGTCGATGGCCACCGCCAGAATCTTGTGGCGCTGGGCGAAGGCATAGGACATCAGCGGCGTAATGGCGGCGACGTTGATTTTCAGTGGGTCGATGCGCAAGTAAGGTTGGCCGGCCTGCTGGGACAGCCACAGCGTCAGGCTTTCCAGATCGAGGTGTTTACCGGGACGGCTGAGGTCGTCCAGGTGTTGGCTGGCGATAAACTCCAGCGGATGTTGCTGAGCATTGGTGGCGTGACGGCGGCGGGCGTTGAGTGCGTGTTCGGCCGAGTCCTGGCTGACAAAGCCCTGGGCGACCAGTTCACGCAGCAAATCGTTAAGGTCCAGCCAGCGGTCCTGAGTGGCAAGTTGAACGGACATGCGGGCTCCTTATGAACAACCGTTCGCAAAGGATAGCTGCGCACCCGCAGACCGTTGGGCCACTACCCGACCAACACGTGTCGGGTTTTTTCAGGGGAGGGGTCAGCCCGCTGCCTGCGCCGGCTCCTGCCACGCCGAATCGGCCGATTGCAGATTCACCGAGCAGACGCTGATCAGGTTACGCAGTTTTTCCGCGATCACCTGGGCTCGGTGCCAGCTCAGGCCGTCCATGACGATGTCGATCGACAGCAGATCGTCCAGGCGCTGCACGTTGACCTGCTGCGGCGTCAGAAACTGCAAGGCGAACAGATTGAGCGCGCGGCACAGCAGATCCGGCTCGGCCTCGGCCAGCAGTTGGTATTGAACGCGGCAGTGGGCGTTGCTGACGTTCCAGACATCGGCGCGGGCGGGCGCGGTGTTCACGGCTTCGAGGGGCGGCATGGTCGGGCTCCAAAATCATTGGAGGAATTTTTACATTCGGTGTGGGGTATTTCTTATCTATGATTGGGCTTATTGACGATTTATCGAATCGATCAATTCAATATCATATTAATTTCAGGTTTTTCTATGCATAGCGAGCTGGATGGCTACGACCGCAAGATTCTCGCGTTGCTGCAAGAGGACGCTTCGCTCTCCAGCGCGCAGATCGCCGAACAGGTGGGGCTCTCGCAGTCGCCCTGCTGGCGGCGGATTCAGCGGATGAAGGAGGAGGGGATCATTCGCGGTCAGGTGACGTTGCTTGACCGCAAGAAAATCGGCCTCAACACGCAAATCTTCGCCGAGATCAAACTCAACGCCCACGGGCGCTCGAACTTCACTGAGTTCACCGAAGCGATTCGCGGTTTCCCCGAAGTGCTGGAATGTTATGTGCTGATGGGGTCGGTGGATTTCTTGTTGCGGATCGTCACGGCAGACATCGAGGCTTATGAGCGTTTCTTCTTCGAGAAACTGTCGATGGTGCCGGGGATACAGGAGGTCAACTCGATCGTGGCTTTGTCGGAAATCAAATCCACGACGAGTTTGCCGGTGTTGCGTTGATTGTTGCGGTAGAGGTTTTTTGTGGCGAGGGGGCTTGCCCCCGTTGGGTCGCGAAGCGGCCTCAAAAGCTTTGCGACTGCTTCTCAGCCGAACGGGGGCAAGCCCCCTCGCCACAGGGTGTTACATGCGCAATAGCATTTTCCAGGCACGATTCTGATACACCGCAATCGCCTGCTGCTTACGCGCATCCAGCGACTCATCGGTGATCGGCTCGTTAGCCAGCAGGGCAAGCTGTTTCAGCTCACCGTACAGGCGATCCATCTCCGGGATGTCCAGCACGCTACGGGCATGATGCAGCCAGGCCTGGATGCGCTCGATGCGCGGCAGTTGCTCGGCCAGGTCTTCCGGCTGTTGCTGGTAACGCTGTAATTGCAGCGAGTTGGCTTCTTCGCCCAGCAGGCGTGGCAACCAGCTGCCCAGTTGCGCGGCGCCCTGGCGATTGCCACGGGTGTTGCGATCGGCAGCCCAGGTACGGGCCAGCAACCAGCGCGAAGTGTTCAGCGAGAACAGGCCCCAACGCGGGTCTTCCAGCTCTTCGAGGAACTGCTCCGGCGCGGCTTTGCGCACGTCTTCGTCGTCCAGGCCGGCTTGTACCAGCGGGCGCCAGTCTTCCAGCAAGGCATCCAGCGCGGCCCGCAGATCGTGAGTCGACTGACGCGGCGCGGCCTGACCGAGGCTGCTGATCAGCGCGCGCATTTCAGCGAGGTTTTCGACCCAGTCCTGCAGCAGGCGCCAGTGGCCGTTGAAGCGATATTGCTCGGCCAGGCGCTGGCTGCTGCCCAGCAAATGCCAGCACAGGGCGGCGAACGCATCGTCCAGTGGCATTTCGGCGGTGATCTGCGGCGCCGGCAAGCTCAGCGAGTAGCTGTTGGCGTCGAACAGGCGATAACCGCGCTCGGCCTTGCTGATGTCGCATGGCATCAGCGGCAGGGTCGCGGCCAGTTCGGCGGCCAGTTCCAGCAGCGCGGCCGGCTCGCCTTCGCGCAGTTCCAGTTCCAGCTCGCAGATTTCTTCTTTCTGCTTGCCGACCACCACGTGGCCCAGGTCCAGCGCGGCTTCGATGACCACTTTGGTCTTGCCACGGCCCCAGGCGATTTCCGCGCGTTCACGCACGAAATCGGTGGTGAAGATGGCTTTCAGGGTTTTCTTGTCCAGTTCGGCCAACTGCTCGGGCCAGCATTCGCCGTCGAGTTTTTTCACGTCGAGTTTGGCTTTGGGCAGGTGCCAGTCGTACTCGTGACGTTCGGACAGACCGGCGACGCTCTGGCCACGGGTCTTGAGGGTCTGAATCACTTCTTCGCCATCGCGGCGCAGGCGCAGGGCAACCTTGGCGCGGGCCAGGTCGCGCTCGGGCGTGTCGAAGTACTGGTTCATCAACTCACGGCGTTCCCAGCCACTTTTATTGCGTTTTTTCAGTAACGGGTGCTCGCGCAGGGCGGCGAGGGTTTCGCGGCTGACGCGGAGTTTGATTTCGGTTTCTTTCTGCATGGCCGGAAAATCCAGGATCGGGAGCGCAGCCGGGGGAATGTGTGGCTGCCAAGGTCGTGCAGTGTACAGGACTCGTTCATCCTACGCGCCGCGGCGGTTTATTCCTGTCGCCGGATGGCTCTATGATGGACTTCAATTCGGGAGTTGGGAGTCAGCGATGCCTTTGCCGTCCATGAGAGATCAGTTCGCTGCGCTGATCGCCGCGCCGTCTGTCAGCTGTACCCAACCCAGCCTGGATCAAACCAATCGGCCGGTCATCGACTTGTTGGCGACATGGCTCGGGGAGCTGGGTTTTGCCTGCGACATCCAGCAGGTCAGCCCCGGCAAATTCAACCTGCTGGCCAGTTTCGGCACAGGTCCCGGCGGCCTGGTGCTGGCCGGTCATAGCGATACGGTGCCGTACGACGCGGCGTTGTGGCAGACCGACCCGCTGAAACTGACGGAAGTGGACGGCCGTTGGGTCGGCCTGGGCAGTTGCGACATGAAGGGCTTTTTTGCCCTGGCCATCGAAGCCGTCAAACCCTTGCTCGACCAACCATTCAAGCAACCCTTGCTGATTCTTGCGACCTGCGATGAAGAAAGCTCGATGTCCGGTGCGCGTGCCTTGGCCGAAGCCGGGCGGCCACTAGGTCGTGCGGCGGTGATTGGCGAGCCGACGGGGCTGAAGCCGATCCGTCTGCACAAAGGCGTGATGATGGAGCGCATCGACATCCTCGGTCAGAGCGGTCACTCCTCGGACCCGAGCCTGGGCCATAGCGCCCTTGAAGCCATGCACGATGCCATCGGCGAACTGCGCGGCTTGCGTCTGGCATGGCAGCGGGAATTTCGTAATCCGCAGTTCAGCGTGCCGCAGCCGACGATGAATTTCGGCTGCATTCACGGTGGCGATAACCCCAACCGTATCTGCGGCCAGTGCTCACTGGAGTTTGACCTGCGTCCGCTGCCGGGCATGGACCCCAGTGCCCTGCGCGCGGCGATTTTGCAGAAGCTCAACCCTATTGCCGCACGGCACCAGGTGAAGATCGATTACGCGCCATTGTTCCCAGAAGTGCCGCCATTCGAGCAGGCCGAAGACTCGGAATTGGTGAGGGTCGCCGAAAAGCTCACCGGCCATCGCGCCGAAGCAGTGGCGTTCGGCACAGAAGCGCCTTATCTTCAGCGCCTTGGCTGTGAAACACTGGTCTTGGGCCCCGGCGACATCGCCTGCGCCCACCAACCGGGGGAATACCTCGAAATGTCACGTTTGCAGCCTACCGTGCATCTATTACGTCAACTGATCGAACATTACTGCCTGACGCCGGCGTCGCTCGTATAAATTGCCAGTGTCACTACCCGTACTTATGAGGAGAGCGCGCGTGTCGCCAAGCCTGTTCCGACGATAACCATCAGCCTGCTGTGCGTTTACTGCGTTACTCTTTTTTCGGCTGCTATTTATTACAGGCCCAGGTTCATGCCCGAATACGTCAATTGGCTTCGTCACGCTTCGCCTTACATCAACGCCCACCGCGATTGCACCTTCGTCGTCATGCTGCCCGGCGACGGTGTGGAGCACCCGAACTTCGGCAATATCGTCCACGACCTGGTGCTGCTGCACAGCCTGGGCGTGCGACTGGTGCTGGTTCACGGTTCGCGTCCGCAAATTGAAACACGCCTCGCTGCTCGCGGCCTGACCCCGCACTACCACCACGGCATGCGCATCACCGATGCAGCGACGCTGGAGTGCGTGATCGATGCGGTCGGCCAACTGCGCATCGCCATCGAAGCGCGGTTGTCCATGGACATGGCCTCGTCGCCGATGCAGGGCTCGCGCCTGCGGGTGGCCAGCGGCAATCTGGTCACTGCGCGGCCGATCGGCGTGCTCGAAGGTGTCGATTATCACCACACCGGCGAAGTGCGCCGGGTCGACCGCAAGGGCATCAATCGCCTGCTGGACGAACGCTCCATCGTGCTGTTGTCGCCGTTGGGTTACTCGCCGACCGGCGAAATCTTCAACCTCGCCTGCGAAGACGTCGCGACCCGCGCGGCCATCGACCTGGGCGCAGACAAGTTGCTGCTGTTCGGCGCCGAGCTCGGTCTGCTGGATGAACAGGGTCGTCTGGTTCGCGAGTTGCGTCCGCAACAAGTGCCGGCACACCTGCAACGCCTGGGCAGCAACTATCAGGCCGAGCTGCTGGATGCGGCCGCTGAGGCATGCCGGGGTGGTGTGGCGCGCAGTCATATCGTCAGCTACGCCGAAGACGGCGCGCTGCTGACCGAACTGTTCACCCGTGACGGTGGCGGTACGCTGGTGGCCCAGGAACAATTCGAAGTTGTGCGCGAGGCGGCCATCGAGGACGTCGGCGGTTTGCTCGACTTGATCAGCCCGCTGGAAGAGCAGGGGATTCTGGTACGCCGTTCCCGCGAGGTGCTGGAGCGCGAGATCGAGCAGTTCAGTGTGGTCGAGCGTGAAGGCATGATCATCGCCTGCGCGGCGCTGTATCAGATTGCCGATTCGGATGCGGGGGAGCTGGCGTGCCTGGCGGTGAACCCGGAGTACCGCCATGGCGGTCGCGGCGATGAATTGCTGGAACGCATCGAAACCCGCGCCCGGGCTCAGGGCCTGAAAACCTTGTTCGTGCTCACCACCCGGACCGCCCACTGGTTCCGTGAGCGGGGTTTCGTGCCGAGCAGCGTCGATCGCCTGCCGTCGGCGCGGGCGTCGCTGTACAACTATCAGCGTAATTCGAAGATCTTCGAAAAAGCCCTCTGACTGAGTGATGATCGTTCCCACGCGTGGGAACGATCATCACTCAGTGACGTATTTGGCGCTGACATACGGCGAATAATCCGGCAGCACCGTTTCTACCTTCCCTTGCTCCCGCAAGAACTTCGCCATCTCTCCAATCGTCTTCGTCGTGCCGCCAACGCACCGCGGTCTGCTGCGCGGCGCTGACCACTTACGAACCGCGATCGAAACGACGCCAATCGACTTTATGGCCTATGGTTTCTCGAATCGCCGTCCCGCCCGAGCCGAAAGAAAAATAATAGCGATACACAAACTGTAACAAATTGACTAGATAGTGCGCGTTTAGCCATGATGGCGTCGCCTTTTCGATAGGGATTGACGCGTACGGGATGTGCCAAAGCCAATGGGAATAAAAAAAGGCTGGTAAATACCCTTTAGGAATTAGCTTTTGGGCCAATGCCGTCATGTCCGGTTCGATGAGCCGCCGGCAGGGACTCAATATTCGACGTTAGACCTTGGTCGTAGACATACATGGTTACGATTGACTTGGTAGTCACGGTCTGGCGCTAATCGCGCATCTGTGGATCCAGGGCTTTCGACCCAAGACCAAAGAACACAAAAATTAGAAAACGAGAGGAGCGAAACATGAATAAGTCCACCTTAGCCCTGGCTGTGGCCGTGGGGGTTTTGGCGCAGCAGGCAGGCGCAGCGGGTTTCCTGGAAGACAGCAAGGCTTCCGTCAGTTCCCGGACCATGTATTTCAATAACGACAACCGGGAAGGCGGCGCGGATCAGAGAGAGACCGCTGAAGGCCTCAAGTTCGATTACCTGTCCGGTTTCACCCAAGGTACTGTCGGCTTCGGTATCGACGCCCAGGCCTTGGTCGGTATCCATCTGGACGGTGGCAAGGGTCACCACCCAGCCAACAACACGTTCTTCCCAAGCGATACCGATGGCTCGGCCGTGAACGAGTGGAGCCGCGCGGCGGCTAACGTCAAGGCACGTTTCTCGAAGACCGAGGCCCACCTGGGTGGCGCTCTGCAGCCTAACCTGCCGATTCTGGTAGCGAATGACAGCCGCCTGCTGCCACAGACCTTTGAGGGTGGCACCATCACCTCGAAGGAAATCGACAACGTGACCTTCAACGCAGGTCAGTTGGAACACTCGGCGGGTCGCGCCTCGTCAAACGCTACTGGCCTGGCTGTGGCTGGCGGTACTCAGGACAGCAACCAGTTCCGTTATGCCGGTGCAGACTGGAAGGTCACCAAAGACCTCACCCTGCAGTACTACCACTCGAACCTGAAAGATTACTACAAGCAGGACTTCCTCGGCCTGGTCCACGTCTTTCCGATCGATGCCAACCAGTCCTTCAAGACCGATCTGCGCTATTTCGACAGCAGCTCAGACGGTAAGAACGGTGATGCCGGTTATCATTTCAACAACAATAACGGTTATGCCAGCAAGCCGAACGAGGTCGATAACAAGACCTGGAGCGCCATGTTCACCTACACCCTGGGTGGCAACGCCTTCCTGGTCGGTCACCAGCGCGTCAGCGATGACGGCGGTTTCGTTTACCTGAACCAGGGCAGCGTGGTTGATGGCAATGGTCGTTTGGAAGGGAACGGTGGTGCCAGCTTCTACCTGTTCACCGACTCCATGATCAACGGCTTCGTTCGTGCCGGTGAAAACACCACCTTCGGTCAGTACTCCTATGACTTCGCTGCGCTGGGTGTGCCGGGCTTGAAAACCTCGATTGCCTATCTGCATGGCGATGACATCAAAGCAACGAATGGCCGTGGTCCTGATGGGTCCGAGTGGGAACGCGACATGCGGATTGACTACACAATCCAACAGGGCAGCTTCAAAGGTTTCGGCGTGACGTTGCGTAATGGCGTCTACCGTGGCAGTGAAGTCACCAACAACCCTGATGTTGACCAGACCCGTCTGATCTTCAACTACACCTACAGCTTCCTGTAATAACCCTCAAAAAAAAGCCCCGCCTGTTGGCGGGGCTTTTTTTTTGCGTATTTTTTGATATTCCAAAAAAATAGCTTCAATTGATTATTTATTCTTTTTTGTTTTTTGCCCAAGTCTATAAAATGAATCCATCAGGTACTCATTGGCAGCAACGCGAGTATCGGATTCAGCACCCCCCGACTTTGAAGATCAAGGAATTGGTTCATGAGCCGATACCTTGAGTCCCGGCATGGATATATATGCCTAAATGGCATTAAAAAATACCGCGGTAAATCTTTTGGTTTGTCATGTCGGCAAAAACAAGGGGGGCTGACCACCCGGCGCTCATTGCGCATCTTTGGATCCGGGCACTCGACCAGGACCAGGAACCCAGAATTAGAAATGAGAGGAGCGAAACAATGAACAAGTCCACCTTGGCCCTGGCTGTGGCCGTAGGGGTTTTGGCGCAGCAGGCAGGCGCCGCCGGTTTCATCGAAGACAGCAAGGCTACATTGGGGCTGCGCAACTTCTACATCAACACTGATAACCGTGATTCGGCAGCTAGAACTGCTTCCAATGTTCAGAGCAAAAACGAAGAGTGGGGCCAAGGCTTCGATCTGCGTTTCACCTCGGGCTACACCCAAGGCACCGTTGGTTTTGGTATTGATGCCATCGGCCTGCTGGGCGTCCGTCTGGATTCGGGTGGCGGCACCAACGGCGCAACTCCTACCTCTTACGGCGGCACTGTTTTCCCAAGTGAGTCCAACGGCAAAGCGGTTGATAACTTCTCCAGCCTGGGCCTGACTGCCAAAGCCAAGATTTCCCAGACCGAATTGAAGTTGGGTACCCTGCAGCCAAAACTGCCGGTGATCGTGACCAACGACGGTCGTCTGCTGCCGCAAACCTTCCAGGGCGGTCAGATCACCTCGAACGAAATCAAAGACCTGACACTGGTCGGCGGTCAGATCGAGCACGCCAAGGGCCGTAACTCCAGCAATAACGAAGAGCTGTCGATCGCTGGCGCCAACGCTCACACTGCTGCCGGTCGTGACAGCAACAAGTTCATCTATGGCGGCGGCGACTATAAAATCACCAAAGACCTGACTGCCCAGTACTACTACGGCAACCTGGAAGATTTCTACAAGCAGCACTTCCTGGGTCTGGTTCACAACTGGTCGATTGGTCCGGGTGTACTGAAGTCTGACTTCCGTTACTTCAACAGCCGTGACGATGGCGCCAACGGTCATGACTCCGCCTATTTCACAACAGGCGACTACGGCACCGGCATTACCAAAGGTAAAGTCGACAACAACCTGTATAGCGGTCTTTTCCTGTACTCGGTTGCCGGTCACACCTTCGGTGGTGGTTACCAGGTGAGCAACGGTAACAGCGACTTCCCTTGGCTGAACCAAGGTGATGGCTCGTCGGCTTACCTGACTACCGACAGCCAGATCGCCAAGTTTGCCCGTGCTGGCGAACGTACCTGGCAAGCTCGCTACGCGTTCGACTTTGCCAAAGTCGGCGTCCCAGGTCTGACTGCGGGCATGGTTTATCTGCGTGGTGATGACATCGACACTACCGGTAAAGTGGGGGCTGCTCAGAAAAGCGTCAACGCAACTGGCCGTTCCGAGTGGGAACGCGACCTGACCCTGGCGTACGTAGTACAAGAAGGTCCGTTGAAAAACCTGGGCCTCACCTGGAAAAACGCCATGTGGCGCAACGACGTTCCGGGTCAGCGCGACCAGGACGAAAACCGTCTGATCGTCAGTTACTCGATCCCGCTGTTGTAATAGCGCTCGCGTAACCGACAAAAAAAGCCCCGCCCGGCATTACGCCGGGCGGGGCTTTTGCGTTTTCAAGGCGGGCTCACCCCCGTAAACCCTCCTTGAAGTTCCCTTTTTGCAACAACTCAAGGCCTTCTCGAACCTTGGGATCGATGTTCGTCCCGATGGTGGATCAGGTCCAGTGAACAGATCTTTAATATTTCTTTATGATCTAAATAAATTGATATTTATTCTTTTTAATTAAATAGGAACGCAGGCACAGTTGAGCTCAACAAGCACTCACCAGGAGCAGCACCATGAGCCTCAGACTTGGCGATATCGCCCCCGATTTCGAACAGGATTCCAGCGCCGGCACCGTCCGTTTCCATGAATGGCTGGGCGATAGCTGGGGCGTGCTGTTTTCCCACCCGGCGGACTTCACGCCGGTGTGCACCACCGAGCTGGGCTTCACCGCCAGGCTCAAGGATGAATTCGCCCAGCGCGGCGTCAAAGCCATTGCTCTGTCCGTGGACCCGGTGGATTCGCATCACAAGTGGATCGAGGACATCAACGAAACCCAGAGCGCCATCGTCAACTTCCCGATCCTCGCCGATGCGGACCGTAAAGTGTCCGACCTTTACGACCTGATCCATCCGAATGCCAACGACACCTTGACCGTGCGCTCATTGTTCGTGATCGATCCGAACAAGAAGATTCGGCTGACCATCACTTACCCGGCGAGTACCGGCCGTAACTTCAATGAGATTCTGCGGGTAATCGATTCGCTGCAGCTCACCGACAACTACAAGGTGGCCACCCCGGCCAATTGGCAGGACGGTGATGAGGTGGTGATCGTGCCGTCGCTCAAGGACGAAGATGAAATCCAGCGACGTTTTCCCAAGGGTTACCGTGCGGTGAAACCGTACCTGCGGCTGACGCCGCAGCCGAATCGCTGAACCTTTGTAGGAGCGAGGCTTGCCCGCGAAGCGAACGCCTCGGTCTTTCTAGCGTCAGGGATGACGCCTTCGCGGGCAAGTCGGATCGCCGCACCGCTCGCTCCTACAAGGGCTGTGTAGATTTACAAAGCAGGGGATTTTCAGGCCGTTTCGACGGCCTGTTTTTTTGTCTGGAAAAAGACGAACAGTATATTCATTTAAGCTATAACTAAATGAATAAATATGATTTATGGATATATAAATCACCTGTTAAGGTCATTTCATCGATGCGAGATCGCAAGCTGCGAATCGCCAACACCGCTCAAGGAATTGTCTGAATGCTGGTCGTCTCACTCGGTGGCAGCCCCAGCCTACGCTCCCGTTCCGGGGTGTTGCTGGAGCGCTCCAAACGCTGGTTGCAAGAGCAAGGTGTGGAAGTGGTGAGTTACCAGGTACGGGACTTCCCGGCTGAAGATTTACTGCATGCCCGTTTCGACAGCCCGAAGGTGATCGATCTGTTGCAACAGATTGATAACGCCGACGGCCTGCTCATCGCCACACCGGTTTACAAAGCCTCGTTCTCCGGCGCGTTGAAAACCGTACTGGATTTGCTGCCCGAGCGCGCTCTGGCCCACAAAGTGGTTCTGCCAATGGCGACCGGCGGCAGCATCGCCCACATGTTGGCGGTGGATTACGCGCTCAAGCCAGTGCTGTCGGCGTTGAAGGCCCAGGAAATGCTCCACGGGATTTTCGCCGTAGACAGTCAGATCGCTTACGGCGAAGGCAGCACCCAGGCGCAGTTGGCTCCCGAGCTTGCACAACGACTGAATGAATCGCTGGAGCTGTTCTACAGCGCCATGGCTCGCCGGCCCAAGCCGCTCGATCCGAACCTGTTGAACGAACGTTTGTTGAGTGCTCGCTGGAGCATTTAAGCCAGCCCTCAAGCAACATCTGAATTTGAAGTACTCACCTTACTGGCCCGCTAACGGGCAAGCAGGTGCAGCCAAAACCCAACTGCAAAAAGGAGAGCGCCATGCGCCCTGTCATTTTGCGTCGTGGTCTGGTCGCTCTGTTTGCTGCGGCTGTGTCCTTCGGCGTCATTACTCAAGCCCAAGCCGAGACTTTGCGAATCGGCTATCAGAAATACGGCACCCTGGTGCTGCTCAAAGCCAAAGGCACTCTGGAAAAACGCCTCGCCGCCCAAGGCGTGGACGTGCAATGGACGGAATTCCCCGGCGGCCCGCAACTGCTTGAAGGCCTGAACGTCGGCTCCATCGACTTCGGCGTCACCGGCGAAACGCCTCCGGTTTTCGCTCAGGCCGCGGGCGCCGATCTGCTCTACGTCGCTTATGAACCGCCAGCGCCCCACAGCGAAGCGATCCTGGTGCCGAAGGGCTCGCCGATCAAATCGGTGCAGGAACTCAAGGGCAAGAAAGTCGTGCTCAACAAAGGCTCGAACGTGCACTACCTGCTGGTGCGTGCGCTGGAAGACGCCGGCCTCAAATACACCGATATCCAGACCGTGTTCCTGCCGCCCGCCGATGCCCGCGCCGCATTCGAGCGCGGCAGTGTCGATGCCTGGGTGATCTGGGACCCGTACCAGGCTGCCGCCGAACAGCAACTGCAAGCGCGCACCTTGCGCGATGGCAAAGGCATCGTCGACAACCATCAGTTCTATCTGGCGACCAAGCCTTATGCGCAGAAAAATCCTCAAGTGATCAAAACCCTGGTGGAAGAAGTGCGCGCGGTCGGTGAATGGTCCCGGGCCAATCCCGAGGACGTAACCAGACAGGTTTCGCCACTGCTCGGCCTGCCGGCGGACATCACCCTGACTTCGGTGAAGCGCCAGGGCTACGGCGCGCTGTTCCTGACCCCTGAGGTGGTCGCCGCCCAACAGAAAATCGCCGACAGCTTCTACCAACTCAAGCTGATTCCCAAGCCCTTGAGTATCAAGGACGTGATCTGGACGCCACCGGCAGCCGTCGCCAAAGCGCCGTAATCCGATTCCCCAAGGAGACTACTCCATGAGCCTCAATATCTTCTGGTTCCTGCCTACCCACGGCGACGGCCATTACCTTGGCACCGCCGAAGGCGCTCGCGCCGTCGACCACGGTTACTTGCAACAAGTCGCGCAAGCGGCGGATCGTCTGGGTTTCGGCGGGGTGCTGATTCCCACCGGTCGCTCCTGCGAAGATTCGTGGCTGGTGGCTGCCTCGCTGATCCCGGTGACCCAGCGTTTGAAATTCCTCGTCGCCCTGCGCCCCGGGATCATTTCCCCGACGGTGGCGGCGCGTCAGGCCGCGACCCTGGATCGTCTGTCCGGCGGCCGTGCGCTGTTCAACCTGGTCACCGGTGGCGATCCGGAAGAACTGGCCGGCGACGGTCTGTTCCTCAGTCACGAAGAGCGCTATCAGGCCTCGGTGGAATTCACCCGCATCTGGCGCCGGGTCCTGGAAGGCGAAACCGTCGATTACGACGGTCAGCACATCAGCGTGAAGGGCGCCAAGTTGCTCTATCCGCCGATCCAGCAACCGCGTCCGCCGCTGTATTTCGGCGGCTCGTCGGAAGCGGCGCAGGATCTGGCGGCGGAGCAGGTCGAAATGGTCCTGACCTGGGGTGAGCCACCGGCCGCCGTTGCCGAGAAAATCGCACAGGTTCGCGCCAAAGCCGCGAAGCTCGGGCGCACCGTGCGTTTCGGTATTCGCCTGCATGTGATCGTTCGCGAAACCAACGCCGAGGCGTGGCAAGCGGCGGATCGACTGATCTCTCATCTGGACGATGACACCATTGCCCGCGCCCAGGCTTCTCTGGCGCGTTTCGATTCGGTCGGCCAGCAACGCATGGCCGCTTTGCATGGCGGCAGTCGCGACAACCTGGAAGTCAGTCCCAACCTCTGGGCCGGTGTCGGTCTGGTGCGCGGCGGGGCCGGTACGGCGCTGGTCGGCGATGGTCCGACCGTGGCCGCTCGGGTGAAGGAATACGCCGATCTGGGCATCGATACGTTCATCTTCTCCGGTTATCCACACCTGGAAGAATCCTATCGGGTGGCCGAGTTGCTGTTCCCGCACCTGGACATCGAGCGCCCGGAACTGCCGAAAAGCGCCGGTTACGTCAGCCCGTTCGGCGAGATGGTGGCCAACGACATTCTTCCCAAAGCCGCGTCCCAGAGCTGAGGCGTGGCCATGAAGAAAACTATCCACAGCCTCGCACCCTGGGTGTTGCCGATTCTGTTGCTGGCGGTATGGCAGTTGTCGGTGTCGGAGGGCTGGTTGTCGACGCGGATTCTGCCGGCGCCCATCGCGGTGATTGAAGCCGGTGTGAGCCTGTTCCGCAGCGGTGAAATCTGGACTCACCTGGCTATCAGCGGCTGGCGCGCGGCGCTCGGGTTCGCCATTGGTGGCGGCATTGGCCTGGCGCTGGGCTTTATCACCGGCCTGTCGAAGTGGGGCGAGCGCCTGCTCGACAGTTCGGTGCAGATGATCCGCAACGTTCCGCACCTGGCGCTGATTCCGCTGGTGATCCTGTGGTTCGGCATCGATGAGTCGGCGAAGATTTTCCTGGTGGCGTTGGGCACGTTGTTCCCGATCTACCTCAACACTTATCACGGCATCCGCAACGTCGATCCGGCGCTGGTGGAAATGTCCCGCAGTTATGGCCTGTCCGGTTTCAGCCTGTTCCGTCAGGTGATCCTGCCGGGTGCGCTGCCTTCGATTCTGGTCGGTGTGCGTTTTGCCCTGGGCTTCATGTGGCTGACCTTGATCGTCGCCGAAACCATCTCTGCCAGCGCCGGCATCGGTTACTTGGCGATGAATGCCCGGGAGTTCTTGCAGACCGACGTGGTGGTGCTGGCGATTCTTTTGTATGCCGTGCTCGGCAAACTCGCGGATCTCGCGGCCCGTGGACTTGAACGCGTGTGGCTGCGCTGGCATCCGGCCTATCAGGTTGCCAAGGGAGGTGCCGCATGACGGCTCAACAACCTCCACGCCTGCTGCGCGGAATTCCGCTGGCAGTGCGCAAGCTGCAAAAGACCTTCGGTTCGCGGCAAGTGCTGCGTGAAATCGACCTGCATATTCCTGCCGGGCAGTTTGTGGCGGTGGTCGGGCGCAGCGGTTGTGGCAAAAGCACCTTGTTGCGCTTGCTCGCCGGTCTCGACAAGCCCACGGCTGGCGAGTTGTTTGCTGGCTCCGCGCCGCTGAGTGCCGCCCGGGAAGACACCCGGCTGATGTTCCAGGAAGCGCGGTTGCTGCCGTGGAAGAAGGTCATCGACAACGTCGGTCTCGGGCTCAAGGGCAACTGGCGGCCGCAAGCGCTGGACGCGTTGGAGTCGGTCGGCCTGGCGGACCGCGCCCACGAATGGCCGGCGGCGCTGTCCGGTGGCCAGAAGCAACGCGTGGCCCTGGCCCGCGCGCTGATCCATCAACCGCGCCTGCTGTTGCTCGACGAACCGCTGGGCGCACTGGATGCCCTGACCCGTATTGAAATGCAGCAACTGATTGAACGGCTCTGGCAGAAGCACGGTTTCACCGTGTTGCTGGTAACCCACGACGTCAGTGAGGCGGTGGCGATTGCCGATCGGGTGATTCTGATTGAAGAGGGCGAAGTCGGTCTCGACCTGGCAGTGGAATTGCCGCGCCCCCGGGTTCGCGGCTCCCATCGGCTGGCGGCGCTGGAAACCGAAGTGCTTAACCGCGTGCTGTCGGTACCCGGCCAACCGCCGGAACCGGAACCTGTTTCACCATTGCCCACGCAATTGCGCTGGGCTCAATAACGTAAAAACTCATCCAACGACAGGAATCAACATCATGACTATCAAAGCCATCAACGTTCGTAACCAGTTCAAAGGCTCGATCAAGGAAATCGTGCTCGGCGACGTCCTCTCGGAAATCGACGTGCAGACTGCCTCCGGCATCGTCACTTCGGTGATTACCACTCGTTCGGTGAAAGAGCTGGAATTGGTGGTCGGCAGCGAAGTGATCGCGTTTGTGAAATCCACCGAGGTGTCGATCGCCAAGTTGTAAGTGCGTGCGCCAACAACAACCCCGGAGGGTGTGAGCCCTTCGGGGTTTTTTATGCGCGTGAATCAGTGAGCTCGGTGAAGATCAAATGTGGGAGCGGGCTTGCTCGCGAAAGGGCCAGTGAATACAGCAAAAAAATCAGACTGGAACAGCACGCTTGGGCAAATACGGCGGCAAATACAGCCCGAGGTACGCATCAAACACCCGCATCCCTTCTTCAGCCATGCGCGGCGTGATCTGCCCATGTTGCTGCACCGAGCGTGCATACACTCGATCCCCCAGCTCCATGGCCAGGGCAAACACATCGACATCTGTTGGCAGCTTCGGCAGTTCGAAGTGGTGGTCGAACAGTTTGTGCATCAGGTCGCCGAGCTCGATGTCGTGCTGGCGGTCAGCCTGGGTGACTTCGGTCAGGCCGTGCTGGGCGAGGATCAACTGGCGGGCGGCGGCGTCTTCGCCGTAGATGTCGAGCATGCGTTGTTCCACCAGTCGCGACAAATCGCGCCAGCCGTTGAGGGCGTGGTGGTCGATGGGCGCTTGCAGGCAAGCACGGAACGCGGCGTGGACGTCGGCGGTCAGGGCTTCGAGCAGGGCCGGGACGCTGGCGAAAAAGTGGTAGACGGAGGAGGGCGGGATCTCTGCGCGTTCAGCGACGCTGTAGATCGACAGACTGGCCACGCCCTCGGCGGCCAGCAGCGTGCGGGCGGCATCGAGTATCGAATCGATCCGGGCCTGGCTGCGTGCGCGGGGTTTGCGTGGGGTGGCGAGTCGGGTCATTGAAGTCTCCTGCAGGGCAGCGGGCATTGTACGCAGAGCGCAGAGATGATCCATACCCCGTGGTGAGGGGGCTTGCCCCCGTTGGAGTGCGCAGCAGTCCCCAATCCAGCTAACGCGGTATCCCTGATACAACGAGATTGCCTGTTCTGGGGCTGCTACGCAGCCCAACGGGGGCAAGCCCCCTCGCCACAATGTTTAGTGGTTGGCCATAAAAAAACGCCGCAGGCGGTAAGGCCGGCGGCGTTGTTTTTACGGTAACCGTTTACACGGTATGCAGGTACCAGTTGTATTCGAGGTCGGAGATGGAGTGTTCGAACTCCTCCAGCTCGCTCTCTTTACAGGCGACGAAGATATCGATGTATTTCGGATCGATGTACTTGGCCATGACTTCGCTGTCGTCCAGCTCGCGCAGTGCATCGCGCAGGTTGTTCGGCAGGCTTTGCTCGTTCTGCTCGTAGCTGTTGCCTTCCACGGGCGCGCCCGGCTCGATCTTGTTGACCAGACCGTGGTGCACGCCGGCCAGGACCGAGGCCATCAGCAGGTACGGGTTGGCATCGGCACCCGCCACACGGTGTTCGATGCGCACGGCATCGGAGGAACCGGTCGGTACGCGGATCGCCACGGTGCGGTTGTCCAGACCCCAGCACGGCGAGTTCGGCACATAGAACTGTGCGCCGAAACGACGGTAGGAGTTGACGTTCGGGCAGAGGAAAGCCATCTGCGCAGGCAGGGTCTCGAGCACACCGCCGATCGCGTGACGCAGTGCGGCGTTCTGCTCGGGATCCTCGCTGGCAAAAATGTTTTTGCCATCTTTATCAAGAATCGAGATGTGGACGTGCAGACCATTACCCGCCTGGCCTGGATAAGGCTTGGCCATGAAGGTGGTGTCCATCTCATGGTCGTAGGCGATGTTTTTGATCAGACGCTTGAGCAGGACCGCGTAGTCGCAGGCCTTGATCGGGTCGGCCACGTGGTGCAGGTTCACTTCGAACTGCGCCGGGGCACTTTCCTTGACGATCGCATCGGCAGGGATGCCTTGCTCTTTCGCACCTTCCAGAATGTCCTGGAGGCAGTCGACGTATTCGTCGAGGTCGTCGATCAGGTAGACCTGGGTCGAATGCGGGCGTTTGCCGGAGATCGGCGAGCGCGGCGGTTGCGGGCGACCGTTCACGTTTTCCTGGTCGATCAAGTAGAACTCCAGTTCGAACGCGGCGCAGATGGTCAGGCCCATCTCATCGAACTTGGTCACTACTTGACGCAGGACTTCGCGCGGGTCGGCGAAGAAAGGTTCACCTTCGAGTTCGTGCATGGTCATCAGCAGTTGCGCAGTCGGGCGCTTCTGCCAGGGCTCATTGCACAGGGTGTCGGGGATTGGATAGCAGATTCGGTCAGCATCGCCGATGTCCAGGCCCAGGCCGGTGCTTTCCACCGTCGAGCCATTGATATCCAGAGCAAATAGAGAGGCCGGCAGGTTGATGCCTTTCTCGTAAACCTTGTGGAGGCTGGTGCGTTCGATGCGCTTGCCGCGCACCACACCATTCATATCCGCAATCAGAAGGTCAACGTACAGAACCTCAGGATGTTCCTTAAGGAACGCGTTCGCTTCGTTAAGCTGAACGGCACGCGGGGGTACCGACATGATGCAACACCTTTGTTGTTAAAAATATCAATCATTGATCTTTTCAGATTCCAGTCAACCCGAACGGCATGCCGAAGTCAAGCGAGGCCTTTTTTGCCCTAAAAAAGCGCTCGCAAGGCTTTTTTGAGGCACTTTGGGGCGTATTTTTGTCTTCTGACGTCTTGGCGCCCGCGGGCTTGAGCGGGCCGTGTTGTATTTTTTACGGGGGTGTTGTGTAAAAAAATGAACAAGGCTAAGCTCGATTTAAACCCATAACAGCAATAATACCGGGGTGCTTCATGTCTCGCCTGCCGTTAATCGGCGTCACCGCCTGCTCAAAGCAGATCGGTCTGCATGCTTATCACATCAGTGGCGACAAATACGTACGCGCCGTGGCTTCAGCTGCCAAAGGCCTGCCGTTGATTCTTCCATCCCTGGCAGATCAACTGGCGCCGTCCGATATTCTGGACGCTCTGGACGGCATTCTTTTTACAGGCTCTCCTTCTAATATAGAACCGTTTCACTACAACGGCCCGGCCAGCGCGCCAGGCACTGCTCATGATTCTGCACGCGATGCCACCACTCTCCCGCTGATCCGCGCCGCTGTCGAGGCTGGCGTTCCCGTGCTCGGTATCTGCCGCGGCTTCCAGGAAATGAATGTGGCGTTCGGTGGCAGCCTGCATCAGAAGGTCCACGAGGCCGGTCCCTTCATGGATCACCGTGAAGACGACAGCTTGTCGCTCGAAGGGCAGTACGCCCCCAGTCACCCGGTGCACGTCCAACCGGGTGGTGTACTTGCGGGGCTGGGTCTGTCGAGCGAGATTCAAGTCAACTCGATTCATGGTCAGGGCGTCGAGCGGCTGGCGCCGGGCCTTCGTGTGGAAGCTGTGGCGCCCGATGGGCTGATCGAAGCGGTCTCTGTGATCGAAGGCAAGGCTTTTGCTTTAGGCGTGCAATGGCATCCCGAATGGCAGGTAAGCTTGAATCCTGACTACCTTGCGATTTTCCAGGCATTTGGCGATGCCTGCCGCAAGCGCGCACTACAACGCGACGCCGATGCGTCAAACAACGCCTGACTTATAAAAGTCAGGAAACTCAAGCCTAAGAGGCATTTATGAGTAACAACCTCGACCAGCTCACCGATTGGTTGAAAGACCACAAGATCACAGAAGTCGAATGCATGATTGGCGACCTGACCGGCATCACCCGGGGCAAGATCTCGCCGACCAATAAGTTCATCGCCGAAAAAGGCATGCGCCTGCCCGAAAGCGTTCTGTTACAGACCGTGACCGGCGACTATGTCGAAGACGACATCTATTACGAACTGCTCGACCCGGCCGACATCGACATGGTCTGCCGCCCCGACCAGAACGCCGTGTTCCTGGTGCCCTGGGCCATCGAGCCCACCGCCATCGTGATCCACGACACCTACGACAAGCAGGGCAACCCGATCGAGTTGTCGCCGCGCAACGTGCTCAAGAAGGTACTGAAACTCTACGCCGACCACGGCTGGCAGCCGATCGTGGCGCCGGAAATGGAGTTCTACCTCACCAAGCGCAGCGATGACCCGGACTACCCGTTGCAACCGCCGATTGGCCGTTCCGGTCGTCCGGAAACCGGTCGCCAGTCGTTCTCCATTGAAGCGGCGAACGAATTCGACCCATTGTTCGAAGACGTCTACGACTGGTGCGAATTGCAGGAGCTGGATCTCGACACGTTGATCCACGAGGACGGCACCGCGCAGATGGAAATCAACTTCCGTCACGGCGATGCCCTGTCCCTGGCCGACCAGATTCTGGTGTTCAAACGCACCATGCGAGAAGCCGCACTCAAGCACAACGTGGCGGCGACCTTCATGGCCAAGCCCATGACCGGCGAGCCGGGCAGTGCCATGCATTTGCACCAGAGCATCATCGACATCGAGACCGGCAAAAACGTCTTCTCCAATGAAGACGGGACCATGAGCCAGCTGTTCCTCCATCACATCGGCGGTTTGCAGAAATTCATCCCTGAGTTGCTGCCGCTGTTCGCGCCCAACGTCAATTCGTTCCGCCGCTTCCTGCCGGATACCTCGGCACCGGTGAACGTGGAGTGGGGCGAAGAGAACCGCACCGTGGGCCTGCGGGTGCCGGATGCCGGGCCGCAGAACCGTCGGGTGGAAAACCGTCTGCCGGGTGCCGACGCCAACCCTTACCTGGCCATCGCCGCCAGCCTGTTGTGCGGCCTGATCGGCATGCTCGAAGGGCATAACCCGAGTGCCCCGGTGGTAGGGCGTGGTTACGAGCGGCGCAATCTGCGCCTGCCATTAACCATCGAAGACGCGCTGGATCGCATGGAAAACAGCAAGACCATCGAAAAGTATCTGGGCAAGAAATTCATCACAGGCTACGTCGCGGTCAAGCGGGCCGAGCATGAAAACTTCAAGCGCGTGATCAGTTCGTGGGAGCGGGAGTTCCTGCTCTTCGCCGTCTGATGCGCCGGGCGCGACAAGGGGCGTGATTGCCCTCTGACGTCGCGCCGTCACTGCAATCCAAGGAGAATTCGCATGACCAGCAACAACCCGCAAACCCGTGCATGGCAAACCCTGAGCAATGATCACCACCTGGCCCCGTTCAGCGACTTCAAGCAGCTGAAAGAGAAAGGCCCGCGGATCATCACCAATGCCAAGGGTGTTTACCTCTGGGACAGCGAAGGCAACAAGATCCTCGACGGCATGGCCGGTCTGTGGTGCGTCGCGATCGGCTATGGTCGCGATGAACTGGCCGATGCCGCCGCCAAGCAAATGCGCGAACTGCCTTATTACAACCTGTTCTTCCAGACCGCTCACCCGCCGGTGCTGGAGCTGGCCAAGGTCATCGCTGAAATCGCGCCTGAAGGCATGAATCATGTGTTCTTCACCGGTTCCGGTTCCGAAGGCAACGACACCATGCTGCGGATGGTTCGCCACTACTGGGCGATCAAGGGCCAGCCGAAGAAGAAAGTCATCATCAGTCGCAAGAACGGCTATCACGGCTCTACCGTGGCCGGTGCGAGCCTGGGTGGCATGACCTATATGCACGAGCAAGGCGACTTGCCGATCCCGGGCATCGTCCACATCGCCCAACCGTACTGGTTCGGTGAAGGCGGTGACATGACGCCACAAGAGTTCGGTATCTGGGCGGCAAATCAGCTGGAAGAGAAGATTCTGGAAATCGGCGTCGACAACGTCGGTGCCTTTATTGCCGAGCCGATCCAGGGCGCCGGCGGCGTGATCATTCCGCCAGACAGCTACTGGCCGCGCATCAAGGAAATCCTCGCCAAGTACGACATCCTGTTCGTGGCCGACGAGGTGATCTGCGGTTTCGGTCGTACCGGTGAGTGGTTCGGTACCGATTTCTACGACCTCAAGCCCCACATGATGACCATCGCCAAAGGCCTGACGTCCGGCTACATCCCGATGGGTGGCCTGATCGTGCATGACGATGTGGTCGAGGTGCTCAACGAAGGTGGTGATTTCAACCACGGTTTCACCTATTCCGGGCACCCGGTGGCCGCGGCGGTGGCGCTGGAAAACATCCGCATCCTGCGCGATGAGAAAATTGTCGAGCATGTGCGAGCAGAGACGGCACCTTATTTGCAGAAGCGTCTACGGGAACTGAACGATCACCCGTTGGTGGGGGAAGTGCGTGGGGTCGGTCTGTTGGGGGCTATCGAGCTGGTTCAGGACAAGGCCACTCGCAAGCGTTACGAAGGCAAGGGCGTCGGCATGATCTGCCGGCAGTTCTGCTTCGACAACGGCCTGATCATGCGCGCGGTCGGCGACACCATGATCATTGCTCCGCCACTGGTGATTACACCGGCTGAAATCGACGAGTTGGTGACCAAGGCGCGCAAGTGCCTGGACCTGACCCTGAGTGCGTTGCAGGGCTAAGTGCTAGGCTCTGAGCGAGGTGCAATGTCTGCACTTCGCTCAGTGCAAACAAAGGATGGGGCTTTCCTTGAAAGCCTGCCTTGGATCTTGCCAGACTAACGGTTGTTCGGATGCCCTGTAACAGGCTGCTGAGCACGTGGTTAAAAAGAAAAACTGGAGCATTACCCATGAAGGCATTAGGTATGAAGATAACTGGCAAGACCCTCCTCGCCATGTCCCTGATGGGCGTGATGGCGGGCGCCGTTCAGGCCGACGATAAAGTGCTGCACGTGTACAACTGGTCCGATTACATCGCACCGGACACCATCGCGAACTTCGAAAAAGAGTCCGGGATCAAGGTGGTGTACGACGTATTCGACAGTAACGAAACCCTGGAAGCCAAGTTGCTGGCAGGCAAGTCCGGTTACGACGTTGTCGTACCGTCGAACAACTTCCTCGCCAAGCAAATCAAGGCCGGGGTCTACCGGGAGCTGGACAAGTCCAAACTGTCCAACTACGGCAACCTGAACAAATCGCTGCTTAAAGCGGTTTCTGTCAGCGACCCGGACAACAAACACGCCTTCCCTTACATGTGGGGCTCGATCGGTATCGGTTACAACCCGGCGAAGGTCAAGGCTGCGCTGGGCGTCGATACGATCGATTCCTGGGACACCCTGCTCAAGCCTGAAAACATTGCCAAGCTCAAGGGCTGCGGTGTGAGCTTCCTGGATTCGCCTACCGAAATGCTGCCGGTCGCCCTGCATTACCTGGGTCTGCCAACCGACAGCCAGAAGAAAGAAGACATCAAGAAAGCCGAGGAACTGTTCCTCAAGATTCGTCCTTCGATCACCTACTTCCATTCGTCCAAGTACATCTCGGACCTGGCCAACGGCAACATCTGCGTAGCCGTCGGCTATTCGGGTGACGTCCAGCAAGCCAAGTCCCGTGCTGCCGAAGCCGGTGACAAGGTGAAAGTCAGCTACGCCATTCCAAAAGAAGGCGCTGGCAGCTTCTACGACATGGTCGCAATCCCCAAGGATGCGGAAAACGTCGAGGGGGCCTACAAGTTCATGAACTACCTGCTGCAACCGAAAGTAATGGCTGACATCACCAACGCTGTGCGTTTCCCTAACGGTAATGCTGAAGCCACCCAGTATGTGAGCAAGGACATCACTTCGGATCCGGGCATCTATCCGACTCCTGAAGTACAGGCCAAGCTGTATGCGATCGCTGATTTGCCAGCCGCAACCCAGCGCGAACTGACCCGCAGCTGGACCAAGATCAAATCCGGTAAATAAGTAATAAACCCTGTAGCAGCTGCCGAAGGCTGCGTTGAGGTCCGAAGGACCTCCGCTTTTCGACAGCACAACTGCTTCGCAGTTGAATGCAGCTTGCGGCAGCTGCTACAGGATCTTCATAAAGTTTGCTGGAACGGTTTTTCGAGGGTAAGTTGCGCGCCGGTTTTGTTGTCAGGCAGCCATGGCTGTCATGTAGCGCGGGGCAACTTGGGCCCAACTAATTTTAGAGGACCTCCACTTGCCTGTTTTTTCTTTGTTGCGCAATGCCCTGCTGGTCGGCGCCGGGCTGACGCTTGCCGTCAGTGCCCAGGCCACCGGCACGGTGCATATTTATAACTGGTCGGACTACATCGGTGAGACCACCCTGGCCGACTTTCAGAAAGACGCCGGTATCAAGCCGATTTACGACGTATTCGATTCCAACGAAACCCTGGAAGGCAAATTGCTGGCCGGGCGTACCGGTTACGACGTGGTCGTGCCGTCCAACCATTTCCTTGGCAAGCAGATCAAGGCTGGCGCTTTCCAGAAGCTCGACAAGTCTAAGCTAGGCAACTATTCCAACCTCGACCCGGTGTTGCTCAAGCGCCTGGAGCAGAACGATCCGGGTAACCAATATGCCGTGCCGTATCTGTGGGGCACCAATGGCATCGGTTACAACGTCGACAAGATCAAGGCTGTGCTGGGCCTCGACAAGATCGATTCCTGGGATGTGGTGTTCGAGCCGCAAAACATCAAGAAGCTGCACAGCTGCGGCGTCGCGTTCCTCGACTCCGCCGATGAAATGATGCCCACGGTCCTCAATTACATGGGCCTGAACGCCAATAGCACCAACCCCGAAGACTACAAAAAGGCCGAGGCTAAATTGCTGGCGGTGCGACCTTATGTGACGTACTTCCACTCATCCAAATACATCGCGGACCTGGCCAACGGCGATATCTGCGTTGCGATCGGTTTTTCCGGCGACATTTTCCAGGCCAAGGCACGCGCGGCTGAAGCCGGTAAAGGCATAAACATCGCCTACTCGATTCCAAAAGAGGGTGGCGCACTCTGGTTCGACATGCTGGCGATCCCCAAGGATGCGGCCAACGTCAAGGAAGCCCACGCCTTCATCAACTATTTGCTCAAGCCTGAAGTGATTGCCAAGGTCAGCGATACCGTCGGCTATGCCAACCCAAACCCCGGGTCGGACAAATTGATGGAGCAGTCCATACGTACCGACGCATCGGTTTATCCACCACAGGCGGTCCTCGACAAGACGTATGTGTCCATCGAGTTGCCACCGAACATACAACGTTTGATGACGCGCAGCTGGACCAAGGTCAAGTCGGGCAAATAGCGTCAAACTATCCAGGTTCGCCACGTTGAGCGAACTGCAAATTCTGTTGGGAGTTTCGTAAATGGCAGTTGCCTCCGGCGCCTATAAGAAAGCCCTCGAGGGCGACCAATCACCTAAACAGGTGTTGGTCAAAATCGACCGGGTCACCAAAAAGTTCGACGAGACGATTGCCGTGGACGACGTGTCCCTGGAAATCAAGAAAGGCGAAATCTTCGCCTTGCTCGGCGGCTCGGGTTCGGGCAAATCCACCTTGCTGCGGATGCTGGCAGGTTTCGAACGGCCCACGGAGGGGCGCATTTTCCTCGATGGCGTAGACATCACTGACATGCCGCCGTACGAGCGGCCGATCAACATGATGTTCCAGTCCTACGCATTGTTCCCGCACATGACCGTGGCGCAGAACATCGCTTTCGGCCTCAAGCAGGACAAGATCCCGACGGCCGAGGTCGATGCCCGCGTGGCCGAGATGCTCAAGCTGGTGCAGATGAGCGAGTACGCCAAGCGCAAACCGCATCAGTTGTCCGGTGGTCAGCGTCAGCGCGTGGCCCTGGCGCGTTCGTTGGCCAAGCGGCCGAAGCTGTTGTTGCTCGACGAACCGATGGGCGCGCTGGACAAGAAGCTGCGTTCGCAAATGCAGCTGGAACTGGTCGAGATCATCGAACGCGTCGGCGTAACCTGCGTCATGGTGACCCACGATCAGGAAGAGGCCATGACCATGGCCGAGCGCATCGCGATCATGCACCTGGGCTGGATCGCCCAGATCGGCAGCCCGATCGACATCTACGAAACCCCGACCAGCCGCCTGGTCTGCGAATTCATCGGCAACGTCAACATCTTCGAAGGTGAAGTGGTGGACGACGCCGAGGGCCATGCACTGATCACCTGCAAGGATCTGGACCGCAACATTTACGTGGGTCACGGCATCAGCACCTCGGTGCAGGACAAGTCCGTTACCTATGCGATCCGTCCGGAAAAACTGCTGGTGACGGCCGAAATGCCGACCTGCGAACACAACTGGTCCAGCGGCAAGGTGCACGACATCGCCTACCTCGGCGGCCATTCGGTGTTCTACGTTGAACTGCCGAGCGGCAAGCTGGTGCAGTCCTTCGTCGCCAACGCCGAGCGCCGTGGCCAGCGCCCGACCTGGGGTGACCAGGTTTACGTGTGGTGGGAAGACGACAGCGGCGTGGTACTTCGCTCATGAACATGCGCAAACTCAAACGCCGGCTCAATCGAATAATTCCCGGTGGCCGTCAGCTGGTCATCGGGGTTCCGTTCATCTGGCTGTTCATGTTCTTCATGCTGCCGTTCTTCATCGTCCTGAAGATCAGCTTCGCTGAAGCCGACGTGGCCATTCCGCCGTACACCGAGATCTACACCTTCGTTGACCAGAAACTGCAGGTGCTGCTCAACCTGGCCAACTACGCGATGCTGGGCGATGACGAGTTGTACATCGCCGCTTACCTAGGCTCGCTGAAGATGGCGCTGTTCAGCACCATCCTCTGCCTGCTGATCGGCTACCCGATGGCCTATGGCATTGCCACCGCCCGCAAAGAGCTGCAAACGGTGCTGGTGCTGCTGATCATGATGCCGACCTGGACCGCGATCCTGATCCGCGTGTACGCGTGGATGGGCATCCTCAGCAACAACGGACTGCTCAATGGTTTTCTGATGAGCATGGGCTGGATCGACGAGCCGTTGCAGATCCTCAATACCAACCTGGCGGTTTATATCGGGGTGGTTTACTCCTACCTGCCGTTCATGATCCTGCCGCTCTACGCCAACCTGGTTAAACACGATCACAGCCTGCTGGAAGCCGCATCGGACCTCGGTTCGAGCAACTTCAACAGCTTCTGGAAGATCACCGTGCCGCTGTCGAAAAACGGCATTATCGCAGGCTGCATGCTGGTGTTCATCCCGGTGGTGGGGGAGTTCGTGATCCCGGAACTGCTCGGCGGTCCGGAAACCCTGATGATCGGTAAAGTGCTCTGGCAAGAGTTCTTCAACAACCGCGACTGGCCGGTGGCGTCTGCCCTGGCGGTGGTGATGCTGGCAATCCTGATTGTGCCGATCATCCTGTTCAACCGTAGTCAGGCCAAGGAAATGGAGGGTAAAGAATGAAGCGCTTCCGTTTCTCGAACCTGATGCTGGTGCTGGGTCTGCTGTTCATCTACGCGCCGATGCTGATCCTGGTGATCTACTCGTTCAACGCCTCGAAACTGGTGACGGTGTGGGGCGGCTGGTCGGTCAAGTGGTACGTCGGCCTGCTCGACAACACGCAACTGATGGGCTCAGTGGTGCGCTCGCTGGAAATCGCTTGCTACACGGCGATAGCGGCGGTGGCATTGGGGACGCTGGCGGCGTTCGTGCTGACCCGCATCACCCGCTTCAAGGGCCGCACGCTGTTCGGTGGCCTGGTGACGGCGCCGCTGGTGATGCCGGAAGTGATCACCGGTCTGTCGCTGTTGCTGCTGTTCGTGGCCATGGCGCAGATGATCGGCTGGCCGCAGGAGCGCGGCATCGTCACCATCTGGATCGCTCACACCACATTCTGTGCAGCGTATGTGGCGGTGGTGGTGTCGGCGCGCTTGCGTGAATTGGATTTGTCGATCGAAGAAGCCGCCATGGACCTCGGTGCGCGGCCATGGAAAGTGTTCTTCCTGATCACCATTCCGATGATCGCGCCGTCACTGGCGGCCGGCGGCATGATGTCGTTCGCCTTGTCGCTGGATGATCTGGTGCTGGCGAGCTTTGTGTCGGGGCCAGGGTCGACGACCCTGCCGATGGAAGTGTTCTCGGCGGTGCGCCTGGGCGTGAAGCCTGAGATCAACGCCGTGGCCAGCCTGATTCTGCTGGCGGTGTCGCTGGTGACCTTCCTGGTCTGGTTCTTCAGCCGTCGCGCCGAAGAAAGCCGCAAGCGTGCGATCCAGCAAGCCATCGAGGAAGCCGCTGCCGATTCCTGGAAACAACCGGACGTACGTCGGGCGCAGGCACCGGAAGCGGCTTAAAACTGCTGCAGATCAAAAGATCGCAGCCTGCGGCAGCTCCTACAGTGGAATGTGAATTCCGTAGGAGCTGTCGCAGGCTGCGATCTTTTGACTTTATGGCCCAGAATTTTGCGGCGAAGGCGTCAGCCCGGCCAGAAAAAATCTACCGCGCCGGCAACAGCTTCAAGGTGCTGCGGGTATTGGCCATCACTTCTTCCTCATTGAAATTCGCCTGGTAATAAACCCCTTCGATATACGCCTCGGCCTGGTCGGCATAGTGGCTGTCGAACGGCACGCCGCTCTGGCCCACCGGGTTGATGGTCAGGCTGTGGGCCGGGTCGGCGAAGTCAATCAGGCGCCGGGTCGACGGGCCGTAGGTCACGGGCCACGGCGCCGGGCCGATCTTGGCCGAGAGGTTGTTCGGTACTTCGTGGGTGCCGGGTGCCGCGAATGGGCCAACGTTGAAAATCTGGTCCAGGGGCTTTTGCATCCCCAGCGGATGGCCGTGGGTCAGGGTGTGCGCCTTGCCCCACTGCCATTGCGCGGAATCGGCGCCAAGGGTGGCTTTGAGATGAGCCATGCTCGCTTGCCAGGCCACCTTGACCGTATCGGCACGGGTTTCCTTGCCGGGGGTGTTGCGATTGTCCCACCACGGTGAATCGGCGGAGGCCGCCAGACGCGGCAGCGCGGCATCGATCACCCGGGTCGGGAGCAGCGTTTCGAAGAAGTCATTGCCCAGCTCATCGCGCAGCGCCGCGTCGGCGAGGTTGAACAGGAACTGGTTGAACAGGGTGGCGCTGATGGAGTCCAGCGGGTAATCGCCGCTCCACTGCGCCAGTTGCTCCACCAGTTTGAGTTCGGCCGGATCGCTCACCACCTCACGCAGTACCGGCAGCAAAGGTGCCAGCAAGCGCGGCCCGTAGGCGGTGGTGGTACCCAGTTGCAGCTTCTGGTTGGCCACGTTGTCCCACTTCACATTCTTGTCGCTGAGCTGGCGATTGAGCTGCTGCCCGCGATCGGCGAGGTTGTAGTAGCCGGGAATTTCCATGCCGGTCGGCGACACCGGTTGGAAGTTGGCCGAGACGATGTAGCCCCGCGCCGGGTTTTCTTCCTGCGGGTTGGCACTGAACGGGTAAAAACCTTCCTTGTCTGCCTGAGGAGTGCTGCCATCGAGGATGAAACCGGGCTTCACCCCGGCCGGACGCTTGGGCAGCAACGCCGAGGCCCACCAGCCGATGTCGCCCTTGGCGTTGGCGTAGACGATGTTCAATCCTGGAGCCTGAACCTTGGCGGCCGCGGCGCGGGCCTTGGCCAGGGTGTCGGCGCGATTGAGCTGGTAGAAGCCGTCAAGGATCGGATTCGGGGTTTCGAGGAACGCCCACCACATGGCAACCGGCGTCTTGCCGGCGGCAGTGCCGAGCGCATCGTTGACGATCGGGCCGTGGGGCGACTGGCGCAGCGTCAATGTGACCGGTGACTGGCCTTTCACTGCGATCTGTTGTTCGGTAGTGACCATGTCCACCCACTTGCCGCGATACCAGACCTGGTTCGGGTTGTCCGGGTTGACCTTCTCGGCGATCAGGTCCAGATCGTCGTTCTGGAACATCGTCAGGCTCCAGCCGAAGTCCAGGTTGTGGCCGAGAAATGCAAACGGCACCAGCGCCTGGTGGTAGCCATAAAGCTCGAAGCCTGGCGCCGACAGGTGCGCCTCGTACCACACTGACGGCACCGAGAAGCGTATGTGCGGGTCACCGGCAAGCAGCGGCTTGCCGCTTTTGCTGCGGTTGCCGGAAATCACCCAGGCGTTGCTGCCTTCGAATTGCGGCAGGCCGTGGTCGGCCAGCGCCTGTTCGCTCAGGCGGGCAAGGGCGTTCAGGTCTTTCCAGTCACTGGCGGCGAGGACCGGCGCGGGGCTGGCGCGCCTTTTGGCCAGTACGCCGTTGGGTTGCCAGTCGAGATCGAAGATGTTCAGGTACTCGGCGCCCAGTTGGTCACGCACGTAAGTCAGCAGGGGCTCGGTGCGAAACGCCGCGGCAAAGCTGTAGGCCATGTAGCCGGCGATGCTGATGCTGTCTTCGGCGGTGAAAGGGCGCTTGGGGATTCCCAGCACGTCGAACTCTACTGGCGCTGCGTGGCTGTCCTGATATTGATTGATGCCGTCCAGATAGGCTTGCAGGGCCTTCCACGCCGGCGACTGACGATCCAGCGCGGCCACGTAACTGTCAGCACGTTCGCGGATGCGCAGGCTGCGAAACAGTTTGTCGGTGTCGAGCAGTTTCGGGCCGAGGACTTCGGCCAGCTCTCCACGGGCCAGACGCCGCACGGCTTCCATCTGGAATAGTCGGTCCTGGGCCTGCACGTAGCCGAGGGTGCGGTAGAGGTCGGTTTCGTTTTCGGCGCGGATATGCGGCACGCCGCGCTCGTCGTAGTGCACGGTCACTGAACCTTGCAGATGCTGCAACGCCACCTGGCCCTGGCGCGTCGGTTGTTTGCTGTACACATACCAGCCGCCCCCGGCGGCGAGCGCGACGATCAGCAAGGCAAGTACGGTCAGGACGCGTTTCATGGTGACTCCTTGTTCTTTCGGGGGGTGCCACCCGTGCGGGCTGCAAACGTGTAGCACAGACCTCCTGTGCCGGGCATCGCGGTCCTGGAAAAGTCAGGAATGCCTTACTTCGCCTCCGCGGGCCACGGGCAGTAGCAACCCACCGCCAGCGTGTGGGTGGCGTTCACCGCCCTGCCTGCGTTCAGCGCTTGCAGGATGGGCTCGATAAAACTGTTGCTCGAATTGCAGGTCAGGCCTTCGCTATACGGGCCGAAATATGCCAGCTTGCCGTCGCGGTCCCAGATCGCCACTGCCGGGCTGGCGGGGATCTGTTCGGAGCCAGGCAGGGCCGCGAGGGTTTTCAGGCGGCTCAAGGTGCCGGGCAACTGACCGTGACTGCCGGGCTTTTGTACCGTATAGAACTCGACACCCTGCGGTACATATTGCTCAACCAGTTCTGTCAGGTGTTGTTGGTTGCCGACATTGCACGGGCAGGCCGGGTCCCAGAAGTGCACCAGGCGAATGGCGCCGGGGCCGGCGAGTTCGTCGGGCAGGCGCAACGGGTCGCCGGAGAACACGGCGGTGTGCGAACTGAAGGCTCGCAGGTAGCGTCCCTGAAACCAGTCATAAGCGGCCCACATTACACTGGCACACACAAGGGCGAGCAGGCTGGCAAGCAGTGTGGTGCGATAGGCCGGGCGCATGGGTTTCAATCCTCGAAGGTCGGCTAGCTTGCCATGCTTGCCGCGACAGATGAATATCGCAGGCCCATAAAGTCTGTTTCGCGCTCTGGAATAGCCCATGTCTGCCACTTTCGACCCCGATCATTTGCGTGCCAGCCTGCGGCCATTGGCCGAGTGGCAGCCGCTGTCGACGGAGGCCATGGCCTATCAGCGTTTTTACGGGCTGGATTTTCCACCGCGGACCCTGCGCCGTGGCTTGGGGCGTTTCGAGATCGATGGCTATGAAGTGGTCAGCCAGCTCTGGTGGCCCGAGCGGGCGAAGGCGACGCTGTTTCTATTTCACGGCTTCTACGATCACACCGGCCTCTACCGACATGTGATCGAGTGGGCGCTGGACCAGGGGTTTGCGGTAATCGCCTGTGACCTGCCGGGGCATGGCTTGTCCAGTGGCGAACGGGCGAGTATCAAGGACTTCGCCGAGTACCAGAGCGCCCTGCAAGGCCTGCTGGCCGAGGCGCAGTCGTTGGGCCTTCCGCAGCCCTGGCACTTGTGCGGACAAAGCACCGGCGGGGCGATTGTGATCGACCATGTACTCAATCAAGGTGCGAGCAGCCCGGCCCAGGGGCAAGTGATTCTGCTGTCGCCCTTGGTGCGGCCGCGAGCCTGGGGTTGGTCGCGGCTCAGTTATTACCTGCTCAAGCCGTTTGTCAAAGGCATCGCCCGGCGCTTCAGCGAGAATTCCAACGACCCTGACTTCCTCGCGTTCCTGCAAGCCGATCCACTGCAACCGCTACGTCTGCCTACGGCCTGGGTCGGTGCGCTGGGACGGTGGATCAAGCGTATCGAAGCGGCACCGAGCAGCCCGCGGCGGCCGCTGATCGTGCAGGGGCAGGCGGACATGACCGTGGATTGGGAGCACAACCTTGAAGTGTTACGAGGCAAGTTCGATCGGCCCCAGGTGTTGATGCTGCCTGAGGCGCGGCATCATCTGGCGAATGAGTCGCCGGGGTTGCGGCAGGAGTATTTCGGGTTTTTGACCAAACGCATGAGTCGGGATCGGCGGTGACATTTCGACAGTCATCGCGGGCCATTTCACAGACGCCAAAAAATTACTGGGTCAGACTGGACGTGCTTTGCCCCACCGCCAACCCCGCCCGAATCGCCGCCAATGCCGCTTGGTAATAAGCCTTGCCTTCAGAGGACTCGGCAAAGGTCGAAAACTCTTCCAGTTCGTCATCCGACAGGTCGCGATAGACATACAGCAGCGTGTTGTTCAGGTCGGCGCCGATCTGTTCCATCAGGCGCTGGCGCTGACCGTTCAACATGCCTTGAGCCTGACCGTTGCCGAGCAGGCCCGGGATCATCGAGCTCAGGCTATCGGCCGCGACGCCTGCGATCGCCAGGCTGACTTCAGCGCCGGCCTCGCGGGCGGGCAGGGCCTGGGCCAGGTGGCCGATGATCAGTTGACGGGTATCGCTGGCCTGCATCTTCGGCAAGCCCTTGGCGTTTTTCGCCAATTGATCGCGACGGGTCGCCAGCAGTTCGGCGGCGACGATTTTCTTGCCCAGGGGCGATTGAAAGAAGGTCAGCGCAGGTTTCGGGTCGGCGAGCTTCTTGCGCAGTTGCGCTTCGGCGCGCTGGTCCATGGCCTTGGGGGCGAACCGCTGATTGCTGTTGTCGACCAGGGCCTGGAACACTGCCGGTGGCAAGCTGTTCTGATAGCGCTGCTGAGCGGCCGAGAGAGCATCGTTGAAATGCGCGCGTTGTTCTGGCCAACCGGCGACCTTGTACAACTGGTCGTGGCCGTCCGCCCAGGCGGGCAAAACGCAGAACATCAACAGTGAGAAAAGCAAGCGACGCATAGGGACTCCTGTCAGCAGGCGACTATTCTCCGTGCGGCATTCGTACTTGTCGAGAATTCGTATCAGGTTGAGTACCTTATCCGACCAATCCTCCGCTGCGTGGCTCTGTCGGATTTGCGGGCACAGGAATACTATGCGCGCCATGCACATACCCTCTGATCATCCACTGCTGTTACGTATCGTCGACGACCTGGCCGAACACGGCTGGTCGCAGCAGAATATTTTCCTGCCCCTGGACCTGACCCGGGCGCTGGCGGCCGAGTGTCGTAAACGTGCCGCCGAGGGTGAACTCGCCCCGGCCGCCGTGGGGCGCGGGGCGTTTTCGGAGATTCGCGAGGGCATTCGCGGCGACCATATCCAGTGGCTCGAACCTGGCCAGGCCGAGTCCTGCGACAGCTACCTGGGGTTGATGGACAGCCTGCGTGAGGCGATGAATCGTGGTTTGTTCCTGGGCCTGGAAGATTTCGAAAGCCATTTCGCCCTGTACCCGCCCGGCGCTTTCTACCTCAAGCATGTCGACCGTTTCCGTGACGACGACCGGCGCATGGTCTCGGCGGTGATCTACCTCAACGACGCCTGGCTGCCCGAGCATGGCGGTCAGTTGCGCATGTACCTGGACGAAGGCGTCGAACACGATGTAGTGCCCACCGGTGGATGCCTGGTGGTGTTCCTGTCAGGCGACGTCCCTCACGAAGTCCTGCCCGCGACCCGAGAACGCCTGTCGTTGACGGGCTGGTTCCGCCGTCGTGGCAACGAGCCGTTCTGATCATGCAAAAGATTCTGGTAAGCCGCTGTTTGCTCGGTCACCGCGTCCGTTATGACGGCGGGGCCAGCGGGCCGTTCGATCTGTTGGAACAGTGGATTGCCGAAGGCCGGGTGGTGCCGTTGTGTCCGGAAGTCGCCGGCGGGTTGCCGACACCCAGGGCCGCGGCGGAAATTCCCGGCGGGCAGGGTGGTGAAGTGCTTGATGGCCTTGCATCGGTCATCACCACCGAGGGCGAGGACGTCAGTGCCGAGTTTCTTTCGGGGGCTTCTCAGGCGCTGGAGCTGGTGCAACAGCACGGCATCCGGGTTGCCGTGCTCAAGGCCAACAGCCCGTCTTGCGGGAATCTGCTGACCTATGACGGGACGTTCAGTGGCGTGAAGGTCAGCGGTGAGGGCGTGACCGCCGCGCTGCTCAAGCGCCATGGTGTGCAAGTCTTCAGCGAGCTGGAGTTGCCGCAAGCGGCTCAGGCCCTGGCAATTCTGAAGTAACGGCCCACAGGGTTACTCATTCACCCGAATCAAGGTTTCGGCGCCACACCCGCATCCGCTCCAAACCACTTCTGCTCCAGCGCCTCCAGCCGGCCATCAGCCTTGATCCGCTGCAGGGCGTTTTCCAGGCTGGCATGGAACGCCGGGTTACCCTTCTGAAACGGAATGGCCAGGCTTGCAGCCGGGGCGGCTTTCGGCTTTTCCTCTGTCAGCGACTGCACCAACAGGATTGATCGCGGTTGCTCTTCTTTCTGCGCGATCAATTGCGCGTTGGTGTGAATGTAAGGTTCGCTGAAGTCGAAACGATCCTTCAGGTCCGGGGTCAGTGCTATGTGATTGATGGCAACGTCGTATTTGCCGCTTTCGACGCCGGTCATCAGATCGTCGGAATCGGTGACGACGAAGTCGGCCCGTACATCCAGCTCATTGGCCAGCAGTTGACCCAACTCGACCTCGAACCCGGTCAGTTTGCCGTCATCCTTGAAATTGAAGGGCGGTGTATTAGCCTCAAGAGCAATGCGCAATTCGCCGCGGTCGTTAACATCGTCCATCAGTTCGGCATGAGCCAAAGGGCTCAAAAGGGGTAGCAGGCAGATCAGGCCAGGCAAAAAGCGCATGGTCACTCCTTTGAATTCATTTATCGCGACGCGCTGTTCAGGCTCGCTTTGCTATGGTTATCGAGAGCCTTCGACAACGTATGACCGTTAAGTTGTCATAGTCGAGCGAATTTTATGGAAAAACTGGAGAAGAGAATGAAAACCTTTATGTCACGAGCAGCATTGGCTGGCCTGTTGATGGGTGTTTCGGTGCTGGCCAGTGCTGCAACTCCGGCCCCGAAAGGTGCTGAAGTGTTCATCGTATCTCCTGCGGACGGAGCCACGGTCGCGCAAACCTTTACCGTGAATTTCGGCGTCAAGGAAATCGCGCTGGCACCAGCAGGCGATGTCACCAAAAATACTGGCCATCACCATTTGCTGATCGATGTCGACAAACTACCAGCCGCCGGTGCTCCGATTCCAAACGATGCCAATCATATGCACTTCGGCAAAGCTCAGACTCACGCTGAAATCAAACTGGCTCCGGGTAAGCACACTTTGCAGCTCGAGCTGGGCGACAGCGGTCACATGCCGTTCGATCCGCCGATTGTGTCGAAGAAAATCACCGTGACGGTGAAGTAACTTTTCCACAGCGATGAAAAAGTAGCCGTAAAAAAGGGAGCTCCGAGGAGCTCCCTTTTTTGTCGCTCAAGTCGCGATCAGAACAACACGCGGCAACGAATGGTGCCGTTGATGTGCTGCAGCTTCTCTTGCGCCATTTCCGAGTAATCGGCATCGACGTCGATCACGACGTAGCCGACTTTCTCGTTGGTCTGCAGGAACTGACCGGAAATGTTGATGCCGTTTTCGGCGAAGACCTTGTTGATCTCGCTCATCACACCCGGAATGTTCTCGTGGATGTGCAGCAGGCGGTGCTTGCCAGGGTGAGCCGGCAGGGCCACTTCCGGGAAGTTCACGGACGATACCGACGTACCGTTGTCGCTGTACTTGACCAGTTTTTCCGCCACTTCCAGACCGATGTTGGCCTGGGCTTCAGCGGTAGAGCCACCGATGTGCGGGGTCAGGATCACGTTGTCCAGGCCACGCAGCGGGCTTTCGAACTCTTCTTCGTTGGAGCGCGGCTCCACCGGGAATACGTCGATGGCCGCGCCGATCAGGTGCTTGTCCTTGATCGCGTCCGCCAGGGCGTCCAGTTCGACCACGGTGCCGCGGGCGGCGTTGATCAGGATGCCGCCCTTCTTGATGGCGCGGATTTCCTTCTCGCCGATCATCCACTGGGTGGCAGCGGTTTCCGGAACGTGCAGGGTGACGATGTCGGACATACCCAGCAGCTCGTGCAGGTTGCCGACCTGGGTGGCGTTGCCCAGTGGCAGCTTGGTCACGGTGTCGTAGAAGTAAACCTGCATGCCCAGACCTTCAGCCAGGACCGACAGTTGAGTACCGATCGAGCCGTAACCGACGATACCCAGCTTTTTGCCACGGATTTCGAAGGAGTTGGCTGCGCTTTTGATCCAGCCGCCACGGTGGCAGGAAGCGTTCTTCTCAGGGATGCCGCGCAGCAACAGGATCGCCTCGGCCAGCACCAGCTCGGCAACGGAGCGAGTGTTGGAGTACGGCGCGTTGAATACCGCGATACCGCGTTCGCGAGCCGCGTTGAGGTCGACCTGGTTGGTGCCGATGCAGAAACAGCCGACAGCCACCAGTTTCTTCGCGTGATCGAAGATCTCTTCGGTCAGTTGAGTGCGGGAGCGAATGCCGATGAAGTGAGCATCAGCGATCTTTTCCTTCAGTTGGGCGTCTGGCAGAGAACCTGTGAGGTACTCGATGCTGGTGTAGCCCGCCGCCTTGAGGACGTCGACAGCCGATTGGTGGACGCCTTCGAGAAGAAGGAACTTGATCTTGCTCTTATCGAGAGAAGTCTTGCTCATCTGCGTAAACCTGTGTCCCGGAGAAAAAATGGCAGGGAAGGGAGCAGCCAGAGCTGACCCGGACGGCAGGAAAGCCGTCGCCGCAGAACAGCCTTTGGGCACTATCCTGCGGGGTCGGTATGCTAGCATATGCGACCTGCTAACACTCATTCTGCGACGTGAAGCGTACTCAGGATGACCATGAATTGTTCGAGAGTTCTGTCGATGACCAATCCTGCGCTGATTGATGAGCTGAAGACCCTGGTTGAGCCTGGCAAGGTCCTGACCGACGCCGACTCCCTGAACGCTTACGGCAAGGATTGGACCAAACATTTCGCCCCGGCCCCGACGGCCATTGTGTTTCCCAAGACCATTGAGCAGGTCCAGGCCATTGTCCGTTGGGCCAATGAACACAAGGTTGCGCTGGTGCCGTCCGGCGGTCGTACCGGGCTTTCTGCCGCAGCAGTGGCGGCCAATGGCGAAGTGGTCGTGTCCTTCGACTACATGAACCAGATTCTCGACGTGAACCTCACCGATCGCACCGTTGTTTGTCAGCCGGGCGTGGTTACCGAACAATTACAGAACAAGGCTGAAGAGCACGGTTTGTACTATCCGGTGGACTTCGCTTCGGCAGGTTCCAGCCAGATTGGCGGCAATATCGGCACCAATGCCGGCGGGATCAAGGTAATTCGCTATGGCATGACCCGTAACTGGGTCGCCGGCATGAAAGTCGTCACCGGCAAGGGCGATCTGCTGGAACTGAACAAAGACCTGATCAAGAACGCCACCGGCTACGACCTGCGTCAGCTGTTCATCGGCGCTGAAGGCACCCTGGGTTTTGTCGTCGAAGCCACCATGCGTCTGGACCGTGCGCCGAAAAACCTCACCGCGATGGTGCTCGGTACCGCCGATTTCGATTCGATCATGCCGGTATTGCATGCGTTCCAGAGCAAACTTGACCTGACTGCCTTTGAATTCTTCTCCGACAAAGCCCTGGCCAAGGTCATGGCACGCGGCGATGTGCCGGCGCCGTTCGAATCCGACTGCCCGTTCTATGCATTGCTGGAATTCGAAGCGACCACCGATGAAGTGGCCAATCACGCCCTGGAAACCTTCGAGCACTGCGTAGAACAGGGCTGGGTGCTGGACGGCGTGATGAGCCAGAGCGAAACCCAGTTGCAGAACCTCTGGAAGCTGCGCGAGTACATCTCCGAAACCATTTCCCACTGGACGCCGTACAAAAACGACATTTCGGTCACTGTGTCGAAAGTCCCGGGGTTCCTGAAGGAAATCGACGCGATCGTCGGCGAACATTACCCGGATTTCGAAATCGTCTGGTTCGGCCACATTGGCGACGGCAACCTGCACTTGAACATCCTCAAGCCGGACAATCTGAGCAAGGATGAGTTCTTCGCCAAGTGCGCCACCGTCAACAAGTGGGTGTTCGAAACCGTCGAGAAGTACAACGGTTCGATTTCCGCCGAACACGGCGTGGGCATGACCAAGCGTGATTACTTGACCTATAGCCGCTCACCGGTTGAGATCGAGTACATGAAAGCCGTCAAAGCGGTGTTCGACCCGAATGGCATCATGAACCCGGGCAAGATTTTCGCTGTTTGAATCAACAAGGCAGGAGTCGGTCAATGAGCTATCAGCACCAGTATGTCGACGGAACGCGTATTCATTTCCCGTTGGGGAAAGTGGTGTGCATCGGCCGCAACTACGCCGAACACGCCAAGGAACTGGACAACCCGGTGCCCACCGAACCACTGCTGTTCATCAAGCCCGGCAGCTGCGTGGTGCCACTGGAAGGCAGCTTCAGCATTCCGACCGAGCGCGGTTCGGTGCATTACGAAGCAGAAATAGCGGTGCTGATCGGCAAGCCATTGTCGACCAAGCCGAGCCGCGAAGAAGTGCTGGATGCCATCTCCGGCTTCGCCCCGGCCCTGGACCTGACCCTGCGCGACAAGCAGGCCGAGCTTAAAGCCAAGGGCCTGCCGTGGGAAATTGCCAAGTGCTTCGACGGTGCGGCGGTGATTGCACCATTCGTGGCCGGCAGCACGTTTGCCGACCTGACCGACATCGGCATCCGCCTGACCATCAATGGCGAAGTCCGCCAGGATGGCAACAGCAAGGACATGCTCAATCCGATCGTGCCGATGATCCAGTACATGGCCGGCTGCTTCTCGCTGCAGGCCGGGGACGTGATCCTCACTGGCACGCCGGTGGGCGTTGGCCCGCTGAATGTCGGTGACGAACTGGTGCTCGAATTGCCAGGTGTCAGCCGCTTTACCAGTAGCGTTCTCTAAAAAGCAAAAGATCGCAGCCTGCCGCAGGCTGCGATCTTTTGATCTTGGCTGCCCACGCAGGGCAATCCGGCCATTTCCCGTTTTTTTCACATTTTGTCTGGATAATTCCGGGGCTTATGGCATCTGAGCCTGTCCCTATGTGCTATTACCCATAGCCTGAATTTCTGGAACGCATCCCTGAATGGCCATCGAATCGCTGCCCAAGCTGAAAACTGCCCGCCGCTCGCGTTTTGTCATGCGTTGGTATTCCTGGCTTTCACTGGTGGCGGTCGCTGCTTATGGCCTTGCGTTCGCGATGCATTGGGATGACCGCGGTGTGCTCTGGGTGAAGGAGCGCTTCGAAAGCCCTGCCGAACGAAAAGAGAGTGTCTGGCTGCCGGACTATCGGGCGGTGATCGACGCCAAACTGCTGCCGGGCATGGAGAAGGACGAAGCGTCCGACGTGTCTTACGACCCGCAGACCAAAACCCTGTTCTCCGTGATGGGCAAGAACCCGTTCCTGGTCGAGCTGACGTTGCAAGGCGACGTGTTGCGCAAAATGCCGCTGGTGGGTTGGAGCAACCCGGAAGGGGTGACGGTGATGGGCAATGGTTTGCTGGCGATTACCGATGAGCGCGAACACCTGCTCTCGATCGTCAAGGTCGATGCCGATACGCGCGAGCTGAACATCGCCAATTTCCCGAAATACGATCTTGGTCCCTCGAAAAACCAGAATAAAGGCTTCGAAGCCGTCGTCTGGGATGCCCGTCGCCAGCAACTGCTGCTGGGTGAAGAGCGTCCACCTGCGCTGTTCAGCTGGAAAAGCGATGGCAGCCAGATCCTGAAGGGTGACAAGCAAAAACTCTCCAGCGCCGCACTGGATGTTCGTAACCTGTCGGCCCTGGCCATCGATCCGCGCACCGGCCACACTCTGGTGCTGTCCGCCGACTCTCACTTATTGCTGGAACTGGACGAGAAGGGCGAGCAGGTCAGTTTCATGACCTTGCTCGGAGGGTTCAATGGTCTGAAGAAAACCATTCCCCGTGCCGAAGGCGTCACCATGGACGAAGCAGGCACGCTATACATGGTGAGCGAGCCGAACCTGTTCTACCGCTTCGAAAAGCAACAGGTTCGGTAGTTGCGGTAGAAGGTCGCGGGCCATTAGGGTTTTAATTCAGGCAGCCGTGGTGTTTCATCCGCCCGTCCTGTTTCCGAGTTTGCCTGAATGCGTCGACTTGTCCGCCCCAAACCCCTGATGCTGATCCTGTCGGTCATTGCCCTGATCGTGTTGGTTGCCGTCGGCCAGTACCAGCGCCTGTTCGAGCGCAGTGGGTTCAATGTGCAGGCGCTATGGCAGCCGATGAATGCCCAGCCCATTGGCCTGGACCAGTATCAGGTGGCGATCGAGGCGCGAGTCATTGACGGTCTGGACGACGATGTTTCAGCGCTGACCTTCGATCCCGTGCGCAAAAGCCTGTTCACGGTCACCCACAAAAACGCCGAGCTGATCGAGTTGTCCCTGGAAGGCAAAATCCTGCGGCGTGTGGCGCTGGTCGGGTTCGGCGACCCGGAAGCAGTCGAGTTCATTAGCGCTGACACTTACGTGATCACCGATGAGCGTGAGCAACGGCTGATCAAGATTCATCTGCGCAAGGGCACGACGTTCCTCGATGTCGCGGACGCCGAGCAGATGACCCTCGGCGTGCACATGAGCGGCAACAAGGGTTTCGAGGGGTTGGCCTATGACTCGGTGGGCAAGCGCTTGTTCGTCGCCAAGGAGCGCGACCCGATGCTGGTCTACGAAGTGCAGGGCTTTCCCCATTACAACCCGGAGAAGTCCTACGCGGTGCACGTGGTGAACAATCCCAAGCGCGATGCCGGAATGTTCGTGCGAGACCTGTCGAGCCTGCAATATGACGAGCGCAGCGGCCATTTGCTGGCACTGTCTGATGAGTCGCGGTTGATTCTTGAACTGGATGTGGACGGGCGACCGCTGAGCACCCTGTCACTGAGCAAGGATCTTCAGGGATTGCACAAGCCAGAAGGCATTGCCATGGATGACGACGGCACCCTGTACCTCGTCAGCGAGCCGAACCTGTTCTACGTCTTCAAAAAACCGGCACAGCCCTGACCAACACCACAAAACCAATTGTAGGAGCGCAGCTTGCTCGCGAAGAGGCCATATCAGTCAACTGAGATGTTGAATGCTATGGCCTCTTCGCGAGCAAGCTTCGCTCCTACAGATGGCTAAGGCATCAGGCCTTGAGGGTTTTCACGCCTTCGCTCGTGCCCAACAGCAGCAAGTCCGCCGGGCGGGCCGCGAACAAACCGTTGGTGACCACGCCGACGATGGCGTTGATCTGTGCTTCCAGCTCCACCGGGTTGGTGATCTGCATGTTGTGCACGTCAAGGATGATGTTGCCGTTATCGGTCAGCACGCCTTCACGGTAAACCGGGTCGCCGCCTAGCTTCACCAGTTCGCGGGCCACGTGGCTGCGAGCCATCGGGATCACTTCCACCGGCAATGGGAACGCACCGAGCACCGGCACCAGTTTGCTGGCGTCGGCGATGCAGATGAAGGTCTTGGCCACGGCCGCCACGATCTTCTCGCGGGTCAGGGCTGCACCGCCGCCTTTGATCAGGTGCAGGTGCTCGTCGCTTTCATCGGCGCCGTCGACGTAGAACTCCAGATCGCTGACGGTATTGAGCTCATACACCGGAATACCGTGGCCCTTGAGGCGCGCGGCGGTGGCTTCGGAACTGGCCACTGCGCCGTCAAACGCGCCTTTGTGCTTGGTCAGGGCGTCGATGAAGCAATTGGCGGTAGAGCCGGTGCCGACCCCGACGATGCTCTTGTCATCGAGTTTCGGGAGGATGAAGTCGACGGCGGCCTGAGCCACTGCCTGTTTGAGTTGATCCTGGGTCATGCGGGCTCCGAGGTGCCGAAGAGGGGACGAAAGGCCGGCATTATAGGCCTCGCGATAGTGCAGGGGGAAACACTCCTGTGGCGAGGGGGCTTGCCCCCGTTGGAGTGCGCAGCGCTCCCCTGGCATTCTTTCAGACATACCGCATAAACAGATTTTACGACTGCTTCGCAGCCGAACGGGGGCAAGCCCCCTCGCCACAATGGATCCGCGATGTCTGCAAAGGCTAAAACCTCTTGATTCGTGTGGTCGCCCGCCCGAAAGCCGGGTTAGACTCCTTGGCCCTGCCCAACCCGTTCAGTGATGCTTTCCGATGCTCGAACAGTACGTCAAAAAGATCCTCACCTCGCGCGTTTATGACGTTGCCGTAGAAACCCCATTGCAGACTGCTCGCCAGCTCTCCGAGCGGCTGGGCAACGAGATTTGGCTCAAGCGTGAAGACTTGCAGCCGGTGTTCTCGTTCAAGATTCGCGGCGCTTACAACAAGCTGACGCAACTGAGCGATGAAGAGCGCGCCCGTGGTGTGGTCACCGCTTCGGCGGGCAACCATGCGCAAGGCCTGGCCCTGGCAGCCAAAGTGCTGGGCGTGAAGGCGACCATCGTGATGCCCAAGACCACCCCGGAGATCAAGGTCGAAGGCGTGCGTTCGCGCGGCGGCAAAGTGGTACTGCACGGCGATTCGTTCCCGGAAGCCCTGGCCTACTCGCTGAAACTGGTCGACGAAAAAGGCTACGTCTACATTCACCCCTACGACGATCCCCACACCATTGCCGGGCAGGGCACGGTGGCCATGGAGATTCTGCGCCAGCACCCGGGGCGTCTGGATGCGATCTTCGTTCCGGTGGGCGGTGGCGGATTGATCGCCGGGATTGCGGCGTACGTGAAATACCTGCGTCCGGACATCAAGATCATCGGCGTCGAACCGGATGACTCCAACTGCCTGCAAGCCGCCATGGCGGCCGGCGAGCGCGTGGTGTTGCCGACCGTGGGTCTGTTTGCCGATGGCGTCGCGGTGGCGCAGATCGGTCAGCACACCTTCGATATCTGCAAAGACTACGTTGATGAAGTGATCACCGTCAGCACCGATGAAATCTGTGCGGCGATCAAGGATATCTACGACGATACCCGCTCGATCACTGAACCTGCCGGCGCTTTGGGCGTGGCCGGGATCAAGAAATACGTCGAGCAACGTGGCGTCACCGGCCAGACCTTCGTGGCCATCGATTCCGGCGCCAACGTCAACTTCGACCGCTTGCGACACGTCGCCGAGCGTGCCGAGCTGGGCGAGGGCCGCGAAGCTATCATCGCCGTGACCATCCCCGAGAAACCGGGCAGCTTCAAGGCGTTCTGCGAAGCCATCGGCAAGCGCCAGATCACCGAATTCAACTACCGCTACAACACCGGCAGCGAAGCGCACATCTTTGTCGGCGTGCAGACCCATCCGGAAAACGACCCACGCAGTGCGCTGCTCGCCAGCCTGACCGAGCAGGGTTTCCCGGTACTCGACCTGACCGACAACGAACTGGCCAAATTGCACATTCGCCATATGGTTGGCGGGCGTGCCGCCCAGGTGGTCGATGAGGTGGTGCTGCGCTTCGAGTTCCCGGAGCGTCCGGGTGCGTTGTTCAACTTCCTCAACAAGCTCGGTGGGCGCTGGAACATTTCGATGTTCCACTACCGCAACCACGGCGCGGCGGATGGCCGTGTGGTCGCGGGCCTGCAAGTGCCCCACGACGAGCGTCATCTGGTACCGGCGGCGCTGGAAGAAATCGGCTACCCGTACTGGGACGAAAGCGACAACCCGGCCTATCAGCTGTTTCTCGGCTGAGCGGCTACGCTGATGGGCAGCCTATAAGGAAATCGAACAATGGAAACGTTAACCGCCCTCAAAGTCGCGCATGGCGTGGCGACGGTGCTGCTGTTGATCAGCGCACTGGGGCTGGCAATCTGGGTCTGGCGCACTCGTCGTAACGGTGATGCGACGGCGCCTGCGCGTACCTTGCAGCGACCGCAGGTGTTCATCTGGTTGTTGATGGGCCTGGCGCTGTTGAGCATGCCGTTCACCGGCTGGTGGATGGTGCATCTGGTGGGCTGGCCGTTGGGGCAGACCTGGCTGCTGGCGTCCAGCGTGTTGTACACCGTGGCAGTGCTGGGCTGGTTCTGGCTGGTGGTGCGGCTCAATCGGCTGCGCAAGGCGCCGGCGGCGGGGAATGGGAAGTTTACGTTGGCGTTGGCGTTGTTCAGTTTTGTCTGCTTGATCGCCATTGCGGGGTTGATGGGGGCCAAGCCGGTATAGCGCGGAATCTGTAGCTGCTGCGAGGTACGAGGCTGCGATGGGCTGCGAAGCGGCCCCGAAGGGCGGTCCTGCGGACCGCAACGCAGCCTCGTACCTCGGCAGCTGCTACAGGCTTAATCAATCGCGCAAACTGATCACCGGCCAGCCACGTTTCTCGGCCTCGGCCCGCAAGTTAGGGTCCGGATCGACCGCGATCGGATTCGTCACTTGCTCCAGCAACGCCAAGTCGTTCATCGAGTCGCTGTAGAAATAACTGTCTTCCAGGCTGTGGCCGGTTTCTTCCAGCCAACGATTCAACCGGGTCACCTTGCCTTCACGGAAGCACGGGATATCGGTGCTGCGCCCGCTGTACCGTCCGTCGATCATTTCGCATTCGGTGGCGATCAGGGTCTCGACGCCCAAACGCGTGGCAATCGGCCCGGTCACAAAGCGATTGGTGGCGGTGATGATGACCAGCTTGTCGCCGGCCTCACGGTGTTGGGCCAACAGTTCGAGGCCTTTGGGCAGCACGAGCGGTTCGATGCAGTCGCGCATGTAATCCAGGTGCCATTGATCCAGTGTCGCCATTTCGGTGCGGCCGAGGACTTCCAGGCAGAAGTTCAGGTAGGCGGCCTGATCCAGCTTGCCGGCCAGGTAGTCCTGATAGAACTCGTCGTTGCGTGCCTTGTAGGCGACGGCGTCGAGGAAACCGCGTTCGCACAGATAATCGCCCCAGGCGTGGTCACTGTCGCCGCCCAGAAGCGTGTTGTCCAAGTCGAATAAAGCCAGCCGCATTGCAGTTACTCGCTGAAAAGTCTGTAGAAAGGTCTCCAGAATACGGACTTTTCACAAGAGTGCACATAAGGTAGGTCGGCTCGTTGCTGCTTTCACAACCTTTGTGGAACAATGCGGCGACATGCGTTTGCGAGGTTGTTGCCGTGATCGACCCCGATGGTTTCCGCCCCAATGTCGGGATCATTCTGACGAATGATGCTGGCCAGGTGCTATGGGCTCGCCGAATCAATCAAGATGCCTGGCAGTTTCCACAGGGCGGGATCAACCCCCAGGAGACGCCGGAAGACGCCTTGTACCGCGAGTTGAACGAAGAAGTGGGCCTGGAGCGCGAAGATGTTGAAATTCTCGCCTGCACCCGGGGCTGGTTGCGTTATCGTTTGCCGCAACGTCTGGTCAGAACGCACAGCCAACCGCTGTGCATCGGCCAGAAGCAGAAATGGTTTCTCCTGCGCCTGATCTCCAACGAGCAGCGGGTGCGGATGGATTTGACCGGTAAACCGGAATTCGATGGCTGGCGCTGGGTCAGCTATTGGTATCCGTTGGGCCAGGTGGTGACATTCAAGCGCGAGGTGTATCGACGCGCTCTCAAAGAGCTTGCCCCGCGCCTTTTAGCGCGCGACTGACGACGGAGTTCGACCCCGAGCCATGCTCAATACGCTGCGCAAGATCGTCCAGGAAGTTAACTCCGCCAAGGATCTCAAGGCGGCGTTGGGGATTATTGTGTTGCGCGTCAAAGAGGCCATGGGCAGCCAGGTCTGCTCGGTCTACCTGCTTGATCCAGAGACCAACCGCTTCGTGCTGATGGCCACCGAGGGCTTGAACAAGCGCTCGATCGGTAAAGTCAGCATGGCACCCAACGAAGGTCTGGTCGGCCTGGTCGGCACGCGTGAAGAACCCCTGAACCTCGAAAACGCCGCGGATCACCCGCGCTACCGTTACTTCGCCGAGACCGGTGAAGAGCGCTACGCGTCGTTCCTCGGGGCGCCGATCATTCACCACCGCCGCGTCGTCGGCGTGTTGGTCATTCAACAAAAGGAACGCCGCCAGTTTGATGAGGGTGAAGAAGCCTTCCTCGTGACCATGAGCGCGCAGCTCGCCGGCGTTATCGCCCACGCTGAGGCCACCGGTTCGATCCGTGGCCTGGGCCGTCAGGGCAAAGGTATCCAGGAAGCAAAGTTCGTTGGCGTACCGGGTTCGCCGGGCGCGGCGGTCGGCACCGCGGTCGTCATGCTGCCGCCGGCCGATCTGGACGTGGTGCCGGACAAGACCATTACCGACATCGATGCAGAACTTGGGCTGTTCAAGACGGCCATCGAAGGTGTGCGTGCCGACATGCGTGCCTTGTCCGCCAAGCTGGCAACCCAGCTGCGACCTGAAGAGCGGGCGCTGTTCGACGTCTACTTGATGATGCTCGACGATGCCTCGCTCGGCAGCGAAGTCACCACGGTAATCAAGACCGGTCAGTGGGCCCAGGGCGCATTGCGTCAGGTGGTTACCGATCACGTCAACCGTTTCGAACTGATGGACGACGCCTACCTGCGTGAGCGCGCCTCGGACGTCAAAGACCTCGGCCGCCGTTTGCTCGCCTACTTGCAGGAAGAGCGGCAGCAGACGCTGGTCTACCCCGACAACACCATTCTGGTCAGCGAAGAACTGACGCCGGCGATGCTCGGCGAGGTGCCGGAAGGCAAGCTGGTGGGTCTGGTGTCGGTACTCGGTTCCGGTAACTCCCACGTGGCGATTCTGGCGCGGGCCATGGGTATTCCGACAGTGATGGGCCTGGTCGACCTGCCGTACTCCAAGGTCGACGGCATCCAGATGATCGTCGACGGCTACCACGGCGAGGTCTACACCAACCCGAGCGACGTGCTGCGCAAGCAGTTCGCCGACGTGGTCGAGGAAGAGAAACAACTGGCCCTCGGGCTGGACGCATTGCGCGATTTGCCGTGCGTCACGGTCGACGGTCACCGCATGCCGTTGTGGGTCAATACCGGCCTGCTGGCGGACGTGGCACGGGCGCAGAAGCGCGGTGCCGAGGGTGTGGGGCTGTACCGCACCGAAGTACCGTTCATGATCAACCAGCGCTTCCCGAGCGAAAAGGAACAACTGGCGATCTATCGCGAGCAACTCGCTGCGTTCCATCCACAACCAGTGACCATGCGCAGCCTGGACATTGGCGGTGACAAGGCGCTGTCGTACTTCCCGATCAAGGAAGACAACCCGTTCCTCGGCTGGCGCGGCATTCGCGTGACCCTCGACCACCCGGAAATCTTCCTGGTGCAGACCCGCGCCATGCTCAAGGCCAGCGAAGGCCTGAACAACCTGCGTATTCTGCTGCCGATGATTTCCGGCACCCATGAACTGGAAGAAGCCTTGCACCTGATCCACCGGGCCTGGGGCGAAGTCCGCGACGAAGGCACCGACGTGCCGATGCCGCCGGTTGGCGTGATGATCGAGATTCCGGCGGCGGTGTATCAGACCAAGGAACTGGCGCGGCAGGTGGACTTCCTGTCGGTCGGCTCCAACGACCTGACCCAGTACCTGCTGGCTGTGGACCGAAACAACCCACGGGTGGCCGACCTCTACGACTACCTGCACCCGGCGGTGTTGCAAGCCTTGCAGAGCGTGGTGCGTGATGCCCATGCCGAAGGCAAGCCGGTGAGTATCTGCGGCGAAATGGCCGGTGACCCGGCGGCGGCGGTGCTGTTGATGGCAATGGGCTTCGACAGCCTGTCGATGAACGCCACCAACTTGCCGAAAGTGAAGTGGATGCTGCGTCAGATCAACCTGAGCAAGGCCAAGGAACTGCTCGCGGAGCTGATGACCATCGACAACCCGCAAGTTATCCACAGCTCGCTGCAACTGGCGCTGAAGAACCTTGGGTTGGCGCGGATGATCAATCCGGCTTCGGTCAAGACCCTCTAAAACGCTGAGGGCCTCTTCGCGGGCAAGCCTCGCTCCTACACCGTCCTGTAGGAGCGAGGCTTGCCCGCGAAGACGTCCGCAAACACACCGCATCTCTAAATCCTGATCTCTACCTCCCCCAAATGCCCCCCATACGGCCCGAAACTCCGCTCGACCATATGCCGCATCCCATTCGCCTGAACAATCAACGCCGTGCTCGCCCGCGTCCCATAAGCCTGGCTCTTGATAAACACGCTCGACAACAACGTCTCGGTGGCTTGCCCCACGCCAGTGTCCGGCAGCTCGGCAAGTGGTGCGATCTGCGGATCGCTCAGCAAGGCCAATAACGCCTGTGGTTGTGGGTCGTCCAGGACTTCGCTCAACGCTGCCTTGGCCTTGAGCACTTTTGGCCACGGCGTATTCAGCCCCGCGTTCGATAACCCATAAATCCCTGGTTCGAGCCTGACCGCCGCGGTTTCCCGAGCGTTGAAGTGCCAGAGCTCGTTGGCATTGCCGATCAGCAGATTGAACCCGGCATATTCAGCCGAACGTCCGATAACGTCGCTTAAATAGTCTTCAATGGGCGTTTCCCCGTTGAGAAACTGCGCCACCAGTTCGCCTCGCGACTTGGCGGCCGGCGGTTGAAGGGGATCGCGGATGTTGGTCAGTGCGGCGAAGCGCCCATTGGCGCCGACACCGAGCCACGTACCGCCGGCCTCGAGGTCACGCCCGGCGTAGACATGCGGGGCATGCGGCCATTGCGCCAAAGGCAGACTGGGCCGGGCATAGAATTCGTCGCGGTTTGCCGCCACGATCAGCGGCTGGGCATGACCCGGCCGCCAGGCAAAGACAATCAGGCACATAAGGTGGTCCTTGTGTGTTTTTTGCTCACTCTACGCAGACATCGCTCATCGATCCATCGCCATCCGCAGTGGAGCCCGAGGCCATGCATCCGTTACCATGCCGCTCCTGTTTTGGGATGCTTGGGGATGTGGCCATGGAATTTTTGCTCTATCTGGCGCTGGGCGCCTGTGCGGGCGTGCTGGCCGGGCTGTTCGGGGTAGGCGGCGGGATCATTATCGTTCCGGTGCTGGTGTTCAGCTTCACCTTGCAGGGATTTGATGCGTCGATCCTGACGCATCTTGCAGTCGGCACTTCCCTGGCGACGATCATTTTTACGTCGGTCAATGCGGTTCGCGAGCATCATCGCCGCGGCGCCGTGCGTTGGCCGATTTTTGCCTGGATGACCCTCGGCATTCTGATCGGTGCCGGTTTCGGCGCGCTGACCGCCGAAGCGATTTCCGGGCCGAATCTGCAGAAGATCATCGGCGTATTCGCGTTGATCATCGCTGTTCAACTCGCCTTGGACTTCAAACCCAAGGCCAGCCGAACGGTGCCTGGTAAAGTCGGCCTGACCGTGGCCGGCAGTGTAATTGGCTGGGCCTCGGCGATTTTCGGGATCGGCGGCGGTTCGCTGACCGTGCCATTCCTGACCTGGCGCAGTGTGCCGATGCAGCAAGCGGTGGCCACGTCGTCGGCCTGTGGCCTGCCCATCGCCTTGGCAAGTGCATTAAGTTTCATGATTCTGGGCTGGCACGATCCACTGCTGCCGGCCCATAGTCTCGGTTTTGTTTATTTGCCGGCGCTGCTGGGGATCGCCCTGACCAGCATGGTCTTCGCCCGCCTCGGTGCGCGACTGGCCCACAGGCTGTCGCCACGCTTGCTGAAAAGACTGTTTGCCGCTTTGCTGTTTTGCGTCGGCTTGAACTTCCTGCTCTGACACGTAACGCAATCCTGGCTTAATCCTGGCGTGACAGCGTCGCCCGGGAATTTTGAAGGTTTCAACTCTAACGAGGAGTCGCAATGCTGCCTTACCCGCAGATCGACCCGGTGGCCCTGGCCATCGGTCCGCTGAAAATCCACTGGTACGGCCTGATGTACCTGGTCGGCATCGGCGGCGCGTGGCTGCTGGCGTCCCGTCGGCTGAACCGCTTCGACCCGACCTGGACCAAGGAGAAACTCTCCGACATGGTGTTCTGGATGTCGATGGGCGTCATCGTCGGCGGCCGCCTGGGTTATGTGCTGTTTTATGATCTGAGCGCTTACCTGGCCAACCCGATGTTGATCTTCGAGGTGTGGAAGGGCGGCATGTCGTTCCACGGTGGCTTCATCGGTGTGATGCTCGCAGCGTTGTGGTTTGGTAAAAAGAACAACAAGTCGTTCTTCCAGCTGATGGACTTCGTCGCGCCGATGGTGCCGATCGGCCTGGGTGCCGGGCGCATCGGTAACTTCATCAACGCCGAGTTGTGGGGCAAGCCGACCGACGTGCCGTGGGCGATGATCTTCCCGCCGTTCAGCGATCCGGCGCAGTTGCCGCGTCACCCGTCGCAGTTGTACCAGTTTGCGCTGGAAGGTGTGGCGCTGTTCCTGATCCTCTGGCTGTTCTCGCGCAAGCCACGGCCGACCATGGCGGTATCCGGGATGTTTGCGCTGTTCTATGGCATTTTCCGTTTCATCGTCGAGTTCGTCCGCGTTCCGGATGCGCAACTGGGCTATCTGGCGTGGAATTGGCTGACTATGGGCCAGGTGCTGTGCGTACCGATGATCGTCGGCGGTCTATTCCTGATCTGGCTGGCTTATCGACGCGCCCCGGCGGCCCCCGCAGCTGCATAAGAAGCAGGCGCAAAAAATTCGAACCCCGGGGCGACGGCTCCGGGTTCAAGGACACAGGTAATTCATGAAGCAATATCTCGATCTGGTCGCCCACGTCATCAAGAACGGCACCAAACAGGCCAACCGCACCGGCGTGAACACCATCAGCTTTCCGGGTGCGATGCTGCGCTTCGATTTGCAGGAAGGTTTCCCGGCGATCACCACCCGCAAGATGGCCTTCAAGTCGGCCATCGGCGAGATGTGCGGTTTTCTGCGCGGGGTGAACAACGCCGCTGAATTCCGTGCACTGGGTTGTAAGGTCTGGGATCAGAACGCCAACGAAAACGCCCAGTGGCTGGCCAACCCGTTCCGTCAGGGCGAAGACGACCTTGGCGAGATCTACGGCGTGCAATGGCGCAAATGGCCGGCGTACAAGCAGATACCGGTCAGCAACCAGGCCGCCATCGAGCAGACCCTGAGCCAGGGTTATCGGCAGATCGCCGAAGGCGAAGAAGACGGCCAGGCGTATGTGGTGCTGTATAAGGCGATCGACCAGATTCGCCAGTGCGTCGACACCATCATCAAGGACCCGGGCAGCCGTCGCATTCTGTTCCACGGCTGGAACGTTGCGCAGCTCGATGAGATGGCCCTGCCGCCGTGCCACTTGCTGTACCAGTTCCACCCGAATGTCGAGACCAGGGAAATCTCCCTGACCCTCTACATCCGCTCCAACGACCTGGGCCTGGGCACGCCGTTCAACCTCACCGAAGGCGCCGCGCTGCTGAGCCTGATCGGTCGCCTGACCGGTTACACGCCGCGCTGGTTCACCTATTTCATCGGCGATGCCCACGTCTACGAAAACCACCTGGACATGCTCAACGAACAGCTCAAGCGCGAGCCGTTCGCCATGCCGAAGCTGAAGATCTCCGATCGTGTGCCGGAGTTCGCCAAGACCGGTTTGTATCAGCCGGAGTGGCTGGAGCTGATCGAACCGAGTGATTTCTCGCTCGAAGGCTACGAGCACCACGCTCCAATGACCGCGCCGATGGCGGTTTAAGCCTTAACGCCGACTAAATGTGGGAGCGGGCTTGCTCGCGAAGAGGGAGTATCAGTCGACAGTAATGTTGCCTGATAGACCGCTTTCGCGAGCAAGCCCGCTCCCACATTGGTTTTATGGTGTTCTTAATGCCCGTGGCTTCGGCCAACATGGGAATGCTCGACCTCCGTCGCCACAACCCCGCCACTCACCTCCAGCCGCTGCAAAATCCCGCACTGATCGATATCCGGCCCTTCGCTGCAGCGTTGGCGCAGGTCGAGCAGTTGTGTCTGCAACGCCAGCAAACCGTCGATTCGTGCTTTCACATGATGGATATGTTCGTCGATCAACGCGTTGACGTTTTCGCATTGATCCTGCGGGCTGTCGCGCAGGGCCAGCAGGCTACGGATTTCCTCGAGGGTCATGTCGAGGGTGCGGCAGTTGCGGATGAAGGTCAGGCGCTCGGCGTGGGCCTGGGTGTAGACGCGGTAATTGCCGTCGCTGCGGGCCGGTTCCGGCAGCAGGTTTTCGCGCTCGTAGTAGCGGATGGTTTCCACGGCGCAGTCGGTGAGTTTCGCCAGTTCTCCTATTTTCATCGCGTCGATCTCCAAAAGGGTGCTTGACCCTATAGTGGCTACAGGGTCTTTACTTGGCAACAGGCACCTTCATGGACGCGACCAATGAGCGATTCTCTTCACATCCACAAACCTGAGGCTGATCACGATCACGATCACGATCACGATCACGATCACGATCACAGCCACAAGCTGCAGCCTGCGCCCCAGCATGCCCATGGTAGCCATGATCATGGCGGCCACGGCGATGCCTGCTGTTCCTCCAAAGCGGCGCCATCGCTGATCAAGTTGAGCGAGACACCGACCGCCGGCGCGCGGCTGAGCAGCTTCCGCATCGAGGCCATGGACTGCCCGACCGAACAGACGCTGATCCAGAACAAACTCGGCAAGCTTGCGGGTGTGCAGCAACTGGAGTTCAACCTGATCAATCGGGTATTGGGCGTGACCCATGACCTGCCAAGCACCATGCCGATCATCGACGCGATCAAATCCCTCGGCATGCACGCCGAGCCGCTGGAACAAGGCGTCGAAGCGCCAATACCTGTGCCAGAGAAAAAACCTTGGTGGCCATTGGCGCTGTCTGGCGTTGGTGCGTTGGCGGCTGAAGTGATCCACTTCACTAACGCGGCGCCCACTTGGGTGGTGGCGGTGATTGCGCTGATCTCAATCCTCAGTGGCGGCCTGGGTACCTATAAAAAGGGCTGGATCGCCCTGAAAAACCTCAACCTGAACATCAACGCGCTGATGAGCATCGCGGTGACCGGTGCGGTCCTGATCGGCCAGTGGCCGGAAGCGGCGATGGTGATGTTCCTGTTCACCGTCGCCGAGTTGATCGAAGCCAGGTCTCTGGACCGGGCGCGCAACGCCATCGGCGGACTGATGCAGATGGCGCCCGAGCAAGCCACGGTGCAGCAAGCCGACGGCAGTTGGGTCGCACAACCGGTGAAAAGCATCGAACTGGGCGCACGGGTGCGGGTGCGTCCCGGTGAGCGGATCGGTCTGGACGGCGAAGTGTTGTCCGGCAGTTCGACCATCAACCAGGCGCCGATTACCGGCGAAAGCCTGCCGGTCGAGAAAACCATTGGCGACAAGGTATTTGCCGGCACCATCAACCAGTCCGGCTCGTTGGAATACACCGTGACCGCAGCGGCCGATCACTCGACCCTCGCGCGGATCATCCACGCCGTCGAACAGGCCCAGGGCGCGCGGGCGCCGACCCAGCGCTTTGTCGACAGCTTTTCGAAAATCTACACACCGGCTGTATTCATCCTGGCCCTCGCCGTAGCGGTGATCCCGCCGCTGTTCATGGACGCGCTGTGGTTCGACTGGATCTATCGGGCGCTGGTGTTGCTGGTGGTCGCCTGCCCATGCGCCTTGGTGATTTCCACTCCGGTGACCATCGTCAGCGGCCTCGCGGCAGCGGCGCGCAAAGGGATTCTGGTCAAGGGCGGCGTCTACCTGGAGCACGGCTACAAACTCGACTACCTGGCCCTCGACAAGACCGGCACCCTCACGCATGGCAAACCGGTGCAGACCGACTATTTGTCCCTCGACCCGACCGCCGATCAAACAGCCCCGGCCCTTGCGGCGGCGCTGGCTGGTCGCTCGGATCACCCGGTGTCGCTGGCCATCGCCAACGCGGCAGTTGTGGATAACCAGCGCGCGCCGCTGACTGTGGATAACTTCGAAGCCTTGGCGGGGCGTGGAGTACGCGGTGAGATCAATGGTGAGCTCTATCACCTGGGCAACCATCGACTGGTGGAAGACTTGGGCCTGTGTTCTCCAGCGCTGGAAGAAAAACTGTTTGCTCTGGAGAAACAGGGCAAGTCGGTGGTGCTGTTGCTCGACAAGTCGGGTCCGCTGGCCTTGTTTGCTGTCGCGGACACCGTGAAAGCGACCAGTCGCGAAGCGATCCAGCAGTTGCATGAACTGGGCATCAAAACCCTGATGCTGACCGGTGACAACGTTCACACCGCCGAGGTCATCGCCGCCCATGTGGGTATCGATCAGGCGCAAGGCGATCTGTTGCCGAGCGAGAAGCTGCAGGCCATCGAAACGCTGTATGCCCAGGGCCATCGGGTGGGGATGGTCGGCGACGGCATCAACGACGCTCCTGCACTGGCGCGGGCCGAGATCGGTTTCGCCATGGCAGCGGCCGGGACCGACACCGCCATCGAAACCGCCGATGTCGCCCTGATGGACGATGATCTGCGCAAGATCCCGGCCTTCATCAGCCTGTCGCGGCAGACCTCCAATATCCTCAAACAGAACATTGCCCTGGCATTGGTCATCAAAGCGATCTTTCTTGGGGTAACCTTCGCCGGGATCGCCACCATGTGGATGGCGGTGTTCGCCGACATGGGCGTGAGCCTGTTGGTGGTGTTCAACGGTTTGCGCCTGTTGCGCAAATAGACGATGAGGGACGGGTGTGCTGAGTGCCGAGCTGAAGGCGTTTTACATGGTGGCCCGGCTGGGCAGCATTACCCTGGCGGCGAAAAAGCTCGGCCTGAGCCAACCGACGGTGACGACCCAGATCCGGCATCTGGAAAGCCAGTATTCGGTTGAGCTGTTCTACCGTGGCGGCCGCCGCCTCAGCGTCAGCGACGAAGGTGCGCGGCTGTTGCCGATGGTCAAGGCACTGCTGCAGCAGGAAGCCGATATCGAGTTCTTCCTGCGTAACAGCGGTCAGGTCCAGGGCACGTTGCGCATCGCTGCCACGGCGCCGTATTACATCCTTGATCTGGTGAAGACCTTTCGCGAACGCTTGCCGCAGGTGGAGGTGTCGGTGGAAATCGGCAACTCTCAGCAGGTGCTCGAAGCGCTGGAGGATTACCGGGTCGATGTTGCCGCGTCCTCGCAGTTGCTCGACGATGCGCGGCTGATCCGCCGGGTGCTCGGCAGCGATCCGCTGGTGTTGGCGGTGCATCGCAATCATCCGCTGGCGGTGCATGACCATGTGCCGCTCAGCGCGCTGGCGGGGCATACCTTGTTGATGCGCGAGTCGGGCTCGACCACCCGGCGCTTGACCGAAGAGTTGCTGGCCAGTGCCGGGGTGAGTTTCGGGCCGCTGCTGGAGATTGGCAGCCGCGAGTCGATTCGTGAAGCGGTGTTGCGCAACATCGGCATCAGCATCATCGCCCGGCAGGAAGTGCCGCACGATCCGCAATTGCGGGTGCTGACCCTCGAGAATGCGCCGCAGATTCCTGAGTACCTGTACTGCCTCAAGGAACGAAAAGGCGCCCGGCTGCCGGCGGCATTTCTGGGGTTGGCGCAGGAAATGGCCCCCGCGTAGATCCCTGTGGCGAGGGAGCTTGCCCCCGTTCGGCTGCGCAGCAGTCGTAAAATCATTGAATGCGGTATGTCTGGCGAAACACGATCGCAGGTTTTGGGGGCGCTCCGCGACCCAACGGGGGCAAGCCCCCTCGCCACAATTCATCCGGCATAAGATCGTGGATTTTTTCCAACCCAAATCCCCGAATACCACTATCGGCCGTTTTTGCCTCGTTGCCACATGACGGACGCATTGCAAACCTAGGATGACCCTCATCTGCTTGATGAGGCCTGTCCATGAACCACTCGATCGCAACTGCCCTGACCAACCCCGGCGCGCCGATGAAAGTGCGCGGCGTGCAGAAACGCTTCGGTGCGTTCACCGCGCTGGATAACGTTTCCCTCGACGTGGCAGCCGGTGAACTGGTGTGTCTGCTGGGGCCGTCGGGTTGCGGCAAGACCACCCTGCTGCGCTGCATCGCCGGCCTTGAGCGCCAGGACAGCGGCGAGTTGTACCTCGGCGATCGCGACGTTTCCCACCTGGCGCCTCAGGCCCGGGACTACGGCATTCTCTTCCAGTCCTACGCGTTGTTCCCCAATCTCACCGTCGAAGCGAACATCGCCTACGGCCTCGCCGGCAGCGGTCGCGATCAAGTGCGCCAGCGCGTCGGTCAGATGCTGGAACTGGTCGGCCTCACCGGCAGCGAGAAAAAATACCCCGGCCAGTTGTCCGGCGGTCAGCAGCAACGCGTAGCGCTGGCCCGGGCTCTGGCACCGGCCCCTTCCTTGTTGCTGCTGGATGAACCGATGTCGGCGCTCGACGCCCGGGTCCGCGAGCATCTGTGCACCGAGTTGCGCCAATTGCAGCGCAACCTCGGCATCACCACCCTGATGGTCACCCACAATCAGGACGAAGCCATGCTGATGGCCGATCGCATCGCCGTGATGAACAACGGCAAGGTCGAGCAGTACGCCACACCGCAGGACATCTACGACCGCCCGGCCACACCGTTTGTGGCGGAGTTCGTCGGTCAGGGCAACTGGCTGCCGTTCCGCCGTAGCAGCGACAGTCATGCCCTGGTCGGCGGGATGCACATGCGCCTGGCCGATGGTAGTGCGAAAACCGCGTCGGGCCGTTTGTTCTGCCGTCCCGAGGCGATCAACGTCAACCCGCTGGTGCATGAAGAAAACCTGTTCCCGGCCAAGATTCGCGAGATCACTTTCCTCGGCAATCGTTGCCGCATGAGTTTCGAACTCGATCAGCTGCCGGGTCATGCATTGCTGGCGGAACTGGCGCCGGAAGCGATGCCGCGTCTCGGTGCGCAACAGATCATGGTCGCCTTGCCGCCGCGCAGCCTGCAGGTGTTTGCCTGATGAACGCGAACGTCGCGCTGCCGATACCGCACAAGCAGGTTCGGCAGACCTCCCGTGCCGAGATCGGCGACCGGCTGTTCGTGGTCGGCGGCAAGCTGCTGTTGTTGGTGATGCTCGGCGTGGCGGTGTTGATGCCGTTGCTGGCGATCTTCTGGCGCGGGTTCAGTTCGCAGGCCGGGCAGGGCGGTGGTCTGGTGGCTGCCGGTGAATTGCTGACCAGCGCGAATTTCCATTGGTTGCTCGGTAACAGCCTGAAGGTTTCCCTCAGCGTGGCGGCGATTGTCGTACCGTTGGCCTACCTGTTTGCCTACGCCCTGCAACGCACGTTGATTCCTGGCAAAGGTATCTGGCGCGGCATGTCGCTGCTGCCGTTGATGGCGCCGTCGATGTTGCCGGGGATTGCGCTGGTTTATCTGTTCGGCAATCAGGGCCTGTTGCGCGGTCTGCTCTCGGACAACATCTACGGTTTCTGGGGCATTGTGCTCGGCGAGGTCATCTACACCTTCCCACACGCCTTGATGATTTTGCTGTCAGCGCTGTCCCTGGCGGATGCGCGACTATTCGATGCCGCCTCCAGCATGGGCGCGAGCCCGGCGAAAGCCTTTCGCAGCATCACTTGGCCGGCGACGCGTCAGGCGGTATTCGCGGCGTTCTGTCTGGTGTTCACCCTGACCATCACTGACTTCGGTGTGCCTGTGGTGGTGGGTGGCGACTATCAGGTGTTGGCGCTGGAAGCCTACAAAGCGGTGGTCGGCCAGCAACAATTCGGTCGCGGCGCACTGATCGGCATGGTTCTGCTGCTGCCGGCGCTGTTCAGCTTTGGTGTCGACGCCTGGCTGCGTCGGCGTCATGGCGATTCCATGAGTGGTCGGGCGCAAGTCTTTCAGCCAATGCCGTCGAGGCTGCGCGACGGTTGTTATCTGGCCATCGTGCTGCTGATCTGCGCGGTGTTGCTGCTGGTGTTCGGCATGGCGGTGTACTCGTCGCTGGTGAAGTTCTGGCCGTACAACCTGTCGCTGTCGCTCAACCATTACCAGTTCAACGACACCGCGGGCGGTGGCTGGCTGGCCTACGGCAACAGCGTGAAGATGGCGCTGTGCACGGCGTTGATCGGCAGCGTGCTGATCTTCACCGGTGCCTACCTGATGGAGAAAACCCGTGGCCAGCGCGGCCTGAATCTGACACTGCGCATGCTCAGTTTCGTACCGATGGCGGTGCCGGGTCTGGTGCTGGGCCTGGGTTACGTCTTCTTCTTCAACCTCAGCGGCAATCCGCTGCATGTGCTCTACGGCAGCATGACGCTGCTGGTGGTTTGCACCATTGCTCACTATTTGACCACCGCGCAAATGACCGCCACCACCGCGCTGCGCCAGCTCGACGCCGAGTTCGAAGCCGCCGCGCTGTCGCTCAAGGCGCCGCTGTATCGGCATTACCTGCGAGTCACCGTGCCGATCTGCCTGCCGGCGTTGCTGGACATCGTGCGCTACCTGTTCGTCTCGGCCATGACCACCGTTTCGGCGGCAATCTTCCTCTACAGCCCCGACACCATCCTCGCGGCGGTGGCGGTGCTGAACATGGACGACGCCGGCAACGTCGGCGGTGCGGCGGCGATGTCGACCCTGATTCTGTTCACCTCGGCGGGCGTGTCCCTGCTGCTGGCCTGGGCCTCGCGCGGTTTATTGCGCCGCTCCCAGGCCTGGCGGCAGACCGCACCCGGTCTTTGATTCACACCTTCAACTCACACAGGAATTGCACCATGTTCAAGCCCTTGGCCCTGGCCGCTGCTGTCCTCACCGCTTTCAGCCTGAACGCCTTCGCTGCGAAAACCGAGTTGACGGTGTACACCGCCCTCGAAGCCGAACAACTGAAGACCTACAAAGAAGCCTTCGAGAAGGCCAACCCGGACGTCGAGATCAAGTGGGTGCGCGACTCCACCGGCATCATCACCGCCAAGCTACTGGCCGAAAAAGCCCGTCCGCAAGCCGATGCGGTGTGGGGCCTGGCGGCGTCGAGCCTGGCGATCCTCGATCAGCAAGGTATGCTGCAAAGCTACGCGCCGAAAGACCTGGGCAAGATCGGCGGTAACTACCGTGATGCCGCCAACCCACCGGCCTGGGTCGGCATGGACGTGTGGGCGGCGACCATTTGCTTCAACACTGTCGAAGCCGAAAAGCAGGGGCTGAGCAAACCGGTCAGCTGGCAGGACCTGACGAAGCCTGAGTACAAAGGCAAGATCGTCATGCCCAACCCGGCCTCGTCCGGCACCGGTTTCCTCGACGTCAGCGCCTGGCTGCAAACCTTCGGCGAGAAGCAGGGCTGGCAGTACATGGACGACCTGCACCAGAACATCGGCCAGTACGTTCACTCCGGTTCCAAGCCGTGCAAGCTCGCCGCTGCCGGTGAATTCCCGATCGGTATTTCCTTCGAATACCCGGCTGTTCAACTGAAGCGCCAAGGCGCGCCGCTGGACATCATCCTGCCGAAAGAAGGCCTGGGCTGGGAGATCGAAGCGACTGCCGTGATCAAAGGCACCGCGCATGAAGAAGCAGCGAAGAAACTGGCCGACTTCTCTGCAAGCCCGGCGGCGATGGAGCTTTATAAAGAGAACTTCGCGGTACTCGCACAACCGGGTATCGCCAAGCCACAGACCGAATTGCCGGCGGACTATGAGCAGCGCCTGATCAAGAACGACTTTGCCTGGGCCTCGAAGAATCGCGACGAGATCCTCACCGAATGGCGCAAGCGCTATGACGGCAAGTCCGAGAAAGTGGCTGCCAAGTAACTGACTCACACCTTGTGGCGAGGGAGCTTGCTCCCGCTGGACTGCGCAGCAGGCCCCTTCTTTTCAGATAGAGAGGGGGGGCCGCTACGCGCCCTAGCGGGAGCAAGCTTCTTCGCCACAAAAAGCGGGATTATCTTCATGACACAACACAGCGACATGCTGATCGTAGGCGCCGGCATTCTCGGCCTGTCCCACGCCTATGCCGCCGCCAGGCGCGGCCTAAAGGTCAAAGTCTTTGAACGCAGCGCCACGCCGTTGGGCGCTTCGGTACGCAACTTCGGCCAGGCATTGGTCACCGGCCAGCCACCAGGGCCGATGCTCGAATTGGCCAGGGCCAGCCGCGACATCTGGGGCCAATGGGCAGAACTTGCCGGCCTGCACCTCAAGCGCAACGGCTCGTACCTGTTCGCGCGTACCGAAGCGGAAGAACACCTGCTGGAAGCCTTCTGCGCTGGGCGTGCCGTGGAGCACGGTTACCGTGTCGAGCTGTTGCGCGGCAACCCATTGCGGGATTTATACGGCGGTCAATTCAGCCATCACCGCGCCGCGTTGCACGGCATGGATGACCAACAGCTGTATTCCCGTGAAGCGATTCCTGCGTTGATTGACTATCTGCATCGCGAGTTGGGCGTCGAGTTTCACTTCTCCACCCTGGTGCGCGACATTGAGTCGGGCCGCTTGCACAGCACAGCCGGCACCTTCAGCGCCGAGCAGATCATCGTTTGCTCCGGCCACGATTATCAAACCTTGCTGGCCGAGCCGATTGCCGAACTCAACCCGCAAATCTGCCGCCTGCAAATGCTCCGTGCCCGGCCGCAGATCAACCTCAACCTGCAACACGCACTGCTCACCGGTCTGAGTTGCGTGCACTACGGCGCCTTCGCCGATCTGCCGGAAGCTGCGGCGGTACAGGCGCAAATTCTGCGCGAGGCGCCCCATCTGCATGAAAACGGCATTCACCTGCTGATCAGCCCGACACCGTATGGTGAGTTGATCATCGGCGACTCCCACCATTACGGCAGCGATCCATCACCGTTCAATGCCGAACAGGTGGACGACTGGATGCTCGAACTGGCCGAGCAGACGTTGGGCTGCAAAGTGCAAGTGGTCGAGCGCTGGCAGGGTGTTTACGGTTCACGCGGCCCTGGCCCGTTCTCCTTTCTGCGGCCGATGCCGGGTGTGAGCGTGGCGCTGATGCACTCCGGTGTCGGTATGAGCGTCGGGCCGGCGATGGCCGAACGTAACGTGGCCACTTTATTGGGAGGCAGTTGAAGGACCTCAAGGCCTTGAAGCGCAAGGCCGTGGGTCTGTTGTCTGGCGCTCTGCGCTGAGTTGTCTGACACACGATAGGGAATCGGTTTATGGATCAACGCGCGTCGAAGCATCAATCTGGCCTTTTCGCAAAGGAGCGCATGGATGCATTTTTTGAAAGTGATTGCACAGGATCGAAGCGGGAAGGGCTCAGCAGATACCGTCGTTTTCCAGTTCTTTGAAGGTGAACAGTTGCAGCGCGAGGCGACGGACGCGGATCGTCAACAGCTCAAGTCGTTTGGCAAAACGTACTTGAAATGCGCCTGGTATAACGCGGATGAAGCTGAGGAGCGGCACTTGCGCATCTTCTCGCAGAATCCATCCGCTGACGGTACGCCTGAGACGGTACGACTGCATTTTCATGACGGACCGAGGATTGCCTACAAGGCTGCGGTCCGCGATCTGGATAACGATGGGGTTTTTGAGTGGGTGTTGAGCTCGGATGTGGACAATGACGGGCGAGCGAACAGGACCGATCGTAGCCGTGTGAAGGCATTGGCCAAAGAGTTTCTGAAACTGGATTGGCGCTGACGATCGTTGGTTAGAGCTGCTGCGCCAACACCTCAACCTGCTCCTGCCGCTCCGCCTGATTCACCTTCGAATGAGGATTGAGCGACGACCACTGCGGATGTGCCCGAGCCTTGTTCAGCGCTTCCGGCAGTTTGCCTTCGCGCCAGGTTTTGTCCTGTGGTGTGGCGACCTGAATGCTGTCCATCGCCGCGTGCCCGCGCTGGTTCAGGGCTTGCAACAGTTGTCGCTGACGCAGGGCCAACAACCGCAGCACGCTGTCGTCGACAGTCAGTTCTCGCTGGCCCTTGATCTTGCCCAGCAGGCGGCTGCCGTAACTGCGGGCGGTTTGCAGGGCGCCGCCGGCAATCGCTCCGGCCAGTGCCGCCGCGCCGAGGGTCAGGCCGCCCACCAGCAAATCGACGCCGGCCCCGGCCGCCGCGCCAGCCGCGATGCCACCGCCGACCCGTACACCGAGTTGTTTCAGGGTTTCCGGGTTGAACAGGTCATCGCCCCAGCGACCATCGAGCAGCGGCAGGTCACTGGCCGCCGCGTCCTGTGGGCGGAAGGCGTAGAGCTTGAGCAAGGCTTCGACGCAACGTTGTTCACGCTGACGCACCGCTTTGCGCAGTTCGCTGATCGCTTGCTGTTCCTGCTCCGCCTCGCTGGCGACACTGCGGCGGCAGGCGGCGCAATCGATCAATAAGTCGGCAATCAACTGCGCTGCACTCTGCTGACGGGCCAGGCGTTGGGCCTGCTGATCGGCGATCAGGCGTTCCAATTGTTCGCGGGAGTTTTCCAGCAGCAGCGCGAGGCTTTCATACAGTCGGCGTTCGCCATCTTCCGGCGGCGCGACGCTGTCGAACCGCACCAAGGCATGCAAGCCCAACCGCGCCAGGGCTTCACGCCAATCCGGTTCGCGCTGCTGGGCGCTGCTGACAAAATTCAGCACTGGCAGCAGCGGTTTGCCGCAACTGGCCAGCACTTGCAGTTCGTCGCGGTACTTGGCCAGCACTGGCTCCCGAGCGTCGATCACATAGAGGCCGGCGTCGGAGGCGAGCAATTGTCGCAACACCTTGGCTTCCTGTTCGAAGCGCTGCCGGGCTTCGCTGCCCTCAAGGAAGCGCGCCAGCCGCGCCGGGCCGTCGAGGCGTTCACCGGGTCGCTCCAGGCGCTCGAGGTAGTCGAGCAGGGCGATGGCATCTTCCAGGCCCGGCGTGTCGAACAGATCGAGCAACGGCTCGCCGTCTACCGACAATCGCGCGCCTTCGACGTGGCGCGTGGTGCTGGGGCGATGGGAGACTTCGCCGAAGCCGACATCCCGCGTCAGCGTTCGCAGTAACGAGGTTTTGCCGACGTTGGTGTGGCCGACCACGGCGAGTTTCAATGGCCGTTTCCAGGCATCAGTCATGACCCGTCTCCAGCCAGCTCAACGGCGCGCAATCGGCGAATGGCAAGTCCAGTTGTTGCAGCGCAACGTGCCAGTCGCCCAGGCGTTCGGCATCCAGCGCTTCGCCGGGCGGCGCTTGCAGCAACCACACGCGGGTGGCGGTGGCGCTGCGAGCCAGTTCGGCAATCAGCGCGAGGCTGCCACGGTCCGGCGAACGCCGTGGATCGCAGGCGATGGCCAGGCGGGCCGGGGGAAAGCGACTCAGCTGTTCAAGCAGTTTGTGCCGGGATTCGCGGCTGTCGAGGATGCCGGCGTCGTTGACGCTTTTCGGCAGCTGCGGTGGCCAGGGGCGTTGATCGTCCAGCTCGATGGCCACCAACAGTGCGCCATCGCTTTGCAGGTCGCTGGCCGCGTTTTCAACCCGGTGAAGTTGCTCAGGCGCGGCATCGCTAATACCCAGGCGTTCGCTGGTGGGCATGAGCCGTTCGCGCAGTTGGGCGTAACCGGGCAGGTTCAAGTCCAGATGCAAGGTTGCCTGGCCGGTTTTCCAGCGCCACCGGCAGAACAATGCGAGCAGCAAACGCGGTAACACGCCGTACACCAGCAGCACGCCCACCAGCCACGCCGCCCAGGCCTGGCGGGCGCTTTCGATGTTCAGCGCGGCATCGCCGCTGGCGCGGATCATCTCCACGCTGGGCACACTGAAACCGAGCAAGGCCGGCAGGGCGCCGAGGGCCTGGGTCATGGCGACGAAGGTGTCGGCGCCGAGAATGGTGGTCTCCCAGACGAAGCCATAGCGCCGGGTCGCCATCAGCGTCAGCAGCATCACCAAGGCACTGAGCATCGCCAACAACCACAAGCCGTTGACCAGCACACCCAGCGCCCACCGATTGAGTTTCTGCCGTTGCAGTAACAGCAGCAGGGCTGGCGCCAGTTGCGCGGCGTTGGCATCGCGGGCGAGTTTTTCACTGAGCCACAACCACAAGCGTCCGAGGGCGGCGCTCTGTTCGCCGGCGAACACCAGGCCCAGGGCCCAGCTCAACAGCAGAATCAGGTTCAGCCCCAGCAGGCTGCCCAAGGCCCAAAACACATTGACCGGGGTCTGGCCGTCGCCCAGCGCGGCAAACGCCAGGCCGGCGCCACTGATCACGGCCAGCACGGCGAGCACGATCAACGCCAGTCGCGCGCCTTGCAGCCAGTGTTTGAGGGCGCGGGTCTGCCCGTCGCGCTCGGCCAGCCACCGGGCGCGGCATTGAATGCGCGTCGGCAGGTCGCCGCCGGCGCTACGGGCGACTCGGTTGGCTTCCAGATCATCCAGGGGGCCGGCGTGTTCTTCACGCAGGCGTATGGTTTCGCTCAGCCAGAGGTTTTGCAGGGGCGTCAGTTCAGTCACGCGGCATCCCGTCGCTTCATTGAGCGATGAGCATAACTGTTGTGACGCTGGTCGGGGTACGTTGCGAGATGTTGAGCCTCTGGTATCCTCGCCAGCATGAAAAAAACTCTTCCCCTCAGTTTGATCGCGGCCCTCGGTGAAAACCGTGTGATCGGCGTCAACAACAGCATGCCCTGGCACTTGCCGGGGGATTTCAAGTATTTCAAGGCTAAAACCCTAGGTAAGCCGATCATCATGGGGCGCAAAACCTGGGATTCTCTTGGCCGTCCGTTGCCGGGGCGGTTGAACATTGTGGTCAGCCGTCAGGCGGATCTGAAGCTGGAAGGTGCGGAGGTATTCCCGTCGCTGGAAGCTGCGGTGGGTCGGGCTGAAGAGTGGGCGCTGGAACAGGGCGTCGATGAGCTGATGTTGATTGGGGGGGCGCAGTTGTATGCGCAAGCTTTGGGGTATGCAGATCGTCTGTATTTGACTCGCGTTGCGCTGAGCCCAGAGGGCGATGCTTGGTTTCCAGAGTTTGGCCCGGTCCATTGGGAGCGGGTGTCGAATGTTCCGAATCCGGCAGAAGGCGACAAACCGGCGTATAGCTTTGAGGTTTGGGAGAAGGCCTGAGCGCATCGCGGGCAAGCCCGCGATAGCGACCCATCAGGCGCCAATCAAGCCTGAGCCAACGCCCCATGCTCATCTGCGTCCAACAGCGCTTTATCCGTCTGCTGCATGATCTGGCTGGTGATCGCCCCAGCGGTGATCGAGCCACTGACGTTCAACGCCGTGCGACCCATGTCGATCAGCGGTTCAACGGAAATCAGCAACGCCACCAGTGACACCGGCAAACCCATGGCCGGCAACACGATCAGCGCGGCGAAGGTTGCACCGCCACCAACCCCGGCCACCCCGGCCGAACTCAGCGTCACAATCGCCACCAACGTCGCGATCCACAAAGGGTCCAGCGGGTTGATGCCCACGGTTGGCGCAACCATCACCGCCAGCATTGCCGGGTACAGACCGGCACAGCCGTTCTGGCCAATGGTCGCGCCAAACGAGGCAGCGAAACTGGCGATGGACTGTGGAATACCCAAACGGCTGGTCTGGGCTTCGATGCTCAGCGGAATGGTGGCGGCGCTGGAGCGGCTGGTGAAGGCGAACGTCAGCACTGGCCAGATCTTGCGGAAGAAGCGCAACGGGTTGATCCCGGCGGCCGACACCAGCACGCCATGGATCACAAACATCAGGCCCAGGCCGATGTACGACACCACCACGAAACTGCCGAGCTTGATGATGTCTTGCAGGTTGGAGCCGGCGACCACTTTGGTCATCAGCGCCAACACGCCGTATGGGGTCAGCTTCATCACCAGGCGCACCAGACGCATCACCCAGGCTTGCAGGGTGTCGATGGCGTTGATCACTTTCTGACCTTTCTCGACATCATCCTTGAGCAGTTGCAGCGCCGCGACCCCAAGGAATGCGGCGAAGATCACCACACTGATGATCGACGTCGGTTTGGCGCGAGCGAGGTCGGCGAACGGGTTCTGCGGGATGAACGACAACAACAGTTGCGGCACATTCAGGTCGGCGACCTTGCCCGCATAGTCGGTCTGGATGGTTTGCAGACGAGCCATTTCCTGGGTGCCGGCGACCAGACCTTCGGCGGTGAGGTCGAACAGGTTGGTCAGGCCGATACCGATCAGCGCCGCGATGGCGGTGGTGAACAGCAGCGTGCCGATGGTCAGGAAGCTGATCTTGCCCAGCGACGAAGCGTTGTGCAGACGGGCCACGGCACTGAGGATCGAGGCGAACACCAGCGGGATCACGATCATCTGCAGCAACTGCACGTAACCGTTGCCCACCAGATCGAACCAACCGATCGAAGCTTTCAACACCGGGTTGCCCGCACCATAAATCGTGTGCAGGGCGATACCGAATACCACGCCCAGCACCAGCGCCAGCAACACCTTTTTCGCCAGGCTCCAGGTGGTGTGACGGGTTTGCGCCAGGCCAAAGAGCAAGGCGAGGAACACCAGCAGATTGAGAATCAGCGGCAGATTCATAGAGGCTCCATAGACTTGTGCCAGCCACCTTCGTGTGTGACTGCGAACCGGTAAGCCTAACAGCTTGATATGTAATAATTTAATATCAAAAACAGCGGTCAACTGTCGTTTTTGGAATAAGCCAATGCCGCTATAAGGAATGCCGCTGACGGAATCAGGATGCAAGCGGTCGCGGGCAGGCGAGGACTGTCACACTTATTTGTTAGCGTCGATTTCTTTGAACCGGGGAGAAACGCCGATGAAGCTTGCACCGAAATTTCTTGCTGCTGCACTTGGATTGGGTTTGAGTCTTGGCCTTGCCGGCCAGGCGTTCGCTACCGACCTGAAGCACTGGCCAGCGGATCAGGCCAAGGCGCTGGACGCGATGATCGCGGCCAATGCCAACAAGGGTAACTTCGCGGTGTTCGACATGGATAACACCAGTTACCGCTACGACCTCGAAGAGTCATTGTTGCCGTTCATGGAAAACAAGGGCCTGATCACCCGCGAGAGCCTCGACCCCTCGCTGAAACTGATCCCGTTCAAAGACACCGCCGACCACAAGGAGAGCCTGTTCAGCTACTACTATCGTCTCTGCGAAATCGACGACATGGTCTGCTATCCATGGGTCGCCCAAGTGTTTTCCGGCTTCACGCTTCAAGAGCTCAAGGGCTACGTCGATGAGCTGATGGCGTCTGGCAAACCGGTGCCGAGCACTTATTACGACGGCGATGTGGTCAAGACCATCGACGTCCAGCCGCCGAAAGTCTTCACCGGCCAGGCCGAGCTCTACAACAAGCTGATGGAAAATGGCATCGAGGTCTACGTGATGACCGCTGCCTCCGAAGAATTGGTGCGCATGGTCGCTGCCGATCCGAAGTACGGCTACAACGTCAAACCGCAGAACGTGATCGGTGTGACCACGATGCTCAAGGACCGCAAGACTGGTGAACTGACCACGGCGCGTAAGCAGATCACTGCGGGCAAGTATGACGAGAAGGCCAACCTTGGCCTCGAGTTGACCCCGTACCTGTGGACTCCGGCAACCTGGATGGCCGGCAAGCAAGCGGCGATCCTGACCTACATCGATGAATGGAAAAAACCGGTCCTGGTGGGTGGTGATACGCCGAGCAGCGACGGTTACATGCTGTTCCACAGCGTCGACGTGTCCAAGGGCGGCATCCATTTGTGGGTCAACCGCAAAGACAAGTACATGACCCAGATTAACGGCATGATGGCCAAGCACGCAGCGGCCCAGGCGAAAGAAGGGTTGGCGGTGACGGCGGACAAGAACTGGGTGATCGTCAAGCCGGAAGAGATTCAATAAGCGCTGTGATCTCGTTCCCACGCTCTGCGTGGGAACGATCAAAAAAAATGCCCCGCACTTGGCGGGGCATTTTTTTGTTCGACGGTTAAGTATTACAGCCCGTCGAGCATCGCTTTGTTACGCACGGCACCCTTGTCGGCGCTGGTCGCCAACAGGGCATAGGCTTTTAGAGCGGTGGTCACTTTACGTGGACGCTTTTCCACCGGCTTCCAGCCTTTCTTGTCCTGCTCGACCCGGCGCGCGGCCAGTTCTTCGTCGCTGACCAACAGGTTGATCGAGCGGTTCGGAATGTCGATCAGGACCTTGTCGCCGTCCTGCACCAGACCGATCGCGCCACCGGCAGCGGCTTCTGGCGAAGCGTGGCCGATGGACAGGCCCGAAGTGCCGCCGGAGAAACGGCCGTCGGTCAGCAGGGCGCAGGCTTTGCCCAGGCCTTTGGATTTCAGGTAAGAGGTCGGGTAGAGCATTTCCTGCATGCCCGGGCCGCCTTTCGGGCCTTCGTAACGAATGATCACGATGTCGCCAGCCTTCACTTCGTCGGCGAGGATGCCGCGTACGGCGCTGTCCTGGCTCTCGAAGATCTTCGCGTTGCCTTCGAAGACGTGGATCGACTCGTCGACACCGGCGGTTTTCACCACGCAACCGTCCAGCGCGATGTTGCCGTACAGAACGGCCAGGCCGCCTTCTTTCGAGTAAGCGTGTTCGACACTGCGGATGCAGCCGTTTTCACGGTCGTCGTCCAGGGTTTCCCAGCGGGTCGACTGGCTGAACGCGGTTTGCGTCGGGATGCCCGCAGGGCCAGCCTTGAAGAAGTGATGCACCGCTTCGTCGTTGGTCTGGGTGATGTCCCACTTGGCGATACCTTCGGCCATGGTCTTGCTGTGTACGGTCGGCAGGTCGGTGTGCAACAGGCCGCCACGGGCCAGGGAGCCGAGGATGCTGAAGATCCCGCCGGCGCGGTGCACGTCTTCCATGTGGTACTTCTGGATGTTCGGCGCGACCTTGCACAGTTGCGGTACATGGCGGGAGAGGCGGTCGATGTCGCGCAGGTCGAAATCGATCTCGGCTTCCTGGGCCGCGGCCAGCAAGTGCAGGATGGTGTTGGTGGAACCGCCCATGGCGATGTCCAGGGTCATGGCGTTTTCGAACGCCTTGAAGTTGGCGATGTTGCGCGGCAACACCGACTCGTCGTTCTCGCCGTAGTAACGCTTGCACAGCTCGACGATGGTGCGGCCGGCTTGCAGGAACAGCTGTTCGCGGTCGCTGTGGGTGGCCAGGGTCGAACCGTTGCCCGGCAATGCGAGACCCAGGGCTTCGGTCAGGCAGTTCATCGAGTTGGCGGTGAACATGCCGGAGCAGGAGCCGCAAGTAGGGCAGGCGCTGCGCTCGTACTCGGCGACCTTCTCGTCAGAGGCGCTGGAGTCGGCGGCGATCACCATGGCGTCGACCAGGTCGAGACCGTGGCTGGCCAGTTTGGTCTTGCCGGCTTCCATCGGGCCGCCGGACACGAAGATCACCGGGATGTTCAGGCGCAAGGCGGCCATCAGCATGCCAGGGGTGATCTTGTCGCAGTTGGAAATGCAGACAATGGCGTCGGCGCAGTGGGCGTTGACCATGTATTCGACGGAGTCGGCGATGATCTCGCGGCTCGGCAGCGAATAGAGCATGCCGTCGTGGCCCATGGCGATGCCGTCATCCACGGCGATGGTGTTGAATTCTTTGGCTACGCCGCCGGCCCGTTCGATTTCACGAGCGACCAGTTGACCCAGATCCTTCAGGTGCACATGGCCCGGTACGAACTGGGTAAAGGAGTTGGCAATGGCGATGATCGGCTTCTTGAAGTCGTCATCTTTCATCCCCGTGGCGCGCCACAGTGCGCGAGCACCGGCCATGTTGCGGCCGTGGGTGGATGTTTTCGAGCGGTAATCAGGCATGGAGCACTCCGGGCGGCAAATCAGGTATCAAAAGGGAAGTGAGCTTCTATTGACGTCTGGAACACTCAGAAATGGCCGTGTGTCCGGAAGTTGCCGATAACTTTGCGGGATCGCCGCGCGCTTCAGCTTGAGCTCATAAACCCGCCGGGGGATGACTGGCGATGAATCTCGCGATTCTACACCGCTGGCGTCAGGAGGGAATGCCGGAAAACGTTGATCCAGTGCTGACGGGGCGTGTGGGATGACGACTGGCAGGATTATTCGACGCTTGGGCTGGCTCCCGGGCTTTTGGCTCGGCTATGGATACGACTGTTGAGTACCAGCGCCACGCTGCTCAGGATGATAAAGCTGTATCCCAGCGTGGATTGCAGGTTGGCCGGGCTCAGGCTGATGAGCGCACTGATCAACCCGCCACAGATGAAAATCACCGTACTGCCGGCCGACGCCGAAGTTCCCGCATTTTCAGGGAACAGGCTCATGGCTTTGGACGTGGCGGCCGGTCGGGCGATGGTAGTGCCGGCAGTACAGATGAGCATCGGTACCAGGACGGTAAACGGGGATAGCGTAAAGTGGCTTGAGAGGTAAAGCATGATCAGGCCGGACAGCAGGATCAGGCATAGCCCGCTGATGACTTGATGACCGGGACTGATACGTTTACCCAGCAGCGTCGCAACCGTGCCGCCGACAATGTAGGCGCCGCCATAGACCAGCAGGATCAGCGAGAAGTCATAGGCCGACAGCTGGAGTTGATCCATGAAAATCAGCGGCGAAATCACTATGAAGGAAAAATGGCAGGCGAAAGCAAAGGCGGAAATCAGCCAGTAGGACAGAAAGTCGACATCGCACAAGACCCGGCGGTAGGGCTGGAAGATATTCGATAGCGCCCCGGTTGCCGCAGGCCGAGTGTTTTCGAGAAAAAAACAGGCCTTGAGCAGCACTATTCCAGCCAGTGCGATAAACACCACAAAGCTGCCCTGCCAGCCCAGCGTGGCTTGCAGGAACGTGCCGGCCAAAGGTGAGACCGAGATGAAAACGCCGGTGGCAGTCACCATCAGGATCCGCAACCGGTCACGCTCCTCGCCCTCGAACAGGTCCTGGATCAATGCTTGTGACAGCACGAAACACCCGCAGCCGAGTGCCTGAATCACACGGAACAACAGGAAGTGAACATAGTCCGTGGTCAGCGTGCAGCCCACCGCACCCAGCATCGAGATGGTTATTCCAGCGAGCAACAGTCCTTTGCGCCCGATCACATCCGACAGCGGCCCGATCAGCAGTTGAGAGCCCGCTATGCCGACGGCAAACAGACTGATCGACAGCGTAATATCGGCGGGCGTACTGCGAAAGTGTTCGGCGAGCGCCGGGAAAGAGGGTAGCAGGACATCCAGCGGGAACACGCCAAGCAGCACCATGGCCAACAACAGGCTGACCGCCCCCCGACGTTGTTTGACGGTCGCCGCGGATTGTCCTTCAGCCATCGATAAGCCCTGCCTTCATGAACAGTTGCTGGTTGGAGGGCAGGTCGAAGAAACCAGCCTTTTTTAACGCCTGAAGCGTTGCGCCAGCACCGGATCGCACCCGTTGATGGGTGGCTTGGGGGCTGGTCAGTCCGCCAAGAATTTCCGTGATGGTGGTCTCGCCAAGACCCGCGCTGAGCAGGCTTTCGCGCATCCATCGCTCATCGGCTTCGAAGAACATCCGGATGATGTCCAGCAGCGCTTTGGCGACAAACGTGCGTTGAGGGCTGTTCAGCGTCAGCCACAGGTAATGGAACACTTCAGAGAAATAGCGACTATGGCGCGCCTCGTCCGCCAGATGATCCCTGAGCATTGCCTGGACGCTGGAGACCAGGTCGTTACGGCAGACATCGAGCAGTTCCTTGGCAATGATCGTCTCCGACACGAACCCGACGAGAAACCAGGCCAGCGCCCTGTATCTTTCAGGGGCGCCGTCAAGCAGGGCGTTCAATCGCATGATGCGGTGGGGCATGACCGGACGTCGGCTGATCCCGTAGAAACTGGCAACTTGCTCGGCAAGGCTGTTGGAAAACAGGGCGTGATAACCCTCGTCGGTATAAAGCTGAAGCGCGGCGGTCTTCATTCGTGCGGGAATGTGGACGTTCAGTTCATCATGGATGATGGTTTCCACGGAGCGGTTGACGATGCGGTGCTCAAGCAAGGTGGTGTAGTCGAGGAAGTACACCAGATGATTGGCCGACAACCGATGGATGACGGTTTGACCTGCCGCCTGGATGGCCGGGTGAGTCAGGTAAGCCAGGAAGCCTGGAGGAAACCAGTGGCGCGTTTCCAGTTGCTGTTCCAGGTCTGGCGGTAATAGATAGTCGTGTTCGCTGGTGCGCACTGACGCACGGGTATTCCAGTCGCCCAGGGTGTAACGATGAGCCCAGGATACGGGCTGCTCCAACGGGGCAACGATGGGAGTGGTCATTGTTGCGGCTCCCGACGGCTCAGAAGATCTTTCAATTCCTTGCACATCACTTGTCCGTCGCTGTAGCCACAGCCGACAAAAAACAAAGGTTGTTCCGCGCTGTCCTCGATCCCCAGCAAGACCTCGACCTGATCATCGGCCAGTGCCCCCGTCAGCCAGGTGTTCAACCCCAGTGCAGTGGCCACCAGTTGGAATGTTTGCGAGATATGCCCCGCTTCCACGAAGGCCATTCGATAGGCTCGCGAGTGTTCATATTTCCACCACAGCTTGTCGAACCGACTGGTGATGAACAGGCCCACGGGCAGGTTGTTGATGAAGTGCTGCCCACACAGCAACTGCCCCAGTGGCGAGTCAGGTGTCGGGTTGACGAAACTCAAGGCGTGGTCGGTGGGGTGATAGGCGTAGAGCCCGGGTTTCAGGCCGCTGACGTTGTGTACATGTAGAAAGCCTTCGCAGGCATTCAGCCCGCCACCGGATGGGCTGCTGCGCCGGGCATCGAGACCTTCGACAAGGGTTTCGTCGACATCGTTTTCGCGCTCATGCAAGTAGCCAAGGGACAGGTAAAGCAGCGTGCCGATAGCTTCCAGTGAAACCGCTGCATCCGTGAAGGTGCGGCAGGTTTTTCGGCCGATCAGGACGTCGGCAAGAGACCCTTTCGGCAGGCAGGAAGGCTTTGGCAGGTCAATCAGCTCCCGCGCCTGGCGTTCTGTGGGCCGGTTGCTCGGCGCAGGAGCGGCCAGCACTTCGGTGCAATGGTCCAGGTAGTGTCTAGACCATTCATGAATATCCTGAGGGACATGTTCGCAGGGGATGTTTTTGGTACCGATATGGAATATCTTCGACAGTTCATCCCAACCCCATTCAACAGTGCCTTGTATTGATGTTGTCAGTATTCCTGCGTTCAGGAGTTGAGTGTCAACTATGTTGCTGTCGTTATACAGTTCGGGGTTGTTGATTAGTTGCGTAAGTCTGCTTGAGTATTCAAGACTTAATTCAAACTGTTTGTGATTTTTGTAATCCCAGACTATTTGGCCGGGCGTGCGAGGAAGTATGAATAGATATGGGTTTATCTGCATGGTGGGCGGTTCGCTCTGGACGGGTGCCATAGAACACGCTGGGTAGCCGGCACTCCCCAGCGTCTCATTTACTTAGCGGGCTTTTGGTGCAACCAGAAAAGCCAGGTTGGCGATTTTGTTAGCTTCCAGAGTAATTGCTTTCATGTTGTTGACTCCTTGTCATTTGATAGTGAGTGTCACTCCGAGGTGACAACTCAATCATAGGCTTTAATGGGCTCTTATCAAGGGGAGATCAAGTAGGAATATTCCAGTAATTTTGTCGGAGCGGTCTTGGGGTTGGAGAAAATTTGTAAGTTATATTCTTTCAAATCAAATGTGCAGGGAAACTTCCTGCAAGTCTGTAGGACTGCAAGAGTAAGACGATGGGGTGGGAGAGGAGATGTCGCGGCGTCAGAATGGCTGACGGAGAGCCTGTCGGCTCCCCGTCAAACCGGCGTACTCAGCTGTTTGGCAGCAGACGGCAGGTAATGCTCTTGATGTAGCGGGTTTCGGCAATGGCTGGGTGAACCGGGTGATCCGGGCCTTGTCCGCCGCGCTCCAGCATCTGGATGTTGCGGTCCAGGTGACGGGCGCTGGTCAGCAGGATGTTCTGCAGATCGTCTTCCGGCAGGTGCATCGAGCACGACGCGCTGACCAGGATGCCGTCCTTGCTGAGCAGGCGCATGGCTTGTTCGTTCAGGCGACGGTAGGCACCTTCACCGTTTTTCATGTCTTTCTTGCGTTTGATGAATGCAGGAGGGTCGGCCACGATGACGTCGAAACGCTCTTCGCTGGCTTTCAGCTCTTTGAGGGCTTCGAACACGTCGCCTTCAATGCAGGTCATTTTTTCGGCGAAACCGTTCAGTGCAGCGTTGCGCTCGACGCCGTCGAGGGCGAAGGCCGACGCATCGACGCAGAACACTTCACTGGCGCCGAAGGCGGCTGCTTGCACGCCCCAGCCACCGATGTAGCTGTACAAGTCCAGCACGCGTTTACCTTTGGCATAAGGTGCCAGACGCGCGCGGTTCATGCGGTGGTCATAGAACCAGCCGGTTTTCTGGCCCTGGATGACCGGCGCTTCGAACTTCACGCCGTTCTCTTCCAGCGCCACCCACTCCGGCACCAGGCCGAACACGGTTTCGACGTAACGGTTGAGGCCTTCGGCGTCACGGGCTGCGGAGTCGTTCTTGAACAGGATGCCGCTTGGCTTGAGCACTTGGGTCAGCGCCGCGATCACGTCATCTTTGTGAGCTTCCATGGTCGCCGAAGCGATCTGGACCACCAGGATGTCGCCGAAACGGTCGACCACCAGGCCTGGCAGCAGGTCGGAGTCGCCGTAGACCAGACGATAGAACGGCTTGTCGAACAGGCGATCGCGCAGCGACAGGGCGACGTTCAGGCGATGCACCAGCAGCGACTTGTCCAACGGCAACTTGATGTCGCGCGACAGCAGGCGGGCGCAGATCAGATTGTTCGGGCTCATGGCAACGATGCCCAGCGGCTTGCCGCCGGCGGCTTCGAGGATCGCCTGATCGCCAGCCTTGAAGCCGTGCAATGGGGTGGCGGCTACATCGATTTCGTTGCTGTAGACCCACAAGTGACCGTTGCGCAGGCGTCGGTCGGCGTTGGCTTTGAGGCGCAGGCTAGGCAGGGACATGACGTCGCTCCGGAAAAAAGAGCGGGAGTATAGCGTGTTGAGGGAGTGGCGGGTTTGACGGACGATGAAACGCGCATGACGCCATCGCGGGCCCGCACACGTATGGATTGAGTTTGACTGGCTGTCGGATCGATCTTTTTAAGGGGTAGAATCCCTGCCTGACCCGGAGTGCGTACTTATGTCCCAAGAGCTGTCTTCTGAACAGATTCAACAGTCCCTGCAAGGCATCAGTGTGCCGGCCCAGCCGCAGATCATGGTGGATCTGCAGATGGAGCAATATATGCCCGACCCGGACCTGGAGGTGATCGCCAAGCTGATCTCCCAGGACCCGGGCCTATCCGGTGCCTTGCTGAAAATTGTCAACTCGCCGTATTACGGCTTGAGCAACAAGATCACTGCGATCCAGCGAGCAGTAAACCTGTTGGGCAGCCGTTCGATCATCAACCTGATCAACGCGCAGTCGATCAAGGGTGAGCTGAACGACGAGACCATCGTCACCCTCAACCGTTTCTGGGACACGGCGCAGGACGTGGCGATGACCTGCCTGAGCCTGGCCAAGCGCGTCGGTGTCCAGGCCGGCGATGAAGCTTATGCGCTGGGCCTGTTCCACGATTGCGGCATTCCGCTGATGCTCAAGAAATTCCCCGATTACATGAAAGTGCTGGAACAGGCCTATGCCAACGCCAGCGCCGAATGCCGCGTGGTGGATACCGAGAACAAGCAATACAACACCAACCACGCCGTGGTCGGGTATTACACCGCCAAGTCCTGGCGTCTGCCGGAACATGTCACCCAGGCCATTGCCAACCATCACAATGCCCTGGCCATTTTCAGCGATGAGTCGTGCCGCAATACACCGCTGAAAAACCTGCTGGCAATCCTGAAGATGGCCGAGCACATTTGTGCCTCCTATCGGGTGCTGGGCAACCAGTCTGAAGACCACGAATGGAACAATGTCGGGCATCTGGTGCTCGATTACATCGGTCTATCGGAATACGATTTCGAAACCCAGAAACAAGAAATTCGCGACCTCGCCACACGTTGAGTGTCGAACCTCGCCTGATTCGAGAGCCTCATGCCAGAACTGCCGGAAGTCGAAACCACCCGCCGCGGAATTGCACCGCACCTGGAAGGCCAGCGCGTCAGCCGGGTGATCGTGCGTGAGCGCCGTCTGCGCTGGCCGATCCCCGAAGACCTGGATGTGCGGCTGTCGGGCCAGCGCATCGTGCTGGTGGAACGGCGGGCCAAGTATTTACTGATCAATGCCGAAGTCGGCACGTTGATCAGCCATTTGGGCATGTCGGGGAATCTGCGGCTGGTGGAAGCCGGCTTGCCGGCGGCCAAGCATGAGCATGTGGACATCGAGCTGGAATCGGGCCTGGCCCTGCGTTACACCGACCCGCGTCGGTTCGGGGCGATGCTCTGGAGTCTCGACCCGCTGAATCACGAACTGCTGGTTCGCCTGGGGCCGGAGCCGTTGACCGATCTGTTCGATGGCGAGCGTCTGTTCCAGCTGTCCCGTGGGCGATCCATGGCGGTCAAGCCGTTCATCATGGATAACGCGGTGGTGGTTGGCGTCGGCAATATCTACGCAACCGAAGCGCTGTTTGCTGCCGGCATCGACCCGCGCCGCGAGGCCAAGAGCATTTCCCGGGGGCGTTATTTGAAGCTGGCGATCGAGATCAAGCGCATCCTGGCGCTCGCCATCGAACGGGGCGGTACCACGTTGCGGGACTTTATCGGCGGCGACGGCCAGCCGGGGTACTTCCAGCAGGAGCTGTTCGTATACGGCCGTGGTGGTGAACACTGCAAGGTCTGTGGCACGGGGCTGCGGGAAGTCAAACTCGGGCAGCGCGCCAGCGTCTTTTGTCCGCGCTGTCAGAGCTGATATCGGCTACGGTCTATAGTCAGTGTTCTCACTGCCTAGCCGAAGGACCGTGCCATGAATCTGTTTCGAACCCTTGTCGTCACGCTGCTGCTGAGCGTCGCTGCGCCCGCGCTGGCTACTGAGAACGGCAGCGGCGACCCGCGTTACACCATCCAGAATCCACCGGCCTACGCCATGCTTGGCGATCTGCTGATTGCCCGACCGTTGCTGGTGGTGGCGACAGTGATCGGTGCTGGGGCGTTTGTGGTGTCGCTGCCATTTACCGCGCTGGGCGGCGGCATTGGCGATGCAGGGCAGGCGCTGGTGGTCGACCCGGCGAAAGCGGCGTTTGTGCGGTGTCTGGGGTGCGTCGGGGAAGGGTTTGAGCAGCGGGAGTGAGGCATAAAAAAGATCGTCCGAACGCCGCTCGAGCCTTCGGACGATCTTTCCAGGCTTTCAAGCCTTACCGGTAATCTTCCGGTACTTCTCCATCAACTGTTCTTCAGTTTCCGGATGGGCCTCGTCCAGCGGAATGCAATCCACAGGGCAGACCTGCTGGCACTGCGGTTCGTCGTAGTGGCCGACACATTGCGTGCACAGGTTCGGGTCGATCACGTAGATCTCTTCGCCCTGGGAAATGGCGGCGTTCGGGCACTCGGGTTCGCAGACGTCGCAGTTGATGCAATCGTCGGTGATGATCAGGGACATGCTAACTCCAGCCGGGGCGGCAGGCCCTGGCGCAATAAACCAATGCGCACAATTGTGCCGCATTGGCGCCCGCAGTGCACGCGGGCGCGATCAAGTGCAGCTTCGGCAGCGCCTACTTTTTGAAGCGTTCGGTGAGGGCGTCGGCCACCACCGGGTGGACGAACTTGGTGATATCGCCGCCCAGGGCCGCGATTTCACGGACCAGTGTCGAGGAAATGAACGAATAACGCTCGGACGGGGTAAGAAACAGGCTTTCCACATCCGGTGCCAGTTGGCGGTTCATATTGGCCAGCTGGAATTCATATTCGAAGTCCGACACCGCGCGCAAACCACGCAGGAACACATTGGCGTTCTGCTCTTTGGCGAAATGCGCGAGCAGCGTCGAGAAGCCGACGACTTCAACGTTCGGCAAATGTTTGGTGACCTCGCGGGCCAGCTCCACACGTTGTTCCAAGGGAAACAGCGGGTTTTTCTTCGGGCTGGCGGCGACGGCGATGATCACGTGATCGAACAGGCGCGAGGCGCGTTCGACCAGATCGCCATGGCCCTTGGTAATAGGGTCGAAGGTACCTGGGTACAACACTCGGTTCATCGCGTCGTCCTGGCGGGAGTCCGTTGGGGAGTCGGATGGTATCGCAGCCTTCCCGGTCGGCCAAGTCGCCTGTTGGGTAAGAAAGCACTATAGACGATGGGAATATTCCTCGTTTTCATGGGTTTTTCAAACGCTCGGCCAGTGAATTCGCCAGTTGTGCCGTCAGTCCGTAGACCGACAATTGTGGGTTTGCACCAATGCTGGTGGGAAATAGCGAGCCGTCGTGAATCGATAGATTGTGCAGTTGGTGATGTCGGCCGAGGCTATCGGTCACGGCGTTTTTCGGGTCTTCACCCATGGCACAACCGCCCATTACATGAGCACTGCCCAGGCGCGTGCGATACAGCTCAAGGCTCAATCCATCGATCAAGGCACGCACTTCGGTGAGGGTTCTGACGTAACGGGCGTCGGCATGCAGCGGCATCACAGCGTTGGCGCCACCGGCGAACTGGATCTCGGCCATGCTATGGAACGCCCGGCGCAACCCGTCCCAGGCATACGGTGAAACCTGATAGTCGAGCACCGGCGTGCCGTCACTGCGCAATTCGACACTGCCGCCGGGGCTGTCCGGGTGAAAACCGTCTCGCAGCAACGCCAGCATCGCGTGGGTATGTGGCAGATTCTCCATGTGCCGGGCGTTTTCCGTGCCGAAGCCACCGAGCAGGGTGGTGGCCAGCGCCGGGTGCAGCGGTGGGACCTCCAATTTGTAGGACATCTTGCCGGTGATGCCGTCCTGCCACTGGAAATGGTCGGAATAAATCGACTGCGGCGCGCCGTAGAACGGGTTGATCACCTCGTCGAACAGCCCGGCGGACATGTTGACCAAATGCAGGAACGTCCGTTTCCCCAGTCGCTCATGCGGATCCGGCGCCTCTGAACGCAATAGCAGCGCCGGGCTGTTGATCCCGCCACCGGCCAGCACGTAATGCCGTGCCTTGACCGTGATTGTGCGTCCGGTAGGGGCAACGCAACGCTCATCCATCGCCACACAGTGCAGGCCCGTAACTCTGCCGTCCTTGATCGACAGCTTTTCAGCGCGAGCCAGATAGAGCAGCTCGCCACCTTTTTCCAGGGTCGCCGGGATGGTCGTGACCAGCATCGATTGCTTGGCGTTGGTCGGGCAACCCATGCCGCAGTAGCCGATGTTCCAGCAGCCGCGCACGTTGCGCGGGATCACATGCCAGGCGTAGCCGAGTTTTTCGCAGCCTTTGCGGATGACGTCGTTGTTGGCGTTGGGCGGCACTAGCCACGGGGCGACGCCCAGGCGTTGTTCCATTTTCTCGAACCAGGGCGCCATCTCGGCCGGTGCGTGGCCTACGACGCCATGTTCTTTGGCCCAGTGTTCGAGCGTCTGATCCGGGGTGCGAAAGCTCGAAGTCCAGTTGATCAGCGTGGTACCGCCCACCGCCCGGCCCTGGAGGATGGTGATCGCACCGTCCTTGCTCATGCGCCCGATGCCTTCCTGATAGAGGCTGGTGTAGGCCTGATCTTCGAGCATCTTGAAGTCGCTGCTGGTCTTGAGTGGGCCTTCTTCGATGAGCAAGACCTTGTAGCCTGCGGCGCTGAGGATTTCGGCGGTGGTTCCGCCGCCGGCACCGCTGCCGATGATCGCCACATCCGCTTCGAGGGTCAGGTTCTGGGTCAGTTGGGCGCCGTTGTAGGTTTTCCAGCCACGGGCCAGGCCTTCGCGGAACGGATCGGGTACGGGCATCGTCAGGTTCTCTTGTTGTTATGTTCTGGGCGCGCTGCGGTCTCAAACCGTAGGCGGCCCCGGATACCCGCAATGCACCCACGACTCCGCCCGGCTGTACCACGCCATCATCACCATTTGCAGCAACGAGCTATGGCCCATGCGCAGCAGGCTCAACGAGCTGTTTTCCCAACGGTCGAGAAAATGTCGGATGGCTTCGCCGCTGGCGTTTTCCCAGCTGCCCCAGATCCCGGTCAGTGGGCCGCGAGTGATGCTCATCCCCAGCACATCGAACAATTGTCGGGTCAGCTTGAGCATTTCCGGCGACAGGTGATCGAGGCTGTAATCCAGGCTTTTGAGGGCGCCTTCGACGGCGGCCGGCATTTTCTCGACGATTACGGCACCGTCGAGCATTACCGGGATCAGTGCCCGCAGAAACAACAGGTCACCGCTGCGCAGAGTCGCGAAACCGCTGGCCGCCGTGCTCGACGAGCAGCCGCTGAGGCTCGCGCCGAATCCGGCTGTGGCCAGAAAGGCGCTGGCGCCCAGGCTGAATTTAAGCAGGCCGCGCCGTGACAGCGCGGGTGTGTCGGACAGGCTTGGGCTCATTATTGTTATTACCCGGCGGTGTTGATCGTTAGCGGATAAACAGCTTCTGGATCAGTTTCTGAATGGATTTGCCGTACGGCGGATAGATCAGCTTTGCCGCATTGAAACGCTGTTTGATCAGCACACCCTTGGCCTTGCTGAAGGTCAGGAAACCCTCATGGCCGTGGTAGTGGCCCATGCCCGAGGCGCCGATGCCGCCGAACGGCATGTCGTCCTGGGCGACGTGCAGCAAGGTGTCGTTGAGGCATACGCCGCCGGAATGGGTTTCGTGGAGAACGCGGTTTTGCTCGCGCTTGTCGTAGCCGAAGTAATACAGCGCCAGCGGACGAGGCCGTTGGTTGATGTAGGCAAACGCTTCATCGAGGTCCTTGTACGGCACGATCGGCAGCAGCGGGCCGAAGATTTCGTCCTGCATCACCGTCATGTCGTCGCTGACGTTGAGCAGCAGGCTATGACCCATGCGCCGGCCCTGGCCCTGATCGAACAGCGGAATCAGCAGCGCGCCCTTGCTGGTAGCGTCGCTGAGGTAACCGTTGAGCCGCGCCAGTTGTCGGTCATTGATGATGGCGGTGTAGTCCGGATTGTCGGCCAGGGTCGGATAAAACCCGCGAATTGCCTGGCGATAGGCTTCGACGAAGGAGCCGACGCGGTCTTCCGGCACCAACACGTAGTCCGGGGCGACACAGGTTTGCCCGGCGTTGAGGGTCTTGCCGAAAGCGATGCGTTCGGCGGCATCCTTGAGCGGCACATCGCGGGAAACGATGGCCGGGGACTTGCCGCCCAGTTCGAGGGTCACTGGAGTCAGGTTCTCGGCGGCTGCGCGCATCACGTGTTTGCCGATGCTGGTGGCGCCGGTGAACAGCAGGTGATCGAAGCGCAACCGGGAGAACGCCACGCCGATGTCGGCCTCGCCGAGCACCACGCAAACCAGGTCTTGAGGGAATATCCGCCCCAGCAATTCCTTGAGCAGCAAACCGGTGGCGGGGGTCGATTCGCTGAGTTTGAGCATCACCCGGTTGCCCGCCGACAACGCACCCACCAACGGCCCGATGGCCAGGTACAACGGGTAGTTCCACGGCACGATCACCCCGACCACGCCCAGCGGTTGATAAACGACTTTGGCCGACGCGGGTTGAAAGGCGATGCCGACTTTACGCCTCGAGGCCTTCATCCAGCCTTTGAGGTGTTGGCTGGCGTAGTGAATGCCGTGCAGGCTGGGCATCAATTCGGCGAGCAGGGTTTCGTCGGCGCTGCGGTGGCTGAAATCCTGGCTGATGGCGTCGATCAAGGCCTGGCGCTCATTGCTCAACAGATCCCGCAATGCCTTTAGCCATTGCTGGCGTTGAGCTTCGGGTGGCATCGGGTTGCCTGCATACGCGGCGCGTTGAGCATCGAACAGGGTTTGGAGCTCGTCCAGAGGCTGCTGCAAGTTCTTCAGGTAGGCGATGTCAGCAGGCATGGTCGGCTCCGGATTTATTGTAATGAGGGGATTTTTAGAGTCCGTGCTCTAAAAAGTCAAATGACATCCTGAAGCAGCTTTGTTTTATCCACCCACGGATAGGTCGTAAGATGCCCGTCACCGCACTCTGAATTAAAGCTCAAGCCATGGCCCCTCGGATCAAAACCAGCGAGCGCATCGTGCAGAACAGCCTGGAGCTGTTCAATCAGCAGGGCGAGCGCAGCATCAGCACCAACCACATTGCTGCCCACATGGAGATTTCTCCGGGCAACCTGTACTACCACTTCCCCAACAAGCAGGCGATCATCGCTGTGCTGTTCAGTGAGTACGAAAGCCTGGTGGACAGCTTCCTGCGCCCACCCCAGGGCCGCGCCGCGACGGTCGAAGACAAGCGCTTCTACCTCAAGGAATTGCTCGCCGCCATGTGGCGCTACCGGTTTTTGCATCGCGACCTCGAGCACTTGCTCGACAGTGATCCCGAACTGGCCGCCCGTTACCGGCGCTTTTCCCAGCGCTGCCTGATCCAGGGCACCGCCATTTACGAAGGGTTCGTCGCCGCTGGCATCCTGAACATGGATAAGGTTCAGATCGAGTCCCTGACGCTGAACGCCTGGATCATCCTCACGTCGTGGGTGCGGTTTCTGTGCACCACGCGGGAAAACTCCAACCACTTGAGCGAACAGGCCATAAAGCGCGGCGTGTATCAGGTGTTGGTGCTTGAGGCCGGGTTCGTCACCGATCAATCGCGCGACGCGGTAAATGCGCTGTTCGACGAATTTTACGTGCCACTGGCCCAGGCGCTGGAAGAAGTGCATTAGGATTCAAGACCGACAACATCACAGGAGCCCGTTATGCCCATTGCGCAACTGATCAGCCCGCAAGCGTTGGACCTGAAAAAGGAGACCCCGGGGCTGGTGATTCTGGATTGTCGTTTTGCCCTCGAAGACCCGGATTACGGTCAGCGCAGTTATGCCGAAGGGCATATTGCCGGGTCGAGTTTTGCCGATCTCGAGCGTGATCTGAGCGGGGCAGTGGTCAAGGGCGTTACCGGGCGTCATCCGTTGCCTGAACCCGAAAAGCTGATCGAGCGCCTGCAAGCCTGGGGCATCAATGCCGACAGCGAAGTGGTTTTGTACGATGACGGTCCTGGCGCCTACGCGGCGCGGGCCTGGTGGTTGCTGGCCTGGCTGGGCAAGCGCGACGGTGTGTTCATTCTCGATGGCGGGCTGAAGGCCTGGCATGCCGCCGGATTACCCCTGAGTCTTGATCCGCCGTCGATCACTCGCGGCACCTTCACCGGGACGCCGGATGCTTCGCTGGTGCTCAGCGCCAAACAGCTCCAGAAACGTCTCGGTCAGCCCGCATTGACCTTACTCGACGCCCGCGCCATGCCGCGCTTCAAGGGCGAAGTGGAGCCAATCGATCCGATTGCCGGGCACATTCCCGGCGCACAATGCGCCGCGTTCACCGAAAACCTGGGCAGCGACGGGCGTTTTCTGCCCGCCGATCAGCTCAAACAGCGGTTTGCTGCGAAGCTCGGTGATCGTTCGCCGACGGAGCTGGTCGCCTATTGCGGTTCCGGCGTGACGGCCTGCCACAACCTGTTCGCCCTGTGCCTGGCGGGTTATCCATTGGGGGCGTTGTATGCCGGTTCGTGGAGCGAGTGGATCAACGACCCCGCGCGAGGCGTCGCCACCGGCGAGTAAGCGCAGAGCCGATGTGGGGGCTGGCTTGCTCCCACATTTGGATCTTTGCTGTCATCAACCGGGTAACTGCCGCGCGCTGCGATACGCTCCCGGTCCAACGCCATAAACCTGCTTGAATTGCCGGCTCAGATGACTCTGGTCGGCAAAACCCAGTTGCGTCGCGACTTCCAGCGGCAGGCAGCCGTCCTGTAACAACGCCCGTGCCCGAGCGATACGCTGCTGCATCAGCCAGGCGTGCGGCGGCATGCCGGTGGCGCGGCGGAACACCCGGGCGAAGTGGAAGGGGGACAGGTTCACCGTCGCCGCCAGTTCTTCCAGCGAGGGCGGCGCCGCCAATTGCGATTGCAGCCGTTCTTTGGCCAAGGTCACCGCGCGGTGTTCCTTGCCGGGTTTGCCGGCGATCGGGACGGCTGCGTGGCGTTGCAACAGCGACAACATCATTTCCCGCCAGACCGTTTGCTGCTGCAGGGCCGTGGACGGACTTTCCAGCAGTCGATGCAGTTGGCAGAACCCCCTCACCAGATCCGGGTCGCGGTACAGCGTGGCGCCAAACACCGGCAAGGTGTCGCTCGGCAGTTCAAGCTCCTCCAGCAGCGAGAGAATTTGCCCGCTGTCGGGATAAAACGCCCGGTACAACCAACCGTCCTCCGTACCTTTGTGGCCGGTGTGCAGTTCGTCCGGGTTGATCAGCACCAGCGTGCCGCTACCCGCCAAATGCTCGGCACCGCGATAGCGATAACGCTGGGCGCCGGCCATGATCATGCCGATCACATAGCCGTCATGCACATGAGGGGCGAAGCGGTGTTCGATGTAGCGCGCAGACAACAACTCGACCCCGGCCAGCGGTGCCGTTTGCCAGAAGTGGATCGACTCACCCTGATCGACTTCCACTGTTTACTTGCGCCCTGTGGCGGCCAGCCATTGGGGAATGCGCCGTTCCAGGTAGTAACCCGGTTGTCTGAACGAACCCTCGACGAAACCCACATGCCCGCCCTTGGCCTGCAACTCGAATTGAGTGCTGGCGGACAATTCGTCGGCTTGCGGCAGGCTATGCGGAAACACAAACGGGTCGTCAGCCGCCTGGATGATCAGGGTTGGCGTGCGAATCTCTCCAAGGAAATAGCGACTCGAAGCGCGACGATAGTAGTCCGCGGCATCGGCGAAACCATTGAGCGGTGCGGTGACCCGGCCGTCGAAGTCCCAGAAGGTACGCAAATTTTCCAATGAGCCCAGCGCCTCCAATGCCGCCAGGCCATCCTCATGTCCCTCATGCTGGAATCTGCGTTGCTTGTTCTTGATGTAGGCGACCATCTCTCGCATGAAATGCGCTTGGTAGAACTGGGAAAAACCCTGGCTGATACGATCGGCACAGTGATCGAGGCGGAACGGCACCGACACTGCCACCGCACCGAGTACACCGCTGTTGCTGCCGGTTTCACCCAGATGCTTGAGCAACACGTTACCGCCCATGGAATAACCGACCGCATACAGCGGCGCGAGGGGGCGTTGGGTGCGCAGGTGCCTGATGGTTTCGGCCAAGTCTTCACTGGCCCCGGAATGGTAGCTGCGCGGCAACAGATTGGGCTCGCCGGAGCAACCTCGCCAGTTCAACGCGACGCTGGCCCAACCCTGGACACCCAGCGCTTTCTGCATGCCGGCCACATAAGGCGAATTCGACGAGCCGGTCAGGCCGTGCAATACCAGCACCAACGGTGCATTCGCGCTGTGTGGACCGTGCCAGTCCAGGTCAAGGAAATCGCCATCTTCAAGCCACAATCGCTCGCGCTCACGCTCGATATGCGTGGTTTTGCGCCATAGCGGTCCCCACAAGGTTTGTAAGTGCGGATTACCCAGGCCGTAGGCGGGCGTGAAGGCAGGGGTGAAACGTTCTGGCAGATGGGACACGATTGCTCTCGATGCTGCGGCGCGTACCCGCAGCGTTAGCTGACTGAGCTTCGCACCGTTTTCTCAGGCCGGACTAGCCGGCGATCCCTGCCATACGTTGCCACAACGCGTAGTACACCCGTCCCGATTTTTGCTCCCGATGCAGGCGCCAATTTTCTGGCAAACCCAATATCGACGGTGCGCTTTCGCTTTCAGTGTAGACCCACGCATCGTCGGCCAGCCAATGACGTTCTTCGAGCAGAGTGCAAACCACAGGCAACAGATTCTGATTGAACGGCGGGTCGAGGAACACCAGGTCGAACGCCGTGGCCGGTTGGGTTTCCAGATAACGCAAGGCGTCGGCAGTCTGTACCTGGCCGTTGGTGCAGCGCAGGGTGCCCAGATGTTCTTTCAGGCTGGACACCGCGATGTTGCTGGCGTCCAGCGCCTGGCCCATGGCCGCGCCACGGGACAAGGCTTCCAGGAACAGCGCGCCGCTGCCGGCAAACGGATCGAGCACCTTGGCCCCGGCGACGTAAGGCGCGAGCCAGTTGAACAGGGTCTCACGCACCCGGTCCGGCGTCGGGCGCAGGCCCGGAGCATCCGGGAAGCTCAGCTTTCGGCTGCGCCATTCGCCACCGATGATGCGCAGTTGGTTCACACCGTTATGCACGTTATGGACAGGTTTTTTTGGGCGAGTGGCCATTAATGCTCCGGGACCCCGAGCGGTTGCTCGGCGGGTTTGTCAGTTGGGGCCGGCAACGGCTTTTGTGGCACGGACGGGCCAGCGCTGACGATGACTAGTTTATCCGTGCTCAGGTGTTTGTTCAGTGCGGCTTTGACTTGCTCGACGGTCAGGCTCTGGGACTGTTGCATGAAGTCTTCCAGGTAGCTCAGCGGCAAGTTGTAAAAGCCCATGGCGCCGAGCTGACCGACGATATCGGCGTTGCTGGCGGTGGACAGCGGGAAGCTGCCGGCCAGTTCACGCTTGGCGTCGTCGAGTTCTTTCTCGGTGGGGCCGGTCTTAAGGTAGTCGGCGAGCACATCCTGCACCAGTTTCAGGGTGCCTTCGCTCATTTCGGCGCGGGTTTGCAGGTTGATCATGAACGGGCCGCGAGCCTGCATCGGGCTGAAACCCGAATACACGCCGTAAGCCAGGCCACGCTTCTCGCGCACTTCGCTCATCAGCCGGGTGCCGAAACCGCCGCCGCCAAGAATCTGGTTGCCCATGGACAGCGCTGCGTAATCCGGATCGTCACGGTCGATACCCAGTTGCGCGATCATCAGGTTGGTCTGTTTGGACGGAAACTCAATGTGGCCGATGCTGGGCTTGGGGTCGGTCGGTTGTTCGATTTTCGCCAGGGCCGGGCCCTTGGGCAGGTCGGCGGACACCTGGGCGGCAACCGCCTCTGCCTCGGCGCGCGACAGGTCGCCCACCAGCGCAATCACCACGTTGCCGGCGGCGTAGGCTTTCTGATGGAAGGCTCGCAACTGCGCCAGGGTGATCGGTGGAATGCTCTTGGCTGTGCCGTCGCTGGAGTGTGCGTACGGATGCTCGCCGTACAAACGGTTCATCAGCTCCAGGCTGGCGAGTTTGCCGGGGTTCTGTTTCTGGTATTCGAAGCCGGCGAGCATCTGGTTCTTGATGCGCGCAAACGAGTCGGCGGGGAAGGTCGGCTTGCCGACGACTTCAGCGAACAGCTTCAAGGCAGGCTCGCGCTTGTCCACGGCACTGAGGCTGCGCAGGGAGGCAAGCGCCATGTCCTTGTACGCGCCGTTGCTGAAGTCGGCGCCCAATCCTTCGAAGCCCTGAGCGATGGCGCCGACATCTTTGCCGGCCACACCTTCGTTGAGCATGGCGTTGGTCAGTAATGCCAGGCCGGGTGCATCACCGTCCTGGCTGCTGCCGGCGGCGAAGATCAGGCGCATGTCGAACATCGGCAGTTCACGGGCTTCGACGAACAATACCTTGGCGCCTTCGGCGGTATTCCAGGTCTGCACGTTCAGCGAGCGATGGCTTGGGGCCTTGCCGTCGAGTTCGGCCAGCGATTGCAGCTTTTGGCTGGACTTGGCCTTGTCGAGGGCTTCGCTGGCGTTGGACTCGTCGGGTTTTGACAGATAGAAGGCGGCAGACCCGATCAGTGCAACAGCGATCAGGCCGATCAGGGCCAGGCGCGACTTTTTACGCTCACTCATGAGTCGTCTCCTGTGGCAGTACATGGGCGACGCTGAGACGTTCGCGGGTGAAATACAGCTTGGCGGTCTTCTGGATATCTTGCGGGGTCACGCTTTCCAGGTCGGCGAGTTCGGTGTCCATCAGTTTCCAGGACAGGCCGACGGTTTCCAGCTGACCGATGGCGGTGGCCTGGCTGGTGATCGAGTCACGCTCAAAAACCAGGCCGGCAATGACCTGCGCTCGTACCCGCTCCAGTTCTTCAGTGGATGGCGCGGTGGTTTTCAGTTGTTCGAGCAGTTTCCACAAGCCGGCTTCGGCCTGAGCCATGGTTTTCTTTTTCTGGGTGTTCGGCGAAGCCGACAGGGTGAACAGGCTGTCGCCACGGGTATAGGCGTCGTAGCTCGACGACCCACCGGACACGAGCTCTTCGCCGCGTTCCAGTTGCGTCGGGATGCGGCCGCTGTAGCCGCCGTCGAGCAGGGCGGAAATCAAGCGCAGGGCGTTCACCGAGCGTTTGTCTTCGGCGGTGGCAATGCTCGGCACGTTGAAGGCCAGCATCAGGCTCGGCAATTGGGTCTGCACATGCAGGGTGATCTTGCGTTCGCCGGGCTCAGCCAGCTCCAGCGGGATTTTCGCCGGTGGCACGTCGCGCTTGGCGATCGGGCCGAAGTAACGCTGGGCCAGGGTTTTGACTTCGTCCGGGGTTACATCGCCGACCACCACCAGAGTGGCGTTGTTCGGCACATACCAGGACTGGTACCAATGGCGCAGTTCTTCGACTTTCATGCGGTCGAGGTCGGCCATCCAGCCGATGGTCGGTGTGTGGTAACCGCTGGCGGGGTAGGCCATGGCCATGAAACGTTCGTAGGCCTTGGACATCGGCTTGTCGTCGGTGCGCAGGCGACGCTCTTCTTTGATCACCTCGATTTCGCGGGTGAACTCGTCGGCCGGCAGGCGCAGGTTGGCCATGCGGTCGGCTTCCAGTTCGAAGGCCACGCCCAGGCGGTCGCGGGCCAGCACCTGGTAATACGCGGTGAAGTCGTCGCTGGTGAAAGCGTTCTCTTCGGCGCCAAGGTCGCGCAGGATCAGCGAGGCTTCGCCGGGGCCGACTTTCTCGCTGCCCTTGAACATCATGTGTTCCAGCGCATGGGACAGCCCAGTCTGGCCTGGGGTCTCGTAGCTCGAGCCGACCTTGTACCAGATTTGAGAAACGACGACCGGTGCGCGATGGTCTTCGCGCACGACAACCTTCAGGCCGTTGTCGAGGGTGAATTCGTGGGTCGGTTGTGGGTCGGCAGCCAAGGCTGAGAGGGGCAGACAAACTGTGCTGAGCAGCAGGCCTGCAGCGCGGCGGGCTAGAGCATTCATTCGTTTTTAAACCTGTTGGGCTGCCCGCTGGTCTTAGCGTCGGCGGGCGAGAGGGTGCTAGGATACTGATCCGTTTTACTGGCGGCCACGCCTATCAGGCCTTTGATCGGCTTGCAGGTTGCATGGGTTACCGGCAGAAACTTTGAGTTTGTCAGCTAAACTCTGCGTTTTCGCCGACGATGCTGTTCCAGTCCTTCGTATTAGTCGACCTTTGAGGCGCCGTTGGCTCCTCGACAAAATGTTGCGCGTGAACAAGCTGGATGAATCGCAGTCTGTTCAGCATCGAATTTTTATTTGCCGAGGCGCCTATTGGCGCGTCGCTACCGTGAGATAGCCGTCCTCCATGTTTGGTTCCAACGACGACAAGAAGACCCCAGCTGCGGCTGGTGAGAAGAAAAGCCTGTTCGGATGGCTGCGCAAAAAGCCGCAGGAACCCGTTGTCGAACAGCCACAGCCACTTTCTGAGCCAACCCCGGCACCGGTTATAGAGCAAAAGCCTGCGCCGATTGCCGAGCCGGTGCTGCAACCTGCGGCCGCGCTCGTACCTGAAACCGAAGTCGCGGCCCCATTGCCGCTGACGCCAGTTGCCACGCCGTGGCTGACTTTGCCGGTAGCGGAAGAGCCGGTGGCGCTGGTTGAAGATGAGCAAGCGCCGCACATCACGCCACCGATTCCGGCCCCGACTGCGTTTGCTCCGGAGCCGGTTCGGGCGCCAGTGGTTGAGCCGGCAGTCGTTGCACCGGCAGCCGTTCCACCCGTGTTCGTGGCCGAACCTGCTCCAGTGGTTCCAGAGCCTGCAGTGCCAGCATTTGTTGCTCCGGTTGCTCCGGTTGCTCCAGTTGCTCCAGCGCCTGCGCCTGCGCCTGCACCCGTCATCGCTCCTGTTGCCGCCACACCGGTTGCGCCCCTCGAAACTCCAGTCGAGCCTGTGCGTACCGAAGAGACCAAAGCCGGTTTCTTCGCCCGTCTCAAGCAAGGCCTGTCCAAGACCAGCGCCAGCATTGGCGAGGGCATGGCCAGCCTGTTCCTCGGCAAGAAAACCATTGATGACGAACTGCTCGAAGACATCGAGACCCGTCTGCTGACCGCCGATGTCGGCGTCGAAGCGACATCGGTGATCATTCAGCGCCTGACTCAGAAAGTCGCCCGCAAGGAGCTGGCCGATGCCGACGCGCTGTACAAATCCCTGCAAGCCGAATTGGCAGCGATGCTCAAACCGGTCGAGCAGCCGCTGAAAATCACCTCGCAGAACAAGCCGTTCGTGATTCTGGTGGTCGGCGTCAACGGTGCCGGCAAAACCACCACCATCGGCAAGCTGGCGAAGAAGCTGCAACTGGAAGGCAAGAAAGTCATGCTCGCCGCTGGTGACACCTTCCGCGCCGCGGCGGTCGAGCAACTGCAGGTCTGGGGCGAGCGCAACAAGATCCCGGTGATCGCCCAGCACACCGGCGCCGACTCGGCCTCGGTAATCTTCGACGCCGTGCAGGCCGCCAAGGCCCGTGGCATTGATGTGTTGATCGCCGACACCGCCGGTCGCCTGCACACCAAAGACAATTTGATGGAAGAGTTGAAGAAGGTTCGCCGGGTGATCGGCAAGCTCGACGCCGACGCGCCTCATGAGGTGCTGTTGGTGCTCGATGCCGGTACCGGCCAGAACGCCATCAACCAGGCCAAGCAATTCAACCAGACCGTCGAATTGACCGGCCTGGCGCTGACCAAACTCGACGGCACCGCCAAGGGTGGGGTGATTTTCGCCCTGGCCAAGCAGTTTGGCTTGCCGATCCGTTACATCGGCGTTGGTGAAGGCATCGACGATTTGCGTACTTTTGAAGCAGAACCCTTTGTCCAGGCATTGTTTGCCGAGCGGGAGCGTTCATGATTCGTTTCGAACAGGTCGGTAAACGCTACCCGAACGGTCACGTCGGCTTGCATGAGCTGAGCTTTCGAGTCCGTCGGGGCGAATTCTTGTTTGTCACCGGCCATTCCGGCGCCGGTAAAAGCACCTTGTTGCGGCTGTTGCTGGCCATGGAACGTCCGACCACCGGCAAATTGCTGCTGGCCGGGCAAGACCTGAGCACCATCAGCAACGCACAGATTCCGTTCCTGCGCCGACAGATCGGCGTGGTGTTCCAGAACCACCAGTTGCTGTTCGATCGCACGGTGTTCAATAACGTCGCGTTGCCGTTGCAGATCCTTGGCCTGTCCAAGGCCGAAGTCGTCAAGCGCGTGGACTCGGCCCTGGAGCGCGTGGCGCTCTCGGACAAAACCGATCTCTACCCTGGCGACCTGTCTACCGGCCAGCAACAGCGCGTCGGCATCGCTCGCGCCATCGTTCACCGCCCGGCCTTGCTGCTGGCGGATGAACCGACCGGTAACCTCGACCCGCGTCTGGCGGCAGAAATCATGGGCGTGTTCGAAGACATCAACCGTCTGGGCACCAGCGTGCTGATCGCCAGTCACGACCTGGCGCTGATTGCCCGCATGCGTCATCGCATGCTGACCCTGCAGCGTGGTCGATTGATCGGCGACGGGGAGGCCGGCGTATGAGTGCGACACGTAGCCCCAAGGTTTCCGAGCGCGTGGCCCCGAAGGCCGCCGATCCGCAACCACAGCAGAAGAAAAAACGCGACGATGACGATGGCCCGGATTTCGCCACGCTGTTCCGCGCCTGGATCGAAAGTCATCGTGCCAGTTTGCTGGACAGCTTGCGTCGCTTGGGCAAGCACCCAATCGGCAGTTTTTTCACCTGTATGGTGATGGCGGTGGCCCTGAGCTTGCCGATGGGCCTGTCACTTTTGCTGAATAACGTCGAGCGTCTCGGTGGCTCCTGGCAGCGTGCGGCGCAGATTTCCCTGTACCTGCAACTTGAGGCCAGCCCTGCCGAGGGTGAGTCGTTGCGTGAGCAGATCAAGGGTATGCCGGGCGTAGCGGATGCCGAATACGTGGGTCGCGATCAGGCGCTGGAAGAGTTCCAGCAGCAGTCCGGTCTGGGCGAAGCCCTTAAGGAACTGCCGGAAAACCCGCTGCCAGGCGTGGTTCTGGTGACTCCGAAAGAGGTCGACAAGCCTGCGCTTGAAGCATTACGACAAAAACTTTCCGAGTTGCCGAAGGTACAACAGGCGCAACTTGATCTAGTCTGGGTCGAGCGTCTGGCGGCCATCCTCAAGCTGGGCGACCGTTTTGTCTTCGGTCTGACCGTGCTTTTGGTTTCTGCATTACTTTTGGTGATAGGCAATACCATTCGTCTTCATATTGAAAACCGCCGCACAGAGATAGAAGTGATTAAACTCGTCGGCGGCACGGACAGTTATGTGCGCAGGCCCTTTCTGTACATGGGCGCGCTTTATGGCTTCGGTGCGGGGATTCTTTCCTGGGGCGTATTGGCGTTCGGCCTGAACTGGCTGAACGACGCGGTGGTTGGACTGGCCGGTTTGTACGGCAGTGATTTTGCGCTGGCCGGAGTGCCAGTTGCCGACGGTCTGTCGCTCTTGCTTGGCGCGGTGCTGTTGGGGTATATCGGTGCATGGATTGCAGTCGCACGCCACCTGCGGGAGCTTGCGCCAAAGTAATATCATTTTGCTCGTATTGACCTTTCAGCGTTTATGGGAACTTGTTTTTTGGTTTCCGGTCAATTTTCGCAGTGCTGAACTGCACGAGTTATGTAAGTCGGAGGTTTTTTCGTATGACCAATTCTTTGCAGCCTGCATATGCTCTGGTCCCGGGTGCGAACCTGGAGGCCTATGTGCACACGGTGAACAGCATTCCATTGCTGACGCCGGAGCAGGAGCGTGAACTGGCCGAGAGTCTCTATTATGAGCAGGATTTGGGGGCGGCTCGGCAGATGGTGCTCGCCCACCTGCGTTTTGTCGTACACATTGCCCGTAGCTATTCCGGTTACGGCCTGGCCCAGGCTGACCTGATCCAGGAAGGCAACGTCGGCCTGATGAAAGCGGTCAAGCGTTTCAACCCGGAAATGGGTGTGCGCCTGGTGTCCTTTGCGGTGCACTGGATCAAGGCGGAAATCCACGAGTTCATCCTGCGCAACTGGCGGATCGTTAAAGTCGCGACCACCAAGGCTCAGCGCAAGCTGTTCTTCAACCTGCGCAGCCAGAAGAAACGTCTGGCCTGGCTGAACAACGAGGAAGTCCATCGTGTGGCGGAAAGCCTCGGTGTAGAGCCGCGGGAAGTGCGCGAGATGGAAAGTCGCCTGACCGGCCATGACATGGCCTTCGACCCGGCCGCGGAAGCGGACGACGACAGTGCCTTCCAATCGCCGGCCAACTACCTGGAAGACCACCGGTACGATCCGGCTCGTCAACTGGAAGACGCCGACTGGAGCGACAACTCCAACCACAACCTGCACGAAGCGCTTGAAGTGCTGGACGACCGCAGCCGCGACATCCTCTACCAACGCTGGCTGGCAGAAGAAAAAGCCACGCTGCACGACCTGGCGCAGAAGTACAACGTGTCGGCCGAGCGTATTCGTCAGCTCGAGAAGAGCGCGATGAACAAGCTCAAGTTGTCGATCGCTGCGTAACCCGCGCGAAGGCAATAAAAAACGCCCCGATCATTGATCGGGGCGTTTTTTTTTCTGCCCAATTTCCGGTTTAGCGTCGACCTTGTGGGATCTTCGGTGTCATTGAGCCCATGGCGCCCGGCGGGAATCGTTGAGGCCGACCAGATAGCTGTCCCCGCCCAGCTGATTCATCTGCTGGCGAATCCACCCGGCCCGCCTTGCAACGTAAGAAGTCGGATGGCTGGCACTCCACACCCGCGGGTTCGGCAGTACCGCGGCCAGCAAACTTGCCTGCTGTCGGGACAGCGAACCAGCGCCCACGCCAAAGTGATGCCGGGCCGCCGCTTCGGCGCCGAACACACCTTCATCCCACTCGACGCTATTGAGGTATACCTCAAGAATCCGCTGCTTGGGCCAGAACACTTCGATCAATCCGGTAAACCAGGCTTCCAGGCCTTTACGCAGCCAGCTGCGGCCAGACCACAGAAACAGGTTTTTCGACACTTGCTGGCTCAAGGTGCTGGCGCCGCGAATCGAGCCGCCGCGCTCGTTATGTGCAAACGCCGCCTGAATCGCACTGAAATCAAAGCCCCAATGCTCGGGAAACTTCTGGTCTTCGCCGGCAATCACCGCGACTTTCAGGTCGTCGGAGATTTCATCCCAGGGTTTCCAGGTGCGTTGCAGATCGATCGGCTCGCCGTCGACCCAGGATTCGATCTTGCGCTCGACCATCAGTGCCGTTCCTGGTGGCGGCACCACCCGAAACAGCAGAACCAGCAAAACACTGCCGGCCGCGAACCAGAGCAGGGCCTTTGTGAAACGACGGAAAATTAACTGCAGCATAGAGATGGCTTGGCCGAACCCGTTGAGCCGGCCATTATACAGACCCTGCTGATCGAGTCTGACTGGAGTTCTTCATGCTGCGTGGCTTTCTGATGCTTGCCGCTTTCTTCGGATTCACCGGCGTTGCCTTGGGCGCATTCGCTGCCCACGGCCTGAAAAACCGCCTGACGCCTGAGTATTTGGCGATTTTCCACACGGGCGTCACTTATCAACTGGTGCATACCCTGGCGTTGCTGGGTGTGGCGCTGCTGGCCACGCAGATTCCCGGTCGTCTGATTACCTGGGCCGGCGCGTCTTTTGCTCTCGGCATTGTGTTGTTTTCCGGCAGCCTGTACCTGCTGACGATGACCGGCGTCAGCAAGCTCGGGATCGTTACACCGTTCGGCGGTCTCGCGTTTCTGGTCGGCTGGGTTTGCCTGGGGCTTGCCGCCTGGCGGCTGAGCTGACCACGCAGTCCATTTCGTGACGAATGGCTTGGGTCGCCAAGTCTGATCGGGCTAGAATGCCAGCCCCTAAAAATGATGGCGGCATTCGGCATGCGCATTCAGTTGAACGGCGAATCCCTTGAACTGCCCGACGGTGAAACCGTTGCGGCCCTGCTGACCCGTCTGGAACTGACCGGGCGCCGGGTGGCGGTCGAGCTCAATCTGGATATCGTCCCGCGCAGCCAGCACGCTGAAACCACGCTGAACGACGGCGACTCGGTCGAAGTGGTACACGCCATCGGCGGCGGCTAGCCGTCTGGCCCGAGCGACCACAGAATCATTGTGCAAGAACCTCACCCCAACAGAGGATTTCCCATGAGCATCGTTCGTAGCGACAAGCCCTTCGTCCTGGCCGGTCGTACTTACCAGTCGCGTTTGCTGGTAGGCACCGGCAAGTACCGTGACATGGAAGAAACCCGCCTGGCCATCGAGGCTTCGGGTGCCGAGATCGTCACCTTCGCCGTGCGCCGGACCAACCTCGGCCAGAACCCGGGCGAACCGAACCTGCTCGAAGTCCTGTCGCCGGATCGCTACACCTTCCTGCCGAACACTGCCGGTTGCTACGACGCCATTGAAGCCGTGCGCACCTGCCGCCTGGCCCGTGAGCTGCTCGACGGCCACAACCTGGTGAAGCTGGAAGTGCTGGCGGATCAGAAAACCCTGTTCCCCAACGTGATCGAAACCCTCAAGGCCGCCGAAGTGCTGGTCAAGGAAGGCTTCGACGTGATGGTGTACACCAGCGATGATCCGATCATTGCCCGTCAACTGGCGGAAATTGGCTGTATCGCGGTCATGCCGCTGGCTGGTCTGATCGGCTCGGGCCTGGGGATCTGCAACCCGTACAACCTGCAGATCATCCTCGAAGAGGCGAAAATCCCGGTGCTGGTGGATGCCGGTGTCGGTACTGCCTCCGACGCCACCATCGCCATGGAGCTGGGCTGTGAAGCGGTGCTGATGAACTCGGCCATCGCCCATGCCCAGCAGCCGATCATGATGGCTGAAGCCATGAAACACGCCATCGTGGCAGGTCGTCTGGCCTACCTCGCCGGGCGCATGCCGAAAAAACTCTATGCCAGCGCCTCCTCGCCGCTGGATGGTCTGATCAAGTAAGAGCCATTGATGACTGAATCAAACGACACGCCTATCCAGCAGGAAGAAGGCGAAGAGCGCCAACACCGCCGTATCAAGAGTTTCGTGATGCGCGCCGGGCGCATGACCGAAGGCCAGCAACGCGGCCTGGAGCAGGGCGCTCCGCTGTTCGTACTGCCCCTGGCCGATGCGCCGGTGGATTTCGATCAGGTGTTCGGCCGTTCGGCGCCGCGCTCGTTGGAAATCGGTTTCGGCATGGGCCATTCGCTGCTGGAAATGGCCGCGGCTTCGCCGGAGCAGGATTTCATTGGCGTTGAAGTTCACCGTCCGGGTGTCGGCGCGCTGCTCAATGGCGTGCTGACTCAGGGCCTGACCAACCTGCGTGTCTACGATTGCGATGCGATCGAAGTGCTCAACCGTTGCATCGCCGACAACAGCCTCGACCGCCTGATGCTGTTTTTCCCGGATCCGTGGCACAAGAGCCGTCACCACAAGCGTCGTATCGTTCAGGCATCGTTCGCTGAACTGGTGCGCAGCAAGTTGAAGGTCGGCGGTGTGTTGCACATGGCCACCGACTGGGAGCCTTACGCCGAGTACATGCTGGAAGTGATGAACGTCGCCCCGGGCTATCGCAACCTCGCCGAAGACGGCAAGTGCGTCCCGCGCCCGGCCGAACGCCCGATCACCAAGTTCGAACGCCGCGGCGAACGTCTTGGGCATGGCGTGTGGGATCTGAAGTTCGAAAAACAGAGCTGACCGACCTGAAATCCAAGGAGCGAGGCTTGCCCGCGAAGGGGACGCCGCGGTGTAACTGATACACCGTGTCATCGTTCTTCGCGGGCAAGCCTCGCTCCTACGGGATTTGTGTTGTGCCCGGCTTAGCGACGGTCTGCCACAACCCCGATCAGCACCAGCACCACCAACAACACCGGCGCCAGGCTGTAGTTGTTGAACTGGCTCAGGCCTTTGATGATCCATGGCGTGGCATAGATCAGCGCTACGCCGCTGCCGACCATGCACAGCAGGGCCATCAGCGGGATGCGCAAGGCGCCGGCGATGCTGCCCAGGCGTTGGTCGACCCAGCCCTTGAGGTCGGCGCCAAACAGCACCAGCAGGCAGCCCACCAGCGCCAGAGAGATTTCCGACAGGTTGCTACGGCTCCAGCGGGACACGGTGGCGAGCAGGTCGAGTACCAGATCCATTCGATTTCCTTATGTCAGAAAAGTCTGCAGCAAGTCATTGAGAAAGAGTTGTCCGCGCATCGTGGCTGCCAGACGTGACGGTTCGACCTGCAACAAGCCACTTTGTTCGGCCTCGCGGCGGCCTTCGGCAAGGCTTTCCAGGGGCATCCCGGTGCGCTCCGGATACAACCGCGCTTCGACACCCTCGGTCAGGCGCAAGGCGTTCATCAGGAACTCGAACGGCAGTTCTTCGTTGGTCAGCGCTTTCTCGCCAGCCTTGAAGCTTTTGGCTGGATTGAGGTAATCCTTCGGCAGGCGAGTCTTCCAGGTGCGTACGATGCGCCCGTCCGGATGGCTGAGCTTGCCGTGGGCACCGGCGCCGATGCCGATGAAGTCGCCGAAACTCCAGTAATTGAGGTTATGCCGCGCCAGCCGGCCGGGCTGGGCATAGGCCGAGACTTCGTACTGCGCGTAACCGTGCTCGGCCAACAGCGCCTGGCCGGCCTCTTGAATGTCCCACAGGGCGTCATCTTCCGGCAGCGTCGGCGGCTGGTTCCAGAACACCGTGTTCGGCTCCAGGGTCAGCTGATACCAGGACAGGTGCGTCGGCTTCAGGGCGATGGCCTGGCGCAGGTCGCTCAGGGCATCGTCCAGCGTCTGATCGGGCAAACCGTGCATCAGGTCCAGATTGAAGTTGTCGAAGCCAGCCTGGCGCGCCATGTCGGCGGCACGCACGGCTTCATCGCCGTTGTGGATCCGCCCCAGCGCCTTGAGTTTTTCTTCCTGAAAGCTCTGGATACCGATCGACAGGCGATTGATGCCCAGCGCCCGGTAAGCGCGGAATTTCTCCTGCTCGAACGTTCCTGGGTTGGCTTCCAGGGTGATTTCTATGTCGCTGGCAAACGGAATACGTTGCTCGACACCCTTGAGCAAACGGCCCAACGCCTCGGCGCTGAACAGGCTCGGCGTACCGCCACCAAAGAAGATCGAGCTCAGTTCGCGGCCATAGACCGCATGCAGGTCTTGATCGAGGTCGGCGAGCAAGGCGTCCACATACTCTTGTTCCGGCAGCACCGGGCTGGCGGTGTGGGAGTTGAAGTCGCAATAAGGGCATTTGCGTACACACCACGGGATGTGGATGTACAGCGCCAAGGGCGGCAGCACAGGCAAAGCGGCCCGAGGCGATTGCGCGCCGCCGAAGATCAGCGGCGACGCGGATGATTCAATGGTCATTTCAAGCCCAGACGCTGGCGCAGCAGATCCATTGCACGGGCGCGGTGACTGATCTGGTTCTTGTCGCTGGGCTTAAGCTCGGCGCTGGAGCACTCGCGTTCTGGCACCCAGAACAGCGGATCGTAGCCAAAACCGTGCTCACCGCTGGCCTGGGTCAGGATGCGCCCATGCCACAGGCCTTCGCAGAGGATTGGCAACGGATCGTCGGCATGACGCACCAGCGCCAACACGCAGACGAATTGCGCGCCGCGCTCCGCTTGTGGCACGTCTTTCATGACGTCGAGCAGTTTGGCGTTGTTCGCCGCATCGCCCTTGCCATCAGCATAACGGGCCGAATAGATACCCGGCGCGCCGCCGAGGAAATCCACCGCCAGCCCCGAATCGTCGGCCAAGGCCGGCAGGCCGGAAATGCGCGAGGCGTTGCGGGCCTTGAGAATGGCGTTTTCGACGAACGACAGGCCGGTTTCTTCAGGCTCGACGCTGCTGAACTCGCCGATTGAGCGCAAGTGCACCGATTCGCCGAGCATGGCCTGGAGTTCCTTGAGTTTGCCGGCGTTATGGCTGGCCAATACGAGTTGCGTGAAATTGATCATTCGCCGGGGAAGAGCTCTTGGTTGAAATTGATGGTGTTGATTTTGTCGCCGGTCTGCACCTTGATTTCAAAGGTGCGGATTTCCTGCTGTGGCACCGGGTACTGGGCGATGTAGTAGACCGCGCCTGTTTCGGTGATCTGTTTGAACTTCAACGGGACGCTTTGGCTGGTCAGGTCTTTGACCGTCCCGCTGACTTGCGCCGTTTGCGGTTTGCCGTCCTTGAGTACCGAAATGTTGATCACGCCCAGGTTTTTACTGCGAGTCAGCTCAGCCGCTTTGGCAATGTCCGGTGTCAGGAAGGTCGAGTTGAAGGTGTTGTAGTGCACCGTCACGTCGCCAAAGGTTTCCTGGCGCTCACCTTTGATGACGTCGGCGGCCATGGCGGTGACGCTCAGGCAGGCAGTAAGTACAAACAGCGCTAGACGACCCATGATCGTTCTCCTCGAAGTGTCGTGATTCAGACCGCGACCTTGTGGTCCGGCAGACCGGGGCTGCTGACGCGATAGATACCGATCTCACCTAACAGATTAGGCCATAGCTTACTGGCCCACCCGTGTCGATGCTGTTGATCCACGGCAAGTCGATCAATGACCTTGGCTTCACGTTCGCGACACAGCGCTTCAAAGTCTTCGAAGGTGCAGAAGTGAATGTTTGGCGTGTTGTACCAGGTGTACGGCAGAAATTCCGAAACCGGCATCCGGCCCTTGCTCGCCAGGTACCAGCGGCAGCGCCAGTGACCGAAGTTGGGGAAGGTGATGATGCACTGGCGACCGACCCGCAGCATTTCGTCGAGGATCTTGTCCGGGTAATGCACGGCTTGCAGGGCCTGGGTCATGACCACGATGTCGAAACTGTTGCTGGCAAAGTTGCCCAGGCCTTTGTCCAGGTCCTGCTCGATGACGTTGATGCCTTTGGCGACGCACTCGGCAATGTTGTCCGGGTCGTTTTCCAGGCCATAGCCGGTGACCTGCTTGTGGTCACGCAGCCAGGTCAGCAGCTCGCCATCACCGCAGCCGAGGTCGAGCACGCGGCTGCCGGCGGGGATCCATTCCTGGATGATTTCCAGATCGGCTCTCATGTCTTCCTCAAAGCGATATGCGGTTCATGTAATTGCTGAAGGCCTGCAAGTAACGCGGGATCGGAATCAGGAAGGCATCGTGGCCTTGCGGAGCGTCGATCTCCAGGTAGCAGACGTCTTTCCTGGCCGCCATCAGCGCGTCCACCAGCTCCCGCGAGCGGGCAGGGGAGAAACGCCAGTCGGTGGTGAAGGACATCACGCAGAACTTGGCTTTCGCGCCTTCGAAGGTTTTCGCCAGGTCATCGTCGAAGTTCGCCGCCGGATCGAAGTAATCCAGCGCCTTGGTCATCAGCAGATAGGTGTTGGCGTCGAAACGTCCGGAAAACTCCTCGCCTTGATAGCGCAGGTAGCTTTCGACCTGGAACTCGACACTGTGGAAGTCGTAGTTGAGCTTTTCGCTCTTCAGGCCGCGACCGAATTTTTCGCCCATGGAGTCATCGGACAGGTACGTGATGTGCCCGACCATTCGCGCCAGCATCAGCCCGCGCTTGGGGATCACCCCGTATTCCTGGAACGAACCGCCGTGGAACTCCGGGTCGGTAAGAATCGCCTGACGTGCGACTTCGTTGAACGCGATGTTCTGAGCCGACAGTTTCGGCGCCGAGGCGATCGCCAGGCAGTGCCGCACGCGATCCGGATAGGTGATGGTCCACTGCAAGGCCTGCATGCCGCCCAGACTGCCGCCGATTACCGCCGCCCATTGGCCGATGCCGAGCAGGTCGGCGAGACGCGCCTGGCTGTGTACCCAGTCTTCCACGGTCAATACCGGGAAATCGGCGCCGAACGGCTTGCCGGTTTCCGGATTGATGCTGCTGGGGCCGGTGGAACCGTTGCAACCGCCAAGATTGTTCAGGCTGACCACGAAGAACTTGTTGGTGTCGATCGGTTTGCCGGGGCCGATGCAGCTGTCCCACCAACCGGGTTTGCGGTCGTCGGGGCTGTGGAAGCCGGCGGCGTGATGGTGACCGGACAAGGCGTGGCAGATCAGCACGGCATTGCTCGCCGTGGCGTTCAGCGTGCCGTAGGTTTCATAGATCAGGTCATAAGCGGGCAGCGAACGGCCACAGGCCAAGGCCAGGGGTTCACTGAAGTGCGCCACTTGCGGCGTCACCAGACCAACAGAATCGGGGGGGAAGGCAGCTGGCATCGACCCTGCTCTCATTGAAATGAGGCGTAAGTCTAAAGACCGCTGTGGCTAGCGGCAAGCAAAGGCCGGGCCTGATTTTCCCTCGCCACATTGAGGTCAGGCCGGGCGCACCAGATTCGGCAAATCCGGCAGCTTCTTCGGCGAACAGATCCGCACCCGCTTCTGCCGGTTCAGCTCTCCGCTGATCAAGCTGACCTGACTCTTGGAAACCCCGAACGCCTTGGCCAGAAACGCCATCAGATACGCGTTGGCCTTGCCTTCGACAGGCGGTGCGGTCAGGCGGATCTTCAGGCGATCACCGTGCAGCCCGGCGAAATCATCGCTGCGGGCCGCAGGTTGCAGGTGACATTCCAGAATCAGGTCATCACCGTCCCAGCGAAAGTAGCTCACCGGATCAGATCAGCAGGCGCAGGATTTGCGGCATCATGGTCAAGGCCGCGAGGTTGTTGATCACCAGCATGTCGATCAGCTTGAGCACCATGAACGCCAGGATCGGCGAGATATCCAGGCCGCCGAGGTTTGGCAGAATCTTGCGGAACGGCGCCAGGGCCGGCTCGCAGATCTGGTTCACCAGCTCGGCGCCGGGGTTGTGGCTGCCCGGCGCGACCCAGGACAGGATCACGCTGATGATCAGGGCATAGAAGAAGATATTCAGGAACAGCGCCGTTACGCCGATCAGCGACCAGATCAGCAATTGCAGCGGGTTACCGGTGGTGCCGAAGGTCAGCAGCAGGGTCAGGGCCATCAACGCCAGTTGCACGAGGATTGCCAGCACCAGCGAGGACATGTCCAGGCCGAACAGGCTCGGGATGATCCGGCGCAGTGGCTTGAGCAGTGGCTGGGTGGCTTTCACGGCGAACTGGCACAGCGGGTTGTAGAAGTTTGCGCGCACCAGTTGCAGCACGAACCGCAGCAGCACGATCAGCAGGTACAGACTGCCGAGGGTTTGCAGCACGTAAATCGCTGCAGTGTTCAATCCAATCATGTAAGGCTCCTTATTTGCCCAGTTGTTCGGCCATCTCGGCCGAGCGGTGCGCGGCGGCGCCGAGTGCTTTTTCCACCAGGGCTTCGAAGCCGCCAGCCTGGAACGATTTGATCGCCGCTTCGGTGGTGCCCGCAGGCGAGGTCACGCGGCGACGCAGTTCAGCCGCGTCGACATCGCTGGCGACTGCCATGTGTGCAGCGCCCAGCGCGGTTTGCACGGTCAGTTGTGCAGCAATTTCGGGTGGCAGGCCGAGCTTTACGCCAGCAGCGGTCATGGCTTCGATCAGCAGGAAGAAATACGCAGGGCCGGAGCCGGAAACGGCAGTGACCGCGTCCAGTTGCTGTTCTTCGTCCAGCCACAAAGCAATGCCGACCGCCGACAGCAGTTCTTGGGCCTGCTGGCGTTGCTCGGCGCTCACTTGGGCCGTGGCATACAAGCCACTCACACCCTGGCGCAGCAGAGCCGGGGTGTTGGGCATGCAGCGCACAATCGGCTGGGCACCCAGCCAGTTGTTCATGCTGGCGCAGGTGATGCCGGCCGCAATCGACACCACCAGCTGGTTCGGCTTGAGGCTTGGGCGAATGGCTTCGCAAACGACTTTCATCGCCTGGGGTTTGACCGCCAGTACGACCACGTCCACGCCCTCTATGGCTTGGGCGTTGTCGGCAAACACTTCGATGCCGTGTTCGGCTTTCACGCGGGCACGGGTTTCTTCGCCCGGATCGCTGGCGCGGATCTGCGCGGCGTCCAGACCTTTGGCGCGCAGGCCGCCGATCAGGCTGGCGGCCATGTTGCCGGCTCCGATAAAGGCAATACGAGTCTTGCTCATGTCAGGTCCTTATAGAGAGGTGAGTCAGCCATGTTCATGGTCGACTGTAATCGCGGGCGCCAAACAGGGCCGTACCGATGCGGACCCAAGTGGCGCCCATGGCAATGGCCGACTCGAGGTCGTGGCTCATGCCCATGGAAAGTGTGTCGAGTGGCAGGTTCAGGCTGGCTTGCATGCTTTTGATTAAGTCGCGCACGGCAGCAAAGGCGGCATCCTGGGCGGCGCGATCTTCAGTCGGCTCGGGAATCGCCATCAGCCCGCGCAATTTCAAACGCGGCAGCGCACTGATGGCATTGGCCAGGGCGGGCAGGTCAGCCGGGGTGCAGCCGGATTTGCTGGCTTCACCACTGACGTTGACCTGGATGCAGATGTTCAAGGGCGGCAAATCGGCAGGGCGCTGTTCGGACAGGCGTTGTGCGATTTTCAAACGATCCACGGAGTGCACCCAGTCGAAGTGCTCGGCGATAGCACGAGTCTTGTTCGATTGAATGGGGCCGATGAAGTGCCAGATCAAGGGCAGGTCGGCCAACTCGAGCTGTTTGCCCAAGGCTTCCTGCAGGTAGTTTTCGCCAAAGTCGCGGATCCCGGCGGCATAGGCTTCACGCAGGGCCTCGGCGGGCTTGGTTTTGCTCACGGCCAATAGCTGGATGCTGTTCTCATCGCGGTGGGCGGCTTTGGCTGCTGCCTGGATGCGTGAACTAACCTGAGCAATGTTGTCTGCTATCGTGGACATCAAATCCTGCCTGAAAAGTGCCTACACTCGATCATGCGGCGTTAAAAGTCGACTCAGAATGCTCATTGACTGACGTCAACTCCGCTTCTTCGCCGACTTTTGCCTTGCCTGATCATCGCTCGGCGACTTTTCAGGCGAGGATTAGGCGCCAGCGGTCTGAAGGTTCGCGGCATTCTACTGGAATTGAGGAGCGCTATGGATATCACTGAGCTGCTGGCTTTCAGCGCCAAACAAGGCGCGTCCGACCTGCACCTGTCCGCCGGCCTGCCACCGATGATCCGTGTCGATGGCGATGTGCGACGCATCAACTTGCCGGCCCTGGACCACAAGGAGGTGCATGAGCTGATCTACGACATCATGAACGACCTCCAGCGGGTGGACTTCGAGAAGCATCTTGAAACCGACTTTTCCTTCGAAGTGCCCGGCGTGGCGCGTTTCCGGGTCAACGCCTTCAACCAGAATCGTGGCGCGGGCGCGGTGTTCCGGACCATTCCGTCGAAGGTCCTGAGCATGGACGACTTGGGTATGGGGGACGTGTTTCGCAAGATTACCGAGTCCCCCCGAGGCCTGGTGCTGGTGACCGGCCCCACCGGTTCCGGCAAGTCCACCACGCTGGCAGCGATGATCGATTACCTGAACAACCATCGCCATCACCACATCCTTACCATCGAAGACCCCATCGAGTTCGTCCACGAGTCGCGCAAATGCCTGATCAATCAGCGTGAAGTCCATCGCGACACCCGCAGCTTTGCCACGGCCCTGCGCTCGGCCCTGCGTGAAGACCCGGACGTGATTCTGGTGGGGGAAATGCGTGACCTGGAGACTATTCGGCTGGCATTGACCGCCGCCGAGACCGGCCACCTGGTATTCGGCACGCTGCACACCACCTCGGCGGCGAAAACCATCGACCGGGTGGTGGACGTGTTTCCGGGTGACGAGAAATCGATGGTGCGCTCGATGCTCTCCGAGTCATTGCTGGCGGTGGTGTCCCAGACACTGATCAAAAAAGTCGGCGGCGGGCGGGTTGCCGCACACGAAATCATGCTCGGCACCTCGGCGATCCGTAACTTGATCCGTGAAGACAAGGTGGCGCAGATGTACTCGTCGATTCAGACCGGAGGGTCGCTGGGGATGCAGACGCTGGATATGTGTCTGAAGGAGTTGGTGACCAAGGGCGTGATCAGCCGCGAGCATGCGCGGGAGAAGGCGCGGTCGCCGGATAATTTTTGAGGGTTGGAGCGCGACCTGTGGCGAGGGGGCTTGCCCCCGTTCGGCTGCGAAGCAGTCGCAAACTCGGGCGATGCGGTCTTTCTAGTAACGCTTGTTGGCAGGTTTTGGGGCCGCTCCGCGGCCCAACGGGGGCAAGCCCCCTCGCCACAATCGGATCAGCGCTGTACGACGCGCAGTTGATTCGGTTCTTTCGGCAGAACCCGCTTGGCAACCACGTAGTGGTTATCCCAATACGGCTTCTTCAGGGTGTCGATGCTGACCGACTTGCCACGGCGTGGTGCGTGGATGAAGCGGTCGTTGCCCAGGTAGATGGCCACATGATTGACCCGGCGGCTCTTGATGTTGAAGAAGATCAGGTCGCCTGGCTTCAGTTCGTTGCGATCGACTTTCTCACCGTGACCGCTGGCCATGGCATTGGAGGTGCGTGGCAGGTCGAAGGTGGCGTCGTTGAACGCGTATTTCACCAGGCCGCTGCAATCGAACCCTTTACTTGGGCTGCTGCCACCCCAACGATAAGGTGTGCCGAGCACGTTTACCGCGCGGCTCAACACGTTGCTGCTTTCCTTGGTCGCCATCGGCGGGACCAGCTTGCCGTTGGCGCTGCTCAGTTGGGTGGAACGCTTAACTGTTTGTTGGTTTTTGCTCGAAGGAGCAGAAACATGGGATTTTGGGGTGTAACCATTAACGTTCGGAAGACGTTGCTCACGATTGGTGGCGTGGGCGGCCAGGGGCAATAATAGGCAAATGGTTAGCCATGTCTTGAAAAATGGACGCATTAGGCAAGGCTCGTATGGGTTAGCGCGCAACTTTATAACAGCTTTTTTGTCCCTTCCGAGGCCGTTGGTCGATTCAACCTTGGGGTCAACGGAACCAAATAAGCGGCAATTTGGCGCAATTGTCGGACACAAGTCAGGCGGTACAGGGGTTTGACGGGAGTGAAGGTAGCATCTGCCGTACGTCGGCTGCCTGTAAAAAAGTCACAAAGAATTCAAGAATATTTCTCTATCGCGTGAATCGAGGTCATCCATGAACACCTATCGACAACCCGTTTCACAACAAGACACGCACAGCAAAGTGATCGGTTACCTGCTGTGGATTTTCGGTTTTACCGGGGCTCACCGCTTCTATTACGGCAGGCCGGTGACCGGGACGATCTGGTTTTTGACCTTGGGCTTGCTGGGAATTGGCTGGTTGATCGACGTGTTCCTGATTCCGGCCATGGATCGTGAAGCAGACCTGCGCTTTACCGCCGGCCCCATCGAATACAACGTCGCGTGGATTCTGCTGACGTTCCTTGGAGTATTCGGCGTACACCGGATGTATCAGGGCAAGTGGATCAGCGGGTTGCTGTACCTGGTTACGGGTGGGTTGTTCTTTCTGGGGGTGTTGTATGACTTCTGGACGCTGAACGATCAGATTTCGATTCGTAACGCGCAGAACAGAGGCGCCTTCCAGTAAGTTGTGATGAGGGAGCAAGCTCCCTCATCACAGGGTTTTACGCCTGGTGGCTGATCCGCCCATCCACCAGGGTGTAACGCACTACGCCCGGCAGGCTGTGGCCAATGAACGGGCAGTTTTCGCCCTTGGACAGCCAGGTTTCACCGGCCACGGTCGAGGCCGTCGGGTCAAACAGCACGATGTCTGCCGCGCCACCTACTGCCAATTTCCCTGCCGGCAGGCGCAACGCCTCGGCAGGGCCGGCACTCAGGCGTGCCAACAGCGTCGGCAGGTCGAGCAAACCGTCTTCCACCAAGGTCATCGCCAGCGGCAGCAGCAGTTCAACGCTGCTGATGCCCGGTTCGGTCGCGCCGAACGGTGCCAGCTTGGCGTCGCGCTCATGGGGCTGGTGATGGCTGGAGATGGCGGATACCACACCGGACTTCACCGCTGCCCGCAGGCCATCGCGGTCGGCGCGGGTGCGCAGCGGCGGCTGGACGTGATAGAGGCTGCTGAAGTCGATCAGCGCTTCGTCGGTAAGGATCAGTTGATACAACGCCACGTCCGCCGTGACCTTCAGCCCGCGAGCCTGGGCCTGAGCGATCAGCGCTACGCCGCGCGCGCTGGTGAGCTGGCTGAAGTGCGCACGTACGCCGCTTTGCTCGACCAGCAGCAGATCCCGGGCCAGGGCCACGGTTTCGGCGGTTTCCGGAATGCCCGGCAGACCGAGGAAGCTTGCGGTCGGGCCTTCATGGGCCAGGCCACCTTCGGCCAAGTCGTGATCCTGCGAGTTGAAAATCACCGTCAGGTCGAACGTCGCCGCGTATTCCAGTGCCCGGCACAGGGTGCGGGTGTTGCGGAAGCTCTCCAGGCCATTGCCGAAGGCCACGCAGCCGGCATCGCGCAAGGCGACCAGTTCAGCCAGTTGTTCGCCGTCCAGGCCTTTGCTCAGGGCGCCGATCGGGAAAACTTTGGTGTTGCCGGCCTCACGAGCACGGTCGAGGATCAGTTCGGCCACGGCCGAGGTGTCCAGCACCGGTTTGGTTTTCGGCGGGCAGCACAGGCTGGTCACGCCGCCGGCGGCGGCTGCGCGGGTTTCGCTGGCGATCGAGCCTTTGCGGCTGTAGCCCGGCTCGCGCAGGGCAACGTTCAGGTCAACCAGACCCGGGGCGGCCACCAGGCCCTTGGCGTCGATGGTGTCGACGGCAACAAAACCGGCTGGAGCGGCGCCCAGGGCGACGATCTTGCAGGCTTCAACATGGATGTCAGTCACTTGATCCAGGCCGCTGGCCGGATCGATAACGCGTGCGCCGAGAATGCTGAGCTTCACTGGGCGTTCTCCTGCTCGAATTGGCGCTGGGCTGTTTGCCCGCTCATGGCCATGGACAGCACGGCCATACGAATCGCGATGCCGTAGGTCACCTGGTTGAGGATCACCGAGTGCGGACCGTCGGCCACCGCCGACTCAATTTCCACCCCACGGTTGATCGGCCCAGGGTGCATCACGATGGCATCGGGTTTGGCACCGGCCAGGCGCGCGGTGGTCAGGCCGAACAGGCGGTAGAACTCGCCTTCGCTCGGCAGCAGGCCGCCGGTCATGCGCTCACGCTGCAAGCGCAGCATGATCACTACGTCGACGTCTTTCAGGCCTTCGGTCATGTCGGTGTAGACCTTCACACCGTATTGCTCGATGCCGATCGGCAGCAGGGTTTTCGGCGCGATCACGCGGATGTCCGGGCAGCCGAGGGTTTTCAGGGCCAGCATGTTCGAGCGCGCCACCCGCGAGTGCAGGATGTCGCCGACGATGGCCACCGAGAGGTTTTCGAAGCCACCCTTGTGCCGACGAATGGTGAGCATGTCGAGCATGCCCTGGGTCGGGTGCGCGTGACGGCCGTCGCCACCGTTGATGATCGCCACTTGCGGGCAGACATGTTCGGCAATGAAGTGCGCCGCGCCAGAATCACCGTGACGCACGACGAACATGTCGGCGGCCATGGCTTCGAGGTTGCGCAGGGTGTCGAGCAGGGTTTCGCCCTTGCTCGCCGACGACGTGGACACGTTCAGGGTGATCACGTCGGCCGACAGCCGCTGGGCCGCCAGTTCGAAGGTGGTGCGGGTGCGGGTGGAGTTCTCGAAGAACACATTGCACACGGTCTTGCCGCGCAACAACGGGACTTTCTTCACCGCCCGGGCGCCGACTTCGAGGAACGAGTCGGCGGTGTCGAGGATTTCCGTCAGCAGCTCGCGGCGCAAACCGTCGAGCGAGAGGAAGTGGCGCAGCTGGCCCTGATCATTGAGCTGCAGCGGGCGCTTGGTTTCTAGAGGCGTCATCGCGAGGGGGACTCTCAATAGGGCGAATTAAAGGGCGAGGTCTTGCAGTTCGAGCTTGAGTTCCGGACCGGACAGCTTCACCCGTTCGTGGGCCGCCAGTGACAGGGTCGCGCCGACGACATTCGGGCGGATCGGCAGCTCAGCGGCGTCCAGGTCCAGCAGGCACACCAGCGTCACGCTGGCCGGGCGACCGTAGTCGAACAGTTCGTTCATCGCGGCGCGGATGGTCCGACCGCTCATCAACACGTCGTCGATCAGCACCAGGTGCTGGCCTTCGATCTCGAATGGCAGCGCCGAAGGACGCACTTGCGGGTGTAGGCCGCTCTGGCTGAAGTCGTCGCGGTAGAAGGACACATCAAGGGTGCCCAGCGGCGCGTCGCTGCCCAACTCCTTGAGCAACGCCTGAGCGACCCAGATGCCACCGGTCCGAATACCGATATAACGCGGTTCGCTGATGCCACGGTTTTCCAGGTAAGCCTTGAGACGGATCGCCATCTGGCTGATCAGTTCGGCGGGATTAGGCAGGCTCATGGTTTGCTCCTTCTTGGTCCCGAGCCCGCTTTGTGGGTATGGCGCGTGGGTAGGGCTCGGGTTGTAGCTAAGGGAGCCGCCGTAGCGACTCTTCAGAATCAGTTGCTGGAGGATTCGAACAGTGCGGTGTTTTCGTCGAGCCAGCCTTGCAGCAGCAGGGCGGCGGCGATGGCATCGACCGGGTTGTCGCGGTAACTGCCCTTCTGGCCGCCACGGACCAGGCGTTCGCCTTTGGCTTCGAAGGTGGTCAGGCGTTCGTCGTGAGTATAGAAGGGCAGGTTGTAGCGGCCGTTCAGGCGCCGGGCGAATTTTTCGGCCCGCAGGCACATGTCGCTTGGCGTGCCGTCCATGTTCAGCGGCAGGCCGACCACCACGGCGTCGGGTTTCCACTCTTTGATCAGGGCTTCGACCTGATTCCAGTCGGGAATGCCATTTTGTGCCTTTAAGGTGCACAGCTCGCGGGCCTGGCCGGTAATCACCTGGCCGACCGCAACGCCGATCTGCTTGGTGCCGTAGTCGAAACCCAGAATCAGCCGCAGGGCCATCAGGCGTGCCCCGCCTGGCTGGTGAGCAGGCTGAGGTTGATACCCAGGTGCTTGGCCGCCGCTTCGAGACGTAACTCGCTGCTGGTGTTAAACAGGATGTCGGCGTCGAACGGGCAGGTCAGCCAGGCGTTGTCGGCCAGTTCGGCTTCCAGTTGCCCGGCTTCCCAGCCGGCATAGCCGAGGGTGATCACACTTTTCGCAGGGCCGACGCCGTCGGCGATGGCGAACAGCACGTCCTGGGAGGTCGACAGCGACAACTCGCCTTCCAGATCAACGGTGGCCTGGTAGGTTTTTCCCGACGGGTGCAGGACAAAGCCGCGATCGGTTTGCACCGGGCCGCCGATAAAGATCGGTACGTGCTGGCAGAGCACTGGCGGTTCGATATCGGGGCGCAATTGCTCGAGGATATCGGCCAGGTTCAGGTCCTGCGGACGGTTGACCACCAGCCCCATGGCGCCATTGGCCGTGTGCTCGACGATGTAGGTCAAGGTGTGCGCAAAGTTCGGGTCGGCCATGTGAGGCATGGCGATCAGGAAGTGATGCTTGAGGTAGCTGGGGCTGACGTTCTTCATGAGCGCTAGTGTGGCGTTGGAGGGGCGAACTGACAAGCTGAGGATGCACAGGAAATGCCTGTGCAGGTGTCTTTTTGATCCGGGCTTGCCTGCGAAGGTATTGGCTGAATCACTGCAAATCTTCCGGCTAATTACTGGACAACCGGTCCCCGCGCGCAAACCTCCAGGTGCGGATGATTTCCAGGCGGTCGATGTCCGACAGATCCCCGGTAAACGGTGCGAACGGCGCGGCCAGCCGTACGATGCGCTGCGCCGCCTGATCCAGTAGCGGTTGGCCGGACGATTCCAGCACCAACACTTCATACAGCGAGCCGTCGCGGTTGATCGAGACCATCAGGCGCAAATTGCCATAAATCTGTTTGCGTCGGGCCTCGTCGGGGTAGTTGAGGTTGCCGATGCGCTCGACCTTCTTGCGCCATTCATCCTTGTACCAGGCACCCTTGTCGCGCATGGTCGACGCGGCGCTCAAGCGGTGGATGCGCGGGCGCTTGGCGTACAGCTGTTGTTCATTGGCCAGTTCTGCTTCCAGGCTGGCGATGTCGCTGGACAGCTGTGAGCTGTCGAAGGTCGGTGCTTCGACCTTGGGCTTGGTCTCGGTCTTGACGTCTTCCTGCTTGGTCGCGGCTTTTTTCGGCTTCGGCGCGACAGTCGTCACGGCGGCCTTGGGTGCGGCTTCCTGCACTTGGGGTTTAGCGGTTGGCGGCGGAGTGACCGTCTGCACCTTGTTGTCCTGGAAGGGCGCGACCTCGGTGGTCTTGGGAATGGCCTTTTTATCCAGGGTGCCGCTGCCTTGCTGATTCTCTTGAGCGAGGAAATCGGCTTTTTTCGGCTTGGTTTCGCTTTTGAAGGTGGCGAGGGTGATTTCCAGGGTTTTGCTGATTTGCTTGGGTTCGACCATGGTGAACCCGACGCCCAACAGCAAGGCCAGGTGAATCAGCGCCGCGAGAAACAGGGTAAAACCGAGGCGATCGGCCGGGCGCACGCCACGATGGGCGAGTTCAGCGGGCAGATCGGACGGGAGTGTCATGACAAGAAAACCAACATCGCGTTTTTTACAGGCCGGCGATGATAACGCAATGTTGGTTGTTTCTTGGCTGTTCTCGATCAACGAGCCTTGAGCTTCTGATCGATGGCATCCATCAACTGGCCACCAATGTCGGTGCCGAACGCATTATCGATCTCGCGAATGCAGGTCGGGCTGGTGACGTTGATTTCGGTCAGGTGCTCACCGATCACGTCGAGACCGACGAACAGCAAGCCCTTCTCGCGCAGGGTCGGGCCGACTTGCGCGGCGATCCAGCGATCTTTCTCGGTCAGCGGTCGGGCTTCGCCACGGCCACCGGCGGCGAGGTTGCCACGGGTTTCGCCTGCTGCCGGAATCCGCGCCAGGCAATAATCCACAGGCTCGCCGTCGATCATCAGGATGCGCTTGTCGCCATCAACGATCGCCGGCAGGTAGCCCTGGATCATGATCTGCTGCTTGCCATGCAGGGTCAGGGTTTCGAGGATCACCGACAGGTTCGGGTGGCCCGCGGTGTGACGGAAGATCGACGAACCGCCCATGCCGTCCAGCGGCTTGAGGATCACGTCACCGTGATGGTCGGCGAATTCACGCAACACGTCCGGGCGACGGCTGACGATGGTCGGCGGCGTGCACTGCGGGAACAGCGTGGCGAACAGCTTCTCGTTGCAGTCACGCAGGCTTTGCGGCTTGTTGACCACCAGCACGCCGGCGTTCTCGGCTTGCTCCAGCAGGTAAGTGGAGTAGACGAACTCCATGTCGAACGGCGGATCCTTGCGCATCAGAATCACGTCCAGGTCGCTCAGCAGTGCGTCGGATTCGGCGCCCAGCTCGAACCACTTGTGCGGGTCGGCGAAGACTTTCAGCGGACGCATCCGCGCGCGCGCCTGGCCCTCGGCCTGATACAAATCGCGCTGTTCCATATAGAACAGTTCCCAGCCACGCTTTTGCGCGGCCAGCAGCATGGCCAGCGAGCTATCCTTTTTATAGGAGATGCTGGCGATAGGATCCATGACAATCCCGACGCGAATGCTCATGGGGTTTTCCTCGAAATTGGGGTGGAAAGTGCGATGAAAAAGTGGCGTCAGAGTGGCGCTGAGTGGGTTCCCGGTCAAGGAAAAACCACCGCACAGGTCACCCGATAGATTGGACGGGGAGACTGTGCTAAAAAGGCTGCCATGCCGTCTTGGCCCTTGAGTATCAAGGGTTTCGGGCCGCAAACGGACAAAATAATTCACAAAGGCGACGGTGAGCCCCTATGGAACAGCATTCCAGCGCCTTGAAGGTCATGGTGATCGATGATTCGAAAACGATTCGTCGCACCGCCGAAACGCTGTTGAAAAACGTGGGCTGTGAAGTCATCACCGCAATCGATGGTTTCGATGCCCTGGCCAAGATTGCCGACAATCACCCAGGCATCATCTTTGTCGACATCATGATGCCGCGTCTGGATGGCTATCAGACCTGCGCGTTGATCAAGAACAACAGTGCGTTCAAGTCCACGCCAGTGATTATGCTGTCGTCCAGGGACGGGTTGTTCGACAAGGCCAAGGGGCGGATCGTCGGCTCCGACCAGTTTTTGACCAAGCCTTTCAGCAAGGAAGAACTGCTGAACGCGATTCAGGCCCACGTACCGGGCTTTGCTGTCGTTTCGCCGCAGTAGGACACGCACAGTGACGCTCGGCCAGTGGGCCTTGCGTCGACAAGAATGGGGAAGACCATGGCACGTATTCTGATCGTCGATGATTCGCCGACCGAAATGTACAAACTGACCGGCATGCTCGAAAAGCACGGTCATGAAGTGTTGAAAGCCGAAAACGGCGCCGACGGCGTGGCCCTGGCCCGCCAGGAAAAACCCGACGCGGTGCTGATGGACATCGTCATGCCCGGCCTCAACGGTTTCCAGGCGACCCGTCAGCTGACCAAAGACTCGGAAACCGCACACATCCCGGTGATCATCATCACCACCAAGGATCAGGAAACCGACAAAGTCTGGGGCACGCGCCAGGGCGCCAAGGACTACCTGACCAAACCGGTCGATGAAGACACCCTGATCAAGACGCTGAACAACGTGCTGGCCGGTTGATCGTCCGGCCATGACCGAGTCGCTGACGGCCTTCGAACTGCTGCTGCAGATTGATCAGCGTTGTCGTCTGCTGGCGGCGGACCTGCCGTCCCAGCCGACTCGACAGGACAGCTGGAGCGGCATCGGTTTTCGCTTGGGCGAGCACGGGTACGTCGCGCCCATGGGCGAAGTCAGCGAAGTCCTGCACGAACCGCGCGTTACCCAAATGCCGGGGGTCAAGCCCTGGGTCAAGGGCGTAGCGAACCTGCGTGGGCGGCTGCTGCCGATCATGGATGTGTACGGCTTCTTTTATGGTTATGAGGCCGGCCATGAACTGTCGGCCTCGCGCAAGCAGCGGCGGATACTGGTGGTGGAGCATAACGACGTGTTCGCCGGGTTGCTGGTCGATGAGGTCTTCGGCTTGCAGCACTTTGCCCAGGACAGCCTGGAGCCGGTGCCCATGGACGAGCTGCAGGGGCCGATTGCGCCGTTCGTCAAAGGCCGCTTTCAGCGTGAGCAGAATTGGCAGGTGTTCAGCCCGTTTGCGTTGGCGCAGTCGCAAGGTTTCATGAATGTAGCGCTGTAGCCGGGGCGTAGGTTGAATTGGGCAGGACAGGCGAGGACCGATGATTAAAGCAAACGCAGGTACGCCGGAAGGGTCGCGCAGCCGGTCGCAGATCATTGTGCTGTTCATCGCACTGATCATCTTCATCATGCTGCTGTTCGCCAACTTCGCGTACCTCAACACCCAGGCGAATTACGACAAACAGTACATCGGCCACGCCGGTGAGCTGCGCGTGCTGTCGCAACGCATTGCCAAGAATGCCACCGAAGCCGCCGCCGGCAAGGCTGCGGCGTTCAAGTTGCTCAGTGATGCGCGCAACGACTTCGCCCTGCGTTGGGGCTATCTGAAAAAAGGCGATCCCTCCACCGGCCTGCCGCCGGCACCGTCCACCGTGCGCCCGGAAATGCGCGCGGTGCAGCTGGATTGGGAGCGGCTGCTGAAAAATACCGACGCCATTCTCTCCAGCGAACAGACTGTGTTGTCGTTGCATCAAGTCGCCGCGACCCTGGCCGAAACCGTGCCGCAGTTGCAGGTCGAGTATGAAAAGGTCGTCGAAACCCTCCTGCAACGTGGCGCCCCGGCCGCTCAGGTGGCGATGGCCCAGCGTCAGTCGCTGCTGGCCGAGCGCATTCTCGGTGCAGTGAACACCGTGCTGTCCGGCGACGAAAACTCGCAGCAGGCCGCCGACGCCTTCGGTCGCGACGCGGCGCGTTTCGGCCAGGTACTCAACGGCATGCTTCAAGGCAATGCGGCCCTGAAAATCAGCCAGGTCGAAGACCGTGATGCCCGTGCCCGGTTGACCGAAATTTCCGAGCTGTTTGAATTCGTGTCGGGCTCGGTGGACGAAATCCTCGAAACCTCGCCGGAGCTGTTCAAGGTCCGCGAATCGGCCAGCAACATTTTTACCCTGTCGCAAACCCTGCTCGATGAAGCCTCGCACCTGGCCAGCCGTTTCGAAAATCTCGCCGGCGGGCGCAACACCGATACCATCGGCGGCTACGTGCTGGGTTTGCTCGCGTTGATGTCGATCATCCTCATTGGCTTGGTGATGGTGCGCGAAACCAACCGTCAGTTGCGTGAAACCGCTGAGAAGAACGAGCGCAATCAGAGCGCGATCATGCGCCTGCTGGACGAAATTGAAGACCTGGCCGACGGTGACCTGACCGTGACCGCCTCGGTGACCGAAGACTTCACCGGGACCATCGCCGACTCGATCAACTATTCCGTAGACCAATTGCGCGATCTGGTGGCGACCATCAACCTCACCGCCGGCCAGGTCGCCGCCGCCGTGCAGGAAACCCAGGCCACCGCGATGCACCTGGCCCAGGCCTCGGAGCATCAGGCGCAGCAGATTTCCGAAGCCTCCATGGCGATCAACGACATGGCCGAGTCCATCGATCAGGTCTCGGCCAATGCCGCCGAATCCTCAGCGGTGGCCGAGCGCTCGGTGGAAATTGCCAACAAGGGCAACGAAGTGGTGCACAACACCATCCACGGCATGGACAATATTCGCGAACAGATTCAGGACACCGCCAAGCGCATCAAGCGCCTCGGTGAGTCTTCTCAGGAAATCGGCGACATTGTCAGCTTGATTGATGACATTGCCGATCAGACCAACATCCTCGCCCTCAACGCGGCCATTCAGGCGTCCATGGCCGGTGACGCCGGGCGCGGTTTTGCGGTGGTGGCCGACGAAGTACAGCGGCTGGCCGAGCGCTCGTCCGCGGCGACCCGGCAAATCGAAACGCTGGTGCGGGCCATTCAGACCGACACCAACGAAGCGGTGATTTCCATGGAGCAGACCACCACCGAAGTGGTGCGCGGCGCGCGTCTGGCGCAGGATGCCGGAGTGGCCCTGGAAGAAATCGAAGGCGTATCGAAGACCCTCGCGGCATTGATCCAGAGTATTTCCAACGCCGCGCAGCAACAGACGTCTTCGGCCGGCCAGATTTCCCTGACGATGAACGTGATCCAGCAGATCACCACGCAGACCTCGTCCGGCTCCACCGCCACTGCCGAGAGCATTGGCAACCTGGCGAAAATGGCCAGCCAGCTGCGGCGTTCGGTGTCCGGTTTCACCTTGCCGGCCAAGCCTGCGCAAGCTGCGGACAACGCTTGAACCGCCTCAGGGCGTATGCATTTGATTGGAGTAGTTATGGGTGATCGGCACGACTATGTGGCCCTCGAATGGGTCAAAGGCGAGATTGCCGAAACGCTGAAGCAGGCTCATCAGGCGATCGAGACCCTGATCGACGACCCGCAGGCGACGCACGCGCTGAGTGAGTGCCTGGCCTGTGTCCATCAGGTGCACGGCAGTTTGCAGATGGTCGAGTTCTACGGCGCGGCGCTGCTTGCCGAAGAGATCGAGCAACTGACCAGCGCCTTGCAGCAGAACCGCATCAGCCATCGCGACGAGGCCATTCGTTTGCTGCTGCATGCCCTGGGACAATTGCCGACTTACCTCGACCGGGTGCAAGGCGCCCGGCGTGACTTGCCGCTGGTGGTGTTGCCACTGATCAACGACCTGCGCAGTGCCCGTGGTGAAAGCCTGTTGTCGGAAACCAGCCTGTTCAGCCCGCAACTCCCGGAACTGCCGCCCCTGAGCGAAGAAGCCCTGGCGCTGCTGGAGCCGTCCGACTTGCCGAATGTGCTGCGCAAGTTGCGACAAATGCTGCAGATGGCGCTGGTGGGCTTGCTGCGCGAGCAGGATGACGAAACCCACTTGGCTTACCTGGCCAGGGTTTTTGCACGCCTTGAAGGGCTGTGCGGCAATGCGCCGCTGAGCCCGTTATGGCACGTCGCTTCGGCGCTGGTCGAAGGCATGCGCAATGGCTCGATCGCCAACAGCCCCGCGTTGCGCAGCCTGTTCAAGGAGGCCGACAAAGAGCTCAAGCGTCTGCTCGAGCAAGGCATGCCCGCGATCAATCAACCGGCACCGCCAGAGCTGCTCAAGAGTTTGTTGTTCTATATTGCCAAGGCCGAACACCCCACCGGGCAGATGCTGACCATGAAAGATCGCTACTCACTGGACGACGCGCTACCCGACAGTGCGATGGTCGATGAAGAACGGGCGAGGCTGGCCGGCCCTGATCGCGATGCCATGCGTTCGGTATTGGCGGCTTTGTGCGAAGAGTTGGTGCGGGTCAAGGAGCGCCTGGACCTGTTCGTGCGCAGCGACCGCCAGCACACCTCGGACCTCGAAAGCCTGCTGGCGCCCCTGCGGCAAATCGCCGACACCCTGGCGGTGCTCGGTTTCGGCCAGCCGCGCAAGGTCATCATCGATCAACTGGCGGTGGTGCTGAGCCTCGCCCAGGGCCAGCGCGAACCTAACGACGCGACCCTCATGGACGTCGCCGGGGCCTTGCTCTACGTCGAAGCGACCCTGGCCGGCATGGTCGGCACCGTGGAGCCGGAAAGCCAGGAAGACAGCCGTCTGCCGACCACCGACCTGACGCAGATTCACCAGATCGTGATCAAGGAAGCGCGCATCTGCCTGCAGCAGGCCAAGGACATGATCGTCGACTACATCGACGCCGACTGGGACCGTCAGCATTTGCAGCCGTTGCCGGCATTGCTGACCCAAGTGCGCGGTGCGCTGGCGATGATTCCGTTGGCCCGCGCGGCGAGCCTGGTCGAGGCCTGTAACGGTTTCATCCGCGAGCATCTATTGGTGGACCCGGGGCAGCCCGGCTGGCAGCAACTGGACAGCCTGGCTGACGTCATCACCAGCATCGAGTATTACCTGGAGCGCCTCAGCGACGACCCCGAGGCGCCCGGTGAACAACTGCTCGACGTTGCGGAAAAAGGCCTGGCCGCACTCGGCTGTTTCCCCTGCGAACAACACGTGCCGATGCTTGAGGATGTGCTCAGCCCCAGTGAAGCCCTGGTGATGCAGGACATGCAGGAGCTGGACGACCCCGAAACCGTCCAGTCGTTGGCCGATGTACTGGCCAGCCCGGTGTCGTCCGTCAACCCGCCGGCACTGACGATGCCCGGTAGTCTGTTACCGCCGCCCGCCGATGAACAACCGGTGGACGATGAACTGCGGGAAGTCTTCCTCGAAGAAACCGACGAGGTTCTGGAAATCCTCCGGGAGTACCTGCCGCGCTGGTCGGCCAATCCGGATAGCACATCGGTTTTGAGTGAATTACGCCGCGCCTTCCACACCCTCAAGGGCAGTGGCCGGATGGTCCGCGCGTTGGTGCTGGGCGAGCTGGCCTGGGCGGTGGAAAACCTGCTCAACCGCGTGCTTGAACACAGCGTTGCACCTTTGCCTGCAGTGCAGCAACTGGTGGGCGACGCGCTGAAGTTGCTGCCGGAACTGGTGGCCGAGTTCGCCGCCAACGCCCAGCGCCAGCGCAACGATGTCGATCAATTGGCCGCCCGCGCCCATGCCCTCGCCAAGGGTGATGAACCGCTGTCCGATGAGGACGCACAGGATGTCGCGGCGCTCGATCCGCTGTTGCTGGAGATCTTCCGCAACGAAGCCGAAACCCATTTGAACAGCCTCAATCGCTTCCTCGATCAGGCCGCCGAGCACGTACCGCTGCAGGCCAGTGACGAGTTGCAGCGAGCCTTGCACACCCTCAAGGGCAGCGCGTCGATGGCCGGCGTGCTGCCGATTGCCGAGCTGGCGGCGTCGCTGGATCAACTGGCCCGGGAGTACAAGGCGCACCGGATTGCCCTCGATCTGGACGAAGTCGAGTTGCTGCTGGAAGCCGAAGGCTTGTTCCGCCTGGGGCTGCGACAGCTCAAGAGCGACCCGCTGGCCGAAATCCCCGGCGCCCGTTCGTTGATTGAACGCACCCGGACATTGCTGGCCGAACATCTGCAAAGCCTGTCGAGCGCGCCCGGCACGGGGCTGCGGATCAAACGCGACCCGCAACTGATCAACAACTTCCTCGCCCAGGGCATGGACATCCTGCTGGACGCCGAAAGCCTGTTGCAGCGCTGGCAGCAGCATCCTGGCGAGCGCCAGGAACTCAGCGCGTTGCTGGACGAATTGACCACTCTCGGTGAAGGCGCGCACCTGGCCGACCTGCATCCGGTGGACGAGCTCTGTGAAGCCTTGCTCGATCTCTACGGCGCTGTGGAAGAAAGCAGCCTGGCGGTCAGCGACAGGTTTTTCCACGAGGCACAAAGTGCCCACGAAGCGCTGATCAACATGCTCGATGAACTGGCTGCCGGCCAGGAAGTCACTGCGCAACCGCAGCGGGTGCGGGCCTTGCGCGACTTGCTGGATGAGAGTCTCGACCCATCCTCCATGGGCCTGATTCGCAGTGATGGCAGCCGCACCCTGAGCATTCGAGAACTGGGCCGCGCCACGGCCGAGCTGGAGCAGGCCGCGACTGAGGTAGATCTGGACGACGAAATCGTTTCGATCTTTCTTGAGGAAGCGGTGGATATCCTTGAAAGCGCCGGCCAGGCCTTGCAACGCTGGTTGAGCGACCCGGAAAACGCCGCGCCGCTACTGTCTTTACAGCGCGATTTGCACACCCTCAAGGGTGGTGCGCGGATGGCCGAGGTCGAGCCGGTCGGCGATCTGGCCCATGAGCTGGAAAGCCTTTATGAAGGCCTGGTGGACCGCCGTTACAGCCACAGCGAAGCGCTGGCGCAGTTGCTGCAACAGAGCCATGACCGACTGGCCGTGTTCCTCGAACAGTTGCAGCACAACCGTCCGTTGGGCGATCCGGGCGAATTGATCGAGGCCATTCGTGAGTTTCGTCTGGGTAATGCCGGCAGTGCCGAGGTGATCGAACCGGCGGCCAGCAACGACTCGGCGGGGCATGATCCCGAGCTTCTGGACATCTTCCTCGAAGAAGGTTTCGACATCATTGAAAACTCTGGCGCAGCATTGTTGCGCTGGCAGGCCGAACCATCGAATCGTCAAGAAGTGGAAACCCTGCTGCGCGACCTGCATACCCTCAAGGGTGGCGCGCGAATGGTGGAGATCGCGCCGATCGGCGACCTGGTCCATGAGCTGGAATTCCTCTACGAAGGCTTGTCCGCTGGCGCGCTGCAACCGACCGCGACGCTGTTCGCGCTGTTGCAAAGCAGCCATGACCGACTGGCGCAGATGCTCGACGCCACCCGCGCCGGTCAGCCACTGCCACCGGCCGATCAGCTGATCGAGGCGATCAAGAATTTCAGCCATCCGGCGGTGCCCGAAACACCGACACCGGTGGCGATGCCCGCGGCGCCCAAAGCCGAGCCAGCCACGCTGCAACCCGAAGCCGCCGATACGGTCAAGGTCTCGGCGGAGTTGCTCGACGACCTGGTCAACCTGGCCGGGGAGACTTCGATCTTCCGTGGCCGTATCGAACAACAGGTTAACGATGCACGGGTGGCCCTGAGCGAGATGGAAACGACCATCGAGCGTATGCGCGACCAGTTGCGCCGCCTCGATACCGAAACCCAGGGACGGATTCTCAGCCGTCAGCAAGTCGAGGCCGAGCGCCTGGGTTATGAAGAGTTCGACCCGTTGGAGATGGACCGTCACTCGCAGCTGCAACAGCTGTCGCGGGCATTGTTCGAGTCCGCCTCCGACCTGCTCGACCTCAAGGAAACCCTCGACCGGCGCAATCAGGATGCGGAAAACCTGCTGCAACAGCAGGGCCGCATCAACACCGAATTGCAGGAAGGCCTGATGCGCACGCGCATGGTGCCGTTCGAGCGAATGCTGCCGCGTTTGAAGCGCATCGTCCGTCAGGTTTCCAGCGAACTGGGCAAGGATGTGGAGTTCATCGTTGGCAACGCCGAAGGCGAGATGGACCGCAACGTCCTCGAGCGCATGGCCGCGCCGCTGGAACACATGCTGCGCAACGCCGTTGACCATGGGCTGGAGTCGGCCGAGGTGCGGATCGCGGCCGGTAAACCGGCCCAGGGCAAGATCACCCTCGACCTGTCGCGAGAGGGCGGCGACATCATTTTCGACATCTGCGACGACGGCGCCGGCGTGCCGCTGGACGCCGTGCGGCGCAAGGCGATCAAGCGCGGGCTGCTCGCCCCGGACAGCGACATCAGCGACCGCGACGTGCTGCAATTCATCCTGCAACCGGGGTTCTCCACCGCCGAGAAAATCACCCAGATTTCCGGGCGTGGCGTGGGCATGGACGTGGTTCACGAGGAAGTCCGGCAGCTCGGCGGGACCATGAGCATCGACTCGACTTCGGGGCAGGGCGTGCATTTCCGGATTCGCCTGCCGTTCACGGTGTCGGTCAATCGCGCGCTGATGGTGCAATGCGGAGAGGATCAATACGCGATCCCGCTGAACACCATCGACGGCATCGTTCGCGTGCTGCCCAACGAACTCGAAGGGCACTACCGGCTCGATCCACCGAGCTACGAATACGCCGGGCAACGCTATGAGCTGTGCTACCTCGGCGATCTGCTGAAAACCAGCACCCGCCCGAAACTGCTGGGCCAGAACCTGCCGTTGCCGGTGTTGCTGGTGCAGTGCAACGAGCGGCACGTTGCGGTGCAGGTGGACGCCATGGCCGGCACCCGGGAAATCGTGGTCAAAAGCCTCGGCCCGCAGTTCGCCGCGGTGCAGGGTTTGTCCGGTGCGACGATCCTGGGTGATGGTCGGGTGGTGCTGATTCTCGACTTGCTGGCACCGATCCGCGCGATGCAAGCGCAGGTGCCGCAACGGCCGGTGACCCAGGACATAGAGCCCGAGGCGCAACGGCCGTTGCTGGTGCTGGTGGTCGATGATTCGGTCACCGTGCGCAAGGTCACCAGCCGTCTGCTGGAACGTCACGGCATGAACGTGCTGACCGCCAAGGACGGTGTTGACGCCATGCTGCTGCTGGAAGAGCACATGCCCGACCTGATGCTGCTGGACATCGAAATGCCACGCATGGACGGCTTCGAAGTGGCGACCCAGGTGCGCGCCGACGAACGCTTACAGCATCTACCGATCATCATGATCACCTCCCGCACGGGTCAAAAACACCGCGACCGCGCCATGGCCATCGGCGTCAACGACTACCTCGGCAAGCCGTATCAGGAATCGGTGCTGCTCGACAGCATCGCCCGCTGGAGCAAAACCCATGCATGAGCACCGCTCCAGCAACCTTACCGGCTTGCTACTGCCTTTGGCCGACCGCAACTTGATCCTGCCCAACGTCGCCGTCGCTGAACTCATCGACTATCAGCCGGGGGCTTTCGATCTCGATACACCGCCGTGGTATCTGGGGCGGGTGACGTGGCGGGAACGGCAGATTCCGTTACTCAGTTTTGAGTCGGCGTGTGGCAGCAAAGTGGTGATCGGCGAGCGGGCGCGGATCGTCATCCTCAACGCCCTCGGCGGGCGGCCTGAGTTGAAGTTCATTGCGCTGCTGGTGCAGGGGATTCCGCGTTCTTACAAGCTCGATAGTCAGTTGAGTTATGTCGACGTGCCGTTGTGTTCGCTGGAAAAGGCGGCGGTGCAGGTGGGGGAGCAAGTGGCCAAGGTGCCTGACTTGCTCGCGCTGGAGGAACTGCTTGTAAGTGCGGGTCTGGTCTGACCGGATCCCTGTGGCGAGGGGGCTTGCCCCCGTTCGGCTGCGCAGCAGTCGTAAAACCATTGTTCTCGGTTTACCTGATACAGCTCGGTTGCAGGTTTTGGGGCTGCTTCGCAACCCAACGGGGGCAAGCCCCCTCGCCACAGGGGGTAGTGCGTTAAACCCCGGCCCGAGCCTTCATCTGCAACGACTCATGATGATCCAGCACCCGCTCCACCAACAACTGCACGCCATCCGCCAAACGGCTGAGCGCCAAGGCTACGGAGCGGCGTGAGCCTTCCACATCGTCCGCCAGATCGGCAGCAATGGCGCTAATAGACAGCAGGTCTTCGGAGGCGTTGGCCAGAAGGGCTTCGGTGTCGATGTCGGGGGAGACGCTGAAGAGGCGGAGTTTGCGGCGTTTGGCCGGTTTTTCGTGGAGCGGAGGGAAGTAATGGGAGAGGGCGCGGTCGGCGGCTTCCTTCATTTTTTCTGCGTCGAGGGATGCTTGGGAATCAGTGTCGGTTTCCGGGGGATTGGGAGTAGCTTTGAACATAGTGAAGCTCCATTTAATGAGTTTCAGCTGCTCCATCGGGTTCCAATCGAAGGGGTGGCAGCTGTACGCGGGCTGGAACCCGGGCAAACGGACAAAACCCGACAGACACTAAGGTCTCCCGCGCACAGCCGCCATAACGGAGTGCACACATTAAAGGTGCGCAAGCATACGTTATGAAAGGCGCTTTTGCCTCGTTAACACCACGGGGTTCCAATCCCGGTCGCTGCGGTTGGCAGCGACCCCCAAACGATAAAGATCAACGCCAAAGCGTACCAGTCAGCGGCTTCCGGCATTGCTGTAGGCAGCGACGCACGACTGTGTAGCTTCACACCGTTCCTGCCGACAAACTTTTAAACACAAAACCCCAGGCTGTCGGACCTCCCTGTGGCGAGGGGGCTTGCCCCCGTTGGGTTGCGAAGCAGCCCCAAAACCTGCAACCGAGGTGTATCAGGTACACCGATAACAATGGTTTTACGACTGCTGCGCAGCCGAACGGGGGCAAGCCCCCTCACCACAAGGTTTCTGCGCCAGGTTGAAGATTCCCAGAAAGGGACCGTTCGGTCCCATTTTGGGACTTATCACTGATCGATCGTTACCCTGACCGTAACGATCCTACACTCTGCTTGATTGATGCCCCGTCCCCAACACTCCTAAGGTGACTCCCACGACAGCGAACCCGTGGAGTGGTCATGACAACAACAATATCCCCCGACTCGCGATGGACGCGGCGGCGCAGCGAAAAGCAGCGGCGTCTCGAATTGGTGAAGGGGCTTGCCGACGGTGTGGTATTGCCCACCGACAAGATCGTGGCGGCGTTGGAGGCGTTGATCCTGCCCGGCGACCGTGTGGTGCTGGAGGGCAATAACCAGAAGCAGGCGGATTTCCTTTCCCGCTCCCTGGCCAAGGCCGATCCGGGCAAGCTGCATGATTTGCACATGATCATGCCCAGCGTCGGGCGCTCCGAGCACCTGGATCTGTTCGAACGCGGCATCGCGCGCAAGCTCGATTTCTCGTTTGCCGGTACCCAGAGCCTGCGCATCAGCCAGTTGCTCGAAGACGGTTTGCTGGAAATCGGCGCGATCCACACCTACATCGAACTCTATGCGCGGCTGGTGGTGGACCTGATCCCCAACGTCGTGCTCTCGGCCGGTTTCATGGCCGACCGCGCCGGCAACATCTACACCGGCCCAAGCACCGAAGACACGCCCGCGTTGATCGAACCGGCGGCCTTCAGTGACGGCATCGTCATCGTTCAGGTCAATCAACTGGTGGACGATGTTAGCGACCTGCCTCGCGTGGATATCCCCGCGTCCTGGGTCGACTTCGTGGTAGTGGCCGACAAGCCGTTCTACATCGAGCCGTTGTTCACCCGCGACCCACGGCACATCAAGCCTGTGCATGTGTTGATGGCGATGATGGCGATCCGCGGGATCTACGAAAAACACAACGTCCAGTCACTGAACCACGGCATCGGTTTCAACACCGCCGCCATCGAACTGATCCTGCCGACCTACGGCGAGTCCCTCGGCCTCAAGGGCAAGATCTGCCGCAACTGGACGCTCAATCCGCACCCAACCCTGATCCCGGCCATCGAAAGTGGCTGGGTCGAAAGTGTGCATTGCTTCGGCACCGAACTGGGCATGGAAAACTACATCGCCGCCCGGCCTGACGTGTTCTTCACCGGTCGCGATGGCTCCCTGCGCTCCAACCGGATGTTCAGTCAGCTCGCCGGGCAATACGCGGTGGACCTGTTCATCGGCGCGACCCTGCAAGTCGATGGCGACGGTCATTCCTCCACGGTGACTCGCGGTCGCCTGGCCGGTTTCGGTGGCGCGCCGAACATGGGGCACGACCCGCGCGGTCGTCGTCACGGCACGCCAGCCTGGCTCGACATGCGCCACACCGACGTGGCCGAGCCGATGCTCGAACGCGGCAAGAAACTCGTGGTGCAAATGGTCGAGACCTTCCAGGAGGGCGGCAAACCGACCTTCGTCGAAACCCTCGACGCGGTGGAGGTGGCGAAGAAAAGCGGCATGCCGCTGGCGCCGATCATGATCTATGGCGACGACGTCACCCACCTGCTCACCGAAGAAGGCATCGCCTACTTGTACAAGGCCCGCTCCCTCGAAGAGCGCCAGGCGATGATCGCTGCTGTCGCCGGGGTGACCGCCATCGGCTTGCGCCACAACCCCAAAGACACCGCGCGCATGCGCCGCGAAGGCCTGATCGCCTTGCCCGAAGACCTCGGCATCCGCCGCACCGACGCCACTCGCGAGTTGCTCGCAGCGAAAAGCGTGGCCGATCTGGTGGAGTGGTCCGGTGGCCTCTACAACCCGCCCGCCAAGTTCAGGAGCTGGTAATGCACGCATTCAACCTGCAACCGAGAACGTTAACCCAGCCCTTGTCGATGCCCGAACGGCTGGCGGACCTGGCAGTGGACGCGCTGATCGACGAAGCGGACCTGTCGCCGAAACCGGCGCTGGTGGACCGTCGCGGCAATGGTGCGCACACCGATTTGCACCTCGGGCTGATGCACGCTTCGGCGTTGTCCCTGTGGCCCGCGTTCAAGGCAATGGCGGACGCGGCCATCGAGTTCGGTGAAGTCGGCCTGCCCCTGCGTGAAGCTGTCGGGTGCATTGGTCGTGAAGGCGAGCAAGTGATGCTCGCTACTACGGGCGGTGTGAACACCCATCGTGGGGCGATCTGGGCCTTGGGGCTTCTGGTCACGGCCGTCGCGCTGGAGCCTGAGTCCTGTGCCGCAAACTCTATCGCTTTGCGCGCTGCACGCCTGGCCTTGCTCGACGACCGTTACTCGCCACGTCCTTTAAGCCACGGTGCCCAGGTCGCCCAACGCTACGGCGTTCGCGGTGCCCGTGAAGAGGCACAGCTCGGTTTCCCGGCGGTGATTCAACGCGCATTGCCGCAACTCAAACGCAGCCGCGCCGCAGGCGTTGCTGAACAGAACGCCCGGCTCGATGCCTTGCTGGCGATCATGACGACACTGGCCGACACCTGTGTGCTCTACCGCGCCGGCGAAACCGGCCTGCACACCATGCAACTCGGTGCTCAAGCCGTGCTCGACGCGGGTGGCAGCGCCAGCCTCGCCGGTCGCCGTCGTTTGCATGAGCTGGACCAACAATTAATCGCGTTGAATGCCTCGCCCGGTGGCGCTGCGGACTTGCTCGCAGCCTGCCTGTTCATCGACCGCATTGAGTCGTGCGACGGCATCTTCCAGGGAGCGTTTTGATGGAAACCTTATCCTTTGAATTCCCCGCCGGGCAGCCGCCACGGGGCAGGGCGCTGGTGGGCTGCGTGGGCTCGGGCGATCTGGAAGTGCTGATCGAACCAGGGTTGGCGGGCAAGCTGACGATCCAGGTGCAGACCTCGGTCAATGGCAGTGAACAACGCTGGCAGCATCTGTTCGCACGGATGTTCGATGGCCAGACACCGCCCGCGATGGCGATCGATATCCACGATTTCGGCGCCACCCCCGGCGTAGTGCGCTTGCGTCTGGAACAGGGCTTTGAGGAGATCGGTCATGACTGACAGCGCAGCGCTTCTCAACCCATTCCTTGAAAGGCAGAGCTTCGTCGAACTCGGTGCCCGGCAACGGGCAAAAGCGCTGCTCGATGCCGGCACCTTCCGCGAATTGCTCGACCCGTTTCAGCGCGTCATGTCGCCATGGCTCTCGCGCCAGGGCGTGGTGCCGCAAGCCGATGACGGGGTGGTGATCGCCAAGGGCAGCATTGGCGGTTTGCCAGTGGTGATCGCGGCCATCGAAGGCGCGTTCCAGGGTGGCAGCCTGGGTGAAGTCGGCGGGGCGAAGATTGCCGGTGCGCTGGAGCTGGCCGCCGAGGACAACCGCAAAGGCATTCCCACCCGTGCCGTGTTGCTGCTGGAAACCGGTGGCGTGCGTTTGCAAGAGGCCAATCTCGGGCTGGCGGCGATTGCCGATATTCACGCGGCGATTGTCGATCTGCGCCAGTACCAACCGGTAATCGGCGTGGTCGCCGGCAGCGTTGGCTGTTTTGGTGGGATGTCGATTGCCGCCGGGTTGTGCAGCTATTTACTGGTAACCCAGGAAGCACGCCTTGGCCTCAACGGCCCGCAGGTGATCGAGCAGGAAGCCGGGCTTGAGGAATACGACTCCCGTGATCGCCCGTTTATCTGGAGCCTGACCGGCGGCGAGCAACGGTTCGCCAGTGGCTTGGTGGATCGCTATGTCGCCGATGACGTGGCGCAGATTCAGCAGCAGGTCGGCGAATTGCTCAAGCAAGGTTTGCCGGCGCAAACCCGCAGCCGCCAGGCCGAATGGTTCCTGCAACGGCTGGCGTGCCTGGACGCCGAACCGCAAATCGAGCCGGCGACGGTTCGCGATCTGTATCAAGGAGAGCGTTCATGAGTTCGTATTCCCTGAGGGGCCTGAACTGGTTCAACGCCTTGAGCGCTGGCGCGAAATCGGTCGAAGGTTTGCCGGCTTCGTTGAACGTCGCCGACGGTGTACTGGGCGATCAGCCCGTGCGGTTTATTGCGGTGGTGGCCGACCCCGACAACCGCTTTGTCCGCGCCCGCAATGGCGAGGTGGGTCTGCTGGAAGGTTGGGGGCTGGCCAAAGCGGTGGATGAGGTGATCGAAGCCGATCGGGATAAACCGCACAAACGGGCGTTGATTGCCATCGTCGATGTGCCGAGCCAGGCTTACGGTCGGCGCGAAGAAGCGCTCGGCATTCATCAGGCCTTGGCCGGTGCGGCGGACAGTTATGCCCGCGCCCGACTGGCCGGCCATGCGGTGATCGGTTTGTTGGTGGGCAAGGCGATGTCCGGGGCGTTTCTGGCTCATGGGTATCAGGCCAACCGGCTGATCGCGTTGCGCGATCCGGGGGTGATGGTGCATGCGATGGGCAAGGCGTCGGCGGCGCGGGTGACGTTGCGCAGCGTCGAAGAGCTGGAGGCGTTGGCCGCCAGCGTGCCACCGATGGCTTATGACATCGATAGCTTTGCCAGCCTGGGGTTGCTCTGGGAAACCTTGTCGGTGGAGCAGATCGAGCAGCCGACCGCAGCAGATTTGGCGCGAGTGAATGAATGCCTGAACCAGGCGATTGGCGATGTCGCTGCCAGCGGTCGCGATCTGAGCAGCCGCCTGGGGGCGAGTAACCGCGCCGCGTCGAGCAAGGTTCGCCAGTTGCTGAGAGCGCAGTGGTGAACAGGTTTCTGCCCCACGACCTGCTTTGGGGGATGACCCCGGAGCAGTTGCCGGCGGATGCGCCTGGGTGGGTGGTCGAGTCGATCAGCGCGGGTCAGCCGGTGGTAGTTCGGCGCGCGATCACCGCGCCGGGTCAAATCGCGGTCGGAGTGCGTGGGCGCTTGCGTGAGCAGCGTTATGCAACGTCGATGGCCGTTGCTGCGATTTCTCATCGGGTACGGCCGGAAGAGCTCTGCCATGTCGAGTCGACTCGCGACCTGCCGAGTCTGCGAGCACTGGCGCAACTGCGGCCGATGCTCGACGCCTGCGGTTGGGTGTGGGGTGTCAGCGGCAGCGCCGGGTTTGAATTGGCCAGTGGTTTTGCTGCGCTCCATAAACGCAGCGATCTCGACTTGATCCTGCGTACTCCGCAGCCGCTGAGCCGATCTCAAGCGCAGGTGTTGATGATGCTGATCGGCACCGCCGAGTGTTTGGTGGATATGCAATTGCAGGCGCCGAATGGCGCTGTCGCCCTGCGCGAATGGGCTGGCCCGTCGCAACGGGTTCTACTCAAGAACGCCCATGAAGCGTGTCTGGTGTCCGATCCGTGGAACCCGCAGGAGCAAGCAGCGTGAGCAGCTTGCTGGTGTTCCCCGGTCAGGGCGCGCAGCAGCCGGGCATGCTCCATCGTTGGCCTCGGGAAGCGCTGGTTGAGGCGAGCGAGGTGCTGGGTGAAGACGTCTTGCTGCTTGATTCTGCCGAGGCGTTGCAGTCGACAAGGGCGGTTCAGCTGTGCCTGCTGATTGCCGGCGTCGCCGCTTCGCGTCAGTTATCAATGGCACCGGATTACGTGGCGGGACTGTCCATCGGTGCCTATCCGGCGGCGGTGGTTGCGGGCGCCTTGAGTTTCAGTGATGCGCTGCATCTGGTCAGCTTGCGCGGTGAGCTGATGCAGCAGGCTTATCCTCAGGGCTATGGCATGACCGCGATCATCGGGCTGGAACTGGCGACGGTGGAAGGGTTGCTGGCGCAGGTTCACTGTGTTGATACACCGGTTTACCTGGCCAACATCAACGCCGATAACCAGGTGGTGATTGCTGGCAGTGATTCGGCGATGAAAGCAGTTACCGACCTGGTGCGCAGCCGTGGCGCCGGTCTGGCCAAGCGTCTGGCGGTCAGCGTGCCGTCCCATTGCCCGCTGCTGGAAACACCGGCGAAAACTCTGGCCGAAGCCTTCGCCAAGGTGCAATTGAAAACGCCAACCGTGGGTTACCTGAGCGGCAGCCGCGCACGACCCGTTATTAACACTGACGCGTTGCGCGACGACCTGGCGTTCAACATGTGCCGCGTCGTCGATTGGCGCGGTACGGTGCAAAGCGCTTACGAGCGCGGTGTACGTCTACAGATCGAACTGCCGCCCGGTGCGGTGTTGACCGGGCTGGCGCGCCGGGTGTTCGAGCAGGGCACCGTGATTGCCTTCGACGGTGCACGGCTCGATACCTTGCAGGCGCTGTTGCGTGAGGAGGGAAGCCGCCAACCCTAGATCACCGACTCAGGTTGCGAACTACAAAAACAACAATTTCGACGATGCACTTTGAGGACTACAACAATGATTATTTACGGTGTGGCGCTGTTGGCGATCTGTACGCTGGCAGGGGTGATCATGGGTGACATGCTCGGCGTGTTGCTGGGTGTGAAATCCAACGTCGGCGGGGTCGGGATCGCGATGATCCTGCTGATCTGCGCGCGGTTGTGGATGCACAAACGCGGCGGCATGACCAAGGATTGTGAACTGGGCGTCGGCTTCTGGGGCGCCATGTACATTCCGGTGGTGGTTGCCATGGCGGCGCAACAGAACGTGGTCACCGCCCTGCACGGCGGCCCGGTGGCGGTGCTGGCGGCGATCGGTTCGGTGGTGCTCTGCGGCTGCACCATTGCGTTGATCAGCCGAACCCACAAAGGCGAACCCTTGCCCGATGAACCGGTGGACATAACACCGGTCGGCACGCCAGTAGGAGGTCGCTGATATGTGGGAACTCATTGAGAAAGGCCTGGTAAATAACAGTCTGGTCACGGCATTCGCGTTTGTTGGCGTAATCATGTGGGTGTCGGTGATTCTGTCCAAGCGCCTGACTTTCGGCCGGATTCACGGCTCGGCGATTGCCATCGTCATCGGCCTGGTGCTGGCCTGGGTTGGCGGCACCATGACCGGCGGGCAAAAAGGCCTGGCGGATCTGTCACTGTTTTCCGGCATCGGCTTGATGGGCGGCGCCATGCTGCGTGACTTCGCCATCGTTGCCACGGCGTTCGAGGTGCAGGCCACCGAAGCGAAAAAGGCCGGGATGATTGGCGTCATCGCGCTGCTGCTGGGCACGATTCTGCCGTTCATTGTCGGGGCGAGCATTGCCTGGGTGTTCGGTTATCGCGATGCGATCAGCATGACCACCATTGGCGCAGGCGCGGTGACGTACATCGTCGGGCCGGTGACGGGTGCTGCGATTGGGGCCTCATCCGATGTGATGGCGCTGTCGATTGCCACCGGGTTGATCAAGGCGATTCTGGTGATGGTCGGCACGCCGGTGGCGGCGCGCTGGATGGGCCTGGATAACCCGCGCTCGGCGATGGTATTTGGCGGCTTGGCCGGGACGGTGAGTGGAGTGACGGCCGGGTTGGCGGCGACGGATCGGCGGCTGGTGCCGTATGGCGCGCTGACGGCGACGTTCCATACCGGGCTTGGATGCTTGCTTGGGCCTTCGTTGCTGTACTTCGTTGTTCGCGGGATTGTCGGGTAGGTTCGAGAGTTGTACCGCCTATGATGACGCCTTCGCGGGCAAGCCTCGCTCCTACAGGGTATGTGTTGTGCCCAAATCCCGCGGTACTCCGAAATCCTGTAGGAGCGAGGCTTGCCCGCGAAGGCCTCGACACGGTCTCAAGCCTGGCGATTGGCATACATCCGGCATTCCGCCAACAGCGCCAGCAGATTCGGGTCACGTTCTTTGGCCTTGAGAAATACCACGCCAATGTGCTGCTGCAACCGGTACTTTTCCTGCAATGGAATCAGCTTCACCCGGTTTTCATACACCGCCGCAATCCGCCCCGGCAGCAGCGCATAACCCACCCCCGAGCTGACCATGCTCAGCAGGGTGAAGATGTCGTTGACCTGCATCGCGACCTTCGGCTCGAACCCCGCCTGCTTGAACACCCGAATACCGTCCTGGTGCGTGGCGAAGCCTTGGGTCAGGGTGATGAATGTTTCGTCGCGCACCTCGGCCAGGTCGACTTCGCTCCGCTGGGCAAAGGGCGAGTCCGCTGGGGTGGCGAGGAAGATGTCATCGGAAAACAGCGGGATCTGCTCGCAGTCCGGGTCGTTGACGCTGTCGTCCAGCGACACCAGGATCGCGTCGACTTCCATGTTCTTGAGCTTGTACAACAGGTCGATGTTCGAACCCAGGATCAGGTCGATATTGAGTTCGCTGCGGCGGATTTTCAGGCCCATGATCAGCTGCGGCACAGTCTTCACCGTCAGCGAATACAGCGAGCCGAGTTTGAAGCGTTCGGCGGAGAACCCGGCGGCTTCGCGAGTCAGACGCACGGTTTCGAGCACGTCCTGAATCAGCTTCTGCGCCCGCTCTTCCAGCACATAGGCACTTTCCAGCGGGGTCAGGTTGCGGCCTTCGTGCTTGAATAGCGGGCAGCGCAGGGCGCTTTCCAGGGAGTGGATGGCGCGATGCACGCTGACGTTGCTGGTCTGCAACTCGACGGCGGCGCGGGCCAGGTTGCCGGTGCGCATGAAGGCCAGGAACACCTCGAGTTTTTTCAGGGTCAACTCTTCATCGATCAACATGGGCCAGACTCTTATTCGAATGTCCCGATTGTGCCCAATTGGCTGACGTTTGGCTTGATGGCTTTCGTAGGGGCATTGTGTTCTGAAACATTGCGCTTTTAACCTTGAGGCCTGAGCCTTGCGCGCGGCGGTAATGAACGTAGAGGTGAGCAACACATGTATCACGGGGAAAGATTGAACGCCTGGACGCATTTGGTTGGGGCGGTGGCGGCATTGGTCGGGGGCGTGTGGCTGCTGGTGATCGCCAGTATGGATGGCAGTCCGTGGAAGATCGTCAGTGTGGCGATTTACGCGTTTACCTTGCTGGTGCTCTACAGTGCCTCGACCGTGTACCACAGCGTGCGTGGGCGCAAGAAAGCGATCATGCAGAAGGTCGATCATTTTTCGATCTACTTGCTGATCGCCGGCAGTTACACGCCGTTCTGCCTGGTGACCCTGCGTGGGCCGTGGGGCTGGACGCTGTTCGGGATTGTCTGGGGGCTGGCGCTGATTGGCATCCTGCAAGAGATCAAACCGCGCTCGGAAGCACGGATTCTGTCGGTCGTGATTTACGCGGTGATGGGCTGGATCGTGCTGGTGGCGGTCAAGCCGTTACTGGCGGCATTGGGCCCTGTCGGCTTTACCTTGCTGGCGTCGGGCGGGGTGTTGTACACCGTGGGGATTATCTTTTTTGCCCTCGACCATCGTCTGCGCCACGCCCATGGGATCTGGCATCTGTTCGTGATCGCCGGGAGTTTGCTGCACTTTGTGGCGATTTGGTTCTATGTCTTGTGACTGCTTTTGTGGCGAGGGGGCAAGCCCCCTCGCCACAAGGCCCTAGAAGTCACCCCAAAGCTGCTGAGCAACCGCCAACGCCACCACCGGTGCGGTTTCGGTGCGCAGCACGCGCGGGCCGAGGCGGGCGGCGTGGAAACCGCCGGCCTTGGCCTGTTCGACTTCAACGTCGGACAAGCCGCCCTCCGGGCCGATCAGGAACGCCAGGCTTGCAGGTTTGGCGTGGCTCACCAGCGGCTCGGCCACCGGATGCAGCACCAGTTTCAATTCGGCCGCGGTCTGCTTCAACCAGTCAGCCAACAGCAATGGCGGATGAATCACCGGCACCCGTGAGCGCCCACACTGCTCGCAGGCGCTGATCGCCACCTGACGCCAGTGCATCAGGCGTTTGTCGGCGCGTTCGTCCTTGAGGCGGACTTCGCAGCGGTCGGTGAAAATCGGGGTGATTTCGCTGACGCCCAGTTCGGTGGCTTTCTGAATCGCCCAGTCCATCCGTTCGCCACGGGACAAGCCCTGGCCGAGATGGACCGCCAGCGACGACTCGACCTGGCCGGTAAAGCTTTCATCGATTTGCACCACCACGCGCTTCTTGCCGACTTCCACCAGCGTGCCGCGAAACTCGTGGCCCGAGCCGTCGAACAGTTGCACCGCATCACCCTCGGCCATGCGCAGCACACGGCTGATGTAATGCGCCTGGGCTTCAGGCAACTCGTGTTCGCCGGTGCTCAAAGGGGCGTCGATAAAGAAGCGGGACAGTCTCATCTTGGGTCTCTACTGAATCAGAAATTTGGATCGAGTCGCTTTTGTGGCGAGGGGGCTTGCCCCCGTTGGGCCGCGAAGCGACCCCAAAACCTGCAACTGCGCTATTCCAGTGAAAACGTATCAACCGGATTTACGACTGCTTCGCAGCCGAACGGGGGCAAGCCCCCTCGCCACAGTTAAGCTCTTTCACACAGGGATCTGGGCAAGGTTTCAACCCGGATCGCGATAGCCCGGATGAAAGTCCTTCGGTACCGCCACGCTGACGCTGTCACGGGTGGCGATGTCGATGCCTTCGCTGGCCACTTCGGCCAGAAAATCGATCTGCTCCGGGGTAATCACGTAAGGCGGCAGGAAATACACCACGCTGCCCAACGGCCTCAGTAAAGCACCTCGTTGCAGTGCATGCTGGAACACGGTCAAACCGCGACGTTCCTGCCACGGGTAAGCGGTCTTGCTGGCCTTGTCCTTGACCATCTCGATCGCCAGCACCATGCCGGTCTGGCGCACTTCAGAGACGTTCGGGTGATCGGCCAGGTGCGCGGTGGAGGAGGCCATGCGCTGGGCCAGGGCCTTGTTGTTCTCGATGACGTTGTCTTCTTCAAAGATATCCAGCGTCGCCAATGCCGCCGCGCAGGCCAGCGGATTGCCGGTATAGCTGTGGGAATGCAGGAAGGCGCGCAGGGTCGGGTAGTCGTCGTAGAACGCGCTGTAGACCTCATCGGTGGTCAGGCAGGCCGCCAACGGCAGGTAACCGCCAGTCAGGGCCTTGGACAGGCAGAGGAAGTCCGGGCGGATGCCGGCCTGTTCGCAGGCGAACATCGTGCCGGTACGACCGAAGCCGACGGCGATTTCATCGTGGATCAGATGTACGCCATAACGATCACAGGCGTCGCGTAGCAGCTTGAGGTACACCGGGTGATACATGCGCATGCCGCCGGCGCCCTGAATCAGCGGCTCCAGAATCACGGCGGCCACGGTATCGTGGTTATCGGCCAGGGTCTGCTCCATGGCGGCGAACATGTTGCGCGAGTGTTCTTCCCAGCTCATGCCCTCGGGGCGCAGGTAGCAATCGGGGCTCGGCACCTTGATGGTGTCCATCAGCAGGGCTTTGTAGGTTTCGGTAAACAGCGGCACGTCGCCCACTGCCATCGCCGCCATGGTCTCGCCGTGGTAGCCGTTGGTGAGGGTGACGAAGCGTTTCTTGTTCGGCTGGCCGCGGTTGAGCCAGTAGTGAAAGCTCATTTTCAGCGCGACTTCGATGCACGATGAACCGTTATCGGCGTAGAAACACCGGGTCAGGCCTTCGGGCGTCATCTTCACCAGACGCTCGGACAGCTCGATCACCGGCTGATGGCTGAAACCGGCGAGGATCACGTGTTCCAGCTGATCGACCTGATCCTTGATGCGCTGGTTGATCCGCGGGTTGGCGTGGCCGAACACATTGACCCACCAGGAGCTGACGGCGTCGAGGTAGCGTTTGCCTTCGAAGTCTTCCAGCCACACGCCTTCACCGCGCTTGATCGGGATCAGCGGCAGCTGTTCGTGGTCTTTCATCTGGGTGCAGGGATGCCATAACACGGCGAGATCGCGTTCCATCCACTGTTTATTCAGGCCCATTTTCTGTCTCCTCGAGGCTACCCGTGACGTAGGCGGGTAAACAATCGCGCAAGCCTATGCAATGCGCGTCACGGGGACAACCCATTGTGTCGATTGAGCTACTTTGTATAGGACGATAGACGTCGCTGGCGGCGTTTTGATGGCTGACGTATTCTTCGCGGCTCTTTGAGTCGTCTGACTCGTAAAACCGCTATTTCCTCGTGTATTTCCGGAGTTCTCTGAATGTCTGCTGGTTGGCTGCGCGCCTGTGCGCTGGTGATGTTAGGACTGTTCAGCGTTTCGGCGCTGGCCAAGGATAAAACAGCGATCGTGGTCGGCGGCGGGCTTTCGGGCCTCACCGCGGCGTACGAACTGCAGAGCAAAGGCTGGCAGGTCACCCTGCTGGAAGCCAAACCGACCCTGGGCGGTCGTTCCGGCATGGCCACCAGCGAGTGGATCGGCAACGACAAGACCCAACCGGTTTTGAACAAGTACATCTCGACGTTCAAGCTGAGCACCACGCCAGCCCCCGAGTTCGTGCGGACCCCGGGTTACCTGATCGACGGTGAATACTTCAGCGCCGCCGATCTGGCGACTAAACAGCCGGCCACCAGCGACGCGCTGAAACGCTACGAAAAGACCCTGGATGACCTGGCGCGTTCGATCGAAGACCCGCAAAACCCGGCCGCCAACAGCACGCTGTTCGCCCTGGACCAGATCAACGTGGCCAACTGGCTCGATCGCCTGAATCTGCCAGCCACGGCGCGTCAGTTGGTGAATCAGGAGATCCGTACCCGTTACGATGAACCTTCGCGCCTGTCGCTGCTGTACTTCGCTCAACAGAGCCGTGTCTACCGTGGTGTTGCCGACCGTGACCTGCGTGCCTCGCGCCTGCCCGGCGGTAGCCCGGTGCTGGCCCAGGCCTTCGTCAAACAACTGAAAACCATCAAGACCGGTTCCCCGGTTTCATCCATCACCCAGGACAAGGACGGCGTGACCGTCAAGGTCGGCAGCGTTGGCTATCAGGCGGACTACGTCGTGCTGGCGGTGCCGTTGCGCGCACTGAGCAAGATCCAGATGACTCCGGCGCTGGACGCCCAGCACATGGGCGCCATCAAGGGCACCAACTACGGCTGGCGTGACCAGATCATGCTGAAGTTCAAGACGCCGGTATGGGAAAGCAAGGCGCGCATGTCCGGCGAGATCTACAGCAATGCCGGTCTGGGCATGTTGTGGATCGAGCCGGCCTTGAAGGGCGGCGCCAACGTGGTGATCAACATTTCCGGCGACAACGCACGGGTGATGCAGGCCTTCGGCGACAAGCAGATGGCTGATCAGGTGCTGATTCGTCTGCATACCTTTTATCCACAGGCACGCGGTTCGTTCACCGGTTATGAAATCCGTCGCTACAGCACTGACCCATCGATGGGCGGCGCTTACCTGGCCTTCGGTCCGGGGCAGATCAGCAAATACTGGCGCCTGTGGGAGCGTCCGCTGCAACGTGTAGCCTTTGCCGGCGAACACACTGACACCTTGTACCCAGGCACCCTGGAAGGCGCCTTGCGCACCGGTCAGCGTGCAGCCAGTCAGGTTGAAGACCTGGCAGCGGGCAAATCGTTTGAACCGGCGAAGGTTGTGCCGGCAGCGACCGCTGCGGCGGCAGGCGCGGTAGTGGCGAAGAAAGGCAATTTCTTCAGCAACATGTTCGGTGGTTCGTCCGATAAAGCGGCCGACAAGGCAGAACCTGCCAAGGTTGAAGCGAAAGCTGAAGAGACCAAGCCTGGCTTCTTCTCGCGGATGTTTGGTGGTGGCTCCGACAAGGCTCCGGCCAAGGCGCCAGAACCCGTGGCCCCCGTTGCTCCGGCACCCGCACCAGTCGTTGCGCCGGCTCCGGCACCGGTTGAGGCTCCGAAGCCAGTGGTGCCGGCGCAAGCCGAGCCGGTGAAGAAAGCACCGGCCAAAGCACCAGTGAAAAAGCCTGCTGCCAAAACCGAGGCCAAAAAGGCTCCGGCCAAGGCAACGGCGAAAAAGGCTGAGCCAGTGAAGAAACCAGTGGCGAGTACCGCTGCGAAGGCCCCGGTGGCGACTGAAACCAAAACACAGTAAGTCTTGGGATCAAAAAAAAGCGCGGCAGTGATGCCGCGCTTTTTTTATGTCTTTGTCCTCCCGTGGAGGCAGCTGATTTTTTTGGTACTAAGGTAGGTCGACGATATGGACTTCGTCGCTTTGGTAGTCGCTGATATAGGCGCGGTTGTGTTGATCAAGAACCATGTAGCGCGGATCGAAAGCGCCAGGGATGGGAACCCTGCGAACAATCTCATGGGTGGCGGTATCAACTTCCACGATCTCTTTTTCGGTTTGATCAACGGCATAAGCGTTTTTTACGCCGAACACTATTTTCCCTTCGCAAGCCACAAAATCGAAATGCCGGGTGGTCAATGAGCGGGTGTCCAACACGGTCAGTTTTCGAGCGTCCAGAGCCACGATATACACTTCGCTACCGTCGGGACTGACAGTGACGGCTGAAGGATATTTTTCAGTTTTGATGATATTGATGACTTTGAAGGTCTTGCTGTTGATGACCGTGAGCGCGTCCTCATAAGGGGCGGCCGGGGCGTTGGTGCTGGAAATGTAAAGGCGCGAATCGTCCGGGCTGATATCCACACTTATGGACGGTGAGGGTAAGCCTTGTACTCTGCTCACCGCATACAGACGGGTATCAATAATTGCCAACCACTCTTTATTCTGTCGAACGGTGACGTAAGCATATTTCCCGTCTCCGCTCACGACGACTCCGCTAGGGTGTCTACCCACCGTGATGTTACCCACCGCGTATGTTTCGGTATCAATAACCGAAACCGAACTTGAACCGTAGTTGGTCACGTAAGCTCTTTTTCCCTCATGGCCAAGGGCGATGCTTCGGGGGTACTGCTCCACGGCGATGGTACGGATTACCTTTTTGATTCGGGTGTCGATGACGGACACATTGTCCGACATGTAATTGCAAACAAATACGCGTGATCCATCGTTGCTGATGGCCATCCCTCGCGGTCCTTCCCCTACGGGTATCGAATTGGATTGATTGCGTGTTATCACGGGGGATGAACTCGAATTGTGACTCATGGTAGAACTCCTGTTCAGACGCTTGGACTGACGTCCAAGTTCAAGTTCATCAATGACTTGCAATGAAAGCCACTGTTAAATGTGACAGTTCTGACGAGTGGTATCGGCTCTTAAATGAATATAAGGAGGGTGCGTGAAGGTTTTTTCCTTTGGTTAACACTCTCTTAACCTCTCGGCCCCAAGGTCTTGATCGTATTTCTCGATATTTCAGAGCGAAATTTTCCGCTTTAAATCGATAGATAACTCGATAGTCTTGGGCGCAGTTCTTACAGGATTTGGGCAATGCAGCTACGTAACTCTTCTTCCCGCTACGGTTGGGTCAGCATCTTTATGCACTGGGGTGTGGCGTTGGCCGTCTTCGGCCTGTTTGCGTTGGGGTTGTGGATGGTCGGTCTCGATTACTACAGCACCTGGCGTAAAGACGCGCCGGATCTGCACAAGAGCATTGGTCTGGTGTTATTTGCCGTGATGTTGCTGCGGGTAGTGTGGCGCTTCATCAGCCCACCGCCGCCGCTCCTGCCAAGCTATAGCCGCATGACCCGCCTTGGCGCCAAGTTCGGCCATTCCTTCCTTTATCTCAGTCTGTTCGCTGTGATGATTGCCGGTTACCTGATTTCCACCGCAGACGGTGTCGGGATTCCGGTGTTTGGCCTGTTTGAAATTCCTGCACTGGTTTCCGGGCTACCGGACCAGGCAGACACCGCGGGTGTGATTCATTTGTACCTGGCCTGGCTGCTGGTAATTTTTTCCGGTTTCCATGCGTTGGCAGCATTGAAGCACCACTTTATTGATCGTGATGCGACCCTGACGCGAATGCTGGGGCGCAAAGCCTGATGTTCTACCTCGACTCCAAAGGAATAGAAAGCATGTTGAAAAAGACGCTCGCCGCTCTGGCAATCGGTTCTGCTCTGTTGTCCGCTAACGTGATGGCGGCCGATTACGTGGTCGACAAAGAAGGCCAGCACGCCTTCGTTGACTTCAAGATCAGCCACTTGGGCTACAGCTACATCATCGGTACCTTCAAGGATATCGACGGCAAGTTCAGCTTCGACGCTGCCAAGCCTGAAGACAGCAAGATCGAGTTCAATGTGCGCACCGCCAGCGTGTTCACCAACCACGCCGAACGCGACAAGCACATCGCCAGCGGTGACTTCCTGAACGTGGGCAAATTCGCCGACGCCAAGTTCGTCTCCACCAGCGTCAAACCTACCGGTAAAAACGCCGCAGGCAAAGACACTGCCGACGTGACCGGCAACCTGACCCTGCTGGGCGTGACCAAGCCAATCGTAGTCAAAGCCACGTTCCTGGGTGAAGGCAAGGATCCATGGGGCGGCTACCGTGCCGGCTTCGAAGGCACCACCAGCATCAAGCGTTCCGATTTCGGCAAGCAGAAAGACCTGGGCCCAGCGTCCGACGCGGTCGATCTGTACGTGACGTTTGAAGGTGTCAAAGCGAAATAATCTTCGCACCTGACACAAAAACGCCCCCGATCTCACGATCGCGGGCGTTTTTTATGGTCGGAGAAAATCTGCAGGGATGTTCTCAGCTGAAATGAAAATGCCCCGATCGCAAGATCAGGGCATTTTTTATAACGGTGCTAACTCAGCGGTTGCGGGTCAGCAACGCTGGTTTTTCGCCGCGCGGACGGCCTGGCAGTTGATCCAGTTGCTCAGGTGTCGGGAAGCGATCGCTTTTCGACTCCTTGTGAATGATCTTCGGTGCCGGGCTGCGCGGGTTCTGCACGGCCGGTTCCGAACGAGACTGGTCGTCACGGGCCGGACGGCGGTTGCGGGACTCTTCGCGACGGGCCTGGCCGTCACGTGGAGCGCCGTTGCGTGGGCCACTGCGCTTGGCCGGTGGGGTGCCGGTGGTTGCGCCGCTGCTGTTGCGCGGACCGTTCTGGCGACCTTGTGGCTGACCAGTGCGCGGAGCACCAGCACCAGCGCCTTGTGCCGGTGCGCCCGGACGACGGCCACGGCCCTGAGCCGGTTTGGCTTGAGGCACGTAGTCAACGCGGTTACCGAAGTTGTCGATATCGTCGTCCAGGAACTCGTCCGGAGCACGGTCGGCGGCGGCGCGAGGAGCCGGGCGCTGTTGCTCGCGGGCCGGAGTGCCTTCGCGTGGCTTGTGTTCACGGGCCGGGCGCTCGCCACGGCCAGCGGCAGGCTTTTCCTTGCCGCCCTTGTCCTTGCCTTTGTCTTTACGACCGCCACCACCACCGCTGCCGTTCGGGCCGTCGCCGCGCGGGCCACGTGGGGCGCGCGGGTTACGCACATCCGGACGCTCGCGAACTTCCGGTTTCTCGGCTTCCACAGCGCTGGAGTCGAAGCCCATCAGGTCTCCGTCGGCGATTTTCTGCTTGGTCATGCGCTCGATGCTTTTCAGCAGTTTTTCTTCGTCCGGAGCGACCAGCGAGATCGCCTCGCCCGAACGACCGGCACGGCCGGTACGACCGATACGGTGCACGTAGTCTTCGTCGACGTTCGGCAGTTCGAAGTTGACCACGTGGGGCAACTGGTCGATGTCGAGGCCACGAGCAGCAATGTCGGTGGCGACCAGGATGCGCACTTCACCGGCCTTGAAGTCGGCCAGGGCTTTGGTGCGGGCGTTCTGGCTCTTGTTGCCGTGGATCGCGACGGCGGTGAGGCCGTGTTTGTCCAGGTACTCGGCCAGGCGGTTGGCGCCGTGCTTGGTGCGGGTGAATACCAGCACCTGTTCCCAGGCGCCGGCAGTGATCAGGTGCGCCAGCAACGAACGCTTGTGGCTGGCGGCCAGGCGGAATACGCGTTGTTCGATCCGCTCGACCGTGGTGTTCGGTGGCGTGACTTCGATGCGTTCCGGGTTGTGCAGCAGCTTGCCGGCGAGGTCGGTGATGTCTTTGGAGAACGTCGCCGAGAACAACAGGTTCTGCCGTTTGGCCGGGAGGCGGGCGAGGACCTTTTTCACGTCATGGACAAAGCCCATGTCGAGCATGCGGTCGGCTTCGTCCAGCACAAGGATTTCCACGTGGGACAAATCGACACTGCCTTGGCCGGCGAGGTCGAGCAGGCGACCTGGGCAGGCCACCAGCACGTCGACACCACGGGACATGGCCTGAACCTGCGGGTTCATGCCGACGCCACCGAAGATGCAGGCGCTGACGAACTTCAGGTCACGGGCATAGACCTTGAAGCTCTCGTGCACCTGAGCCGCGAGTTCGCGGGTTGGGGTCAGGACCAGTACGCGGGGTTGGCGCGGGCCGTGACGCTGGGATTTGTCCGGGTGACCGTTGGGAAACAACCGCTCCAGAATCGGAAGGGCGAAGCCACCGGTTTTACCAGTACCTGTCTGAGCCGCAACCATCAGGTCGCGACCTTGCAACACGGCGGGAATGGCCCGCTGTTGCACCGGAGTAGGCTCGGTATAGCCCGCTGCCTCGATGGCGCGGACTAAAGCCTCGGAGAGACCGAGGGAAGCAAAGGACATGAGTAATCCTGTTTTAGTTAGGGCTTGGCCCAATGGGAGTCTTGCCTGGCGCGAATGGCGTTTAAGAGGACGCAATCCCGTCCGGTCCTGCTGGGCCTCGAAGGCTCGTCTGGAGCGCTCGCGCGGGCTGAAAAGCTGCGCTGTAGCGGGATCGAGATGCCTTGAACAAGTCCGAGCGTCCGGGCGTGAGCCTGGCGGGAAGGCCGGAGTATAACAGAGCAATCACTGTGCGCCGCTTTCCTGCTGCTCAACGGTTTTTCCGCCGGTTGCGGTGGCGCTGGCGGCCCGGGCTTCGGCAGCCGGACCGGCACCATAGCGGGCGCTCAGTTCGGCGTAGGCCGGTTCGCGCTTGAAACGCTTGAGCTCGGCGCCGAAACGCTGCACCAGCAAATCCATCCCGGCATTGCGGCGCACCGCCAGGTACTGGCTCTGCTGGCTGATGACGGTCGGGTTCTCGGTGATTTTGTCGCGGATGTCCAGTTGATCGAGCAAGTGCTGGCCGACCCGGCGATCGGTGATCAACAGGTCGATCCGCCCGCGCACCAGTTTGCCGAAGTTGGCTTCATGGGTAGGCGCCGGTTCCCGGGTAAACAACGTCGATTCGCTGAAGTCCTTGCTGTACAGGTAGCCCGGCGAGGTGCCGATGGTCAGGCCTTTCAGGTCGTCCAGGGTGCGAAACGGGAACGGCCGTTCATTGGCGTAGAACATCACGAATTCGACTTGCGAGAGCGGTTCGCTGGGGTAGAGCAGGGTCGCTTCGCGTTCATCGCTGTGGAAAATATCCAGCACACCGTCCGCTTGGCCTTGCTCAAGCATCGACAGGCAGCGTTTCCACGGCAAGAACTGCCATTCCACGTCAATCCCGAGACGTTTGAAGACGATGGCCGTGGTTTCGTAGTCGAGCCCGAGGTTCTTGCCGCCTTCTTCATAGACGTAAGGCGCCCAGGGTTCGGTGACAATACGCAGCTTCTCGCCCCGAGCGGTGAAGCTCAGGCAAGTGAATAGAAGCACGGTCAGTAACTGGGTGATCAGGGGCATGGCTTGAGATTACGACGAGAAATCATAAAGAGCCAGAAACCGGATCCAGAAGCTCTGGATCGGGCATTAAAAGCAAAAGATCGCAGCCTTCGGCGGCGCCTGTAGAGGTACATATTCCCCTGGAGGCGCTGCCGAAGACTGCGATCTCTTGATCTTGCGTTAACGGCTATTAGCGCGGCAACTTCAGGTTGTTCCACACCGCCAGGCTCGGTTCAGCCTGGTTCAGTGTGTAGAAGTGCAGCCCCGGTGCGCCACCTTGCAACAGGCGTTCGCACATCTCGGTGATGACTTGCTCACCAAAGCTTTGAATGCTCTGGGTGTCGTCGCCGTAGGCTTCCAGTTGCTTGCGGATCCAGCGCGGGATTTCCGCACCGCAAGCGTCGGAGAAGCGCGCCAGCTTGCTGTAGTTGGTGATCGGCATGATCCCCGGCACGATCGGGATGTTCACACCCTTCGCCTGTACACGCTCGACGAAGTAGAAGTAACTGTCGGCGTTGAAGAAGTACTGGGTGATCGCACTGTTGGCACCGGCGTTGGCCTTGCGCACGAAGTTGTTGAGATCGTCTTCGAAATTGCGCGCTTGCGGATGCATTTCCGGGTAAGCGGCGATTTCGATGTGGAAATGATCGCCAGTCTCTTCACGAATGAATTCAACCAGGTCATTGGCGTGACGCAACTCGCCGCTGGCCATGCCCATACCCGAGGGCAGGTCACCGCGAAGCGCAACGATTCGCTGGATGCCGGCTGCCTTGTACTGGGTCAGCAGGCCGCGCAGGTCGTTCTTGCTGTCACCCACGCAAGACAGATGCGGAGCGGCAGGGACTTTGACTTCACTTTCCAGCTGCAACACGGTGTTGAGGGTGCGATCACGAGTCGAACCGCCAGCGCCGTAGGTGCAGGAGAAGAAGTCGGGATTGTAGGTCGCCAGCTGACGGGCAGTGGCGATCAGTTTTTCATGCCCAGCATCGGTCTTCGTCGGGAAGAATTCGAAGCTGTAGCGACGTTCTTGGGACATGGTCATATCCTTGGAAACACGTAAGCCGGACGCTGGCCCCGGTAGGAGCTGCCTTAGGCTGCGATCTTTTAAGATCAAAAGATCGCAGGCTTCGCCAGCTCCTGCGCAGAGCGGTCAATCAGCGTATCAGTAGCGGTAAGCGTGCGGCTTGAACGGGCCTTCGACGGTGACGCCGATGTAGTCAGCCTGTTGCTTGGTCAGTTGAGTGACCACGCCGCCGAAACCGCGGACCATTTCCAGGGCCACTTCTTCGTCGAGTTTCTTCGGCAGTACTTCAACGGTCAGGCGCTCGGCTTTCTGGGCTGGCGACAGGTCGGCGTACTTCTGGCCGAACAGGAAGATCTGCGCCAGAACCTGGTTGGCGAACGAACCGTCCATGATGCGGCTTGGGTGACCAGTGGCGTTACCCAGGTTAACCAGACGGCCTTCAGCCAGCAGGATCAGGTAGTCGTCGTTCTGAGCGTCGAAAGCGCCTGGACCGGTGCGGTGAACCTTGTGAACCTGCGGCTTCACTTCTTCCCATGCCCAGTTCTTGCGCATGAAAGCGGTGTCGATTTCGTTGTCGAAGTGACCGATGTTGCAGACAACAGCGCGTTTCTTCAGGGCTTTGAGCATGTTTGCGTCGCAAACATTGACGTTACCGGTGGTGGTCACGATCAGGTCGATCTTGCCCAGCAGCGCTTTGTCGATGCTCGCTTCGGTACCGTTGTTGATACCGTCGATGAACGGCGAAACCAGTTCGAAACCGTCCATGCAGGCTTGCATGGCGCAGATCGGGTCGACTTCGGAGACTTTAACGATCATGCCTTCCTGACGCAGGGACTGGGCCGAGCCCTTGCCCACGTCACCGTAACCGATGACCAGCGCTTGCTTGCCGGACAGCAGGTGGTCGGTGCCGCGCTTGATCGCGTCGTTCAGGCTGTGACGGCAGCCGTACTTGTTGTCGTTCTTGCTCTTGGTCACCGAGTCGTTGACGTTGATGGCCGGGATTTTCAGCTCGCCCTTGGCCAGCATGTCCAGCAGGCGGTGAACGCCGGTGGTGGTTTCTTCGGTGACGCCGTGAACGCGATCCAGTACTTGTGGGTACTTCTTGTGCAGCAGCTCGGTCAGGTCGCCGCCATCGTCGAGGATCATGTTGGCATCCCAAGGCTGGCCATCCTTGAGGATGGTTTGCTCCAGACACCACTCGTACTCTTCTTCAGTCTCGCCTTTCCAGGCGAAAACCGGGATGCCGGCAGCGGCGATGGAAGCGGCGGCCTGATCCTGAGTCGAGAAAATGTTGCAGGACGACCAGCGTACTTCGGCACCCAGGGCAACCAGGGTTTCGATCAGCACGGCAGTCTGAATAGTCATGTGGATGCAGCCGAGGATCTTCGCGCCCTTGAGCGGTTGCTCAACGGAGTACTTGCGACGCAGACCCATCAGGGCTGGCATTTCGGATTCGGCGATGATGGTTTCGCGACGGCCCCAGGCAGCCAGGGACATGTCGGCGACTTTGTAATCGTTAAAATCTGCAGGCGTGATAACAGCGCTCATGAAGAGCCTCCATTCGTAATGTATGCGAATGGGCGCCGTTGTGCGTTTAGTGTCTGGCCGTGGCCAGTCAACGCCCCATCCGAGCCTGACAGGTTGAACCTGCTGCAGCGCCCCTCGGACAGGTGGCGGGAAAACGGTAGCAAGTGAACATTACCGTTTTGAAACGGGGGCGATTATAGCGGGCTATGCTGATCTTCCAAAGCGTTTCTGTTGGTCAATGTCCGAACGGTAATCGAGACCATAGTCGATGCTTGATAGAGCTCTAGTCCGGGCTCTGCCATGATGGCCGGCATCAATCGGCAAGACGGTCAGGAGTGAGTATGAATTTCCACACCCGCAAATGGGTAAAACCCGAAGACCTCAACCCCAACGGCACGCTGTTCGGCGGCAGTTTGCTGCGCTGGATCGACGAAGAAGCGGCGATCTACGCCATCGTCCAGCTGGGTAATCAGCGCGTGGTCACCAAGTACATTTCCGAAATCAATTTCGTCAGCGCCTCGCGTCAGGGCGACATCATCGAGCTGGGCATCACCGCCACCGAGTTCGGTCGCACCTCGATCACTCTGACCTGTGAAGTGCGCAACAAGATCACTCGCAAGAGCATTTTGACAGTAGAGAAGATGGTGTTCGTGAACCTGGGCGAAGACGGCCTGCCCATGCCGCACGGCCGGACCGAGATCAGGTACGTCAAAGACCAGTTCAAGGATGACGAGATCGGCGGGTGATTGTTGTTTCTGTGGCGAGGGAGCTTGCTCCCGTTGGGCCGGGCTGGCGCTCCAGCGCGAAGCGGCCCTGAAATCTGTCATTGGGTTCTTTCAGGCAGGCTTCACGTCAGCTTACGACTGCTTCGCAGCCGAGCGGGAGCAAGCTCCCTCGCCACAGGGTTTGCTGCGTTCCCCCCGGGTAGTGAACAGCTCCGAACCCCGCGTGTCGTACGTAAACGACACGCCACCGGTTCAGGAGCAGCCTTATGGACACGCCCAAAGATGGCAAGACCCCGGACCTCTCGGCACAGGAACAGCGCGAGGTCGACAAGAACCAGCCCCCGCGCGCGGCGGTGCTGCACGAAATCATTCGTACTCAAGGCGACCAGGAACTCGAGCGTAGCGTTGCGGCGCTGTGGTGGTCGGCCTTGGCTGCCGGCCTGACCATGGGCCTGTCGCTGATGGGCATGGGACTACTCAACTCGCGCCTGCCGGACGGCGAAGGCTTCAAGGTGATCGCCAGCTTCGGTTACTGCGCCGGTTTTCTCGCGGTGATTCTTGCCCGTCAGCAACTCTTCACCGAAAACACCCTGACCGCCGTGCTGCCGATCATGAGCAAGCCGACGCTGGGTAATGTCGGTCGGTTGCTGCGGCTTTGGACGGTGGTGCTGGTGGGCAATCTCTGCGGCACCTTGCTGGTGGCGTATGTGATGCTGCACCTGCCGATATTCGACAGCAAGACCGATCTGGCCTTCCTTGAGATCGGGCGCAAGGTCATGGAGAACGATGCCGGCAAGATGCTCGCCAAAGGCATCATCTCCGGCTGGATGATCGCCACCATGGTCTGGATGATCCCGTCCATGGAAAGCGCCAAGATGTGGATCATCATCCTCATCACCTATTTCATGGCGCTGGGCGATTTCACTCACATCGTGGTCGGATCGGTCGAGGTTTCTTACCTGGTGTTTGCCGGCGAGTTGCCGTGGAAGGATTTTTGGTGGGTGTTCGCAGGTCCCACGCTGGTGGGAAACATTATTGGCGGCAGTTTTATCTTTGCGCTGATCAGTCACGCGCAGATTCGCAGTGAAGGCGGGCCGCCGAAGACCTCTGCGGAGCGGGCTCAGGAATCCGAACCGCAGAAGGTCAAAAAATGATCAATGTCAGCCAGAGACATTGATTGCGGCAGCACTGCGACGTTGCAGGTAGATGAAGAACAGCGCCGTCAGCAGCGTGAACACGCTGACCAGCGCGCCGGTCCACGGCAAGTCCGCCAGGTCCGCACCGCTGGCCACCACCAGCCCACCAATCCACGCCCCGGCGGCGTTGCCGAGATTGAATGCACTTTGATTCAAGGTCGACCCGAGGTTTGGCGCCTCATGGGCCTGATCGATGATCAGCAATTGCAGGATCGGGCATAGCGCGAAGGCGAAGATGCCCCACAGTACCAGCGTGATCGCTGCCGGTATCACTGAATGGCTGGATTGGCTGAAGGCGGCCAGCACGATGGCTACGGCCAATGTCATCCCCACCAGCGAAGGCAGCAAGCGACTGTCCGCCAATCGGCCGCCGAGCATGCTGCCCCCGGTCAAGCCGACCCCGAACAACAGCAACATGATGGTTACGCCATGCGGACTGACGCCGGTGATGTCCTGCAGGATCGGCGCAATGTAAGTGAACACGCTGAACAGGCTGGTGGACGCCAGCACGCTCATGCCCAGCGCCAGCAGCACATTGACCTTGCCCAGCACTTTGAATTCGCTGGCCAGGTTGGCTTTGTCCATGGGGATTTCCTTGGGCAGCCAGACCCACTGCGCAATGGCCGCAATCACGCCAATCACCGACACTGCCCAGAAGGTCGAGCGCCAGCCGGCGTATTGCCCCAGCGCAGTGCCCAATGGCACGCCCAGCACGTTGGCCAAGGTCAGGCCGGTGAACATCATGGCAATCGCCTGGGCTCGTTTGTTCGGTGCCACCAGACTGGCAGCGACCACTGAGCCGATGCCGAAAAACGCGCCATGGCACAGCGCGGTGATCACTCGTGCGGCCATCAAGGTGGCGTAGTTCGGCGCCAGGGCGCAGAGGATGTTGCCGAGAATGAACATCAGCGTCATGCCCAGCAGTGTCGCTTTACGCGGCATGTTGGCGGTGCCGACCGCGAGAATCGGCGCACCGAACACCACGCCAAGGGCGTAACCGGTGATGAGCAGGCCGGCGTGAGGAATGCTCACGGCGAGATCGCGGGCGACATCGGGCAGCAAGCCCATGATGACGAACTCAGTGGTGCCGATGCCGAAAGCGGCAACGGCCAGTGCAAGCAAGGCGAGTGGCATGCGCAAGGTCTCTGTCGGTAGTCTTGACGCTTTGATCAGGCATACGCAGGCCGACGACCGTTCTCGATGAGAGCGGGCAGGGGCAGGAATTATTGGAATTAGTCTGTGCGCAACTGAGTGCGGCGTGGTCGCTTGCAGTATAAACAGCTGCGGACATATGGCGAATCAAATCTCTGTCCCGAGATGTAGGGGCAATACAAGGAGTGTGCCGTGCTTGCGACGATTCTGGTGTTGGTGGCGGCGCTGTTGCATGCGGCGTGGAATACCCTGATCAAGTTCAGCGCGGAGCGGCTGTTGGTGGTGGCCTGCATGGACAGCGTGGCGTTGCTGTTTGTCGCGCTGATGCTGCCCTTCGTGGCGCTGCCGCCACTGGATATGTGGCCGTGGATTCTTGCGTCGGCGGCATTCGAGTTGCTCTATCGCTACCTGTTGATCCAGGCCTATCGGGTCGGCGATCTCGGTCTGGTCTATCCGTTGATGCGCGGCTTGTCGCCGCTGGTGGTGCTGGCACTGACGCTGATCTTCGCCGGAGAAGTGCTGACGGCTCAGCAGATCTTCGGGATTTTGCTCATCCCGTTCGGCATGGTGTGCCTGCTCTGGCAGGGCGGTGGCGGGGTGCGCCTGCCGTGGTCGATGCTGCCGGTGGTGGCGCTGATCGGGTTGTGCATCGGTTGCTACACCTTCATCGATGGCCAGGCCTTGCGGCGCTGGTCCCATCCGCTGGATTACCTGGTATGGGTCACCGTGCTCAGTGCCTGGTCGTTCCCATTGCTGGCGCTGGTGCGCAAACGACCGGCGTTCATGTTGTTCTGGCGCGAACAGTGGCGGTTGGGGTTGGCGGTCGGGTTCTGCGTGTTGTTCAGCTACGCTCTGGTGCTGTGGGCCATGCAGCTCGGTTCAATTGCCGAGGCAGCGGCGCTGCGCGAGATCAGCGTGATTCTGGTGGTGCTGTTCGGTATGCGCTACCTCAAAGAACCTTTTGGCAGGCCACGGCTCTTAGCCTGTGGACTGGTATTGATCGGCATGTTGGTGATGAAGTTTTAGTCGCCGCTGATGGAATTCGATTCTCTACAACTTGAAGAAGGGACTGCGTTATGACGGTTGCTCTGTGGTGCATTTTGATTGCGATCTGCTTGCCTTATCTGTGCACGGGCGTCGCCAAGTTCAGCAATGGCAAGTTCGGGCTGAAACAGAATCACGACCCAAGGGCGTTTCTGGATTCGCTCGAAGGAGTGGCCAGGCGTGCGCATTCGGCGCAGTTGAACAGCTTCGAAGTGACCCCGGCGTTTGCCGCGGCGGTGATCGTGGCGCATCTGGCCGGCAATGCCGAACTGGTGACGATCAATGTGCTGTCGGTGCTGTTCATCACCAGTCGGCTGCTGTACATCATTTGCTATCTGGCGGACTGGGCGATTCTGCGGTCGCTGGTGTGGGCCATAGGCATGGGGCTGATCGTCAGTTTCTTTGTGGTGTCTGTTTAACGGCAAGATCAAAGGATCGCAGGCTGCGCCATTCCCTGCAGGGATCGATGTTCATTCGCGATATTGCGACGAACGCTCTCGATGCTGACGCTGGCGTAGTCTGCGATCGTTTGCTTCTAAAGTTTGTCAGCCACCTGCGGCACCTGAGGCAACGCCGCCCCTTTAGGCCAGAGCATCCAGATCTGCCCCTGCTGTTTCATGTCGCCGGCCAATTGCCCGGCCGCCTCGCCCGTGCCCCAGAACAGGTCTGCGCGGACCTCGCCGGCAATCGCGCCGCCGGTATCTTGAGCGGCCACCGGACGCACCAGTGCGCTGCCGTCCGGTCGCGTCGTCGATAACCACAACAAGCTGCCGAGCGGAATCACCTTGCGATCCACTGCCGCGCTATAACCTGCGGTCAATGGCACATTCAGCGAACCGCGCGGCCCTTCGTTGCTGTCCGGGTTGCGATTGAAGAACACGTAGCTGGGGTTGCTGCCGAGCAGTTCGGGAATGCGCGTCGGATTGGCCTTGGCCCAGTTATCGATGGCGCTCATGGTCACCTCTTCTTTCTTCAGCTCGCCCTGATCCACCAGCCAGCGGCCAATAGGTCGATAGGGGTGGCCGTTCTGGTCGGCATAACCAATGCGCAATTGACGGCCATCATCGAGCTGGATGCGCCCCGAACCCTGGATTTGCAGGAATTGCAGGTTCATCGGGTCGGTCAGCCAGGCAATCACCGGCGCCTTCACGCCTTTGGTTTCAATGGTTGCCGCATCGTCGTAAGGCTTGAGCACGCGACCTTCGAGTCGTCCGCGCAGGCGTTTGCCTTTGAGCTCCGGGTAGATACTGTCCAGCGAGACGATGATCATGTCCTCGGGCACGCCGTACACCGGGATGTTCGCTTGCTTGGTCTGGGTCAGGCTGCCGGGATACACCGGTTCGTAGTAACCGGTGATCAGGCCGTTGGGGTTGTCATTGGCGGCGCGCAGGCCGTAGACGTCGAGGTTCTGTTTGAGAAAACCACGGATGTCGCTGGCGGTTGGCTGCACGTTGGCGGAAGCGGCACAGGTGCCACCCCAGACCGGGTCGGCCTTGAGTCGGGTGCAGGCGCTGCGCCACGAGCCAAAACCGGCGACGAGGTCGTTGTCGGACACCGCTGGAAGGGCTTCCCAGGTAGCGCTGGAGTAGGTCGCCAGTGCGTGGGTTTTCGGTGTGCTGCTGTCGCCACCGGTGCAGCCCGCAAGCACGGCCACCATCGGAAGGGTCCAGGCCAGGTTGTGACGCCACGCCTTGAAACGGCTGTTCATGGAGTAATTCCTTTGCCGGTTGCCTGAGTGCTCCATGCGCTCAAACAACCCGTATTGATAATAGGGCTATTGGTCTTTGCCGGTGACGCGAGGATACTGGCCGCCGTTTCCAGTGATCTGAAGCCACCATGACTCTTAAAAGACTCTCTGTTGTATTGCTGGCCTGCCTGACCTTGTCCGCCTGCGGCGGTGTCGACCCGAACTCGCCTCTGGGCCAGCGCAAGGCGATCTTCAAGCAAATGCTCAAGACCGGCGAAGACCTGGGTGGCATGTTGCGTGGGCGTATTCCGTTCGATGGCCCGAAATTCGCCGACGGTGCCGTGAAGCTCGACGCGTTGTCCCATGAGCCGTGGAAACATTTCCCGCAGGTGCGCGAAGAAGATCACACCAGCGCCAAGGACGATGTCTGGCAGAAGCAGGCACGCTTCCAGGAAATGGCCCGCACCCTTGAAGGCGCCACCGGTGAACTGGTGATCGCCAGCCAGGTTCAACCCTACAAGGCCAGCAACCTGGGGCCGGCAGTTCAGAAAGTCGAAGACGCCTGTAGTGCCTGCCATAAAGAGTTTCGGGATCATTGAGGCGGCGTGTTCAAACCGGATTACTTATCCAGCTCGTCGAGCGCGTCCTGTAAATCCTTGCGCGATTGAGCCAGTTTGTCTTTGCGTTTGTTGATCTTCTCGGCGTCGCCTTTTTTCATCGCCTTGTCGAGGTCGGCCTGACGCCGGCTGACTTCGTGCTTGGCGTCGAGCACCTTGTTTTCCCGTTCCTTCTTCAAGGAAGCGTCGGTGCAATGGGCGGTAACTTCGCTCAGGGCGGTTTCAAGGCCAGCCTGTTGATCGGCGTTACCGTGAGACTTGGCCAGTTCGATCTGGTTGATGATGCCTTGTTTTTTGGCAGCGCAGCCGGTCAGGCCCGGGGCGTCTTCGGCGGCCATTAATGGAGCGGCCATCACGCTGCACAGGGTCAACAAGGCGAGCGGTGAAAGAAGTTTCATAAAAGCTCCAGGTGAAAAATCGATGTAGCGATGGGCTGTTTGAGCGCATCGGTACCTATGGGTTCCCAGGCTCGCGGGCGTCGCCGGCTGCTAAAAACCGTCAATCCCGGCAACACGTAATGTCTCGCTCAAGGCCATGACCTGCGGGTCGCGGAAAAATGCGCTCAATTGCGCTGCGCGTCCCGGGCCGATGCCGGTTTCGGCCTGCCATTGTTCGGTGTTTCGTTGCGCCAGCGCCTGCCATGAATCGGCGAGCTGTGCCTGGCCAGTCGGCGGCAAGCCCAGGGCTTTGAGCCAGCGGGCGAACGGTCGTTGCCGGGCGCTGTTGAAACTGTTCAAAAGACGAGCACTGCTGCGTTCGCCGAAGCCGTCAATGTTAGCAAGCTCTTGCTCGTCGAGGGTCAACCAATCGAGCAAGTTGTCGAGACGTTCGGCCTTGAGCAGTTTCTCCCAGGTGCCCGGCCCGACATGCGGCAAGGCCAGCCCCTGTTTGCCGCTGAGCCAGGCCAGGCGCGCGAGGAACTGGCTTTCGCACCCGGGCGTCGGCTGCCAGCAACTTAACGGATGAAAATCTGCTGCCAGCGGTGCGTTCAATTCAGGACGTTCGGTGCTGCGCAATACGACACCGTCGAGCCTGGGGATGGTCAGCCCGGCCAGGCTGATGGCGACCTGATCGCCGGGACGAATGTCCAGCGCTTCCCAGCGCTGCAGGGAACTGACGCTGACACGCTTGATCTGCCGGTCATCGAGCATCACCGGTGCCAGATCCAGCACCGGTGTGATCCGGCCGGTTCGTCCAATCTTGAAGTGGACCTTGCGCACCTCGGCCAGTGCCTGGGCGAAGGGATACTTCCAGGCGACGCTCCAGTAAGGCGTTTTCGCCTGCCAGCGCTCGGCCGCTGGGCGCTGGCTCTGTCGCAAAACGACGCCATCGCTGACAAAGGGCAGAGGCGAGCGATACCAGTGATCGCGCCAGCGTTCGGCATCGGCAAATGCCTCGATCGGCTGGCTGTAGGGCGCGGTGCTCGGGAACCCCAGCTCATCCAGAGCCGCCACGCGGGCGGGCAGGCTTTTCGGGCCTTGTGGCCAGTCCCAGACGAACAGGCCGATACCGGCGGCTTGCTCAGGGTTCAGCGTCTTGCGTGCCATTAACCCGGCCACCGTGGCGCGGGCATTGAGGCTGCCGGCCTCGGCTTGCACGTGCTCGGTCAGGCGCCAATAGAGTTCGCCTTGCAGCAGCAGGTCCAGCGGCTGCGGAAGTTTTTGGGGAATGGTGGTGATCTGGCGTGCTGAGGCAGTCCAGTCATGGCCGGTCATCCCGTCACCACGACTGATCGCCTGGTGCAGCCAGCCGTTGCGATAGATCAACGTCACTGCCACGCCGTCGACCTTGGGCTGAATCCAGACCTCATCCCGATTTTTCAGCCAGGCTTCGACCGCGCGCCCATCGCGCAGTTTTTCCAGGCCGGTGTGGGCGATGGGGTGAGCAATCGTGCCACCGGCAGTGCGCAACGGTTCGGCTGAAGGGCCTGAGTCAAAACACTCGCGCCATTCGCTTAGTCGTATGCGGGATTGATCATAGAGTTCATCGGCGACCAAAGAGCGTCCTTCGCGATGATAGCTGTCGTCCCAGAGGTCGATTCGTTTTTGCAGTGCGTTGATTTCGTCCAGAGCGCGGGCCGGCGGCCAATCAGGGCAGTCGGCGGCATTGGCGGTCAGGCAGGTGAGGGTCAGCAGGAAACCGAAAAACAGGCGCAGGTTGGGCAGCATCGAGAGCGTCCTTGCTCGTTGGGATGCTTTCAAGGCTAGTCAGGTTTCGGGTGTGGAGTGCAGAGGTGTAATTCTGCGTGTTTCGAGGTGGGATCTTCTTCATGAAAAAGCCCCGCACGGCGAACCGTGCGGGGCTTTTTGACAACCGGGGAGGTCTTACAGGCCGGCCGCGACACGCAGAGCGTCGGCGCGGTCGGTTTTTTCCCAGGTGAACGTGGTGAACGTATCGTCGCCCACGGTTTTGGTTTCCGGGGTGCGACCGAAGTGGCCGTACGCAGCGGTGTCCTGGTACATCGGGTGCAGCAGGTCGAGCATGGTGGTGATCGCGTATGGACGCAGGTCGAACACTTCGCGGACCAGTTTGACGATCTTGTCATCGCTGATCTTGCCGGTGCCGAAGGTGTTCAACGAAATCGAAGTCGGTTGAGCGACGCCGATTGCGTAGGAAACCTGAATCTCGCAACGCTCGGCCAGGCCGGCAGCGACGATGTTCTTGGCCACATAACGACCGGCGTAGGCAGCCGAACGGTCAACCTTCGATGGATCTTTACCGGAGAACGCGCCGCCGCCGTGACGGGCCATCCCGCCGTAGCTGTCAACGATGATCTTGCGACCGGTCAGGCCGCAGTCGCCCACCGGGCCACCGATGATGAACTGGCCAGTCGGGTTGATGTGGAACTGGGTGTCCTTGGACAGCAGTTCGGCAGGCAGCACGTGCTTGACGATCAGCTCCATCACGCCTTCGCGCAGGTCTTTGTAGGACACTTCCGGGTTGTGCTGGGTCGACAGTACAACGGCGTCGATACCGACAACCTTGCCGTTTTCGTAGCGGCAGGTCACTTGCGACTTGGCGTCTGGACGCAGCCAAGGCAGCAGGCCGGACTTGCGGGCTTCGGCCTGGCGCTGAACCAGTTGGTGCGAGAAGGTGATCGGTGCTGGCATCAGCACGTCGGTTTCATTGCTGGCGTAGCCGAACATCAGGCCCTGGTCGCCGGCGCCCTGATCTTCAGGCTTGGCACGGTCAACACCCTGGTTGATGTCGGGGGACTGCTTGCCGATGATGTTCATCACGCCGCAGGTTGCACCGTCGAAGCCGACATTGGAGCTGTTGTAGCCGATGTCGAGAATCACGTTACGGACGATGTCTTCCAGATCGACCCAGGCCGACGTGGTGACTTCACCGGCGATGATTGCCACGCCGGTTTTCACCAGAGTCTCGCACGCCACGCGGGCGAACTTGTCTTCGGCAATGATGGCGTCCAGCACCGCATCGGAAATCTGGTCGGCGATTTTGTCCGGATGCCCTTCAGACACGGACTCGGAGGTGAAGAGGGAGTATTCGCTCATCTCGATTTTTTCCTGAATTTACCGATGGTGAGTGTCGCCAGCCGGTCGCTGAAAATGGCGGACCTGTATCTGGAAACCATTACGTAAGCCTACATAGAGGCTTTCCCCGGGAACGAGTCCCGCAGCGGTGGCCCAACGGGCCAGATCGTCCTGTTCAAACCCCAACCAGAGATCACCGCAGGCCTCCCTGGCCCAACTCTGGTTGTGGCTACATAACTCTGTCACTAACAGGCTACCGCCTGGTTGCAGCAAGCCGGCCATGTGCTTGAGCGCTTCGGCCGGTGCGGCAAAATGGTGTAGCACCATGTTCAGTACAACGCAGTCGGCCTGAAGGCTTACACCGTTCAATGCATCGGCCAATTGCAGGCTGACGTTAGCCAGCGTTTCACGTTCACAGACCTGACGGGCCAGTTCGAGCATCGCCGGGCTGTTGTCCAGCGCCGTGACCTGAGTGAAGCGACGCGCCAGCTCCGGCAGAAAAGCGCCATCGCCGGGACCTACTTCGATGGCCGTGGCGCCGGGGCCGAAGCTCAGTTTGTCGAGCAGGGCCACCACGCTTTCGCGGTATTGCGGCAGGCCGGCAATCAAGTCTTGCTGGGCGCGAAACTTCTCCGCGACCCGTGAGAAAAAGTCCTGGCTGGCCGCCTCACGTTGCCCGTGGACCTGACCGATCCGCGCCTGAACGTCAGTCGGCAGGGTCAGGTTGTCCACTTCTTCGAGCAGCGCGGCATGCAGCTTGCCGCCCAGCAGATCGGTGTGGGGCAGGGCACGACGGTAGAAAATCGCATTGCCTTCACGGCGGGTCGCCACCAGGTCGGCCTGGGCCAATACCTTGAGGTGATGACTCATGCCGGACTGACCGATGCCGAAGATCTGCGCCAGTTCCAGTACGCCGAACGAATCGTTGGCCAGCGCGCGCAATACATTCAGCCGCAGAGGATCGCCGCCGGCCTTGCACAGGGCCGCCAGCTCATCGCAATCGTCATGTTGAATGGAAGGCACGCGCAGATTCATAAGGCCAGCAGTCTAGTGACGGTCAGAAAACACCGCAAGAGCAATATCAAAAAGTTTTGATATTGGTCGATAGATGGCACTTATTAACGTTAGTTTCAGTCCACAAACCAACAGCGGAAAGGTTTCATCAGTCGAATACGCCGTTATCCATTGGAAAAACGCCTTCGGATGACTATCTCTCATTGCCCCGAGGCGGGTCGGTGAGGGAAAATGCTCGCCTTTTTTCCGTTTCGTTTTATTCACTCTCGATTCAATATCCGCAGGAGATCAGCGATGCCCAGCCGTCGTGAGCGCGCCAACGCCATTCGTGCCCTCAGCATGGATGCCGTGCAAAAAGCCAACAGCGGCCATCCCGGTGCCCCTATGGGTATGGCGGATATCGCCGAAGTACTTTGGCGTGACTACCTGAAGCACAACCCGAGCAATCCATCGTTCGCCGACCGTGACCGCTTCGTGCTGTCCAACGGTCACGGCTCGATGTTGATCTACTCGTTGCTGCACCTGACCGGCTACGACTTGTCAATCGATGACCTGAAAAACTTCCGCCAACTGCACAGCCGCACCCCGGGTCACCCGGAATACGGCTACACACCGGGCGTTGAAACCACCACCGGTCCACTGGGCCAAGGCCTGGCCAACGCAGTCGGTTTCGCCCTGGCGGAAAAAGTCCTGGCGGCGCAGTTCAACCGTCCTGGCCATAACGTCGTCGATCACCACACCTACGTATTCCTGGGTGATGGCTGCATGATGGAAGGCATTTCCCACGAAGTCAGTTCCCTGGCCGGTACGCTGGGCCTGGGCAAACTGATCGCCTTCTACGATGACAACGGCATCTCCATCGACGGCGAAGTCGAAGGCTGGTTCACCGACGACACGCCGAAGCGTTTCGAATCCTACAACTGGCAAGTGATCCGCAATGTCGACGGTCACGATCCGGAAGAAATCAAGATCGCGATCGAAACCGCGCGCAAAAGCGCACAACCGACGCTGATCTGCTGCAAGACCACCATCGGCTTCGGTTCGCCGAACAAGCAAGGCAAGGAAGATTGCCACGGCGCCCCGTTGGGTGACGCGGAAATCGCTCTGACCCGTGAAGCGCTGAAGTGGAACTACGGCCCGTTCGAAATCCCGGCTGATATCTATGCCGAGTGGGACGCCAAGGAAGCCGGTCGCGCTGCCGAAGCCGAGTGGGATCAGCGTTTCGCTGCGTACTCCGCCGCCTTCCCTGAGCTGGCCAATGAACTGGTTCGTCGCCTGAGCGGTGATCTGCCGACCGATTTCGCCGAGAAGGCCCAGGCCTACATCGCTGAAGTCGCGGCCAAAGGCGAATCCATCGCCAGCCGTAAAGCCAGCCAGAACGCCCTGAACGCCTTCGGCCCGCTGCTGCCGGAACTGCTCGGCGGTTCGGCTGACCTGGCCGGTTCCAACCTGACCCTGTGGAAAGGTTGCAAAGGCGTCACCGCCGAAGACGCCAGCGGCAACTACATGTACTACGGCGTTCGCGAGTTCGGCATGAGCGCGATCATGAACGGCGTGGCTCTGCACGGCGGCCTGGTGCCTTACGGCGCGACCTTCCTGATGTTCATGGAATACGCCCGCAACGCGGTACGCATGTCGGCGCTGATGAAGAAACGCATTGTCTACGTGTTCACCCACGACTCCATCGGTCTGGGCGAAGACGGTCCGACGCACCAGCCGATCGAGCAACTGGCCAGCCTGCGCTGCACACCGAACCTCGACACCTGGCGTCCGGCCGATGCCGTTGAATCGGCGGTGGCCTGGAAGTTCGCCCTGGAGCGTGACGACGGTCCTTCGGCGCTGATCTTCTCCCGTCAGAACCTGCAGCACCAAACCCGCAATGCGATCCAGATCGAAGAGATCGCCCGTGGCGGTTACGTGTTGAAGGACTGCGCAGGCGAGCCTGAGCTGATCCTGATCGCCACCGGTTCGGAAGTCGGCCTGGCCGTTCAAGCCTTCGACAAACTGACCGAGCAAGGCCGTAAGGTCCGTGTGGTATCGATGCCGTGCACCAGCGTCTTCGAAGCCCAGGACGCCGGCTACAAGCAATCGGTTCTGCCGTTGCAGGTCAGCGCGCGTATCGCCATCGAAGCCGCCCACGCGGACTACTGGTACAAGTACGTGGGCCTGGAAGGTCGCGTGATCGGCATGACCACCTACGGCGAGTCGGCGCCTGCGCCGGCCTTGTTCGAAGAGTTCGGCTTCACCCTGGAAAACATCCTGGGTCAGGCTGAAGAGCTGCTGGAAGACTGATCCAGAAAATGTGTCGTCTGGACTGCCGCTTTCGCGAGCAAGCCCGCTCCCACTGGAGATCGCACTCTCCTGTGGGAGCGGGCTTGCTCGCGAAGGCGTCGGGCCAGTCAATGCTGCACTGACGGATTCACCACGGTAATCGAGAACCCCATGCCTCAACCGCGTCCTTACAAAGTTGCACTCAACGGCTACGGCCGAATTGGTCGTTGCGTCTTGCGTGCGTTGTTTGAGCGAGGCGAGAAAGCCGGGTTTGAAATTGTCGCGATCAACGATCTGGCCGACATGGCCAGCATCGAATACCTGACACGCTTCGACTCCACTCACGGGCGGTTTCCCGGTGAAGTGAGGGTTGAGGGCGATTGTCTGCATATTAAGGGCGACTGCGTGAAGGTCCTGCGCAGTGCCACCCCCGAAGGCATCGATTGGGCGTCGTTGGGCGTCGATCTGGTGCTGGAGTGCTCCGGCGCTTATCACACCCGTCAGGATGGCCAGCGTTTTCTCGACGCCGGTGCGCCACGGGTGCTGTTTTCCCAGCCGATGGCCAGCGAGGCGGATGTCGACGCCACCATCGTCTACGGCGTGAACCAGGATTGCCTGACCGGCGACGAGCTGCTGGTGTCCAACGCGTCTTGCACCACCAACTGCGGCGTGCCGCTGTTGCGCCTGCTGGATCAGGCCATTGGTCTGGAATACGTGTCGATCACCACCATCCACTCGGCGATGAACGATCAGCCGGTGATCGACGCCTATCACCACGAAGACCTGCGCCGCACCCGTTCGGCGTTCCAGTCGGTGATTCCGGTGTCCACTGGTCTGGCGCGAGGCATTGAGCGCCTGCTGCCGGAACTTGCCGGGCGAATTCAGGCCAAAGCCGTGCGGGTGCCGACGGTTAACGTGTCTTGCCTCGATATTACGATGCAGACCGTGAGCGATACCGACGCCACCGAGGTCAACCGGATTCTGCGCGAGGCCGCCACCCATGGCCCGCTCAAAGGCCTTCTGGCCTACACCGAGTTGCCTCACGCCAGTTGTGATTTTAATCATGACCCACATTCGGCCATCGTCGATGCCAGTCAGACACGCGTTTCCGGCCCACGGCTGGTGAACATCCTGGCCTGGTTCGACAACGAATGGGGTTTTGCCAATCGAATGCTGGACGTTGCAGAGCACTATTTGCAAGCCGCTACTACTCCACAATCTGTCTTTCAAAAACAGTAACCCAGGAATTGCGACCCATGACCGTGTTGAAGATGACCGACCTCGATCTGCAAGGTAAGCGCGTACTGATCCGCGAAGACCTCAACGTCCCAGTCAAGGACGGTGTTGTCACCAGCGATGCGCGTATCCTGGCTTCGCTGCCGACCATCAAGCTGGCCCTGGAAAAAGGCGCGGCAGTGATGGTCTGCTCGCACCTTGGCCGTCCGACCGAAGGCGAATTCTCCGCCGAGAACAGCCTCAAGCCAGTGGCTGACTACCTGAGCAAGGCTCTGGGCCGTGAAGTGCCGCTGGTGTCCGATTACCTGGGCGGCGTCGACGTGAAAGCCGGCGACATCGTGTTGTTCGAAAACGTGCGCTTCAACAAGGGCGAGAAAAAGAACGCCGACGAGCTGGCCAAGCAATACGCCGCTCTGTGCGACGTGTTCGTGATGGACGCTTTCGGCACTGCTCACCGCGCCGAGGGCTCGACCCATGGCGTGGCCAAATTCGCCAAAGTCGCCGCTGCTGGCCCGTTGCTCGCCGCCGAACTGGACGCACTGGGCAAGGCCCTGGGCTCCCCGGCCCAGCCAATGGCTGCCATTGTTGCGGGCTCTAAAGTGTCGACCAAACTCGACGTACTCAACAGCCTGAGCCAGATCTGCAACCAGCTGATCGTTGGTGGCGGCATTGCCAACACCTTCCTGGCCGCTGCCGGTCACCCGGTTGGCAAATCGCTGTACGAGCCGGACCTGCTGGACACCGCTCGTGAAATCGCGGCGAAAGTCAGCGTGCCATTGCCAGTGGACGTGGTAGTCGCCAAGGAATTCGCTGAAAGTGCGACCGCGACTGTCAAACTGATCGCCGACGTGGCTGCAGACGACATGATCCTGGACATCGGCCCACAGACCGCGGCGAATTTCGCCGAGCTGCTGAAGTCGTCCAAGACCATCCTGTGGAACGGCCCGGTGGGCGTGTTCGAATTCGACCAGTTCGGTAACGGCACCAAAGTGCTGGCCCAGGCCATCGCGGAAAGCTCGGCGTTCTCCATTGCCGGCGGTGGCGACACTCTGGCGGCCATCGATAAATATGGCGTTGCCGAGCAAATCTCCTACATTTCTACCGGCGGCGGTGCTTTCCTCGAATTCGTCGAAGGCAAAGTGCTGCCGGCCGTTGAAGTCCTGGAAAGCCGGGCCAAGGCCTGAGGCCGCTCATTTGACCAGGCAAAGGAGTGTTCAGATGGTCAGGACATTAATGCTGTTGATCGCCGCGGGTATGCTGGCGGCTTGCGGGAGTAACCCGAAAGCCACGCCGGAGCCCGCGCCATCCGCGTCGGATAAAGGCTGCTACCAGGCTGACTGGCAAGCGGAAACCAACCCGGTGATCAACAAGCGGTCCGGGCCCGATGGCCTGGACAAATACGAGACACAGACTCCGGCCAAGGAACATGGCTGCCCTTGACGGGTCTGACTCTTTAACTCAGGGCTGGCGGCGTGTGCTGTCAGTCGAGGAACACGGATGAAACGCTTTATTGCCGTTGCGGCAGTGGCATTGCTGGCAGGTTGTTCGAATTTCGACCTGTTCAAGCCTGCCCAATCAACGGACAACTGGACCACCTGGACCTGCGACAGTCAGGCCAAAGTGCTCTGGCGCTACACTGGCGTGAGCCGCAAGGCAGTCGATGTCCGTTTGGGCGGCGCCGATCAGGTCTACCGCCTGAAGCTTGAGCCGGGCGCCGAAGGCTCGCTGTACAGCAACGACATGCTGGCGTTTCACGTAAAAGGTGAGGAGGGCCTGGTGTACTGGGTCGCCACCAATGATTTGATCGGCCGCGGTTGTAAAGCGCAGTAATTGACACGCCACGGACCTAATGTGGGTGCGGGCTTTTGTGGCGAGGGGGCTTGCCCCCGTTGGAGTGCGAAGCACTCCCGAAGCCAGCGGATGCAGTGCTTCAGTTAGACCACGTCGTCCGATTTGCGACTGCTGCGCAGCCGAACGGGGGCAAGCCCCCTCGCCACAAGGCTTCAGCGATACAAGAGTTTTGTTGTACCGAATTCGCAGCCCGGGCCAACCCCCGATCTGCAATAACTTGAATAGCCGCCGCCGCTACGGCAGGCTGGCACGATTAACGACCCTCAACCGGGAGAGACACACACAATGGCACTTATCAGCATGCGCCAGATGCTGGACCACGCAGCCGAGTTCGGCTACGGCGTTCCAGCCTTCAACGTCAACAACCTTGAGCAGATGCGCGCCATCATGGAAGCCGCTGACAAGACTGACTCCCCGGTGATCGTCCAGGCTTCGGCCGGTGCTCGCAAATACGCAGGCGCCCCGTTCCTGCGTCACCTGATCCTGGCGGCCATCGAAGAATTCCCGCACATCCCGGTGTGCATGCACCAGGACCACGGCACCAGCCCTGACGTCTGCCAGCGCTCCATTCAACTGGGCTTCAGCTCGGTCATGATGGACGGCTCCCTAGGCGAAGACGGCAAGACCCCGACCGACTACGAGTACAACGTTCGCGTTACCCAACAAACCGTGGCCATGGCTCACGCCTGCGGCGTATCGGTGGAAGGCGAGCTGGGCTGCCTGGGTTCGCTGGAAACCGGCATGGCCGGTGAAGAAGACGGCATCGGCGCCGAAGGCGTTCTGGATCACAGCCAAATGCTGACCGACCCGGAAGAAGCCGCGGACTTCGTCAAGAAGACCCAGGTCGACGCCCTGGCCATCGCCATCGGCACCAGCCACGGCGCCTACAAGTTCACCAAGCCACCTACCGGCGACGTGCTGGCCATCGACCGCATCAAGGAAATCCACAAACGCATCCCGAACACCCACCTGGTGATGCACGGTTCGTCTTCGGTTCCGCAAGAGTGGCTGGCGATCATCAACCAGTACGGCGGCGACATCAAAGAAACCTACGGCGTACCGGTTGAAGAAATCGTCGAAGGCATCAAGCACGGCGTGCGCAAGGTCAACATCGACACCGACCTGCGTTTGGCGTCCACCGGTGCGATGCGTCGCCTGATGGCCACCAACCCGAGCGAGTTCGACCCGCGTAAATTCTTCGGCGCGACTGTGACTGCGATGCGTGACGTGTGTATTGCGCGTTATGAGCAGTTTGGTACTGCCGGTAATGCTTCGAAGATCAAGCCGATTTCGTTGGAAGCGATGTTCCAGCGTTACCTGAAAGGCGAGTTGAACGCTAAGGTTAACTAAGCCCGAGCGTTAAGCTGCGTTGATAAGAAACCCGCCGAGAGGCGGGTTTTTTTTGGAAGCAAGTTTGCTCGCCTTGCACCAACCGAGCCGCGATTACTCCTTCGGTTCGACGTGATCCAGTGCCTGGTTCACCGCCAGTTCACCGAGCATGACCACTTGCGCAATGCCCAGCAGGGTCTTGCGATGGGAGGTCTCCAGCAATGCTGCGAAATTGTTGAGCATGAGGGTGGCCGAGCCGAGTGTTTCGCTGGCGTTGGCCAGCAGCGCTTCGGTGTTGTACTTCGGATTGGCGAGGTACATGGGCTCGGGTTCGTGGGTGGTGGCCATGATTTGGGCGGCGGGGTTGAGGTAATGGTCGAGGGCGCGCTCGGCGGCTTCGTGGAATTTTTTTGAATCGGGGGATTCGTAGGGGGATGCCGGGTCTGTGACCGGCGGATGCGGCGTTGATTTAGTCATTTGCTCGAAACCTGATTGGAGTGCCCCTCTCTGGCTACTAATCAAAGTGGAGGCAACTGTACGCAGGTTAGTAGACCGGGGTTTCGAGCAAGCCGGCGCACCCGAAGGTGCCCTGCGCACAGTTACCATCAAGTCCAGGAATCGAAATCCCTGACTGACAGATGCTTGTGCACCAAGCTCGAAACCACGGGCTACTAAACCCGATCACTGCGAATCAGTGACACGAATCAAGTTACCGATGGCCTCCCAGACGCACAAGCCGGCGGATTCTGGCGTACCTGTAGGCAGCGACGCAAGCCGTTGTAGGCCTCATGAAGTAACGCTGAGTGTCTTTAAACGTTGGCGTTTAAGTGGGGCTGTGGCGAGGGGGCTTGCCCCCGTTCGGCGGCGTAGCCGCCGTAAACTGGGAGGCGCGGTGCACCAGCGGGAATGGGGTGGCAGGGTTTGGGGCTGCTATCGCAGCCCAACGGGGGCAAGCCCCCTCGCCACAATGGGTGGATTCCTGCGGGTTCTGTGGATGCCCGGATTGTTCTGCTGTCCGAGTGGTCCTGGGATTACGTATTGTGATCGATATCCAGATGGCTGAACGTCACTTCCCCACCTTCAGTGGTGTACCCGGTATTGTCCTGCACATAAACCCCGGCCTTGAAGTACAGCGGCTTATCACGCCACATCGTGCTTATTTCGGTGTCCCACTGGTAGCCCGCCGCACTGATGCCTAATGCACCGCCCGGGCTGAGGTGGATGAGGTAGGAGAATTCCTGATTGAGTTTCACGCCGGTGGCGATGGTGATGACCCGGGCGGTGTCGTCGTCGGGGTGCATGCGGACTTTGGCGACGATGTTGCCGGTCGAGGTGGAGGTTTTGTATTGATACTCGACCTTCACCAAGGGCTTTTGGCTCTTATAGGCGTGAATCTGGCCAATGACGATCTTGCCCGAACTGGGCACCTGGCTGACCGAGAGGGTGGCACGCAGGGTGTTGTCCGCGTCAGGGTAGTACCAGTTTTTCAGCGTGCCGTTGCTGTAGGTTTCGCGCAGTTCGGTGCGCGGGTAGATCGCGTTTTCGGTTTTGGTGCCGGTTACCGGGGACCAGAAAAACAAGGTACCGGTGTCGGAGTGGAAGTATTGATCCTTGAAGCCGTCTACCAGCTTGGCTGTTTCGACGGTGTACGGCGGGCTGCCGACGGGAACGCTGAGGTTCCAGGTTGCGAGATCGATCATAATTCAAGCTTCCACTTTTTTTACTGCACGTGCGTGCCAGAAGCTCTAGCTCGCGCCTTCGGGTGGGTCTTTATAAGCGTAGAAGGCCTCTTTGTTAATGCCCTTCTGGCAGATGATTGGCGTCAACAACCTGTCGAAATGCCATCCTTCCCGGTTTATAAGGCCTGCAGGGCTGACCGTTAGTCGGCTATATGAAACTTTACCGAAGTGATGGGATACCAGCGGCTTCTGCTTTATGGGATCCGGGTCTAGAGTGAAGTCGCAATAGGTGACCGGTTTTAACAAAAAGCCGGCCTGACGCCCCGAACAAGAGATGCAGCATGGAATGCGCACAATCTAAGCCAGCTGAAGGCAACTCAATCCTGTTAATTGTTGATGATTACCCTGAAAACCTGATCAGCATGCGCGCGTTGTTACAGCGCCAGGATTGGCAGGTCATGACCGCGGCTTCCGGTTTTGAAGCCCTTGGCCTGTTACTCGAACACGATGTCGACCTGGTGCTGCTGGATGTGCAGATGCCGGGCATGGACGGTTTTGAAGTGGCGCGCTTGATGCGCGGCAGCCAGCGAACCCGTCTTACGCCAATCATTTTTCTTACCGCCAACGAACAGTCCCAGGACGCCGTGATCAAGGGTTACGCCAGTGGCGCGGTGGATTACCTGTTCAAACCGTTCGACCCGCAAATACTCAAACCCAAAGTCCAGGCGTTGCTCGAGCACCAGCGTAATCGCCGTGCCTTGCAGCGGTTGAGCCATGATCTGGAAGTCGCCCGGGCTTTCAATGCTTCGGTGCTGGATAACGCCGCCGAAGGCATTCTGGTGGTGGGCGAGGACGGGGTGATTCGCTTTGCCAACCCGGCGATGTCTCGCTTGCTCAATGCCACGGTGAACGACCTGCAAGGCAAGGAGTTTCTGGATTTCCTGCAAAAACCGCACATCCCGATCTGGGCCGATTCCGATTTGTTTGCCGGTTACAAACGCGGTGAAACCCTGCGCTTGCACGATGCGCTGCTGCGTACCGCACCCGGCCAGCAAGTGCCGGTGGCGTTGTCTTGCGCGCCTTTGCCCGCCGAACAACATGCGATGGTGGTGACGGTGCTGGACATGTCGGTGGTGCGCCATCTGCATCAGCAGTTGGAGTTCCAGGCGGTGACCGACCCGCTGACCGGGCTGCTCAATCGCCGGGGTTTCTACCAGACCGTTGAAAACCTGCTGCTGCGCGGCGAACGTTCCGACAGCACTTGGGTGCTGTTGTACCTGGACCTCGACGGCTTCAAGCGGGTCAATGATTCCCTCGGCCACGATGCCGGCGACCGGGTGCTGCGTTGGGTGTCCGAGCAGTTGAAGGCGTGCCTGCGGCCCTTCGATATTCTGGCGCGGATGGGGGGCGATGAGTTCACTGCGTTGCTGGATCTTGAGCTCCCCGAGCAGGCGGCAAAGATTGCCGAGAAGCTCATCGAGCGGGTGTCGATCTGTCAGCAGATCGAAGGCATGGACATCGCCTTGGGTGCCAGCATCGGCATCGCCACTTATCCCGATTGCGGGTCTAATCTGGACGGACTGATGCGCGCCTCCGACATTGCCATGTACGAAGCCAAGCGCGCCGGGCGTCAGCAATATCGCTTCTACGATCACGAAATGAACGGCCGGGCGCGCTCGCGGCTGATGCTTGAAGAGAGCGTGCGCACGGCCATCGAGAACCGCGATTTCAACCTGGTGTATCAGCCCCAGGTGGCGATTGCCGATGGGCAGATCCGCGGGTTCGAAGCGTTGTTGCGCTGGCAGCATCCGAGTGTCGGCGATGTACCGCCGGGGCTGTTTTTACCGTTGCTGGAAGAGGCGCGATTGATCAGTCGCCTGGGTAGCTGGATTTATCATCGCGGGGCCAAACAGCGCAAAGCCTGGGAAACCTTGTTCGCCGAAGATTTGGTGCTGGGCGTCAGCTTGAGCAGCACCCAATTCGGGTTGCCCAACCTAGTCACCGAGCTGCGTCAGGTGCTGGAGCGCCATGGCTTGAAACCGCAGCAGCTGGAAGTCGAGGTCACGGAAGAGGCCTTGATGTCTAACCCCGACGAGACCCGCAAACAACTGCGTTTGCTGCGCAATCTGGGGGTGCGGGTGGCGCTGGATGACTTCGGCTCCGGGGCTTGTTCGCTGGCGCATTTGCGCGACCTGGAACTGGACACGCTCAAGCTCGACCGGCATTTGATCGCCCGGTTGCCAGGGTCTGAACGGGATGCGGCGCTGGCACGCAGTGTCATCGATTTGTGCAACCGGTTAGGGCTGCTGGTGATCGCCGAAGGGGTTGAAACGGTGGCGCAATATGAGTGGCTGCAAGCCAACGGTTGCCAGTATGTGCAGGGTTTCCTGGTGGCGCGGCCGTTGATGGCCGAGGACACCGGTCACTTTGTCGAGCCGTTCGACTGGGGCGCGCTGACGAGTTGAATTCGCTACACTGGCGACCTTTTCGTGATGCGTGTTGCCGCTCCAATGACTGTGTTGAAATACCTCCAGGCTTATCCTGCCGCGTTGCAGGACCAGGTGCGCCAACTGATCGCCGAAGGTCGGCTGGGCGATTACCTGAGCCAGCGCTATCCGGAAAAACACGGGGTGCAGAGCGACAAGGCGCTGTACGCCTATGCCCTGGACCTCAAGCAGGAATACCTGCGTAACGCCCCGGCCATCGACAAGGTGTTGTTCGACAACCGCCTGGACCTGACCCACCGCGCGCTCGGTCTGCACACCGCGATATCACGGGTGCAGGGTGGCAAGCTCAAGGCCAAGAAAGAAATTCGCATCGCCTCGCTGTTCAAGGACGCGGCGCCGCAGTTTCTGAAGATGATCGTGGTGCATGAGCTGGCGCACTTCAAAGAGTCGGATCACAACAAGGCGTTCTACAAGTTGTGCGAGCACATGTTGCCAGGGTATCACCAGGTGGAGTTCGATTTGCGGGTGTACCTGACGTGGCGGGATATGCACTGAACAAATCTGCTAATTAATCGGGAGCGCATGGATGGACGTGAGCAAGACCAAGAGCAGCTTCTACCGCCGATTGTACGTGGCGTACCTGATCGACAGCGGGCTGGCCAGTAACGTCCCGGCATTGACCGAGGTGACCGGCATGCCCCGACGCACGGCTCAGGACACCATCGCGGCGTTGGCGGATCTGGATATCGTTTGTGAGTTCGAGCAGGAAGAAGGCGCACGTAACCACGCGGGACGCTATCGGATTCGCGAGTGGGGGGCGATTGATCGGGGGTGGATCGAGCGTAATCTGCGGCAGATTAAAGCGGTGCTGGAGTATCCCTGAGCTTTTGCGGTGTTGCAGATGACGCCTTCGCGGGCAAGCCTCGCTCCTACAGGGGTTCACTGTTCCTGTGGGAGCGGGCTTGCCCGCGATGGGGCCCTCAAGGACGACGCATCCCGATATGCGGAATCTCATCTTCCAGGTATTCCTCACCCACCACCACAAACCCGTACCGCCCATAATACCCCTGCAAATGTGCCTGGGCCGAGAGGTAGATCGGCACCTCGGGCCAGTGCTTCTCGGCCTGTTTCAACGCCTGGCTCATCAACTCATGCCCAAGCCCGGCGCCGCGTGCCGCGGGTGCGATGATCACCCGGCCAATCACTACATCGCCGCCCTGCAACTCTGGGTCGAGCAATCGCAGGTAGGCCACCAGCCGATCCCCGTCCCAGCCCATCAAATGGCAAGTGTCACCTTCCAGGTCCTGGCCATCGATGTCTTGATAAGCGCATTTCTGCTCGACGACAAACACTTCGGCGCGCAGCTGCAAAATGGCGTACAGCTGCTCTTTACCCAGATCGCTGTGATGTTTGCAGACCCAATCGATTGTCATCTTCACATTCCTTGAACAACGTTGTTCCGATACTAAGCGCCCTGAGGCGGGATGTCTTTATGACAGAGGAATCTGTGATAAAGACCAAAATGCCATCATTCATTTCTCGCGAGATTGTCTTCTTTGTGTAATCTGCGATGAAGCGCTGTGCAATGGCCTCAATGAGCTAATGTTAGGACCTGGGTTTGCCGGTAGAGGGACCTTGGAGTTTTGGCTGAAAAACACGTCGGGCAGCTCGCCCGCTAAGGATTTCTGGCATGCCGCGGTTTCATCGAGCGTTTGCTTTGATCGGATTGCTGTTGCTGACACAGGCCGAGGCTGCGGAAAAGCTGCGTCTGGTCGCCGATGCCTGGCCACCCTTTACCGACGCCACGCTGGTCAATGGCGGTGTGGCCACGGACATCGTCAGCACCGCACTGGCCCGGGCCGGTTACGCCAGCGATTTCGAACAAGTGCCGTGGGCCCGGGCCTTGTTTGGGGTGGGCGAGGGACGTTACGACGTACTGGTCAACACCTGGTACACCGATGAGCGCACGAAGCTGGGGCAATTTTCAGGTGAGTACCTGCTCAACCGCGTGCGCTTTCTCAAGCGCAAAGACACGCCAATCGAATACAACAACCTGCAACAACTGCACACCTACCCGATAGCGGTCGTACGCGGTTATGCCTATTCGCACGAATTTGACGACGATGTGTCGTTGCAGAAAGTCCCGGTGCATAACTTCGCCATGGCTGTGCGCATGGTCGCGGCCGATCGGGTCAAGCTGACTTTGGAAGACGAGTTCGTCGCCCGGTATTACCTGGCGCGGGAATCACCCAAAGTGCGCAATGCCGTGGAGTTCCTGCCCAAGCCGTTGAGCGAGAACAGTCTGCATATTCTGGTGAGCCTGAAGAACCCGGAGCATGAACAGATCGTCGCCGGTTTCGATCGCGAGATTGCGGCGATGAAGGCTGATGGGAGTTATGAGAAGTTGCTCAGGCAGCATGGGATGTAATCTGAAAGGCCAGCAGTGTCTGAGCTGAAGCCTTCGCGGGCAAGCCTCGCTCAGAGTTTGTGTCGGGTGCAAATCCCGTGGCCGACACTGATCCTGTAGGAGCGAGGCTTGCCCGCGAACAGGCCCGCCCAGTCACTACACATCTCAGGCTTCGCTGGTGTCTTTAATGAGATGCGCCGCCAGCGTCCGCAACGGCCCCAGCTGCCGACAGATCAACGCCAGTTGCGTCTGCACCAGCCGCTGCCCTTCATCGATCTCATCCGGCATCTGCTCAAGCTCGTTGGCCAGGGCTTCCTCCTCGTCACTCTGAATTGCCACCGGCTGTTTGCTCGCCAGGCCCTGGGCGATGTCGTCGAGGCTGGCGGCCAGGCTCACGCCCGCACCGTCGATCAAGTGCTCGCGCACATCCGATGGCAGTTGGGTTTCACGGTGTGCCCCAAGCCCCGACAAATAGCTGAGCAGGGTGTGCGACAGCACCAGGAATCGGAACCCGACATCGGCTTCCTTACGGAAGTGTCCCGGCTCCATCAGCATGTTGGCCAGCGTCGTCGACAACGCCGCGTCGGCGTTGTGCGCGTTACGTCGGGCCAGGCGATAAGCCAGGTCGTCGCTTTTACCGACGGCGTATTGCTGCATGATCTGGCGCAGGTAAATGCTGTTGCAGGTCAGGGTATTGGCCAGCACTTTGTTCAGGCGTCGGCCCTGCCAGTCCGGCAGGAACAGGAACACCGCCAGGCCGGCGATCAGGCTGCCGAGCAAGGTATCGAACAGTCGCGGCAGAAGCAGCCCGTAACCGTCGCCCACCTGGTTGAAGCAGAACAGCACCATGATCGTAATGGCGGCCGTCGCCAGGGTGTAGCGGGTGGTGCGGTTGGTAAAGAACACCACCCCGGCAACGATGGCGAAGCTCGACTGGATTAACGGGTTGGGGAACAGATCGAACAGCGCCCAGGCCACGGTCAGGCCGATGGCGGTGCCGATGATCCGCTGGCCCAGTTTGCGGCGGGTGGCGCCGTAGTTCGGCTGACAGACAAACAACGTGGTGAGGATGATCCAGTAACCTTGCGAGGGGTGGATCAAATGCACCATCGCGTAGCCGATGCTCAATGCCAGGGGCAGGCGCAGGGCGTGGCGGAACAGCAAGGACGTTGGCGTCAGCTGTGTGCGCAAGCGAATCCACACATCCTTGAGGCTGCGTGGCGAACGGTCGAGCAGGCTGCTGTCGGTGGCATCTGCAAGCGCATCGGGGTTGCTGGCGTCGCTGAGCAAACGGTCGAGGGTGCCGAGGTTGGCGGCCAATGCCCGCAACGAGCGCAACAGACCACGCCAGGCCGGATTGCTCTGGATGCGCAGGTGTTCGAGGGAGGCGTGCAGGTCGCTCAGGGCTTCGGCGAAGCTGGCGTCATAGATGAACGGCTGGCGCATCTGGATCGATTCGGCCAGCGCGCGGCACACCTTGCCTTGTTGGCGCAGCAGGCGCTGACAGCGGAACAGCACGTCGCTGTGGAAGAACGCCTCGGCCAGCGCGTTGTAAGGGTAGTGCGAGGAGCTGGCGCGCTCGTGGATGTCCTGGGCGAGGAAGTAAAGTTTCAGATATCGGCTGAGTTTCGCACCCGGCCTGCCATCGCCGACCCGGTGCAGAATGATTTCCTTGGCGGCGTTCAGGGCTGCCACCACCCGACCGTTCTGCTGGGCCAGCTCCAGGCGGCGCGCTTCCACGTCCAACTGCCGGATCGGTTCGAACAACGACGATTTCAGTTTCAGGTAATAACCCAGTTCACGGAACAACCGCGCCAGGCTCTGTTGCACCGGCTGGTTGGAAAACAGTGCCTGCCACAACACCGAGAGCAAGCCGTACCAGGCCGCACCAGCCACCAGCAGCACCGGCTCGTGCCAGAAATCAGTGACTGCGCCGCCGCGCTGGTCCACGCCGATCATGGTGTAGACCGACAGAATCAGCGTCGCTGACGCAATCGCGCCGTAGCGTTCGCCCAATGCGCCGAGCATGGTCAGGCAGAAGCTGGCCAAGGCAAAGGCGATGATAAAGAGGATGGGGTAGGGAAATAGCAGTTCGACGGACAGGGCGGCGACCATAAAACACACCAGCGTCACGGCCAGTGCGTTGAGGCGGCCCTGCCAACTGTCGTCGGTTTCGGCCAGGGCGCTGGCGATGATCCCCAGGAACAACGGGATCAGCAGCCCCATTTGATCCTGAGACCAACACAGCGCCATGGTGCCGGTCAGGGCGATGAATACCCGAACGCTGTAACTGAATTTATCCAGCGCCCAGAGGCGACGCAGAGACTGCCGAAATGTGGTCGATGACATGAAGTGCGAAGGCCTTCCGAGGCGATGACGCTAAATTGAGCCACTAATGACGCCGACGCAATGGCGCCGATCACATCAGGCAGCAAAATCTGTTCCTTCCCAGGCGAAACACGTTCCCCTGCAGGGGGAGAGGTGTAGTCAGACGTACTGCGCCGCCGCGTAACCGGACGCCCAGGCCCATTGGAAGTTGAAACCACCCAGATGCCCGGTGACGTCGAGCACTTCACCGACGAAATACAGGCCAGGGCTTTTCAGCGATTCCATGGTTTTGGAAGACACTTCACGCGTGTCGACGCCACCCAGGGTCACTTCGGCCGTGCGGTAGCCCTCGGTGCCGGCTGGCACGACTTTCCAGCTCGCCAGTTTTTCGGCGATGTCTGCAATTTCCGCGTGGGTGTACTGCTTCATCGGTTTGGAGACGAACCAGTTATCCGCCAGCAAGTTGGCCATCTTCTTGGTGAAGATCTCACCGAGCAGGGTTTTCAACTCGCTGTTCGGGCGTTCGACTTGCTGCTGTTGCAGCCAGCTCGGTACGTCGTGATCCGGCATCAGGTTGATCTCTACCGTGTCGCCGGATTCCCAGAACGAAGAAATCTGCAAAATCGCCGGGCCGCTGAGACCGCGGTGGGTGAACAGGATGTTCTCGCGGAAACTCTGGTCGTTGCAGCTCACCAGGCAATCCACCGACGTACCGGACAGCTCGGTGCACAGCTCCTTGAGCTGATCGGTGATGGTGAACGGTACAAGACCGGCGCGGGTCGGCAGCAGGTCGTGGCCGAACTGCTTGGCCACCTGATAGCCGAAACCGGTGGCGCCGAGGGTCGGAATCGACAGGCCGCCGGTGGCGATCACCAGGGATTGGCAAGTGATCTGGTCCAGCGTGGTATCCAGCAGATAACCGCTTTCGAGCTTCTCGATGGTCTGGATCGAGGTGTCCAGGTGCAGGCTGACGCCAACCTGATTGCACTCGTCGAGCAGCATGTCGAGGATGTCGCTGGATTTGTTATCGCAGAACAACTGGCCGAGTTTCTTCTCGTGGTACGGCACGCCGTGTTTGGCCACCAGACCGATGAAGTCCCACTGGGTGTAACGTGCCAACGCAGATTTGCAGAAATGTGCGTTCTGCGAGAGGAAATTGCTCGGCTCGGTGTACATGTTGGTGAAATTGCAGCGGCCACCGCCCGACATCAGGATTTTCTTGCCGGCCTTGTTGGCATGGTCAAGCAACATCACCTTGCGCCCGCGCCCGGCGGCGGTCAGCGCACACATCAACCCTGCGGCGCCAGCGCCAATGATCACGACTTCGGTAGAGCGCAAAACGGTGTCCTCACATAAATCTCAGAGCTAACGGCGATCCCGTAGGAGCGAGGCTTGCCCGCGAAGAACGATAACGCGTTGCATCAGGTGTACCGAGTTTTCGTTCTTCGCGGGCAAGCCTCGCTCCTACAGGGGGGGCGGTGCGGTTTTACAAAATGCGTACGCGCAGCGAACGGCCTTTGATTTTACCGTCGTTCAGACGCTGCAAGGCTTGCTTGGCGATCCCGCGTTCCACGGCCACATAGGCCTGGAAGTCGAAAATCGCGATCTTGCCGACCTGGGCGCCGGGAATGCCCGCCTCACCGGTCAGTGCGCCGAGAATGTCGCCTGGACGGACTTTGTCTTTACGGCCCGCACCAATGCACAGCGTGCTCATCAGCGGCAGCAGCGGACCGCCGCCCTGGGACGTGAGGTTATCCACCTGATCCCAATTCAACGGCGACTTCTGCAGTTGCTCGATGGCTTGGGCGCGATGGGCTTCGGACGGTGCGACCAGGCTGATCGCGATGCCTTTCTCGCCAGCACGACCGGTACGGCCGACACGGTGAATATGGATTTCCGAGTCACGGGCCAGTTCGACGTTGATCACCATGTCCAGCGCATCGATGTCCAGGCCGCGTGCGGCGACGTCGGTGGCGACCAGTACCGACGTACTGCGGTTGGCGAACATGGCCAACACCTGGTCGCGGTCACGCTGTTCCAGATCGCCGTGCAGGCCGACGGCGGAGATGCCTTTGGACGTCAGGTGATCGACGGTTTCCTGCACCTGCTGCTTGGTGAAGCAGAACGCCACGCAGGACGCCGGACGGAAGTGGCCGAGCACCTTGGTCACCGCGCTCATGCGCTCTTCCGGGGAGATTTCGTAGAAGCGCTGCTCGATCTGCGTGTCGTCGTGGAACGCTTCGGCCTTCACTTGCTGCGGATTACGCATGAACTTCGACGCCAACTGCTTGATGCCCACCGGATAGGTGGCGGAGAACAGCAGGGTCTGGCGACGTTCCGGGCACTGGGCGATGATTTCTTCGATGGAATCGTAGAAACCCATGTCGAGCATGCGGTCGGCTTCGTCGAGGATCAGCGTGTTCAGGCCGTGAAGCACCAGCGAACCCTTGCGCAGGTGTTGCTGGATGCGCCCCGGAGTACCGACGATGATGTGCGCGCCGTGCTCCAGCGAGCCGATCTGTGGGCCGAAAGACACGCCGCCGCACAGGGTCAGCACCTTGATGTTGTCTTCGGAGCGGGCCAGGCGACGGATTTCCTTGGCGACCTGGTCGGCCAGCTCACGGGTCGGGCAGATGACCAGTGCCTGGCAACCGAAGAAGCGCGGATTGATCGGGTTCAACAGGCCGATACCGAAGGCGGCGGTCTTGCCGCTGCCGGTCTTGGCCTGGGCGATCAGGTCCATCCCCTTGAGGATCACCGGCAAGCTTTGCGCCTGGATCGGCGTCATCTGGGCATAACCGAGGGAGTCGAGGTTAGCCAGCATGGCGGCGGACAGCGGCAAAGTATTAAAAGCGGTGGCGATGGTGGTCACGGGACTGGCCTGCAAAACAAAATGTCGCGCAGTGTATCAGTCCCAGGCTCTCCACCTGCAAATTCTGGACGAATAGCCGTAGCAGCTGTCGAGGTACGGGTCAGTGCTCGATATCGTGCTCACGGCTGACCATCCGTCGGCCATCCTTTGGTGAAAGCTGCGAGAAGATCGTTGCAGCCAGCATCGCCATGATTCCTACCGTCACAAAAGTCAGCTGGAACGCGCCCAGCACCGTGTCCACGTCGTCATTGCCCATCTCCGCCGTGAATCCGCCGAGCAGCGCACCGGCGCACGCCACGCCCAGGCTCAGGGACAATTGCGCTACCACCGACAGCAAACTGTTGCCGCTGCTGGCGCTGGCGTCGTCGAGATCGATCAGGGTCACGGTGTTCATCGCGGTGAATTGCAAGGAGTTGATCGCCCCCAGAATCGCCAACTGGCCCAGCAACAGCCAATACGGCGTCTGCTCGCTGACCAGGCCCATGCTCGCCAGCATGATCCCCAGCGCCAGGGTGTTGCCGGTCAGCACGATGCGGTAGCCGAAACGTTCGATCAATGGCCGCGCCACCGATTTGGCGACCATCGCCGCTGCGGCCAGGGGCAGCATGCTCATCCCGGCCTGAGACGGCGAATAGCCCAGCGCCACTTGCAGCAGCAACGGCACCAGGAACGGCAATGCGCCGCTGCCCAACCGGGCGAACAGGTTGCCGAGGATGCCCACGGCAAATGTCCGGGTCTTGAACAGCGATGGCGCAAACAGTGGATTGTCGGTGTGCCCGGCCCGCAGCCAATAGGCCGCCAGACAGGCCATGCCGGCAAACAACAGCAACATCACCCGCAAGTGCGGCAGATGCAGTTCGCCGAGGCCTTCCATGGCGATGGTGATCAGCACCATCGCCGCGCCGAACAGCAAAAAGCCCAGGCTATCGAAGCGGGTGCGTTCACTGCCGCGCAGGTCGGGAATGAATTTCCACACCGCATAGCAGCCGATGACACCCACCGGCAGGTTGATCAGGAAGATCCAGTGCCAGGTCAGGTATTGCACCATCCAGCCGCCCATGGTTGGGCCGATCAGCGGGCCGAGCAGGCCGGGAATGGTGATGAACCCCATGATCCGCACCAGATCCGAGCGCGGATAGGCGCGCAGCACCACCAGTCGCCCGACCGGCAACATCAAGGCGCCGCCCAGGCCCTGGATCACCCGGGCGCCGATCAGCATGCTCAGGGTGCTCGACAAGGCGCAGAGCAATGAGCCGATGCTGAACAACAGGATGGCGCCGAAGAAGATTTTCTTGGTGCCGAAACGGTCGGCGATCCAGCCGGAGGCGGGAATCAGCAAGGCGACGGTGAGCATGTAGGCGATGATCACACCTTGCATGCGCAGCGGGTCTTCGGCCAGGTCCCGGGCCATGGCGGGGAGGGCGGTGTTGAGGATTGTCCCGTCGAGGGACTGCATGAAGAAGGCAATGGCGACGACCCACGGCAACCAGCGGGCGGTGACAGCGTCGAGAGGTGGGCGGTTGGGCATGGGGCCTCTTGGTGTCGGAAATGATCGTTCCCACGCGGAGCGTGGGAACGATCTGTGTCAGGTTTTTGTGTTTACAGGGTCAAGGTCAATCGGCTGACGAGCGCTCCCGGCAGCAATGCCGAAGACGTGTTCCGCTGACTGTAGGTGCTGGCCGACAACATCAGCTCGCGTTCCTCGGTCAACGCTTCCAGCTGCGAACCGAGCAGGCTGTAGGCGCTGTCATCGAAACGCATGGTGCTGACCGGTGCCTGAATCTCGCCGTTCTCGACCCAGAAGGTCGCGAACCGTGTCATGCCGGTCAGGCGCGCCGCCGGTTGGTCCGAGTAGTTCAGGTACCACAGGTTGCTGATATACAAACCGGTGCCCAGTTGCTTGAGGATCTCGGCGTCAGGCAACGAGCCGGCCGCCATGTTCAACGCACTTGGCGCTTCACCGCCGCCAGCACCGTTGGCGGTCAGTCCGTATTCGGCGGCGCTGCGTGAACCGACCAGTTGCTCGCCCGCCTTGCCCTCAACAATCAGCCGCAGATCACTGCGTGGATAACCTTCACCGGAGAACGCCGGGCTCAGGGAGCCGCTGACTTTTTCATCCAGGGACACCAACGGGCTGAACGAGCTGTCGCCACCGTAGAGCTTCTGCAACGGACTGCTCTTGCTGGCAATCGACTGCGCCGAGAACCCGCCCCAACTGAGCATGCCCATGATTTCTTCCAGGGCTGCCGGCGCGAGGTACGCGCGGTACTGACCCGGCGCCAGCGTGCGCGTTGGCCGCCCCAGAAACGCCAACTGCTCGCGGGCCTGCTGGAAACGCCGGGCAAAGCCTTCGCGGTTCCAGTCGTGCCCGGCATAGCTGGCTTTCACCGCCTGACCGTTTTCATGGAACAGGCTGAAATCGAAGTTGAAGCTGTTGGCCTGATGCCAGCCGAACGCGCCCGAAGAACTGGCGAAACCGCGACTGATCGGCCCGGCGGCGTAGAAGCCGACCAGATCCAGCCCCTCGCCGGCCTGAGTGATTTCAGCGACCACCTGCTCGGTGTCCGGCAGCGGATGATCCTGCACGTTGTTGCTCTGCCAGTCGTCATGGTTGAGCAGCAGGTACGGGTCCTGAGGCAGCAACGGCAGGGTTTCGCGCAACTGTTGCAGCCCCTCGGCCAGACGCTGAAGGTCGACTTCTGCATCGCCCGACAAGGTGATGTCGAGGTCGGCGTGGCGCCCATCGTCGATCAGTTTGAAGCCGATGCTTGCCTGCTGCACCTGCCCGGCCTGACGCACCTTGGCGTGGTTGAAGCGCACGAAGGCCGACGATTCGGCGGCGTAGCTGAGGGTGAATTGTTCAGGCTCATGCAGCGCATCACGCAGCCAGTTGACCAATGTTTTAAACGACTCGGCCTGACCTTTGAATGTACTCATCAGGCATCTCCCCCAAACACATCAACATTGCTGAACACACAGGCCGGCGACGCATGGCCGACACGGATCACCTGGTTCGGTTCGCCCTTGCCGCAGTTCGGCGTGCCCAGCACCTTGAAGGTGCTGGCGTCACCGACGGCGCTCAGGCTCTTCCAGAATTGCGCGGAAATCGCCCGGTAATTCGGGTTCTTCACCACGCCTTTGAGTTCGCCGTTTTCGATCAACTGGCCCCATTCGCAACCGAACTGGAATTTGTTGCGCGCATCGTCGATGGACCACGAACGGTTGGTGCTCATCAAAATGCCGTGCTCGATGTTGCCGATCAGTTGCTCAAGCGGCTGATCGCCGGGCTCGATGTTGAGGTTGGCCATGCGGTCGATCGGCGGACGGTTCCAGCCGCAGGCGCGGCTGTTGGCCACGCCGTCGAGGCTGGCCCGGAACTGCGAGAGCGCGCCGCCCAATGGTCGCAGCAGCAAACCTTGCTTGATCAGGAATTGCTTGCTGGCGGCGGTGCCTTCGTCGTCATGGCCGTAGCTGGCGAGCTGTTCGGGGATGTCCGGGTCGAATGTCACGTTGAGCAGTTCGGAGCCGTATTGCAGGCGGCCGAAGTCTTGCGCCTTGACGAAACTGGTGCCGGCGTAATTGCGCTCGTCGCCCAGGATGCGGTCCAGTTCCAGCGGGTGACCGATGGACTCGTGGATCTGCAGCATCATCTGGTCGGGCATCAGCAACAGGTCGCGCGGGCCTTGCGGGGTATTCGGTGCCAGCAGCAATTGCAACGCCTGGTCGGCGACTTTCGGGCCGGCGCCGATCAGGCCGCAGCGGCTGATCACATCAAAGCCGCCCTGCTGACCGAAATTCTCGCGGCCGAGGGTGCGGGTCTGACTGTCGCTACCGTCGTAGGCGGTGACGTCCATGCTCGGGTAGACGAAGCGCTGGGTCTGGCGCAGTTCGGCGCCGGCGCTGTTGAGGTAGATCTGCTCGACGTTGGTGATACCGATGCTCGCCTGCCAGTTCACCAGGCGTTCGTCCTTGGGCACGGCGGCAGATTCGGCGCCGAGCAGTTGGTAGCAATCGCTGAGAGACGGGAAGGGCTGGTCGAGGCTCGGCGAGAAATAGTCGGCGCGCTCGCTGGAAACCGCTTGCTCACGCAAGTCGAGGAGGGCGTGTGGCTTGAGTCGACGGGCTTGTTGCTCGGCCTTCTCCAGCGCAGCTTGCAGCCCGGACTGAGACAAGTCGTTGGTCGCGGCATAGGCTTCGACGCCGTTGACCCGAACGGTCAGCATCGCACCTTCGTCCCGGCTCAGGCTCGGCGGTTCGGCAACGTTCTTGCGCACTGACAGATACTGGCCGGATTCGCGAACATAACGCAGCGAAAAGAATTCAGCGCCCGTGCGCAACGCAGCGAAGCGCTGCTTGAGCTGGGGGTGGAAATCGAACATTCGGGAACCTCCTTGGTATGGAGTGGCGGCGAATCGGTGTTGCGAGGGGGGTGAAACGTTTGCGTGGCGCTAGATTAGGCCTGCATGGGGGTAGGATCAAGTGAAGAGCGGTGTAGGAAGAGTTGAGGTTGGGTGAGTCAGGAATTTATAGGCTGATCATTCCCACGCGGAGCGTGGGAATGATCAAGGCCGCGCCTCGGTGTAACTGCGTTACTGAGCGGTAGGGCTCACATCCCGCAACGGCTTGCCCTTCACCGGTGCATCACCGGCCACGTAGTACTTGGCCTTGCTGCGCGGCAATGGTTTGCGACCGCGGATCTTGTCGGCGATTTTCTCGGCCATCATGATCGTTGGCGCGTTCAGGTTGCCGGTGGTGATGATCGGCATGATCGAGGCATCGACCACGCGCAGGCCTTGCATGCCATGCACACGACCTTCGCCATCGACCACGGCCATTTCGTCGGTGCCCATCTTGCACGAGCAGGACGGGTGGAACGCGGTTTCGGCGTGCTCACGGATGAACTTGTCCAGCTGCTCGTCGGTTTGCACGTCGATGCCGGGGCTGATTTCGCGACCACGGAAGGCATCCAGCGCCGGCTGTTGCATGATTTCACGGGTCAGGCGGATGCCATCGCGGAATTCCTGCCAGTCCTGCTCGGTAGCCATGTAGTTGAACAGGATGCTCGGGTATTCGCGCGGATCCTTGGATTTGGCCTGGATGCGACCGCGGCTTGGCGAACGCATGGAACCCATGTGCGCCTGGAAGCCGTGCTCTTTCACGCCGTTGCTGCCGTTGTAGTTAATCGCTACCGGCAGGAAGTGATACTGGATGTTCGGCCATTCGAATTCCGGACGGGTACGAATGAAACCGCCGGCTTCGAACTGGTTGCTGGCGCCGATACCGGTGCCCTTGAACAGCCACTCGGCACCGATGGCCGGCTGGTTGTGCAGGAGCAGCGAGGGGTACAGCGAGACCGGTTGGGTGCAGGCGTATTGCAGGTACAACTCGAGGTGATCCTGCAGGTTTTCACCGACGCCCGGCAGGTCGTGGACCACCGGAATATCAAGCTTTTTCAGCAGGTCGGCCGGGCCGACACCGGAACGTTGCAGGATCTGCGGCGACGCGATGGCGCCGGAGCACAGCAGCACTTCTTTGCGGGCACGGACTTCAACGCGCTCTTCAGCCGCGCCGATCAGGTAACGCACGCCGACCGCACGCTTGCCTTCGAACAGGATCTTGTCGGTCAGGGCGTGGGTGACGATGGTCAGGGTCGAACGCTTCTTGGCGATGTCCAGGTAACCGCGAGCGGTACTGGAGCGACGGCCGTTCGGCGTCACGGTGCGGTCCATCGGGCCGAAACCTTCCTGCTGGTAACCGTTCAAGTCTTCGGTACGCGGGTAACCGGCCTGCACGCCTGCTTCAACCATCGCACTGAACAGCGGGTTGTTGCCGGCTTTTGGCGTGGTCACGCTGACCGGACCGTCGCCACCGTGGTAGTCGTTCGGGCCGATGTCACGGGTTTCCGCCTTGCGGAAATACGGCAGGCAGTCGAGGTAGGTCCAGTCTTCCAGACCTGGCAGTTTCGCCCAGTTGTCGTAGTCCATGGCGTTGCCGCGGATGTAGCACATGCCGTTGATCAGCGAAGAACCACCCAGGCCCTTGCCGCGACCGCATTCCATCCGACGACCGTCCATGTGTGGCTCTGGATCGGTTTCGTACGCCCAGTTGTAGCGACGGCCTTGCAGCGGGAACGCCAAAGCTGCTGGCATTTGTGTGCGGAAATCCAGACGGTAATCCGGGCCGCCCGCTTCGAGCAGCAGGACGGTGACGCCTTCGTCTTCAGTCAGACGGGTCGCCAGGGTGTTACCGGCGGAGCCGGCACCGATGATGATGTAATCGAATACTTGGGACATTGAATGCACCCTCTTTGAAGTTGGTCAGGTCGCCCGTCGCCGATGCGCTGCGTAACCTGTGGCGAGGGGGCTTGCCCCCGTTCGGCTGCGCAGCAGTCGTAAAATCAGCGACCACGCTCTATCTGAAGACGTGCGATGTCTGGATGGGGGCCGCTTCGCGACCCAGCGGGGGCAAGCCCCCTCGCCACAGAGACCTCGCAGGCCTTAGAAAACCGAGGCGTAATCGCCCAGTTCGACCTGTACCGATTTGATGCGTGTGAAGTTGTTCAGCGAGCTGATGCCGTTCTCACGGCCCACGCCCGACTGCTTGTAGCCGCCGACCGGCATCTTGGCGTCGGACTCGCCCCAGGCGTTGATCCAGCAGATACCGGCTTCCAGTTGATGAATCACGCGGTGCGCGCGGTTCAGGTCTTTGGTAACGACGCCGGCAGCCAGACCGAAGTCGGTGTCGTTGGCGCGACGGATCACTTCTTCTTCGGTTTCGTAGGTCAGGATGCTCATCACCGGGCCGAAGATTTCTTCGCGCACGATGGTCATCTCGTCGGTGCAGTCGGTGAACACGGTCGGGGCCACGAATGCGCCTTTGGCGAATTCGCCGTCGGTCAGACGAGCGCCGCCGCACAGCAGGCGAGCACCTTCTTCCTTACCTTTGGCGATGTAACCCAGCACGCTTTCCATGTGGGCGAAGCTGACCAGCGGGCCGAAGTTGGTGTTTTCATCTTCTGGGTTGCCGACGCGGATGCGCGCAACGCGCTCAACGATCTTGGCTTCGAACGCGGCTTTCAGGTGGCTCGGGACGAACACGCGAGTGCCGTTGGTGCAGACCTGACCGGAGCTGTAGAAGTTGGCCATCATCGCGGTGTCGGCGGCGCGATCGAGGTCGGCGTCGTCGAAAATGATCAGCGGGGATTTGCCGCCCAGTTCCATGGTCACGTCTTTCAGCGTGGAGGCGGAAGCGCTGGCCATGACTTTCTTGCCGGTGTCGGTGCCGCCGGTGAAGGAGACTTTTTCGATGCGTGGGTGTTCGGTCAGCCAGGTGCCGACTTCACGGCCGCTGCCGGTCAACACGTTGAACACACCAGCCGGCAGACCGGCTTCGGTGTAGATCTCGGCCAGTTTCAGGGTGGTCAGCGAGGTGACTTCGCTTGGCTTGAAGATCATCGCGTTGCCGGCCGCCAGGGCTGGCGCGGATTTCCACAGAGCGATCTGGATCGGGTAGTTCCACGCGCCAATACCGGCCACGATGCCCAGCGGCTCGCGACGGGTGTAGACAAAAGAGGTGGTGCGCAGCGGAATCTGCTCGCCTTCGATGGCCGGTACCAGACCTGCGTAGTATTCCAGCACGTCAGCGCCGGTGACGATGTCGACGTAACGGGTTTCGGAGTACGCCTTGCCGGTGTCCAGGGTTTCCAGGGCGGCCAGTTCGTCGTTGCGCTCGCGCAGGATGTCGACGGCACGACGCAGGATGCGCGAACGCTCCATGGCGGTCATCGCGGCCCAGATTTTCTGGCCCTTTTCGGCACTGACCACTGCACGCTCAACGTCTTCCTTGGTCGCACGCTGTACGGTTGCGAGGACTTCACCGTTAGCCGGGTTGATGGCTTCGAAGGTGGCGTCGCTGCTGGCGTCACTGTAGCCGCCGTCGATGTAGAGTTTTTGCAGTTCGAAACGGGCCATAAAGTCCTCGCAAGTGCATAAGTTGGTTGGCGTTAACCACTGGGACGTGCCGTGTAGCGTTGGCGACGCTGATCAGTGGCGGTTCAGGGGTTGAGCGGTTTTATGTGTGCTCTAACTCACCTGCTTGGCCAATTGGATATCCATGTATTCGTAAGCGATCCGTTGCGCCTGCTCGGTGTCGAAAGCATCTCCCGACAGCGCGCCGCGCAACCACAAACCGTCAATGAGGGCTGCCAGGCCCCGGGCGGCGCTGCGCGCTTGATCAAGCGGCAACGCACGGCGGAACTGGCAGCACAGGTTGGAATACAGACGGTGATCGTTGATCCGCTGCAACCTGTGCAAAGACGGCTGGTGCATGCTGGTGGCCCAGAAGGCCAACCAGGTTTTCATTGCCGGGCCATTGACCTGGCTGGCGTCGAAGTTGCCTTCGATAATCACCTGCAGATGCGCCCGTGGGCTGTCATCTGCCATCGCCTGACGGCGCGCGGTGACGTTCTCGCTGAGGACGCTCATCAGATACCGCATCGTGGCGGCGATCAGGCCATTCTTGTCCTGAAAATAGTGACTGATGATGCCATTCGAGACACCGGCCAAACGGGCGATCAGCGCAATGCTGGCGTCCCCCATGCCGACCTGATCGACGGCCTGCAACGTGGCTTCGATCAATTGCTGGCGGCGGATGGGTTGCATACCGACCTTGGGCATCTTGCACATCTCCTTAGGCCTTCCGGTGGACGAAATACGGCTACCGGATTGAGGGCCAGTCTATTTTGTTTTGATTGAACGTTCAATCAACAAAGAATAAGATCTGCGACAATTCGTCGCTGCTTACAGATTTTTCCTACGTGTAAATGACGATAAACCGACATCCAAAAATGCTCGAAACCCATACGCAGACGCGTTCCAGGGGTTTCGGGCTTTTTTCGGGGTGTCTTTATATCACCCGCCGGTCGGCTGCCAACTAATCGATTGGTCGGGTACCGCGTTGCCTTGTGTTCTTCTCTCGCACTGCCCGGAGCATCTGTGCCATGAGTTCTGCCTCTCTAATAAAGACCCCACCCGAGAAGGTGATGGTCAACGGTTGGGTGTTCTACACCTCTACCGCGTTGATTCTGTTGTTGACCGCCATTCTGATCATCGCCCCGCAAGAGGCCGGCAGAATGCTCGGCATTGCCCAGGCGTGGTTGTCCCGCAGCTTCGGCTGGTACTACATGGTGGTGATCGCCGCCTATCTGGTTTTTGTCGTCGGCCTGGCGTTTTCGTCTTACGGCAAGCTCAAGCTGGGCAGCAAGGACGATACCCCGGACTTCAGCTACGGCGCCTGGGCGGGGATGCTGTTCTCGTCGGGTATCGGCATCTCGCTGCTGTACTTCGGTGCGTCCGAGCCGCTGGACCACTACTTCAATCCACCGGAAGGCGTGGCCGGCAGCAACCTTGCCGCGCGTCAGGCAGTGCAGCTGACGTTCCTGCATTGGGGCCTGCATGGCTGGGCGATCTACGCCTTGGTCGGCCTGGCCGTGGCGTACTTTGCTTATCGTCATAACCAGCCGCTGGCGCTGCGTTCGGCGCTGTATCCGCTGGTCGGCGAGCGTTGGGTCAAAGGCGCGGCCGGTCATGCGGTGGACGGCTTCGGCATGTTCGTGACCCTGCTGGGGCTGGTGACGAACCTGGGGATCGGTTCGCTGCAAGTGTCGTCGGGGCTGGAAAACCTGTTCGGCATGGCGCACAGCAACACCAACTTGCTGATCGTGATCATTGTGATGAGCACCGTGGCGACCATCGCAGCGGTGTCCGGGGTGGAAAACGGCATTCGTCGTCTGTCCAACCTGAACATCGTGCTGTTCAGCGGTCTGTTGATTTTCGTGCTGTTGTTCGGCCCGACCTTGCACCTGCTCAATGGTTTTGTGCAGAACATCGGCGACTACCTGAACGGTGTGGTACTGAAGACCTTCGACCTCTACGTGTACGAAGGCGACAGTGAGAAGTCCGACCGCTGGTTGGGCCTGTGGACCCTGTTCTACTGGGCCTGGTGGATTTCCTGGGCACCATTTGTCGGCATGTTCATCGCGCGTATTTCCCGTGGTCGCACGGTGCGTGAGCTGGTCGCCGGTGTGCTGCTGATCCCGCTGGGTTTCACCCTGGCATGGCTGTCGATCTTCGGTAACTCGGCCCTGGACCTGGTGATGAACCATGGGGCGGTGGAGCTCGGGAAGACGGCGCTGGAACAGCCATCGATGGCGATCTACCAGTTGCTTGAGCATTACCCGGCGTCGAAAGTGGTAATCGGCGTGTCGATCTTTGTCGGTTTTGTGCTGTTCCTGACCCCGGCGGACTCCGGCGCGGTGATGATGGCCAACCTTTCGTGCAAGGGCGGCAACGTCGACGAAGACGCGCCGCACTGGCTGCGGATTTTCTGGTCGGTGGTGATCACCCTGGTGACCATCGGTCTGCTGTTCGCCGGTAACTTCGAAGCCATGCAAACCATGGTGGTGCTGGCGGGGCTGCCGTTCTCGGTGGTGCTGGTGTTCTTCATGTTCGGTTTGCACAAGGCCATGCGCCAGGACGTGCAGATCGAACAGGAGCAAGCGGAACTGGCGGCGCGTGGTCGTCGTGGTTTCAGCGAGCGTCTGACCCAGCTGGATCTGCAACCGAATCAGTCGATTGTTCAGCGTTTCATGGACAAGCAAGTCAGTCCGGCGCTGGAAGAGGCCGTGGTTCAACTGCGTGGCAAGGGCCTGGACGTGCAAACGTTGCTGGGCAAAGCCAAGCGTTGCATGGGCCTGCGGATCGAGATGGAAGAGGGCAATCCTTTTGTCTACGAAGTGAGCCTGGACGGTTATCTGGCGGCGGCGAGCGAAACGGTGTCGGCCGAAAGTGCCGATGAACCGCGCGCACGTTACTACCGCGCCGAGGTGTACCTGCACAACGGCAGCCAGGACTATGACTTGATGGGCTTCACTCAGGATCAGATCACCCGTGACGTGCTCGATCAGTTTGAAAGCCATCGGCAGCTGCTAGGCCGGGTTTATAGCTGAGGTTTGAGGTAATGCGGTGCACAAGCTGCACCGCAGATCCATTGTGGCGAGGGGGCTTGCCCCCGTTCGGCTGCGAAGCAGTCGTAAATCCGGATGATGCGGTGTATCTGAATAATCGCGGTGTCAGGTTTTGGGGCCGCTCCGCAACCCAGCGGGAGCAAGCTCCCTCGCCACAGTAGTCAGCATTCCAGATCCAATCTGTGCACAAGCAAAAACGCCGCGATCATCTCGCGGCGTTTTTGTGTCTGCTGTCTTGCTTACCCCAGGTTCTTGCCGAGCAGCGCGTGGTACAGCTCGCTGTCGCCCAGGATCCCGACCACTTTGTTGTTGTCGTGCAGCACCAGCTTGTTGCCGGTCTGGTAACGAATCTGCAGCGCATCGCGCATGCCGATGTTGGAGTCCACCAGCGTTGGTCGACGGCCCAGGGCTTCAACCGCTTGCCCAGGTATCCATTTCTGCAGGTCCAGGCTCGAGCCGTTCTGGCGCGCGCCTTTGATGGTGTTGCCTTCGGCCAGGTCCAGCCACGAATCGCCGCCCGGATCCAGGCACACCGAACCGTTGATGCGTTTGCAGTTGTCCAGGGTGCGCATCAGGCTGCGACCACACAATACGTTCAGCGGATTGGTGTGGGCGACGAAGGTGCGCACGTAATCGTCCGCAGGGTTCAGGACGATTTCTTCCGGCACGCTGTACTGGATGATCCGGCCGTCTTTCATGATCGCGATACGGCTGCCCAGCTTCAGGGCTTCATCGAGGTCGTGGCTCACGAAGACGATGGTCTTGCTCAGCTTGTTTTGCAGTTCCAGCAGCTCGTCTTGCAGACCCTGGCGGATCAGCGGGTCGAGGGCCGAGAACGGTTCGTCCATCAGCAGGATGTCGGCGTCCATCGCCAGCGCACGGGCCAGGCCGACACGTTGCTGCATGCCGCCGGAGAGCTCATTGGGTTTCTTGTTACGCCACTGGGTCAGGCCCACCAGCTCAAGCTTCTCGTCCACCAGTTTGCGGCGTTCTTTCTCGGGGCGACCCTGCATTTCCAGACCGAAGCTGATGTTCTCGCGCACCGTCAGCCAAGGCATCAGGGCGAACTTCTGGAACACCATCGCGATGCGCTTGGTGCGCATCATCTTCAGTTCCGCCGGGGTGCAGGACGCGATGTCGATCTGCCGACCTTCGTGTTCGACGAACAACTTGCCACGGCTAACGGTGTTGAGGCCGTTGATGCAGCGCAACAGGCTGGATTTGCCGGAGCCGGACAAACCCATCAGTACGCAGATTTCACCTTTCTCGATGTCCAGGCTGGCCTTTTCGACACCAACGATTTGCCCGGTCTTTTTCAGAATCTCGTTGCGGGTCATGCCCTGGTCGAGCAGTTTGAGAGCCGCGCGTGGATCTTTGGAGAAGATCACGTCCACGTCTTCGAAGCGAATAATGCTCATGCGTCACCCCCTACTTTGGCTTCGGGTTGTTTGCAGATACGGTCGAGCATGATCGCCAGCAGTACGATCGCCAGGCCTGCTTCGAAGCCCAGTGCGATATCAGCAGTGTTCAGTGCGTTGACCACAGGTTTGCCCAAGCCGTCGGCGCCCACCAGTGCCGCAATCACCACCATCGACAACGACAGCATGATGCACTGGGTGATACCGGCCGCGATGCTTGGCATGGCGTGGGGCAGTTCGATGCGCGAGAGCAACTGACGGCGCGAGCAGCCAAAGGCTTTACCGGCGTCCATCAGTTCGTCCGGAACATCGCGGATACCCAGGTAGGTCAGGCGGATGGGCGCGGCAATCGCGAACACCACCGTCGAGATCAGACCCGGGACCACACCCAGACCGAAGAGGGTCAGGGTAGGAATGAGGTACACGAAAGTCGGTACGGTCTGCATCAGATCGAGCACCGGCCGCATCAGTGTGTAGAACATCGGTTTGTGCGCGGCGACGATACCCAACGGCACGCCGATCACTACGCAGACCAGGGTCGCGAACAACACCTGGGCGAGGGTTTCCATGGTTTCCTGCCAGTACCCCAGATTGAGGATCAGCAGAAAGGAAGCGATGACGAAAACGGTCAGGCCCCATTTGCGTTGGATGAAATGTGCCAGTAGTGCGATGAGGCCGATCAATGCCAGCGGGTTGAACCAGGTCAGCGCAAAAGTCACGCCGTGGATCATCGTTTCCAGTGACACGGCGATGGCGTCGAAGGTGCTGGCGCCGTGTTGCGTCAACCATTCAACGAAGCTCGCGATGTACTGGCCTAAGGGTATTTTCTGATCAATCAGCATGGTAGTGAACGTCCGCATGCAAGGAAATAAACAGCCCGGGCAGGCGAGCCCGCCCGGCGTAAGCGATTACTGCGCGAGCTTGGCTTTCACGGCCTCCAGGCCTGGTTTACCGTCAATGGTGGTCACGCCAGCGAGCCAGGTATCGAGCACCTGTGGGTTCTTTTTCAGCCAGGCCTTGGCGGCCGCTTCAGGCTTCATCTTGTCGTCCAGGATGTTGCCCATCAGCGTACTCTCCATGTCGACGGTGAACTCCAGGTTTTTCAGCAGTTGGCCGACGTTGCTGCACTCTTGGGTATACCCCTTGCGAGTGTTGGTCGCAACGGTGGCAGCACCGAAATCCGGGCCGAAGAAGTCATCGCCACCGGTCAGGTACTGAATCTTGAAACGTTTGTTCATCGGGTGCGGTGCCCAGCCGAGGAACACCACGGCGGTGTCGCGTTTTTGCGCACGGTCGACTTGCGACAGCATGCCCGCTTCGCTGGACTCGACGACTTTGAAACCGGCGGTTTTGAGACCGAAGGCGTCTTTGTCGATCATGCTCTGGATCAGACGGTTGCCGTCGTTGCCTGGCTCGATACCGTAGATCTTGCCGTCGAGTTCTTTCTTGAATTTGGCGATGTCGGCAAAGTCATGCAGCCCTTTGTCGTACAGCGCTTGTGGTACGGCGAGGGTGTATTTGGCACCTTTGAGGTTGGTGCGCACGGTTTCCACGGTGCCGGCATCCCGATAGGCCTTGATGTCGTTTTCCATGGTCGGCATCCAGTTACCTAGGAACACGTCCATGTTCTTGCCGTCGGCCAGGGACTTGTAGGTCACCGGCACGGAAATCATCGTGGTCTTGGTCTTGTAGCCGAGGGCGTTGAGCACAACGCTGGTGGTCGCGGTGGTCGCGGTAATGTCCGTCCAGCCGACATCGGAGAAGTTTACGGTGCTGCATTGGGCCGGCTCTGCGGCTTGAGCCAGGAACGGCAGACTCAGCATGGCGGCCAACAACAACGACGGGGAACCTTTCATAGGGGCGACTCCTAAGTGTTTTTTTTGGCAGTGTTCCGACTGGACCACCGCACTTATCTGTTGCGGTTGGATGGCGTTTTGGAGACAGCTCTACCACAGCGCCTTGCAATCGAGTCGATACGATCATGTACCAGTGAAAATCTGACGCCTACAGGGTGCGTCGTAACCAGTACAGGGATGGTCGCATCCAGTGTCGGTGACGTCGTTTACAGCTTTTTTCAGCCCGATTTGCCCCGCTGATCCGCAAAAAAGCGGCGAAAACATTGCGTAAGAGACCCGCGGCGCTAGTGGGCATGAGTGCGTCGGTGTGAGACGTTGAACGACATGGTAAAAGCCTGATGATGCGGCCATCTCGACGGATTGCAGCTTGAGCGTAGCAGCTCCGTCACTGGGCGCTTTTGCGCCTGGAGCAGGCACATCCAGGAGTTCAGCAGTAATGGCTATCAGCGTTTTCGACCTGTTCAAAATCGGCATCGGCCCTTCCAGTTCGCACACCGTGGGGCCCATGCGCGCCGCGGCGCTGTTCGTGCAAGGTTTGCGCGAGCGGGGACTTCTGGAGCAGGTGTGTCGCGTCGAAGTTCAGCTTTATGGGTCGCTCTCGGCCACCGGCATCGGCCACGGCAGCGACAACGCAGTGATCATGGGGTTGATGGGCGAGTGGCCCGACGCGATCGATCCGTCGCAAATCGGCATCCGTATAGAAGCCTTGCGTGAAACTCACACGCTATTGCTCGACGGCCGCTTGTCGGTCCCGTTCATCTGGGCCCGGGACATGCGTCTGATCGACGAGAACCTGCCGTTCCATCCGAACGCTATGACCCTGGTTGCCGAAGGCGATCACGGCGAGCTGCATCGCGACACCTACTATTCCATCGGCGGCGGTTTTGTCGTCGACGAGGCGCAAGCTTCCAGCGGTGTGGTGGATCTGGATAACACCGTGCTGCCTTACGACTTCTCCAGTGCCGTCGAATTGCTCAGCCTGTGCAAGAAGCACAACCTGCGCGTGGCCGAATTGATGATGGCCAACGAGAAAGTCTGGCGCAGCGAAGAAGAAATCCGCAGTGGCCTGATGAAACTCTGGCGCGCCATGCAGGATTGTGTGGAGCAAGGCCTCAAGCACGAAGGCATCCTGCCCGGCGGTCTCAATGTGCGCCGTCGCGCGGCCAAGTTGCACCGCAGTTTGCAAGAGCTGAACAAGCCCAACGTGATCGGCTCGACCTTGAGCGCGATGGAGTGGGTCAACCTGTTCGCGTTGGCGGTCAACGAAGAAAACGCTGCCGGCGGGCGCATGGTCACGGCACCGACCAACGGTGCGGCGGGGATCATTCCGGCGGTGTTGCACTACTTTATGAAATTCAGCGAGGCAGTGACCGACGCCAATGTGGTCGATTACTTCCTCAGTGCTGCGGCGGTAGGGATTCTGTGCAAAAAGAACGCCTCGATCTCCGGTGCCGAAGTCGGTTGCCAGGGTGAAGTCGGTTCGGCTTGCGCCATGGCGGCGGCCGGGTTGGCGGAGGTTCTTGGTGCCACGCCGGAGCAGTTGTGTAACGCGGCGGAAATCGGCCTGGAGCATAACCTCGGCTTGACCTGCGACCCGGTGGGCGGGTTGGTGCAGGTACCGTGCATCGAGCGCAATGCGATTGCTGCGGTGAAAGCGATCAACGCCGCGCAGATGGCGCTGCGCGGTGACGGCCAGCACTTTATCTCGCTGGACCGGGTGATCCGCACCATGCGTGATACCGGTGCCGACATGCACGACAAATATAAAGAGACGTCGCGCGGTGGCTTGGCGGTTAGCGCGGTGGAGTGCTGAAACCGAGTTGACCTGTGGAGAGGGGGCAAGCCTGCTCTCCACAAAGACCTCATGTGCTACACCAGACCAGTCAAAACTGTGCACCAAGTGAACACGCGCACTAAAACGCGCCACCTTTTGGCGCGTCGCAAACAGGTAAGCCCGGCTCCCCGTTCGGGGATCAAATTCAAACCCTGACCGTTCGTCACCTGTGCCAGCGGTGACACTCTTGACCGCCGCGTCGCAGACCTGTTCCCACAAGTGCTACCGATTTGCTCACACGCAACGGGGGCACGGGTTTGGGGCCTTTGATGGCACTTTTAACCTCTTATCTCTGCGCGCCATATCTAGACGCATCGCGACGTCGTTTTCAGGAGTTATTGAACGCGCATTCAATTTAGGCATGGCAATTGCTCTGTCATTACAAAGCCCGTCTCCCACGCGAGAACGATGGCAATAAAAAGAGCCTCCGCCTGAGGCCATCACCCGCTTTGTGTGAGGAGATACCGCGATGACGACGTTCAACTCCGGGGCCCAACCCCAGAACCGTGCGCCTCAATCCATCGGCTTTCTGCTGCTGGACAATTTCACGCTGATTTCTCTGGCCTCTGCAGTAGAACCTCTACGCATGGCCAACCAATTGTCCGGCCGCGAGCTGTATCGCTGGACCACGCTCACCGTCGATGGCGGTCAGGTCTGGGCCAGTGACGGTCTGCAGATCACCCCCGACGCCTCCATGCACAAAGCACCACCCATGGACACCGTCATTGTCTGCGGCGGCATCGGCATTCAGCGCACCGTAACCCGTGAGCATGTGTCGTGGCTGCAAAGCCAGGCGCGTCAGTCCCGTCGTCTCGGCGCGGTCTGCACCGGCAGCTGGGCCCTGGCGTGCGCCGGCCTGCTGGACGGTTTCGATTGCAGCGTGCACTGGGAATGTCTGGCCGCTATGCAGGAAGCTTTCCCGCGAGTGGCCATGAGCACCCGGCTGTTTACCCTCGACCGTAACCGGTTCACCAGCTCCGGCGGCACCGCGCCGCTGGACATGATGCTGCACCTGATCAGCCGCGATCATGGCCGTGAACTGTCGGCCGCGATTTCGGAGATGTTCGTCTACGAGCGTATCCGCAACGAGCAGGATCACCAGCGCGTGCCGCTCAAGCACATGCTCGGCACCAACCAGCCGAAACTGCAGGAAATCGTGGCGCTGATGGAGGCTAACCTCGAAGAGCCGATCGACCTCGATGAACTGGCGGTTTATGTCGCCGTTTCGCGTCGTCAGCTGGAGCGGCTGTTCCAGAAATACCTGCACTGCTCGCCGTCGCGTTACTACCTGAAACTGCGCCTGATCCGTGCTCGGCAACTGCTCAAGCAAACGCCGATGTCGATCATCGAAGTGGCGTCGGTGTGCGGGTTCGTGTCCACGCCGCACTTCTCCAAGTGCTACCGCGAATACTTCGGCATTCCACCGCGTGACGAGCGCGTAGGCTCCAATACCACGCAACAAGTGGCGATGATGCCGCTGCCGCAAGCACTGGTGCTGTCGCCGTTGTCCGGGCCGCTGTCGGCGTTGAGCCAGGCACGTAATGAATCGACGTTTGCCAGCGTAAGGCTCTAAACCAGGCAAACTATTGTGGCGAGGGAGCAAGCTCCCTCGCCACAAAGTGTTCACACCCCGGAAATCAGGCGCTATGGCTCTGTTGGTACTGCGCCAATGCCGGTAACAGTTGCTTGTCAATGGCCTGACGCACGGCCGGCTGGATTGACGCGCTGCTGGTGTACATCTGCTTGACCATGGTCCGCAGTTCCATTGCCCGCTCGTTGTTCAAGCCCCGTACTGCGCATTCGCAGGCTTGCTCGGCGGTTGCGCCGGGGGGCACTGAAAACCCCAACGCTTTCAGCTGGCTCAACAGGTCTTCCTGGTCTATCAAATCGGCGTACATCATGACGCAATCCTTCTTCAGGGAACGGTGTCGTGGTTCGATTCTGGTAGGGGCTGTGGGTGTCGGCAAGGACGATTTGTCGCAATGGCCGCAATACCTATGAACAGGTCGCTTTCGGCTAACTTGCGAAAGATGGGAGTAGGCACACTGAACTCAGCTGGCATCACGAAGGTTTGGTCACCCTCGCGCAACAGCTCCTCAACAGTACCCTCCTCAGCTCCGATCTTGTCACGGCTTGATCGGGGTTTTTTTTGCCTGCGAATCCAGAATTTGTGTTGCTTGTGCGGACGCCATCGCGGCGGTGCGGCGATCCGACAAGCCACGCTCCCACAGGGGGCGTGAGTAACCTGTGGGAGCGTGGCTTGCCCGCGATGAACGATGACGCGGTCTAGCGTTGTAATACGAGAATGCGCGACAGCAATTCATCCCGGTCGACATAGCAACCCTGGAAATGCCGGGCGCCGGTGGCGGGGTCAAAGGCGTTGCGGGCGTGGAGGGTGCGGCGGTTGTCGAAGCACCACAACTCGCCGGGGTTGAGCCGTGTCATCACCCGGAAACGCGCCTCGCGGGTCATCGCAATAAAGCGCCGGTAAGCGCGATACAGCCTGGGCATCTGCTCCACTGAAGCATCGAATGGCCCACGCAGAAAGTTCGCCATGCGGATTTCCGACACTTGCCCGAATGCATCCAGCGCGATGATCGGCGCCAGGCAGCGGTAGTCGCTGTGGCGGTCCTTGTTGCGGAACTCCACGGGGATTTCACACAAGGCTTGAAACGCCTCTGGATCTTCCTGACGCAAAGCTTGGGCGATGGCAAAACCGTCGACGAAAATACTCTCGCCGCCGTCGGCGTCATTCACCAGGCAATGCAGAAATTGCAGCCCCGGTTGCAACTCCCGGGTCGGCAAATCGCTGTGCAGTGGCAGGTTGAAGGCGGTATAGGCATTGCTGTCGGCATCGGCCTTGGATTGCACGTTGAACAGCACGCCGAAATTGCTCTCGCGGATGAACGAAATCCGCTGGGCGATCAGCTTCAGCGAGCCTGGCTCGGTGGGGACTCCGCGCACTTGAGTCAGGCCGATATCGCGCACGGCCAGCAGCCATTGCAACAAGGCGTCGTTGTTTTCCATCAGGGCCTGGTATTCGAACACTGGCAGCTGCAAATCGCTGTGCCAAAGCCTGGCTTTCGGTTTGCCCGCCTGGCGTTCGGCGCGGGACTCATCGTCATAGGCATGGGCCCGCAGCCAGCCCGGATCGAAGCGGCTGAGGTGGCCATCCTGCCAATCGACGCACAGGCAGCCTTCGGCATCGACCGTGGCGTTTTCAGGCATCAGGTGCTCTGCGACATCGACGATTTCCAGCACTTGCTCACGCGTCACCGTGTAGACGCACTGTGGGCACGGGCAGTTGTCCCGCAGCCATTGATGATGAAAAGGGCTGACCCGACCGTCCGCCCACTTCACTTGAATGCGGTCCGCCAGGGTGTGCGCGGCGGTCAACGCGCTGATCAATGGATAGGTGCGGAAATCGGCAAAAGCGGCGGCGGTGTTCATGGCAGGCTCCTTGTTATTTTTCGGGGGGTAATGCGATCACTCGGCCGATCCAGGCGGGTGCGGGCAAGTCGGCTTGATCAGCGACAATGGCCTGCAGCTTGCTCAAGGTTGCTTCGCTGAATGGTGCGGATCGCGGCCCGGCGAGGTCGACGTGCAGCAGCATTTGTTCATTGCCCGCCAGCTCCTTGTCACCGCCCACCAGATGCAGGCTGTGGTAGAGGTGCAGGCGCTTGCGGTCGTGGCCGATGATCTGCGTATGCACTTCGACGTCGGCATCGAGTTTCACTTCGTGCAGGTAATTAAGGTGCAGTTCGAGGGTAAACAGCGAGTGGCCGCTAGCCTCGCGGTTGTTGCTGTCCATACCCAGCCGATCCATCAACGCGTCAGTGGCGTAGCTGAAAATCAGCAGGTAGAAGGCATCGCGCAGATGGCCGTTGTAGTCGACCCAGTCGGGGATGATTCTGGTTTGGTAGGTGGTGAGGGTGGGCATGGTGGAACTCCACAGATAATCGCTGGTGTACACATGTGTGGCGAGGGAGCAAGCTCCCTCGCCACAGGGTGTGTGTTTATTCGCTGAAGGCCATCCCATGCTTTTCTTTGGTGGTTTTCACCGCCTCCAGCACCGCCAGCAAGCAATCGTCACGATAGCGTTCCAGTGCCGAGATGCTGTGTGTGCCCAACTGATCGCTGGTGCCATCCACCACATCGTCAATCAACTTGTCGGTCAGCTCCGGTGCCGGCAGATACGTCCACGGCAACTGCAACGCCGGCCCGAACTGCGCCATGAAGTGCCGCATGCCAGCATCGCCACCGGCCAGGGTGTAAGTCAGGAAGGTGCCCATGAACGACCAGCGCAGACCTGCGCCAAAACGAATTGCATCGTCGATTTCACCGGTGGTCGCCACGCCGTCGTTGACCAGGTGCAGCGCCTCACGCCACAACGCTTCGAGCAAACGATCGGCGATAAATCCCGGTACTTCCTTGCGCACATGCAGCGGACGCATGCCCAGGGATTCATAGACTTTCATCGCCGCTTGCACCGCTTCTGGCGCGGTGTTCTTGCCGCCGACCACTTCCACCAATGGCAGCAGATAAACCGGGTTGAACGGGTGCCCGACCACGCAGCGCTCCGGGTGCGTCGAACTCTCGTAAAACTCGCTCGGCAACAGTCCCGAGGTGCTGGAACCGATCAACGCATTGGGCTTGGCCGCCGCGCTGATTTTGCTGTGCAGTTCCAGTTTCAGGTCCAGACGCTCAGGGGCGCTTTCCTGAATGAAATCTGCGTCGCGAACACATTCTTCGATGGTGGCGACAAAGCGCAGCCGATCCTGCGATGCGCCGGGTGCCAGGCCTTGTTTTTCCAGCGCGCCCCAGGCATTGGCGACACGTTTGCGTAGCGCCGCTTCGGCACCGGGTGCCGGATCCCAGGCCACCACATCGAGGCCGTGGGCGAGGGCGCGGGACACCCAGCCGCTGCCGATGACACCGCTGCCCAGTGCTGCGAAGGTTTTGATCTCAGTGATAAAGCTCATGGCGACTTCCTGAATTGGGCTCAAAAAAAATGTGGGAGCGAACCTGTGTGGCGAGGGGGCTTGTCGGAACGCCGCATCGCCCCGTTCGGCTGCGAAGCAGTCGTAAAACATTGCATGCAGTATGGCTGATACACCGCGGCAACACGTTTTGGGGCCGCTTCGCGACCCAACGGGGGCAAGCCCCCTCGCCACACAAACTCGCTCCCACAGGGGGAAAGGGTGATTTGTTTCAACCGCGCTTGGTCAGGCCCATTTTTGCCCGGCCTTCTGCCGGGGTCAGAACGCGGGCGCCGAGGCGGCTGAGGATTTCCGAGGCGCGTTCGACCAGTTGGCCGTTGGTCGCCAACACGCCCTTGTCCAGCCACAGGTTGTCTTCCAGGCCGACCCGCACGTTACCGCCGAGCAGCACCGCTTGCGCCGCCATCGGCATCTGCATGCGCCCGATACCGAACGCTGCCCAGACCGCATTGGCTGGCAGGTTGTCGACCATGGCTTTCATGGTGGTGGTATCCGCTGGCGCACCCCACGGGATGCCCAGGCACAGCTGGAACAACGGGTTATCCAGCAGACCTTCCTTGATCATCTGCTTGGCGAACCACAGGTGACCGGTGTCGAAAATTTCCAGCTCAGGCTTGACGCCCAGCTCTTGAATGCGTTTGGCGCCAGCACGCAGCTGGGCAGGGGTGGACACGTAAATGGTGTCGCCGTCGCCGAAGTTCAGGGTGCCGCAATCCAGGGTGCAGATTTCTGGCAGCAATTCTTCAACGTGGGCCAGACGGGTCAGTGGGCCGACCAGATCGGTGTTCGGGCCGAATTCCATCGGGTTCTCGCCTGCGCCGATTTCCAGATCGCCGCCCATGCCGGCAGTGAGGTTGACGATAATGTCGACGTCCGCCTCGCGGATGCGCTCCATCACTTCGCGGTACAGCGCCACGTCACGGCTGAACTTGCCGGTTTGTGGATCGCGAACGTGGCAGTGGACCACGGTAGCGCCCGCCTTGGCGGCTTCCACGGCGGCTGCAGCGATTTGTTTCGGGGTGACCGGCACGTGTGGGCTCTTGGCGGTCGTGTCGCCAGCACCGGTGAGTGCGCAGGTGATGATGACGTCGTGGTTCATGAGGCGGTTTCCTTCAGGCTTGAGTTTTTTTGGCAGAGCTTGGGCGTGGCGATCCCGCTCGCAGCCCGCATCGGGCTGCGAATCGGCGGTTCATTTCGGTTCTATTTACTGGTCAGCTTCAGGTTTTCAGCGGCCGGCTTGCCATCGAATGTGGTCACGCCTTCAAGCCAGCGTTGCTTGTCTTGCGGGTGATCCTTGAGCCACTGTTTGGCCGATTCGAAAGCGTCCTTGTGATCCAGCAGCGGCTGCATCATCCGGCTCTCGTCTTCGGCGGTGAACGTCAGGTTGCTCAGCAAGCGACCGACGTTCGGGCATTGCTGCGCGTAGTTCGGCGAGGTGACGGTCCAGACCGTGGCCATGCCTTCGTTCGGGCCGAGGGCGTCGTCGCTGCCGGTGAGGTAGGTCATCTTCACGTTGACGTTCATCGGGTGCGGCGCCCAGCCGAAGAACACCACGGCTTCCTTGCGGCGTACCGCGCGATCTACTGCCGCCAGCATGCCGGCTTCGCTGGACTCGACCAGCTGGAACTTGCCGAGGCCGAACTGGTTCTTGGCGATCATCGCCTTGATCTGGGTGTTGGCGCCCGAGCCAGGTTCGATGCCGTAAATCTTGCCGCCCAGTTCTTTTTCAAACTTGGCGATGTCGGCGAAAGTTTTCAGACCCTTGTCGGCAAGGTAAGTCGGTACTGCCAGGGTAGCGCGGGCGTCCTTGAGGCTTGGCGCTTCAAGCACTTTGACCTGCTTGGCATCGACAAACGGCGTGATGGTCTGGGTCATCAGCGGGTTCCAGTAGCCCAGGAACAAATCCAGGCGCTGGTCGCGAATGCCGGCAAAGACGATTTGCTGGGAGGCGCTGGTTTGTTTGGTGCTGTAGCCGAGGCCGTCGAGCAGGACCTGGGTCATGGCGCTGGTGGCGATCACGTCGGTCCAGTTCACTACGCCCATGCGCACGTTCTGGCACGACGCGGGTTCGGCCGCCATGACACTGGCGCTCAAGAAAGCGGTACCGCTGAGTGCAAGAACACAGCTGCTGATCAGTCGTTTCATGTCGGGGTTCCTCGGCAGGTCGTTTATTGTGGGTTCCGGTGTCTGATGCGCCGGTGATGCCAAGTTACGCAGCAAAGCCCCCGTGGAAACGCACTGCGGCGACCAGCTCTTGCACTGCGGCGACCTGTGCACTTGAATGCTGCTTGCAAGTGGCGTATCAACGTCCACACGCTTCCCGCCCTCTCGTTGCCTGCCAGTCGAGTGCGCTCCATGTCCCAGGATTTCTACTTCTTGTTGATGCCGGGTTTTTCGGCGATCGGTTTTATCTCGGCGATCGAGCCGCTGCGGGTCGCCAATCGCTTTCGCGGCGAGTTGTACCGCTGGCATGTGTTGAGCGCCGATGGCGGGGCGGTTCTGGCCAGTAACGGCATGTCGGTCAACGCCGATGCAGCGCTGGAGCCGCTGAAGAAAGGCGCAACCCTGTTGGTGGTCGCCGGTTTCGAACCGCTGAAGTTCGCCACCCCGGCCCTGGAGCATTGGTTACGTCGCCTGGACAACGAAGGCGTGACGCTCGGCGCCATCGACACCGGCAGCTTCATCCTCGCCGAAGCCGGCCTGCTCGACGGTCATCGCCTGACCCTGCACTGGGAAGCCATCGACGCCTTCAAGGAATCTTATCCACAGCTGAGCGTCACCCAGGAACTGTTCGAGATCGACCGACGGCGTATCACCTCCGCCGGCGGTACCGCCTCGATCGACCTGATGCTTGACCTCATCGCCCAGGCCCACGGGCCGCAACTGGCGATCCAGGTCAGCGAACAATTCGTGCTCGGGCGCATTCGCCCGCGCAAAGACCACCAACGCATGGAAGTCGCCACGCGATATGGCATCAGCAACAAGAAACTGGTGCATGTCATTGGGGAGATGGAACAGCACAGCGAACCGCCGCTCAGCACTTTGGAGCTGGCGGAATCGATCAAAGTGACCCGGCGTCAACTAGAGCGCCTGTTTCGCCTGCACCTGCACGATACGCCGAGCAATTTCTATCTGCGATTAAGGCTGGAGAAGGCGCGGCAGCTGCTGCGCCAGACGGACATGAGCGTGCTGGAGGTGAGTATCGCCTGCGGGTTTGAATCGCCATCGTATTTCACCCGCAGTTATCGGGCGAGATTCGAGCGGTGCCCGCGGGAGGATCGCCGACAAAGCCAGAAGGCCTGAAACCGACCTCCTACGGGATTTATGTCGTTACTTCTTCATCAGCGCCGAGCAGGCCGCTTTGTAGGCCTCGTGCTGATACTTGTTCAGCGTGGCCGGCAGTTCAAAGTCGAACTTTTTGTTCTGCGCATTGATGGTTTGCGGCGACAGCAGCGTCACCTCGCAATTTTCCAGCAGCTGGAAAACCCCTTCGATCTTGAAGGTGGTCGGCCCACCGGCGAACTCACCTTTCTTGCTGCGCTTTTTGATCGCGATCCGGTCGATTGAATTCTCACGAATAAACGACGCCACCTGAGCGGCAAAGACTTTGACGTTGGCGGCTTCGTCGTCATCGTCGAGGGCGATTTTCTTGGTGGCCAGCGCGACGTGGGTCAGCCCCTGATCGTCGAGGGAGGCCACGGCAAGGATTGCTTCGCTGCCTTTGATTTCGATGCCGCAGATTTTCATTTGAATCCCTTTACTGGCTGATGACGTGCAGCTTACAGCTCAAGTTGGCAAGTGTTTATGTCAACCGCTGTGGCCTTTTTACTCCTGCCCAATCGACTCCAAAAACTCCGACCGCTCGTCACTCATCCGCGCCACGCAATCATTTTGCGCAATGTTGAACGCCTTGCTGCCGCTCGTCGCCGGGAACGCTTCCACCGCGCAATCGGCATCCCGGGTCTTCAGCCATTGTTGTTGCGCAGTTTTGATTTTTGCGGTGATGTCGGCCAGTTGCGCCTTGTTACTGCCGTAGCGCGTTTGCATGCGCTCGTTCAGGCCTTGGTAGTTGTCGCTCAGCAGCTGTTCGGCGGTGTTTCTGCTGTAAGCCGAGCATTCCAGGGTCTGGACTTCGTTTTCGACGGCGTCACAGGGGTTGTCGTCGGCCCCTTCGGCCGCCTGTACGCCAGTCGCTATCAGTGCCAAAGCCAAGAAGATGGATTTCATTGCGTCGCCGCCCTTAATTCAGTGAAACATTCGGTGATGCGACGAATTCTGGCCCATGCGAACGGGCTTGAACAGGTAGGCAATCACGTCGGTTGGCGACCCTTTGTCGCGGATTGACGCTTTCGGCAATTCCCCTGTCGTTTTTGCACCCGGCTGCACCGTCCCTCAGGCATATGCTGGCCCCAAAGCGCCGGCACACGATTCGGCGCATGAATCGTTAATAGGGGACTGCCTGATGAGCCCAGCCGAATTACACGCCGACAGCATCGTTATCGACGGCCTGATTATTGCCAAGTGGAACCGTGAGCTGTTCGAAGACATGCGCAAGGGCGGTCTGACCGCGGCCAACTGCACCGTGTCGGTGTGGGAGGGCTTCCAGGCCACCGTCAACAACATCGCTGCCAGTCAGAAGCTGATTCGCGAGAACAGCGACCTGGTGATCCCGGTGCGCACCACCGCCGACATCCGCAAAGCCAAGGAGCAGGGTAAGACCGGCATCCTGTTCGGCTTCCAGAACGCTCATGCCTTCGAAGACCAGATCGGCTATGTCGAGGTCTTCAAGCAGCTGGGCGTCGGTATTGTGCAGATGTGCTACAACACCCAGAACCTGGTCGGTACCGGTTGCTATGAACGCGATGGCGGCCTGTCGGGTTTCGGTCGTGAAATCGTTGCCGAGATGAACCGCGTCGGTGTCATGTGCGACCTGTCCCACGTCGGCTCGAAGACCTCCGAAGAAGTCATCCTCGAATCCAAGAAGCCGGTCTGCTACTCCCATTGCCTGCCGTCGGGCCTGAAAGTGCACCCGCGCAACAAGTCCGATGAAGAACTGAAGTTCATCGCCGATCACGGCGGTTTCGTCGGCGTGACCATGTTCGCGCCGTTCCTGGCCAAGGGTATCGATTCGACCATCGACGACTACGCCGAAGCCATTGAATACACCATGAACATCGTCGGCGAAGACGCCATCGGCATCGGCACCGACTTCACCCAGGGCCATGGCCAGGACTTCTTCGAATACCTGACCCATGACAAGGGCTACGCCCGCCGTCTGACCAGCTTCGGCAAGATCATCAACCCGCTGGGCATCCGCACCGTGGGCGAGTTCCCGAACCTGACCGAAACCCTGCTCAAGCGCGGCCATTCCGAGCGTGTGGTGCGCAAGATCATGGGCGAAAACTGGGTCAACGTTTTGAAAGACGTTTGGGGCGAATAAGCCGCCGCATCTGAAGAATCCTTTCCCCCGGCCGTCCGTGCCGGGGGCAACACAACGAATTTTCTGGAGTTAAGTTTCCATGGCCAAGATCGCCCCGCAATTGCCAATCGAAGTCGACAGCGAAACCGGTGTCTGGACCTCTGATGCCCTGCCGATGCTGTACGTGCCGCGTCACTTCTTCGTCAACAACCACATGGGCATCGAGGAAGTGCTGGGCGCCGACGCCTACGCCGAAATCCTCTACAAGGCCGGCTACAAGTCCGCCTGGCACTGGTGTGAAAAAGAAGCTGAATGCCATGGCCTGGAAGGCGTCGCGGTGTTCGAGCACTACATGAAGCGCCTGTCGCAGCGCGGCTGGGGTCTGTTCAAGATCCAGGACATCGACCTCGACAAAGGCACCGCCAGCGTCAAGCTCGAACACTCCGCATTCGTCTACGTGTACGGCAAGGTCGGGCGCAAGGTCGACTACATGTTCACTGGCTGGTTCGCCGGCGCCATGGACCAGATCCTGGCTGCTCGCGGCAGCAAGATCCGCACCGTCGCCGAACAAGTTTACGGTGGCTCCGAAGAAGGCCACGACGACGGTTTGTTCACCGTCAAGCCGTTGTAAGTCGAGGAACCCGCCATGGCTTTCGAAGCAATGTTCCAGCCGATCCAGATCGGCAAACTGACCATCCGCAACCGCGTGCTCAGCACCGCGCACGCTGAGGTCTACGCCACCGACGGCGGCATGACCACCGATCGGTACGTCAAGTATTACGAAGAGAAAGCCAAGGGCGGGATCGGCCTGGCGATTTGCGGCGGTTCCTCCAGCGTGGCCATCGACAGCCCGCAAGGCTGGTGGAAGTCGGTCAACCTGGCCGACGACCGGATTATTCCGCACTTCCAGAATCTGGCCGATGCCATGCACAAGCATGGCGCCAAGATCATGATCCAGATTACCCACATGGGGCGCCGCTCCCGCTGGGACGGTGAGCATTGGCCAACCCTGCTGTCGCCGTCGGGCATCCGTGAACCGGTGCACCGCGCGACCTGCAAAACCATCGAGCCGGAAGAAATCTGGCGGGTGATCGGCAACTACGCCAGCGCCGCGGCGCGTGCCAAGGCCGGTGGCCTGGATGGCGTCGAGCTGTCTGCCGTGCACCAGCACATGATCGACCAGTTCTGGAGCCCGCGGGTCAACAAGCGTACCGACGAATGGGGCGGCAGCTTCGAGAACCGCATGCGTTTCGGCCTGGAAGTGATCAAGGCTGTGCGCAAGGAAGTCGGTCCGGACTTCTGCGTTGGTATCCGTATCTGTGGTGACGAATTCCACCCTGATGGCCTGAGCCATGAGGACATGAAGCAGATCGCCAAGTACTACGACGACACCGGCATGATCGACTTCATCGGTGTCGTGGGCTCGGGTTGCGACACTCACAACACCCTGGCCAACGTTATTCCGAACATGAGTTATCCACCGGAGCCGTTCCTGCACCTGGCCGCCGGTATCAAGGAAGTGGTGAAGGCTCCTGTGCTGCACGCGCAGAACATCAAGGACCCGAACCAGGCAACCCGTATTCTGGAAGGCGGTTACGTCGACATGGTCGGCATGACCCGCGCTCACATCGCCGACCCGCACCTGATCGCCAAGATCAAGATGGGCCAGGTCGACCAGATCAAACAGTGCGTGGGCGCCAACTACTGCATCGACCGTCAGTACCAGGGCCTGGACGTCTTGTGCATCCAGAACGCCGCGACCTCCCGTGAATACATGGGCGTGCCGCACATCATCGAGAAATCCACCGGGCCGAAGCGCAAAGTTGTGGTCGTTGGTGCCGGCCCTGCCGGGATGGAAGCTGCTCGTGTATCCGCTGAACGTGGCCACGACGTGACCCTGTTCGAGAAGAAAGAATTCATCGGCGGGCAGATCACCACCGCCTCGAAAGCCCCGCAACGGGACCAGATCGCCGGTATCACCCGTTGGTTCCAGCTGGAACTGGCGCGTTTGAAAGTCGACCTGCGCCTGGGCGTGGCGGCGGATGCGGCGACCATTCTCGACCTGCGTCCGGACGTCGTGGTGCTTGCCGTTGGCGGCCATCCATTCCTGGAGCAGAACGAGCACTGGGGTGCGGCTGAAGGCCTGGTGGTCAGCAGCTGGGACATCCTCGACGGCAAAGTGGCGCCGGGCAAGAACGTGCTGGTCTACGACACCATTTGCGAGTTCACCGGGATGTCGACAGCCGACTTCCTCGCCGACAAAGGCAGCCAGGTCGAGATCGTCACTGACGACATCAAGCCGGGCGTGGCCATCGGCGGTACGTCGTTCCCGACTTACTACCGCAGCATGTACCCGAAAGAAGTGATCATGACCGGCGACATGATGCTGGAAAAGGTCTATCGCGAAGGCGACAAGCTGGTGGCGGTACTGGAAAACGAATACACCGGCGCCAAAGAGGAGCGGGTGGTTGACCAGGTGGTCGTCGAGAACGGCGTGCGTCCGGACGAAGAAATCTACTACGCCATGAAGGAAGGCTCGCGCAACAAAGGCCAGATGGACATCGAAGCCCTGTTCGCGATCAAGCCACAACCTTCGCTGAGCCAGGCGGGCGACGGCTACTTGCTGTTCCGCATCGGTGACTGCGTGGCCCAGCGCAACACTCACGCGGCGATCTACGACGCGCTGCGGTTGTGCAAGGATTTCTAAGAGCTTGTGGATAACCCTGTGGGGGCGAGGCTTGCCCGCGAAGGCGGTGTGTCAGTCAACATCATTTCTGAATGACACAGCGCCTTCGCGGGCAAGCCTCGCTCCTACAGGTAATCGAGCAAGGCATCCAGGTAGTTTGGCCTGCAAGACCCTGCGGTCTTTGGGAGCTCCACATGTTGAACACCCTTCTTCCAATCCTGTTGTTCGCTGCCCTGGGCCTGGCTGTCCTGGGCGCGTTGCGGCGGGTGGCTATGTGGCGTCAGGGCCGGGCTTCGAAAGTCGACCTGATCGGCGGTCTGTTCGCCATGCCCAAGCGTTACATGGTCGATTTGCACCACGTCGTCGCGCGGGACAAATACATCGCCAATACTCACGTCGCCACGGCCGGTGGTGCGGTGGCGTCCATTGTGCTGGCGATTCTGGTTCACGGTTTCGGCCTGCATAACCGCATTCTCGGTTATGCACTGCTGTTGATGACGGCAGTGATGTTCGTCGGTGCGATCTTTGTCTTCCTGCGCCGCCGCAACCCGCCGGCTCGGTTGTCCAAAGGTCCGTGGATGCGCCTGCCGAAAAGCCTGCTGGCGTTCTCGGCGTCGTTCTTCCTGTTGACCCTGCCGGTGGCGGGCATCCTTCCGGAAAACTTCGGTGGCTGGGTACTGGCGGCGATTCTCGGCGTCGGTGTGCTGTGGGGCGTGTCGGAACTGTTCTTCGGCATGACCTGGGGCGGGCCGATGAAGCACGCCTTCGCCGGTGCCTTGCACCTGGCTTGGCACCGTCGCTCCGAACGGTTTGGCGGCGGTCGTTCCACCGGCTTGAAGCCGCTGGATCTGAACGACCCGACCGCGCCACTGGGTGTGGAAAAACCCAAGGATTTCACCTGGAACCAACTGCTCGGCTTCGACGCCTGCGTGCAGTGCGGTAAATGTGAAGCTGCGTGCCCGGCGTTCGCCGCCGGCCAGCCGCTGAACCCGAAAAAACTGATTCAGGACATGGTCGTCGGCCTGGCCGGTGGTACGGATGCCAAGTTTGCCGGCAGCCCTTACCCAGGCAAGCCGATCGGTGAGCACGCCGGTAATCCGCATCAACCGATCGTCAACGGTCTGGTGGACGCTGAAACCCTGTGGTCCTGCACCACCTGCCGTGCCTGCGTCGAGGAATGCCCGATGATGATCGAGCACGTCGATGCCATCGTCGACATGCGCCGCCATCTGACCCTGGAAAAAGGCGCGACCCCGAACAAGGGCGCTGAAGTCCTGGAAAACCTGATCGCCACCGACAACCCTGGCGGCTTCGCGCCGGGCGGGCGGATGAACTGGGCGGCGGATTTGAACCTGAGCCTGCTCAGCGAGAAGAAATCCACCGACGTGCTGTTCTGGGTCGGCGACGGTGCCTTCGACATGCGCAACCAGCGCACCCTGCGTGCCTTCGTCAAAGTGCTGAAAGCGGCCAAGGTCGACTTCGCAGTGCTGGGCCTTGAAGAGCGCGACAGCGGTGACGTGGCCCGGCGTCTGGGCGACGAGGCGACGTTCCAGCTGTTGGCCAAACGCAACATCCAGACCTTGGCCAAATACCGCTTCAACCGCATCGTCACCTGTGACCCGCACAGCTTCCATGTGCTGAAAAACGAGTACGGCGCCTTCGATGGCAACTACCTCGTGCAGCACCACAGCACTTACATGGCGGAGATCATTGGCGAAGGCGCACTGAACCTCGGTCAGCACAAAGGCAACAGCGTGACTTATCACGACCCGTGCTACCTCGGCCGCTACAACGGCGAATACGAGGCGCCACGCGAAGTGCTGCGCGCCCTGGGCATCGAGATCAAGGAAATGCAACGTTCCGGATTCCGTTCGCGCTGCTGCGGCGGTGGTGGCGGTGCGCCGATCACCGACATTCCGGGCAAGCAACGGATCCCTGACATGCGTATGGAAGACATCCGCGAAACCGGCGCCGAACTGGTGGCCGTGGGTTGTCCACAGTGCACCGCGATGCTTGAAGGCGTGGTCGAACCACGGCCGTTGATCAAGGACATCGCCGAACTGGTGGCTGATGCGCTGCTTGAAGACGCCGCGCCGGGAAAGCCTTCGGCACCGGCCAAACGTGAACCTGCGGAGGTGCATTGATGAGCGACATTATCCGCCGCGACCCTCGCGCTGAATGGATCGCCCGCAACCGTCTGCACCCGCTGCACGCGGCCATGCAACCGGTGCAACACAGCTGGATGGGGCCTAACGGCGTCATCCGCAAGAATCCCCACGGGATCGGCTTTATTGGTCCCAACGGGATCAAACGGATCGACCGCAGTGGCGCTCAGCAGGGCGGGGCGACGAAACGCTCGGCCGCGGTTGAAGTGCAATTGCCGCTGCATCAAGTGGCTGCACCCGCGTTCTACATCAGCGTGGTGCCGGATATGGTCGGCGGTCGCTTGAGCAGCCACGACCGCGATTTGCTCGGCCTGGCCCATCAGTTGGCCGGCAAGGACGGCGCGGTACTGGCGGTGGTCTTCGGTGAGCACAAGGAAAACGCCTTCGCCACGGCGGGCGTTGACCGCTTGCTGGTACTGGAAGGCGACGAATTCAGCGGTTATGCACCGGAACAACGCGTCCAGGGCCTGCGGGCTGTGGATAACCAGTTCAGCCCGCGTCACTGGCTGCTGCCGGACAGCCGCAGTGGTGGCGGCGAACTGGGTCGACGCTTTGCTGCCGCACTGGGCGAACGTCCGGCCACACGGGTCTGGCAGGTCAAGGATCAGGAGTGCATCGGCCGTGCCGGTGCCGGTTTGCAGGACCTTGCGCGGCCGGTGGCCCGCTTGATTCTGGCGGCTGCCGAATGCGCCGAACCGGTCAGCGAAACCCGTCACGAAGCGTTGCCGGTGGAGTTATCCACAACGGTCGCTCGCAGCTTGTCGCGGATCGAAGATCTGGGCGCGGTGGCGGTGGACCCGGCGGCGATTCCGATGGCCGAAGCCGAGTTCATCTTTTCTGGCGGCAACGGGGTCAAGGACTGGGGACTTTTCCACAGGACGGCCGAAGCGTTGGGCGCGACCGAAGGTGCGTCGCGGGTGGCGGTGGACGATGGTTTCATGGCGCGCGATCGTCAGGTTGGCGCGTCTGGCACCTGGGTAACCGCGCGGGTTTACGTGGCGGTGGGGATTTCCGGGGCGATCCAGCACCTGCAAGGCATCGGTGCCTGCGACAAGGTGGTGGCGATCAACCTTGATCCGGGTTGCGACATGATCAAACGGGCCGACCTGTCGGTGATCGGCGAGAGCGCCGAGATTCTTCAAGCCTTGATCGATGCGGTAGAGGCTTACCGCAACGACGCCAAGCGCGATGCGGCTTAAGGGAAGGAAAGGGTTATGAGCACGAAAATCATCAGCCTGGTGTCCATCGGCGCCCACCCGACCTCCGGCCGGCCACGCCGCGCCGAGCAGGACGCGCGGGCCGTTGAGCTGGGTCTGCAGCTGGCTGGGGATAACCTGCAAGTGCTGCACGCCGGCGACGTTGCGGAACCGGCGCTGCGTGCCTATCTGGGCATGGGCCTGGAACAGTTGCATGTGCTGGAACAACCGGTCGGCGCAGATGCGCTGCCAGCGTTGACCGACTATTTGCGTGACGCCGGGGCGCAGGTGGTGTTGACCGGCAGCCAGGCGGAAACCGGTGAAGGCTCGGGCATGTTGCCGTTCCTGCTGGCCGAAAGTCTCGGCTGGCCGCTGGTAGTGGGTTTGGCGCAAGTCGAATCCATCGACGGTGGTTCGGCGCTGGTTCTGCAGGCCTTGCCGCGCGGTCAGCGCCGTCGCTTGAAAGTGCGCCTGCCGTTTCTGGCGACTGTGGATAACGCAGCGCCCAAGCCTCGGCAAAGTGCCTACGGTCCGGCGCGACGCGGGGTATTGCAGGCAGATGAAGTTGAAGTGGTCGACGATGAACTTCTGGCAGTGGCCACGCTGCAACCGGCAAAGCCACGACCCAAGCGCCTGAAAGTGATCAAGGCCAAGAGCGGTGCCGACCGCATGAAGGCCGCGACGGCCAAGGCCAGTGGCGGCGGTGGGCAAGTGCTCAAGGGCGTGACCGCGCAGGCGGGCGCTGAAGCCATCCTCAAGTTGCTGATTGAAGAAGGCGTGGTTCGTCAGGGTTGAGCGACGGCAACAACCGGTCATAAAACCGTTGGCCTGGCCGGTTGTGACGCATCAACCTGCACGCTAAGAAGGTCGCTCGTATTCTGGGGAGTTACACCAATGGAAGTTGAATTTCGTCCGGCATTGCGCACGGATGCGCGAGAGATTGCTCGTTTGTTCCAGATTTCGTCAGAGGGTGCTTCGGATTACATCTGGAGCCAGCTGGCGGAGCCCGGGCAGGATCTGCTGGAAGTGGGGGCCGTTCGTTACGCCCGTGAAGATGTCGATTTCTCCTATCAGAACTGCCTTGTCGCAGAGGCTGACGGACAGGTCATCGGCATGATGCACAGCTATGTGATGCGTCACGATCCATTGGCAGCTCCCGTGACCGATCCGGTGCTGGCGCCTTACGCCGACATGGAAGTCCCCGATACCCTCTATATTTCGAGCCTGGCCCTGCATGAGGGGTGGCGAAACAAGGGGCTGGGTGTGCGCTTTCTGGAGCACGCTCAACATCGCGCCGATCAACTGGAACTCAACGGCCTGAGCCTGATCGACTATGCGGCGAATACCGGGGCTCGGCGTTTTTATGAGCGCCATGGTTTTGGGATCGTCAAAACCTGTCAGGTTGTTCCTCATCCGTTGATTCGGGTGACGGGTGATGCCTATCTCATGCATCGGCCTTAGGGGCCTCCCGTTTTTGATGGAGTACATATCCGTTTCTGCGGTCACGGCGGCTGGCGGTTTCGCTTTTACAGCGAGTCACTTTCGAAAAGCCGGAATGCCGGCCCAGGCGAAAGTAACCAAAGCGCTTTTGCCCCTCCATTCGGTGCCTCGCCTAGGCTCGGCATGCCCTCACTCCGGCATTGCTCCGGGGGCCCGCCGCCATCGGCCATCCATGGCCGGGGGCGGCTACCGCGGCATCCTTGCCGCGGTGCCCCCTGCGCAACGCCTGCGTTCGGCCTCTGGGAAAGGGGCGGCAGATCCAAAGCCAAAGCAGAAGCCACAGCAAGATCAAAAGATCGCAGCCTCGCTTCGCTCGACAGCTCCTACAGGGAAATGTGTGCACGTGAGATCAGGCCGGCCGGTAGGCCGCCTTGCTTTTGATTTTGACGCACCGCCCCCTCGAGAGGCCGAGTGGAGGTTCTGCGCAGTGGGCAACCCGGCATGGATGCCGGGTTAGCCGCCCCCGGCCATGGATGGCCGATGGCGGCGGGCCCACGGAGCAGGACCGGAGCGAGGGCATGCCGAGCCTAGGCGAGGCACCGAACGAAAGGGGCAAGAGCCCTTTGGTTACTTTGGGGCTTTTCCAAAGTGACCCGCCGTAAGGGCGGAACCCTAAGTAGCCGTTACCGCAGAAATGGATATGTACTCCCGATACCGTAGATGCGGGGCAAGTATCTGGGTTACCCACAATCCCTGTTAGCGCTTCTGTGGATAACATGTTCGCCCCTCGCTACACCCCATGCCAATCAAGCCCTACAGCCCTCCGTACAAAAAACAACCAGCCTAAGCCACGGTTTTTTCGGGCTTTTTCCACAGAATAAGCTCGCTCACTGGCCGACACTTGCCCCCAATCTCTGTTGGCGCTTCTGTGGATAACATGTTCGCCCATCGCTACAGCCCATATGGATCGCGGCTTTCAGTAGGTTGATCAAATATTGTCCAATTCGACGTTTTCCCCCACTAATCCTCCCGCAAACCCCGAATTCTCGCGGGTTTCAGCGGTTTTCCACAGAACCCGAAAAGTTGCCCCCAAAGTCTGTTGGTGCTTCTGTGGATAAGGTGTTCGCCATCCCCTGTACGCTATGTAAAACATGGCCTGCAAGCTTCTGATTAAAAAACAACCAGTGTCTGGCTAAAACCCTGCTTCTGGATAAGTCACGGTTTTTCTTCGGTTTTTGTGAATAGATTTAACCTGTCACCCACAGTTGTCCCCATTTGCTGTGGGTGGAGATGTGGATAACTTGTTCGCTGAACCCTGTAAGCCACGGCCCGTATAGGCCGGAACGCGATAGATCAGATTTCATACAGTTCTAAGGCACTTCCTTGACTTCGATCTGTCGCCTGTCTTCACTCTCATCGCATAAGGACAACTGTCACTTATCCACATCTGGTTCAGGGAGAACGCGTGATGGATAGCCAGCCACATCGCTCGCAGCCACATTCGCACCCCAGCCCCTGCGTGACCTGTGTTCCGACATCCGCCACCTCGTTGCACAAGCGGATTCATCGTCGCGCCGCCAATCAGCGCGCTCGTCTATAGCACCTGGCCCCCTTATGCCATTACGCCGCTGCCATTGAGGCCCGACCGTGCCCGGTGACCAGGCGTTTGTTCGTCTATCGATTGCAGGCAACCGCAGAGTTGCTCCATCTGCCTGAGAGGAAATGACCCATGACACGGATCGCCACGCCCATCAGCGATATCAAGGAACATTACGACGTGATCGTCATTGGCTCCGGCTACGGCGGCGGGATCGCGGCGTCGCGTCTGTCTCGGGCCGGCAAGCGGGTATGCCTGCTGGAGCGAGGCCGGGAAATCCAGCCCGGCGAATACCCCAATACGATGCTGGCGGCCACTGAAGAGCTACAAGTGCATGACCCGGACGGGCACATCGGCTCGCGCACCGGGCTGTTCGACCTGCACGTCAACGCCCAGCAGAACGTAGTGGTCGGATGCGGTCTGGGTGGCACGTCGCTGATCAACGCCAACGTCGCGCTGGAACCGGAACCCGGTGTATTCGACGATCCGCGCTGGCCGCTGGCGGTGCGTGAACATCGCGACACGCTGCTCAAGGACGGTTACGCCCGGGCTCGGGAGATGCTCAAGCCCAATCCCTATCCGAAAACCGCTCCGACCTTGCCCAAACTCGAGGCTAACCAGAAGTCCGCCGATTACCTCAAGCAAGGCGCACACTTCTACAAGCCGCCGATCAACGTGACCTTCGACAAGCTGCCGAACAACCTCAACCACGTCGGCGTCGAGCAATTGCCGTGCAACCACTGCGGCGACTGCGTTTCGGGCTGTAACAACAAGGCCAAGAACACCACGTTGATGAATTACCTGCCGGATGCCTGCAACCACGGCGCAGAGATTTTCTGCCAGGCCGAGGTCCGGCATCTGGAGCGCGACGGCGATGGCTGGATCGTGCACTTCCAATACCTGGACAGCGGCCGCGAGAAATTCTCCGCGCCGACGCTGTTCGTCAAGGCGGACATTGTCGTGGTGTCGGCCGGCACCCTGGGTTCCACCGAAATCCTCCTGCGCTCTCGGGACAAAGGCCTGTCGACGTCCAATCAGCTTGGCGAAAACATGAGCGGCAACGGCGACATCCTCGGTTTTGGCCACAACTGCGATGAAACGATCAACGGCATCGGTTTCGGTGCCCATCCAGCCTCGGAAATGAAACCGGTCGGCCCGTGCATCACCTCGATCATCGACATGCGCACCGAAGGCGACTGGCGCAGCCGCATGGTCATTGAAGAAGGCTCGATTCCCGGCGCACTCGGCCGGCCCATGGTGCCGAGCATGGCCACATTCGCCGGGTTGATCGGCAAACCCACCGATGACAGCTTCACCGGCAAGCTCAAGTACGCCGAGCGCGAAGCCGAAAGTTTCCTGCGTGGCCCGTACCACGGCGCCCTGCACAACATGCAAACCTACCTGATCATGAGCCACGACGATGGCAAGGGCCGCATGGTGCTCGACAGCAAGGATCAGTTGCGCATCGACTGGCCGGGCGTTGGCGAGCAGGAAAACGTCAAGATCGGCAACGAGCGCTTGCACCAGAGCACCAAGGCCTTGGGCGGGATCTGGGTCGAGAACCCGATCTGGACCGAGCTGCTCAAACACAGCATCGTTTCCGTGCACCCATTGGGCGGTTGTGTGATGGGCGAGGATGCGACGCAAGGCGTGGTCAACCACAAGGGCCAGGTGTTCAGCGGCGTCAGCGGCACCGATGTCTATGCCGGGCTGTACGTGGCCGACGGCGCGGTGATCCCGACCTCACTGGCGGTCAATCCGTTGCTGACCATCTCCGCCGTGAGCGAGCGCAACATGGGGCTGCTGGCGGCCGATCGTGGTTGGCACATCGACTACACGTTGCCCTCGGCACCGCGCAAACCGGTGGTGGCACCGACCCTCGGCGTGCAGTTCACCGAAACGATGAAGGGCTATTTCTCCAAAGATTTCACCCAGCCCCAGGGCACCGATCTCAAGCTCTACGAAGCGGCGGCCAAACGCGGCAAGTCGGATAACTCGCCGATCGAGTTCACCCTGACCATCACCGCCAACGACCTCAATCGCATGATCAAGGAGCCGGAACATGCCGCGACACTGGTCGGCACCCTGGATGCGCCGGGCCTGTCGCCAGAGCCGCTGACTGCCAGCAACGGCGTGTTCAATCTGTTCGAGGAGTATCAGGAACAGGTTGGCGTGCGGCACATGAATTACGACATGAAGCTGACCGCTGAGGACGGCAGCGATTATTACTTCAGCGCATTCAAGACCGTGCCCGAAGACAACGGCGTGCTTAACGTCTGGCACGACACCAGTACGCTCTACGTGACGCTGTATCGCGGGCCGGACAAGACAGGCGAGGTGATCGGCTCGGGGGTGATGCACATCGAGCCGGCCGATTTCGCCAAGCAGATGACCACCATGAAGGTGCTCAACGCGCGCAACGAACGCGAACGCATTGAGGGGCTGGCGCGGTTCGGCAAGTTCTTCGCCGGCATCTTGTGGGAGAGCTATGGCGGGGTGTTCGCGGGCGACATCTACTTCAACCCCGATGCGCCGCCCCGGCAGAAACGGCCGCTGGATGCGCCGACGCCAAGCGTGCAGTTCTTCCAGACCGAAGACAGCGTCCAGCTCCGCCTGACCCGTTATCAGGGCGGCAGCAAGGGGCCGGTGATGCTGGTGCATGGTTTGGGGGTGGGCTCGAATATTTTCTCTACCGACACCATCCAGACCAACCTGCTGGAATACCTGTGCAAGCACGAGTATGACGTCTGGCTCCTGGATTTCCGGGTCAGCATCCTGCTGCCGGCCAGCAAACATGAATGGAACGGCGACCAGATTGCCCAGTACGACTTCAAGGCCGCCATCGAGCATATCCAGCAGGCAACCCTCGCCGCTGACGTGCAGTGCGTGGTGCATTGCTACGGCGCGACGACCTTCTTCATGTCGCTGCTGGCCGGTTTGCAGGGCGTGCGCTCGGTGGTCTGTTCGCAGATCGCTGCGGACACGGTGGTCGCCACGGCAACAGGGCTGAAGGCCGGTCTGCATTTGCCGGGGATGCTCGACGCCATCGGCATCAAATCCCTCACCGCGTATGCCGACAACAAGGAGAGCTGGTTCAACAAACTCTACGACAAGGCCCTCAACATCTACGCCCGCATCGAGGCTCAAGGCTACTGCACCAACCCGGTGTGCCACCGCATCACCTTCATGTACGCGTCGCTGTACCGCCACGACACGCTCAACGAAACCCTGCACGACAACCTGCACGAGTTGTTCGGCGAGTCGAACATACAGACCTTCGAGCACCTGGCGCTGATCCTGCGCAAAGGCCATCTGGTGGACTTCAAGGGCCAGGATGTCTATATGCCGCACTTCGACCGGCTGACCATGCCGATCTGTTTCATCAGCGGCGAAGACAACCAGTGCTACTTGCCTGAAAGCACGCTCAAGACCTATGAGCGCGTGTGCAAAGTCCATGGACCGGAACGCTACAGCCGGCATGTGGTGCCGGGCTACGGGCATATCGACTGCATGTTCGGCAAGAACGCGGTGGTCGATGTGTACCCGATCATCCTGCAGCACCTGGAGAAAACCGCCCTCGGCTAGCACTGCTCATCTGTGGCTTGGGGCTTGTTGTGGCGAGGGGGCTTGCCCCCGTTGGGCTGCGAAGCGGCCCCAAATCGGCAAATGCGGTCATTCAGGAACATTGCGATTGCATGTTTCACGACTGCTTCGCAGCCGAGCGCGAGCAAGCTCCCTCGCCACAATAGCCGTGTGCTGACTTGGGATTGGCGACTACAAGGAAATGGATGCCATGGACAGTTACATCCGCTGGTTTCAACGCTTCATCTGGATAGGCATCGCAATGAACATGGTCTTCGCGATTCCGGCGCTGTTTGCGCCGGCGTTGCTGACCTCGATGCTCGGGATGCCTCCGCAGCTCTCCGATCCTTGGCTGGAGAACGCCGGCATGTTGCTGGTGGGGATCAGCCTTTTTTACATGCCGTCAGGCTTCAATGCCCCCAAATACGTGGTGCATTCGTGGCTGTGCGTATTGTCGCGGTTGGTCGCCGTGGCGTTCTGGATCTACCTGATCAACACCAGCAACCAGGCTCAGGTGTTCGTGCCGATGCTGCTGGGCGATCTGGGCATGTTCCTGATCCTCGGGATTCTGCTGTACCTGGGCAGCGCGCCGGCCAATCGGCCGTTCGCCCTGCTTCGCGATGGCTGGCGTGATTGGTGCGCAGCGTGGGCGCGACGCTGGCGGCGGCACAGCTTCAAGGTCGCCACGCTGGTCGTGGTGCTGGCGCTGGGGTTTATCGGCTACGAAACCTGGTACCAGATGCTGCGAGTGGTGCCGGCCGAGCAATACGCTTCTGACGAAGACCACTACAAATACGCCGCCATCGGCCTGGGCATCGAAGCACGGATTCCCTATTACCTGTTCGCCGTGTTGCCGCAGATGTGCCCGGAGAAACTGCCGAAGCCCGGCGGTTACGAAGTGTTCGGTTTCCTCTACGAGAACGGCAAGGACCTGCCGATCGGCATGGCCAAGCGGCAGATCGGCTACCCGACCGTGGAGCCCAATTGCGCCTTGTGCCACACCGGCTCCTACCGCGCCAATGCCAGCGACGTTGCTACCCCGGTGGCTTCCGCGCCGGCCAATACCCTGCAACTGCAGGCCTTCCAGTGGTTCGCCTACGATTGCGCGAGCGACCCGAAATTTACGCCTGATGCGGTGATGACTGCGATCAACAGCAAGTTCCAGCTCGGGTTTTTCGAGCGCCTGTACAACCGTTATCTGATCATCCCGATGGCCACTAGCGCGCTGATCAAACAGAAACAGGCCTACGCCTGGCAGCAACTGCGCGCACCGCAAGGGCCGGGGCGCACCGACACCTTCAACCCGACGAAAATGGTGGTGTTCGGCTTCCCGGATGACTCGACCATCGGCACCGTCGACTTGCCGCAAGTCTGGAACCAGAAACCCCGGGAGTCGCTGTACCTGCACTGGGACGGCAACAACAACGATATCCATGAGCGCAACTACGCGGCGGCCATGGCCGTGGGCGCGACGCCGGAGTCGGTGCTGCCGGACAGTTTCAACCGGGTGACCAATTGGCTGCTGGGCCACAAGGCACCGGCCTGGCCGTTCGCGCTGGATCAGGCCAAGGTCGCCCGGGGTAAGCCGGTCTGGGAAAAAAATTGCGCCAGTTGCCATGACTTCGGTCGCACCGACACCGGTCAGGTCACCACCACGATTGATGAACTGGGCACCGATCCCCATCGGCTGAACTCGTTCACCACTGGTTTAGTGACGGCTTTCCACGGCTTCAAGAAACCGCCGTTCGACTTTGGTGCCTACCGCAAGACCCAGAGCTATAGCAACACGCCCACCGACGGCATCTGGTTGCGCGCGCCATACTTGCACAACGGCTCGGTGCCGACCCTGTGGGATTTGCTGCAACCGCCGGAACTGCGGCCGCAGGTGTTCTTCACCGGTTCCGACATTTACGACAAGGACAAGGTCGGCTTCGTCACCAGTGGCGAGCAGGTGAAAGCCTCGGCGGACTTCAAATACGACACGCGCCTGGAGGGCAACCACAACAGTGGCCACCTGTACGGCACGCAGTTGTCGGAACTCGATAAGCGGGCGCTCATCGAGTTCATGAAAACCCTGTGATTCCACTACGGATGGAGGAAGGCGACATGTCATTGGTCAGTCATTGGGAACACGAGTACGACAAGGTCAAGCTGCGTTTGCACGGCTTGTTCACCCGCCTGGAAATGGCCTGGAAGAAGCTTGTCAGCGAGCTTGAACCCGAGGAGTACCAGGCCATCGTCGCGCTGCTGCAACGGGGGCACGATCAGGCGCAATACGTGCTCAAGCACGGCGACTTGCCGGACGATCAACCGAGTGTGCCGTGGGAGTTGTCCCACGGTTTGTCGATCCTGCACATCGGCAACGCCAGCCCCTTGCCGCAATCGGTAGACGAGCTGCAAACCCAAGTGCTCAAGGACGGCAGCCTGCTCGGTTGTCGCAAATGGGAGCTGCTGGATCTGTTGTGGAGCGAAGCGCTGCTCAAGTGGATCGAGAACCTGCGGCATCACGCACCGTTCGCCACCAATCCGGCGTTGATGCGCATGGACAGTGACGTGACCCTGGCCATTGCCGGCGACTGGGGCACCGGGCCGTTCGACAGTCATGCCCCGGCGGTGGCGGTGGCCAATCAGATGCAACTGGCCCAGGCTGACTTCACCATTCATCTGGGGGATGTGTATTACGCCGGCACCCGCTCCCAGGAAGACGTCGACATGGTCGGCTGGCCGATGGGCAAGCAGGGCTCGTTCACCCTCAACTCCAACCATGAGATGTACAGCGGCGCCCATGGCTACTTCAAGGAACTGGCCAAGCGTTTCCCAGCGCAACAGGGCACCAGTTATTTTGCGTTGTACAACGATGACTGGCTGGTGATCGGGCTCGACACGGCTTATGCCTCGGATCCGATTAACCTGTACATGGACGGTGCGCTGAACAAGCAGCAGATCGACTGGATGAAAGACTTGCCCAAACGCAAGAAGATCATGGTGCTCAGTCATCACCAGGGCTTTGACATTACCGGGCGTGACAAGACCGCGCTGTACAAGCCGGTCTGCGATGCCTTGGGGCGCGAGCCGGATTACTGGTATTGGGGGCATTTGCATAACGGCATCTGCTATGCCACTCAAGGTGGCTTGCATGCACGTTGCGCCGGGCACGGGGCGATTCCCTATGGCAATGCCAGCGAGCTGAACGGGCATCCGGGGGTGCTGTGGTCGGAAACGCAAAATGCGCGGGATGAGGCGTACCCGGATCGGGTGTTGAACGGTTATGTGAAGGTGCGGCTGGTGGGGGAGAACATCGAAGAGACGTTTATTGGCGAGGATGGTTCGGTGCGGTGGTCTTCAAATTAGCGAGGAAGGATCGTTCCCATGCCTAGCGTGGGAACGATCCGATTTCGATTAACCCTGAACCGGAACACCTTTGAGGTAAGGCGCAGGCTCGGCCCCCAGGTTGTTCAGCATCCGCTCGCTGTACCAGTCCACGAAGTTCACCACGCCGAACTCATAGGTCTTGGAGTAAGGCCCTGGCTGGTACGCGGTGGAGTTGATCCCGCGCTGGTTCTCTTCGGCCAGGCGACGGTCCTGGTCGTTGGTCGCATCCCAGACCTGGCGCATGCGCTCCACGTCATAGTCCACGCCTTCGACCGCGTCCTTGTGGACGATCCACTTGGTGGTAACCATGGTTTCCTGGGCGCTGATCGGCCACACGGTGAACACGATGATGTGGTCGCCCATGCAGTGGTTCCACGAGTGCGGCAGGTGCAGGATGCGCATCGAGCCCAGGTCCGGGTTCTTGATGCGGCCCATCAGTTTGGCGCAGCCCTGTTTGCCGTCCATGGTCATCGATACGGTGCCCTTGAGCAGCGGCATGCGCACGATACGGTTACGCAGGCCGAAACTGGCGTGGGCGTAAGGGATCTTCTCGGCTTCCCAGGCAGCGGCGGAAGCGGCTACGTGGTCCTTGAAGGCCTGGTCGGCACGGGGGTCGGTGACGTCGTCCCATTCCAACAGGGTTTTCAGCAATTCCGGGTGCGACGCGTTGCAGTGGTAGCACTCGCGGTTGTTTTCCAGCACCAGTTTCCAGTTGGCCTTTTCCATCAAGGTGGTTTGCACCGCCACCTTGGTGTTCTCCATGTCGTACGGTTCCATGTAATGGCTGAGCGTCGACAGGAAGTCATCGATGGCTGGCGGGTTTTCCGCCAGGCTGATGAAGATGTAACCGCCAGCGGTTTTCACGTTTACCGGCTTGAGGCCGTACTGCTTCATGTCGAAGTCGGCGCCCATTTCGGTGCCGGCGAACAGCAGGCGACCGTCCAGTTCATACGTCCACTGGTGGTAGTGGCAGACCAGTTTGGCGACTTTGCCTTTTTCACTGGTGCACAGGCGTGAACCACGATGGCGGCAGACGTTGTGGAACGCATGCACCACGCCGTCGGCGCCGCGAATCACGATGATCGGGTTCTTGCCGACCTGCAGGGTCAGGTAGTTGCCCTTGGTCGGGATCTCGCAGGTCATGCCAGCGATCAACCACTCTTTCTGGAAGATTTCCTGCATGTCGATATCAAACAGCCGCTCGTCAGAGTAAAACGGCTGCGGCAGCGAGAAAGTGCGCTCGCGCTCTTGCAGCATCTGCGCAGTGGCCTTGCGTGCGGGTTCCAGTGGATCGCCCAGGCTCAGGGTAGTGGTGACGTCCATCGTTTAATCCTCAAGGCCATTCTGTGTGGCCGGCGAAAGTGGCTAATCAGGTTTGCTACGCAAGGTGTAAAGATTATGTCTTGGTATGGGGCGAGTGTGGGGCCGGCGCGCACCACAACCTTATCCATGGGCGACATGCCCCAATCTGTTCCCGACGCGCAACCCCCGGTAATTGGGGGCTGGTCGCGATAAGTATGTCAATGTCGCAGATAGGTAAATGGCGGGGCTGCTCTATACGCAGAATCGCCACCATAAAGGCCGGTAGTCGGCCGTGGAGATCAGCATGTCCAACAACTTCCTGAACCCGGTAACCACCCAGACCTGGGCCAATGGTCGACATATTGTCCGTTGCGTCAAAGTCATCCAGGAAACCTGGGATGTGCGCACCTTCTGCTTTATGGCCGACCAGCCGATCCTGTTCTTCTTCAAGCCCGGGCAGTTCGTCACCCTGGAGCTGGAAATCGACGGCGTGCCGATCATGCGCTCCTACACCATTTCCAGTTCGCCCTCGGTGCCGTACAGCTTTTCGGTGACCATCAAGCGCGTGCCGGGCGGCAAGGTTTCCAACTGGCTGCACGACACCCTGCACGAAGGCCAGGAGCTGGCGGTGCACGGGCCGGTCGGGTTGTTCAATGCCATGGACTTCCCGGCGCCGAAAGTGCTCTACCTCAGCGGCGGCGTCGGCATCACGCCGTGCATGTCCATGGCCCGCTGGTTCTATGACACCAACGGCAACGTCGACATGGTGTTTATCCACAGCGCCCGCTCGCCCAAAGACATCATTTACCATCGCGAGCTGGAGCACATGGCGTCGCGGATCGATAACTTCAGCCTGCACCTGATTTGCGAGAAGCACGGTCTGGGCGAGCCGTGGGCCGGTTATCGCGGTTACCTGAATCACAAGATGCTCGAATTGATGGCGCCGGACTTCCTCGACCGTGAAGTCTTCTGCTGCGGCCCGACCCCATACATGAATGCGGTCAAGCGCATGCTCGAGGCGGCGGGCTTTGACATGAAGCGTTATCACGAAGAATCCTTCGGCGCCACGCCGCCGGAAGCTCGTGCCGACGCGGTGGAACAAGCCGAGCAAGCAGCGGACGCGCCGGAAGTCGATGCGGCGGATCTGCACCAGGTGGAATTCACCGCCTCCGGCAAGAGCATCCGCGTGGCCCCGGGCGAAACCGTCCACGCCGCTGCCGCCAAACTGGGCCTGATGATCCCCAAGGCCTGCGGCATGGGTATCTGCGGTACCTGCAAGGTAATGAAGCTTGCCGGCGAAGTGGAAATGGAACACAACGGCGGGATTACCGAGGAAGACGAAGCCGAAGGGTTCATCCTGTCTTGCTGCAGCGTGCCGAAGGGTGACGTGCGGATCGAGTATTAAAGTCCGGGGTAATGAGTGACCTGGGCATGGTCACTCATTTTTACTCGGTAAAACATTGTTGGTCATGAGTTTGTGCAGATATTTAATTAATATTATTGGTGTTGTTTTTGTGTGAAGTGGTCGATGTACATGCCAATGAGTGTTAGGTCGCTTGAGCCGCCTGGGTGGGAATCAAGTATGAATTTTTTGCGTAATGCTTTAACAGCTACTTCTTCGCTAATGAAAATGGTGTCGGAGTTGGTGATCGATAGCATTTCATTATAACCGTCAGGGTTTACCGCTTTGTCGGGAGCATACCAGAACTCGCCTTCATTGTTGTCCTGCCCTCTAAGAGCTAATACCTGGACGTAGTATCTATCGTCTTTCCTCTGATAGAACTTGTAGCTGACAGATCTCGCTCCAATGCCGCCGTCGGCTACAACGATGTCGCCTATTCTAGCCGCTAGAAATTCTGCGGATGAAGGGACGTTGTACAAGAGGTGTTTGTCATCTTGGCGTTCCATTTTATTTTCCTTTAGATATAAAGCGTCTATGAGGCAAAGACTCATGGGGGATATCAACCCGCTGAGTGAGCATGAATTTAATAGGGGTGTGATAAGTCGTCTAGCTATCAGTTCTTACAGCTAGACAAATCTGTAGGGCTGTGATTTTTGTGCGCTGAAAATTTTTAACTTTCAACAAGAGCTTTATTTAAGTGAAGCGGCGCAAGAAGTCCGACCGTTGGATCGACAGATTTACGCCGTTTTAAAATTGGCGTTGAAAACTCAATCTACGAACAGATCCGGTATCAACGTAGCGTTGCTGTCCGGTTCGTAGCGATAGTGGGAAAACTCAGTCGTTCCGTGTTCGCGCAAAATCTCTTCATCAATCAGCAACCGACCGGTAATGCTGCGACCGCTGCTGTCGAGAATGATGTGGGCGGCATCCGCCATGATCGCCGGTGTGCGGGCATGCTTGAAGGATTCGCGCGACCCCAGCTGAAATTCGATGGCAGCCGTGGCGATCATGGTCTGCGGCCACAGGGAGTTGACGCTGATGTCATAGGCGGCAAATTCCTCACTCATGCCCAGGGTCAACATGCTCATGCCGTATTTGGTCACTGTGTAGGGGCTGTACTGGGCGAACCATTTGGTGGCCAGGTTCAGCGGCGGTGACAGGTTGAGGATGTGGCCGCTGGATTTTTTCAGATAGGGCAGGGCGGCCTGGCTGCACAGCAGTACGGCGCGAGTGTTGATCTGGTGCATCAGGTCGAAGCGCTTGAGTTCGATGTGTTGCACACCGGTCAGCTTGATCGCTCCTGCATTGTTGACCAGCGCGTCGATGCCGCCGAAATGCTCATTGGCGTCAGCCAGGGCCTGGCGCACGATGGCTTCATCGCGCACATCCACCTCCAGGGCCAGCGCCTTGCCGCCCGCGGCTTCGACTTCCGCCGCCACGCTGAAAATAGTGCCAGGCAGTTTGGGATGAGGGGCGGCGCTTTTCGCGGCAATCACGATGTTGGCCCCGTCCCGCGCGGCCCGCAGTGCAATCTCACGCCCGATCCCGCGACTGGCGCCGGTGATGAACAGGGTTTTGCCTTGTAATGACATGCGGACGCTCCCGATTGGCGTGATCCGAGCGGATCGAAATGGCTCGCAGTCAATGTAGACCAACTCGTGCGGGACTGTGGCAAGGGGGGGTAAGCCCCCTAGCCATAAGATCTCTTGCCAATCAAATAGCTGAGGTCGAGCGCAGAACCTGTGGCGAGGGAGCTTGCTCCCGTTGGGTTGCGAAGCAGCCCCAAAGCCTGAGCATGCGGTCTGTCAGGTGGACCGCGTTGGCTGGTTTTACGACTGCTGCGCAGCCGAGCGGGAGCAAGCTCCCTCGCCACAAAAGTTGGTGGGGTGTCAGGCTGTCATCACGTGCCGAATATCCGCTGCCAGTTCCCGCACGCGTTCTTCTTCGGTGTCCCACGAGCACATGAACCGCGCGCCGCCGTTGCCGATGAAGGTGTAGAAGCGCCAGCCCTTGGCGGTCAGCGCGGCAATGGCCGGCTCCGACAGTTGCAGGAACACACCGTTGGCCTGCACCGGGAACATCAGCTCGACGCCAGGAATGTCGCTCACCAGTTCGGCCAGCAACTGCGCACAGTGGTTGGCGTGGCGGGCGTATTTGAGCCAGGCGTCGTTTTCAAGAATCCCGACCCAGGGGGCCGAGAGGAAGCGCATCTTCGACGCCAGTTGCCCGGCCTGCTTGCAGCGGTAGTCGAAGTCTTCGGCCAGTTTGTGGTTGAAGAACAGAATCGCTTCGCCCACCGCCATGCCGTTTTTCGTACCGCCAAAGCACAGTACGTCGACGCCGGCCTTCCAGGTCAGGTCGGCTGGCGAGCAACCCAGATAAGCGCAGGCGTTGGAGAAACGGGCACCGTCCATGTGCAGGTTCAAGCCCAGTTCTTTACAGGTGACGCTGATGGCGCGGATTTCTTCCGGGGTGTACACGCTGCCGACTTCAGTGGCCTGGGTCAGGGTCACGACGCGTGGTTTCGGGTAGTGGATGTCCTGGCGCTTGAGGGCAATTTCGCGGATCGATTCCGGCGTCAGCTTGCCGTTTTCGGTGCGGGCGATGAGCAGCTTGGAACCGTTGGAGAAAAACTCCGGAGCGCCGCATTCGTCGGTTTCGACGTGGGCGGTTTCCGAGCAGATCACGCTGTGGTAACTCTGGCACAGCGACGACAGGGCCAACGAGTTGGCCGCGGTGCCGTTGAAGGCGAAGAACACTTCGCAGTCGGTTTCGAACAGTTTGCGGAATTGATCCGCGGCGCGTGCGGTCCACTCATCGTCGCCATAAGCGCGCTGGTGTCCGTGGTTGGCCTGTTCCATGGCAGCCCAGGCTTCAGGGCAGATACCGGAATAGTTGTCGCTGGCGAATTGTTGGCTCTTGTCGGTCATGGCCGGCTTCCGTGATCGAGGCGCTTGTGGCGCTTCGTTGGTCAATGATGATGTGCACTTTACCGAAGATCGTCCGGGGAGCACACGGGATGAGTCTGTCAGAAAAATACAAACGCCTTGGGCAATTATGCACATGACGCAGAGGGACGGTGCACTGGATCTGCTCAAGTGGCTGGCGCTGTTGAGCATGGTGCTCGATCACCTGCGATATGTCGGTTATTCCCTCGATCTGCTGTATGTGCCGGGCAGATTGGCGTTCCCATGGTTCTGTCTGGCGATGGCGGCGAACCTGGCGCGTGTCCATACAGTGACGACCGATGGCCAGTGGCGCTACCTCGGTTGGTTGTTGCTGTTTAGTGCCCTGAGCGAAATTCCCTACCGGATGTACATCCCCGATCCCGACACCTTAAACGTGTTGCCCACGCTGGCCCTGGGGTTGTTGGTGGCCCGTGGCTGGCAGCACGGGCCAGTTCAGTCGCGTCTGTTGGCGGTCGTTGCCTTGGTGCTGGCGGCAATGTTTCCGCAGCGACTGATGTTCGGTTTCTTCGGCGTACTGTTGCCGCTGGCGATGTTGCTGGTGATCCAGCGGCCCTGGTATTTCAGCCTGTTGCCGGGGTTGGTGTGCCTGGCGGCCAATCAATGGCAGGTGCTGTACTCCGCAGCTTGGTTCGGCAGCGGTGCGGCGATTTTCGGCATTGCCGCTTGTCTGATTGCGCCATTGTTGGGGCTGCTGTTATTGCGACATGCCCAAGGCATCCAGCCACCGCCGATGCGCCGCTGGGCCTACGCGCTCTATCCCGGGCATTTCCTCGCGCTTCTGGCCTTGCGCCAACTCATCGCCTGACGCCCGTCCCCTGTGGCGAGGGGGCTTGCCCCCGTTGGGCTGCGAAGCGGCCCTAAACCCTCAGAGCGTGGTTTATCAGGCAAACCCCGTTTGTTGATTTTGCGACTGCTGCGCAGTCGAACGGGGGCAAGCCCCCTCGCCACAAGAGCCTTCCTGGCTCAGCCTTCTCGGTCCATGTCGTAAACGCACCTTTGCGTGGCGTCCATAGGCATTTGACCTGTCTGCGCCGGTCATACCATCGCATCCAAAGGGCACTGCCGTAACGCCAGTGCCTTACCGAGACGAATGGCGCATAGATGCCGCTGGGAGAGACGCGATGTTCAGCAAGCAAGACCAGATCCAGGGTTACGACGATGCACTGCTGGCGGCGATGAATGCCGAGGAGCAACGCCAGGAAGATCACATCGAGCTGATCGCGTCAGAGAACTACACCAGCAAGCGCGTGATGGAAGCGCAAGGCAGTGGCCTGACCAACAAATACGCCGAAGGCTATCCGGGCAAGCGCTACTACGGTGGCTGCGAGCACGTCGACAAGGTTGAAGCCCTGGCCATCGAACGCGCCAAGCAATTGTTCGGTGCCGATTACGCCAACGTGCAGCCGCACTCCGGTTCTTCGGCCAACAGCGCCGTTTACCTGGCCCTGCTGCAAGCTGGCGACACCATTCTGGGCATGAGCCTGGCCCACGGCGGTCACCTGACCCACGGTGCCAAAGTGTCGTCGTCGGGCAAGCTGTACAACGCTGTGCAGTACGGCATCGACACCAAAACCGGCCTGATCGACTACGACGAAGTCGAGCGTCTGGCCGTCGAATGCAAGCCGAAGATGATCGTCGCCGGTTTCTCGGCCTACTCCAAGACCCTCGATTTCCCGCGTTTCCGCCAGATCGCTGACAAGGTCGGTGCCCTGCTGTTCGTCGACATGGCTCACGTTGCCGGTCTGGTCGCCGCTGGCCTGTACCCGAACCCGCTGCCATACGCTGACGTGGTGACCACCACCACCCACAAGACCCTGCGCGGTCCACGTGGTGGCCTGATCCTGGCCAAGGCTAACGAAGAAATCGAGAAGAAGCTCAACGCCGCGGTGTTCCCTGGTGCCCAGGGCGGCCCGCTGATGCACGTCATCGCCGGTAAAGCAGTGTGCTTCAAGGAAGCACTGGAGCCTGGCTTCAAGGCCTACCAGCAACAAGTGATCGACAACGCCAAGGCAATGGCCGGCGTATTTATCAAACGCGGCTACGATGTAGTGTCCGGCGGTACCGATAACCACCTGTTCCTGGTCAGCCTGATCCGTCAGGGCCTCACCGGTAAAGAGGCGGACGCAGCACTCGGTCGCGCCCACATCACCGTGAACAAGAACGCTGTCCCGAACGATCCACAGTCGCCGTTCGTGACCTCCGGCCTGCGTATCGGCACCCCGGCGGTGACCACTCGCGGCTTCAAGGTCGCCCAGTGCACGGAACTGGCCGGCTGGATCTGCGACATCCTCGACAACCTCGGCGACGCCGATGTCGAGGCCAATGTCGCCAAGCATGTGGCAGCCCTGTGCGCGGACTTCCCGGTTTATCGCTGAGCGCGGTTTTGGAGTAAATGACTATGCAACGCTATTCGGGCTTCGGCCTCTTCAAACACTCCCTCAGCCACCATGAAAACTGGCAGCGCATGTGGCGTACGCCGACCCCGAAAAAGGTCTACGACGTAGTCATCGTCGGCGGTGGCGGGCATGGTCTGGCGACCGCCTACTACCTGGCCAAGGAGCACGGCATCACCAACGTGGCCGTGGTCGAGAAAGGCTGGCTGGGCGGCGGTAACACCGCGCGCAACACCACCATCGTGCGTTCCAACTACCTGTGGGACGAGTCGGCGCACCTGTACGAACACGCGATGAAATTGTGGGAAGGCCTGTCCCAGGACCTGAACTACAACGTGATGTTCTCCCAGCGTGGCGTCTACAACCTGTGCCACACCCTGCAGGACATTCGTGATTCCGAGCGTCGGGTCAGCGCCAACCGCCTCAACGGCGTGGACGGCGAACTGCTTGATGCCAAGCAAGTGGCAGACGAGATCCCGTACCTCGACTGCTCCAAGAACACCCGCTACCCGGTGATGGGCGCAACCGTTCAGCGTCGCGGCGGCGTGGCCCGTCACGATGCCGTGGCGTGGGGCTTTGCCCGTGCCGCCGACGCCTTGGGCGTGGACCTGATCCAGCAGACCGAAGTGATCGGTTTCCGTAAGGAAAACGGTGTGTGCATCGGTGTTGAAACCAACAAGGGCTTCATCGGCGCCAAGCGCGTCGGCGTGGTGACTGCCGGTAACTCCGGGCACATGGCCAAACTCGCCGGTTTCCGCCTGCCGATCGAATCGCACCCGCTGCAAGCGCTGGTGTCCGAGCCGATCAAGCCGATTATCGACAGCGTGATCATGTCCAACGCCGTACACGGTTACATCAGCCAGTCCGACAAGGGCGACCTGGTGATCGGCGCCGGTATCGACGGCTACAACGGCTACGGCCAGCGTGGTTCGTACCCGGTGATCGAGCACACCATCCAGGCCATCGTCGAGATGTTCCCGGTGCTGTCGCGCGTACGCATGAACCGTCAGTGGGGCGGCATCGTCGACACCACGCCGGATGCGTGCCCGATCATCTCGAAGACTCCGGTACCGAACATGTTCTTCAACTGCGGTTGGGGCACCGGTGGCTTCAAGGCTACACCTGGCTCGGGCAACGTGTTTGCCGCAAGCCTGGCCAAGGGTGAAATGCACCCATTGGCTGCACCTTTCTCCATCGACCGCTTCCATAGCGGTGCGTTGATCGACGAACACGGCGCTGCAGCAGTCGCCCACTAACAGGAGAAATCCCTATGTTACATATCTTCTGTCCTCACTGTGGCGAACTGCGCTCCGAAGAGGAATTCCATGCATCCGGCCAGGCGCACATCCCGCGTCCACTGGATCCGAACAGCTGCACCGACGAGGAGTGGGGCGACTACATGTTCTTCCGCGATAACCCTCGCGGTCTGCACCACGAACTGTGGGATCACGTCGCCGGTTGCCGTCAGTATTTCAACGTGACCCGTGACACCGTGACCTACGAGATTCTCGAAACCTACAAGATCGGCACCAAGCCGCAGTTCACTGACAAGACCGACAGCCCGAAAGCGGCCGCCACGGCTCTGGGAGAGAAGGTATGAGCCAGATCAATCGCCTGTCCAACGGCGGACGCATCGACCGCAACAAAGTGCTGAGCTTCACCTTCAACGGCCAGGTCTACAAAGGCTTTGAAGGCGACTCCCTGGCCGCAGCCTTGCTGGCCAACGGTGTCGACATCGTCGGCCGCAGCTTCAAGTACTCGCGCCCACGCGGCATCTTCGCCGCCGGTGCCGAAGAGCCGAACGCCGTGCTGCAGATCGGTGCGACCGAAGCCACGCAGATCCCGAACGTACGCGCCACGCAACAGGCGCTGTATCAAGGCCTGGTCGCCACCAGCACCAACGGCTGGCCAAGCGTGAACAACGACATGATGGGGATTCTCGGCAAGGTCGGCGGCAAGCTGATGCCACCGGGCTTCTACTACAAAACCTTCATGTACCCGCAATCGTTCTGGATGACTTACGAGAAGTACATTCGTAAGGCCGCCGGTCTTGGCCGTTCGCCGACCGAGAACGATCCGGACACCTACGACTACATGAACCAGCACTGCGACGTGCTGATCGTCGGCGCTGGCCCTGCGGGTCTGGCGGCTGCACTGGCGGCTGCCCGCAGCGGCGCCCGTGTGATCCTGGCCGATGAACAGGAAGAGTTCGGCGGTAGCCTGCTCGACTCCCGCGAAAGCCTCGATGGCAAGCCTGCCACCGAGTGGGTTGCCAGCGTCATCGCCGAGCTGAAAAACACCCCTGACGTGCTGCTGTTGCCGCGCGCCACGGTCAACGGTTACCACGACCATAACTTCCTGACTATTCACGAGCGCCTCACCGATCACCTCGGCGACCGCGCCCCGATCGGCCAGGTGCGTCAGCGTATCCACCGGGTTCGCGCCAAGCGCGTGGTGCTGGCGACCGGTGCTCACGAGCGTCCACTGGTTTATGGCAACAACGACGTGCCGGGCAACATGCTCGCCGGCGCTGTGTCGACTTATGTACGTCGCTATGGCGTGGCACCGGGCAAGAAACTGGTGCTGTCGACCAACAACGACCACGCCTACCGCGTTGCCCTGGACTGGCTCGACGCCAGCCTGCAAGTGGTGGCCATCGCCGACGCCCGCAGCAACCCTCGCGGTGCGCTGGTGGAAGAAGCGCGCGCCAAAGGCATTCGCATCCTGACCGGCAGCGCCGTGATCGAGGCCCGTGGCAGCAAGCACGTGACCGCTGCTCGCGTTGCCGCGATTGATGTAAAAGCACACACCGTGACCAGCCCGGGCGAATGGCTCGATTGCGACCTGGTCGCCAGTTCCGGCGGTTATAGCCCAGTGGTTCACCTGGCTTCGCACCTGGGTGGCAAGCCTATCTGGCGTGAAGACATCCTCGGTTTCGTACCGGGCGAAGCACCGCAGAAACGCGTATGCGTCGGTGGCATCAACGGCGTCTACAGCCTCGGCGATTCGTTGGCCGATGGTTTTGAAGGCGGTGCTCGCGCTGCCAGCGAAGCCGGTTTCGGCAAGGTCGAAGGCGTACTGCCCAAAGCCCTGAGCCGACTCGAAGAGCCGACGCTGGCGCTGTTCCAGGTGCCTCACGAAAAAGCCACTGCCCGTGCGCCGAAGCAATTCGTCGACCTGCAGAACGACGTCACCGCGGCCGCCATCGAACTGGCGACCCGTGAAGGCTTCGAGTCGGTCGAGCACGTCAAGCGCTACACCGCACTGGGCTTCGGCACCGATCAGGGCAAGCTCGGCAACGTCAACGGCCTGGCCATTGCCGCCCGTTCGCTGAACGTGACCATCCCGCAGATGGGCACCACCATGTTCCGTCCGAACTACACGCCGGTGACTTTCGGCGCCGTGGCCGGTCGTCACTGTGGGCACATCTTCGAGCCGGTTCGCTTCACCGCGCTGCATCACTGGCACGTGAAGAATGGCGCCGAGTTCGAAGACGTCGGTCAGTGGAAACGTCCTTGGTACTTCCCGAAAAACGGTGAAGACCTGCATGCCGCCGTAAAACGCGAATGCAAAGCCGTGCGCGACAGCGTCGGCCTGCTGGACGCTTCGACCCTGGGCAAGATCGACATCCAGGGCCCGGACTCCCGCGAGTTCCTCAACCGTATCTACACCAACGCCTGGACCAAGCTCGACGTGGGCAAGGCGCGCTACGGCCTGATGTGTAAAGAAGACGGCATGGTGTTCGACGACGGCGTGACTGCATGCCTGGCCGACAACCATTTCGTGATGACCACCACCACCGGCGGCGCTGCGCGCGTGCTGCAATGGCTGGAAATCTACCACCAGACCGAATGGCCAGACCTGAAGGTGTACTTCACTTCCGTGACGGATCACTGGGCAACCATGACCCTGTCCGGGCCGAACAGCCGCAAGCTGCTCAGCGAAGTCACCGACGCCGACCTGAGCAACGAAGCCTTCCCGTTCATGACCTGGAAAGAAGCCCTGGTCGGTGGCGTGCCGGCGCGGATTTTCCGGATTTCGTTTACCGGTGAGCTGTCGTACGAAGTCAACGTGCAGGCCGACTATGCGATGGGCGTGCTGGAAAAAATTGTTGATGCTGGCAAGAAGTACAACCTGACGCCATATGGCACTGAAACCATGCACGTACTGCGGGCCGAGAAGGGCTTCATCATCGTCGGTCAGGATACTGACAGCTCGATGACCCCGGACGACCTGAACATGGGCTGGTGTGTCGGTCGCACCAAACCGTTCTCGTGGATCGGCTGGCGTGGCATGAACCGCGAAGACTGTGTGCGTGATCAGCGCAAACAGCTGGTTGGCCTGAAGCCGATCGATCCGACCAAATGGCTGCCGGAAGGTGCGCAACTGGTGTTCAACACCAAGCAAGCGATTCCGATGACCATGGTGGGTCACGTGACTTCCAGTTACTTGCACAACTCCCTGGGCTATTCGTTTGCCATGGGCGTGGTGAAAGGCGGCTTGAAGCGCATGGGTGAGCGGGTGTTCGCACCGCTGGCCGACGGCAGCGTGATCGAGGCGGAAATCGTTTCTTCGGTGTTCTTCGATCCGAAAGGCGATCGCCAGAACGTGTAATCGATCACCCCCCGCGCCAGGCGCGGGGGGCGACAAAGAATTCAGGAACAGGTGCTTTATGACCGCAGCCAATGTTTACCAACAACGCCCAACCACCGGGGCCAAGGCCGAGTCGTCGCTGCATCATGCCGACCTCGCCAGCCTGGTGGGCAAGGGTCGCAAGAACGCCGGCGTGATCGTGCGTGAGAAAAAACTCCTCGGTCACCTGACCATCCGTGGCGATGGCCACGACGCCGCGTTCGCCGCTGGTGTGCACAAGGCCCTTGGCATCGAATTGCCAGGTGCGCTGACCGTGATCATCAAAGGCGAAACCAGCCTGCAATGGATGGGGCCGGATGAATGGCTGCTGATCGTGCCGACTGGTGAAGAATTCGCCGCCGAGAAAAAACTCCGTGAAGCGCTGGGCGACCTGCACATTCAGATCGTCAACGTCAGCGGTGGCCAGCAGATCCTCGAACTCAGCGGCCCGAACGTGCGTCAGGTGCTGATGAAGTCCACCAGCTACGACGTGCACCCCAACAACTTCCCGGTGGGCAAGGCTGTTGGCACGGTGTTCGCCAAGTCGCAACTGATGATCCGCCATACCGCCGAAGACACCTGGGAACTGCTGATTCGCCGCAGCTTCTCGGATTACTGGTGGTTGTGGTTGCAGGATGCGGCTGCTGAGTACGGGCTTAGCGTCCAAGCTTGAGATTGATCGTTCCCACCTGTGGCGAGGGGGTTTTTGTGGCGAGGGGGCTTGCCCCCGTTGGGCTGCGAAGCGGCCCCAAAGCCCATCAGTTAAACCGTATTGATTGGTTTTACGACTGCTTCGCAGCCGAACGGGGGCAAGCCCCCTCGCCACAGAGTTCTCTCTGATCACAGATGTAGCAGCAGGAGTCACCGCACTATGAGCCGCGCCCCAGACACATGGATTCTGACCGCCGACTGCCCAAGCGTCCTCGGCACCGTGGATGCGGTGACCCGCTTTCTGTTCGAGCAGGGCTGCTACGTCACCGAGCACCACTCCTTTGATGACCGGCTCTCAGGCCGTTTCTTCATCCGCGTGGAGTTTCGGCAACCCGACGCTTTCGACGAACAAGCCTTCCGCGCAGGTCTGGCGGAGCGTGGTGCCGCCTTCGGGATGGTCTTCGAGCTGACCCCACCGAACTACCGGCCAAAAGTGGTGATCATGGTCTCCAAGGCCGATCACTGCCTCAACGACTTGCTCTACCGCCAGCGCATCGGCCAGTTGTCGATGGACGTGGTCGCGGTGGTCTCCAACCACCCGGACCTCAAGCCGTTGGCCGACTGGCACCAGATTCCGTACTACCACTTTCCGCTGGACCCCAACGACAAACCATCGCAAGAGCGCCAGGTCTGGCAGGTGATCGAAGAGGCCGGCGCCGAGCTGGTGATCCTTGCCCGCTACATGCAGGTTCTGTCGCCAGAGCTGTGCCGCAAACTCGATGGCAAGGCGATCAACATTCACCACTCGCTGCTGCCGGGCTTCAAGGGCGCCAAGCCGTATCACCAAGCCTACAACAAAGGCGTGAAACTGGTCGGCGCCACGGCGCATTACATCAACAACGATCTGGATGAAGGTCCGATCATCGCCCAAGGCGTGGAAGCCGTTGATCACAGCCACTATCCCGAAGACTTGATCGCCAAGGGGCGGGATATCGAAGGGCTGACGTTGGCGCGGGCCGTGGGTTATCACATTGAAAGACGCGTGTTCCTTAACGCTAACAGGACAGTTGTTCTCTAGCGTTTTTACTGCCTGAAAAGATCGCCTGTCTCTGTAGACGCTGCCGAAGTCTGCGATCTTTTGATTTACCGAGCAATCAACGCGCCGCCGCTTCCTGGCGACGCGACCGCTACATAAAAACAACAGCGAGGTGAAAGCATGTCTGGTAATCGTGGTGTGGTGTATCTCGGCGCAGGCAAGGTCGAAGTACAGAAAATCGACTATCCCAAAATGCAGGACCCGCGTGGCAGGAAGATCGAACACGGTGTCATCCTGCGCGTAGTTTCCACCAACATCTGTGGTTCCGATCAGCACATGGTGCGCGGTCGCACCACCGCTCAGACCGGTCTGGTGCTGGGCCACGAGATCACCGGTGAAGTGATCGAGAAGGGCAGCGGTGTCGAGAACCTGCAGATCGGCGACTTGGTGTCGGTACCTTTCAACGTTGCCTGTGGCCGTTGCCGTTCGTGCAAAGAGCAACATACTGGCGTCTGCCTGAGCGTTAACCCGGCGCGTCCGGGCGGTGCCTATGGTTATGTCGACATGGGTGACTGGACCGGTGGCCAGGCCGAATACGCGTTTGTGCCGTATGCCGACTTCAACCTGCTGAAACTTCCAGATCGCGACCGGGCCATGGAAAAAATCCGTGACCTGACCTGTCTCTCCGACATCCTGCCTACCGGTTACCACGGCGCAGTGACTGCCGGCGTTGGCCCTGGCAGCACCGTGTACGTCGCCGGCGCCGGCCCGGTTGGCCTGGCAGCTGCCGCTTCCGCTCGCCTGCTGGGTGCTGCGGTGGTGATCATCGGTGACGTCAACCCGATCCGCCTGGCCCATGCCAAGGCTCAGGGTTTCGAAATCGCCGACCTGTCGACAGACACCCCACTGCACGAACAAATCGCTGCACTGTTGGGCGAACCAGAAGTGGACTGCGCCGTCGATGCCGTAGGCTTCGAAGCTCGCGGTCACGGCCATGCCGGCGTGAAGCACGAGGCTCCGGCCACCGTACTCAACTCGCTGATGGGCGTGGTTCGCGTCGCTGGCAAAATCGGTATTCCTGGCCTGTACGTCACCGAAGATCCGGGTGCAGTGGACGCTGCCGCGAAAATGGGCAGCCTGAGCATCCGCTTCGGCCTGGGCTGGGCCAAATCCCACAGCTTCCACACCGGCCAGACGCCAGTGATGAAGTACAACCGCCAACTGATGCAGGCGATCATGTGGGACCGCATCAAGATTGCCGACATCGTCGGCGTGGAAGTCATCAGCCTGGATGACGCGCCACGGGGTTACGGCGAGTTCGATGCGGGCGTGCCGAAGAAGTTTGTGATTGATCCGCACAAGTTGTTTAGTGCGGCGTAAGGCCTGGAGCAAGACGGAAAAAAGGGCGACAGTGATGTCGCCCTTTTTTATGGCGAGTGGCACGTAATTGCTCAGAGAAAATGAGCAATCACCAATGGACCTCGAACGGTAATCTGATTTGCTCCATGCCGTAGACGTCGCTTTCCAGTTGACCTCATTGTCCAGAACTCAGACGCAGCCGGTTCGGTCATACCGTTCATCGGTTGCGTCCCAGGAGGCACGTTTTATAGACGCCACCTGGGGAAAAATGCCCACGCAAACGAGGAACATGCTGGCGTACATCCGGTCCAATCGGCAGTTTTGTCGCTCCCGTTATCGAGCGGTTTTTCATGGCACAAGAGGATGTCTGGATGAACGTTTCACGCGGTTTTGCATTGGCATCGCTCATGGCTGTCGCTTCGTTGACGACGCTGGCCGCCAGCCCGGCCTTTGCACAGTTAAGCCTCAGCGATGCGGTCAAGGCGGTGTCATCGATGCAGGACGACGAGGATGTCGAGGGTGTCGAGGCCGATGATGTCGATGGCATCGTGGCGGCGGCGCCCAAGGCGGCCGGTTTGCTCAATACCCTGGGCTCGCAGCTCGATATCACCCCGGAACAGGCCATCGGTGGCGCCGGTGCGATGCTGGGGCTGGCGCGGAATCAGCTCAGCGGCCAGGACTTCTCCGAACTGAGCAAAAACGTGCCGGGCCTCGCTCAGATCGCCGGCAACAGCGCGATCAGTGGCCTGACTGGCTTGGGTGGGGTGCTCGGTGCCGGTTCGGACAAGAATGCGTTGCTCAATGGCTTGCTGGGTAACGTCAAGGACACCAAGGACCTGAACAACGCCTTCAGCGCTTTGGGCATGGACACCGGGATGGTCGGCGTGTTTGCCCCGGTGATCCTGCAATACCTCGGTCAGCAAGGCGTTGCCGGTTCGCTGTTGCAAAACCTCGGCGGGATCTGGGGTACCGGCGCCGGTAGCTGAGTCAGCCCTCATCGCGTAGTGCCTGGATGCGCCGATCCTTCTCAATCCAGAGCTGGTTGACCCAGTTCTGGATTGTTTCGCGAAACTCCGGATCGTTTTCGTAATCGCCTTGCCACAGTGCCGGGTCCAATTCGCGGGTGTGGATGTCGATGATCACCTTGGGCACGTTGCCACTGAGCAAATCCCAGAACCCCGGAATCTTCTGCTGCGGATACACCACCGTCACATCGAGAATGGCGTCCAGCTGTTCACCCATCGCCGCCAGCACAAACGCCACGCCGCCCGCCTTGGGCTTGAGCAGGTGGGTGAACGGTGACTGCTGCTGGGCGCTTTTCGCCGCGGTGTAGCGGGTGCCTTCCAGGTAGTTGACCACGGTCACCGGCTGGCGCTTGTACAACTCGCAAGCTTGTTTGGTGATCTCCAGGTCCTTGCCGGCCAGCTCCGGGTGCTTCTCCAGGAACGCCTTGCTGTAGCGCTTCATGAACGGATAGTCCAACGCCCACCACGCCAGGCCCAGGAACGGCACCCAGATCAGTTCTTTCTTGAGGAAGAACTTGAAGAACGGCGTGCGCCGGTTCAGTGCCTGGATCAGCGCCGGGATATCGACCCAGGACTGATGGTTACCGATCACCAGATACGAGGTGTCGCCGCGCAGCTCATCGCCGCCGCGAATGTCCCATTGGGTGGGAATGCACAGGCGAAAGATCAGCTTGTCGATCTCCGCCCAGGTTTCGGCAATCCACATCACCGCCCACGAGGCGTAATCGCGAAAGCGCCCGGGCAGGAGCAGTTTGAGCAGCGCGAACACCATCAAAGGCCCGAACAGGACCAGCGTGTTGAGCAATAGCAGCAGGGTAACGAAACAGCCGGTGAGCAGGCGGCGCATAGATAACTCTTGAAAGCGTGTGGGCGCGCCATGATAAGCAGCTTCGGTTGGCAGGCCAAATCGGTGGTGACGAATGTTTCACCTTGGCAACGGTATGCTCTCAGCGTATCGCTATTGCCATTGTGGCGAGGGCCACAAAAGTGGGACGTGGTCCAACTATCGTTGTTTTTTGCGGTCTAGAATTCGGCCATGCGTCCACATCCCTCAAGGAAGCCCTTACGTGAAATCTCTCCTTGCACTGCTTACCCTCGTGGCCCTGCCGGTCCTGGCCGCCGAGCCGACCCTGTACGGGCGTTACGAATACATCGCGCTGCCGGAAATCGGCGGTGAAGTCCTCAAGGCCAAAATGGACACCGGCGCCCTGACCGCGTCGCTGTCGGCCAAAGACATCGAAACCTTCACCCGCGACGGCGACGAGTGGGTGCGCTTTCGCCTCGCCACCAAAGGCGCGAGCAACAAGGTCTATGAACATAAGGTCGCGCGGATCAGCAAGATCAAGAACCGTGCCGATGAAGAAGATGAAGACAAGGTCGTGAGCGAAGTGACCAAGCGTCCGGTGGTCGATCTGGAACTGTGCCTGGGCAACGTCAAGCGCACCGTCGAGGTCAACCTCACCGACCGCAGCAGCTTTAACTACCCGTTGCTGATCGGCGCCAAAGCCCTGCGTGAGTTTGGCGCGGCAGTGAACCCGGCGCGTCGCTTTACAGCCGACAAACCCGACTGCTGATTGACGGCGAATCAGCCTTGGGGCAACGTTCGCCCACTTAACCAGCGGGCTCGGACGCCATGCCTCATATCCTGATTGTCGAAGACGAAGCGGCGATTGCCGACACCCTGATTTTCGCCTTGCAGGGCGAGGGCTTTACCACCACCTGGTTGAGCCTTGGCGCGGCGGCGCTCGAACATCAGCGCGCCACCCCGGCCGACCTGATCATTCTCGATATCGGCCTGCCGGATATCAGCGGCTTCGAGACCTGCAAGCAGTTGCGGCGTTTCAGTGATGTGCCGGTGATTTTCCTCAGTGCCCGTGACGCCGAGATCGACCGCGTGGTGGGCCTGGAAATCGGCGCCGACGACTACGTGGTCAAGCCGTTCAGCCCTCGGGAAGTGGCGGCGCGGGTCCGGGCGATTCTCAAGCGCATGGCGCCACGACCGGTGGCGGAGGTGGCGTCAGCGCTGTTTCGCATCGACGGCGAACGGGTGCAGATCAGCTATCGCAACCAGCCGCTGAGCCTGACTCGCCATGAGTTTCGTTTGCTGCAATGCCTGCTGGAACAACCGGAGCGAGTCTTCAGCCGCGAGCAATTGCTCGATGCGCTGGGGGTGGCCGCCGATGCCGGTTACGAGCGCAGCATCGACAGCCACATCAAGAGCGTGCGCGCCAAGTTGCGCCTGGTGAAGGCCGACGCCGAGCCGATCCAGACTCATCGCGGCCTCGGCTACAGCTACAGCCCGGGGCACAGCTGATGTCACTGGGGATCCGGATTTTTCTGGTTTACGTGCTGTTCATCGGCCTGACCGGCTACTTCGTGCTCAACACGGTGATGGAAGAAATCCGCCCCGGTGTGCGCCAGTCCACCGAAGAAACCCTGGTGGACACCGCCAACCTGATGGCCGAGATCCTGCGCGACGACTTCAAGGCCGGCACCCTCAGCCAGAACCGCTGGCCCGAGTTGCTCAAGGCTTATGGCGAGCGGCAACCGAAGGCGAAAATCTGGGGCCTGTCGAAGAATCAGGTCAACCACCGCATTTACGTCACCGATGCCAAGGGCATTGTGGTGCTGGACTCCAGCGGGATTGCGGTGGGCCAGGACTACTCGCGCTGGAACGACGTCTACCTGACCCTGCGTGGCGAGTACGGCGCGCGTTCGACGCGCAGCAACCCCGATGATTCGAACTCGTCGGTGATGCACGTCGGGGCACCGATTCGCGACAATGGCCAGATCATCGGCGTGGTGACCGTGGCCAAACCCAACAGCTCACTGCAGCCTTACGTCGATCGCACCGAACGGCGATTGCTGACGTATGGCGCCGGATTGATTGGCCTCGGTTTGTTGTTCGGTGCGCTGTTGTCCTGGTGGCTGAGCGCGGCGCTGCGGCGGTTGACGGCCTATGCCCAGGCCGTCAGTGAAGGCCGCCGGGTGGAGGTGCCGCATTACCGCGGCGGCGAGCTGGAGCAACTGGCCACGGCACTGGAGCACATGCGCACCCAGCTCGAAGGCAAAGCCTACGTCGAGCGTTATGTGCACACCCTGACCCATGAATTGAAAAGCCCGCTGGCGGCGATTCGTGGCGCGGCGGAGCTGCTGCAAGGCGAAATGCCGCCGGCCCAACAGCAGCGCTTCGTCAGTAACATCGACAGCGAAAGTGCGCGCATGCAACAGTTAATCGAGCGACTGTTGAACCTGGCGCAGGTTGAGCAACGCCAAGGGTTGGAGGAGCGGGTGGCGGTGCCGTTGGCGGGTTTGGTGGAAGAACTGTTGAACGCGCAGGCTGCACGAATCGAAGGCAAGCAATTGCGTGTGGAACGGCAAATTGCAGCGGATCTGAATCTGCTTGGCGAGCAGTTCCTATTGCGCCAGGCGCTGGGCAATCTGCTGGAGAATGCCTTGGACTTCACCCAGGCGCATGGCGTGCTGCGATTGTGTGCCGAGCGAGTCGGTGAGCAGATCGAGTTCAGGCTGTTCAACCAGGCCGAAGCGATTCCCGACTATGCGTTGCCACGCTTGAGCGAGCGCTTCTACTCACTGCCGCGTCCGGACAGTGGACGCAAGAGCACCGGTTTGGGGCTCAACTTCGTTGAGGAAGTGGTCAAGTTGCATGGTGGTGTGATGAGTATCGGCAACGTCGACGGCGGTGTTCAAGTGCGTTTGCGGTTGCCTTCAAGCCGCTGAAGATCGCAGCCTTCGGCAGCTCCTGCGCCGAGCGCAAATTCCACACACTCTCCACATTCTTCCCACAAAACCCCCACATACCCAATCCAGACTTTCCCCATCCAAACAGGGAGAGTCCCATGAACCGAAGCCTGACCCTAAAACTCGGGGCAATTGCCCTGCTGATTCTGTTGCTGCTGATCCCGCTACTGATGATCAACGGCGTGATCCAGGAGCGCCAGCAACTGCGTGACGGTGTGCTCGAAGACATCGCCCGCAGTTCCAGTTACAGCCAGCAATTGAGCGGCCCGCTGATGGTGGTGCCCTATCGCAAAACGGTGCGCACCTGGAAAACCAACGAAAAAACCAACCAGCGTTATCAGGATGTCGGCGAGGAGCGCGGGCGTTTGTATTTCTTGCCGGAGCGTTTCGAACTCGACGGCCAGGTCCAGACGGAGCTGCGCGCCCGGGGTATCTACGAGGCGCGACTGTTCCATGCCGATAACCGCATCAGCGGGCATTTTTCGGTTCCGGCACAACTGGGCATCAAGGAGGACTTCGCCGATTACCGCTTCGATCAACCGTTCCTCGCTGTCGGCATCAGCGACATTCGCGGCATCGAGAATGCGCTGAAACTCGAACTCAATGGCCAGAAGCTGGATTTTGTACCGGGTAGCCAGGTGGGCTGGCTGGGCGAGGGTGTGCATGTGACGTTGCCGGTACTGGACACCCAACAGGCCACGGAGCTGGCCTTCGGTTTCGACTTGCGTCTGCAAGGCACCGGCCAGTTACAAGTTCTGCCGGTGGGCAAGACCAGCAAGGTTTCACTGGCGGCCAATTGGCCTCACCCCAGCTTCATCGGCAATTACCTGCCGGCCCAGCGGGAAATCACCGATCAGGGCTTCACTGCCAACTGGCAGACCTCGTTTTTCTCCACCAACCTGCAAGAAGCGTTGAACAGTTGCGTGTCGGGCGGTCATTGCGAGGCGTTCAGCGGTCGTAGTTTCGGCGTGAGTTTCATCGACCCGGTGGACCAGTACCTGAAAAGCGACCGGGCAATCAAATACGCATTGCTGTTCATCGTCCTGACCTTCGCCGGTTTCTTCCTGTTCGAAGTGCTGAAAAGCCTGGCGGTGCACCCGGTGCAGTACGCCTTGGTGGGTGTAGCGCTGGCGTTCTTCTACCTGTTGCTGTTGTCGCTGTCCGAACACATCGGCTTTGCCCTGGCGTATCTGCTGTCGGCGAGTAGCTGTGTGGCGTTGATCGGTTTTTATGTCTGTCATGTGCTGCGCAGCGTGCGTCACGGTTTGAGCTTTTCGGCGGGGTTGGCGGCGTTATACGGGCTGCTTTACGGCTTGTTGAGTGCCGAGGATTACGCGCTGTTGATGGGCTCGCTGCTGTTGTTCGGGCTGCTGGGCGTGTTCATGGTGCTGACCCGCAAGCTGGACTGGTACCGGATCGGGCAGAAAGCCGCGAAGCCCTTGGACTTTGATATAGGTGCCGTGGAATGAGCCGGTGGTTGGGGTTGCGCGAGGATCAGCGTGTGGGTGAGGTGTTGGCGACGCGGATTGCCGGGTTGTTTCCGTTGGGTCCGGTGTGGCGCCAACGCGAGCAGGCTCGTTCCCACAACAGATCTCCAGTGGTTCGTTCGCGGGCAAGCCTCGCTCCTACGGATCACTTCAACCTGAGCGAGCGGTGCGGCGATCCGACTTGCCCGCGAATAGGCCGGTACAGCCAGCGAAGATTTAAGCCTTGGGCATCGTCGCGATCATCGAAGGCCGCTGACTCACTTCGAAATACCACTCGGCCAACTTTGGATTTTCCTTGCGCCATTCCAGATCCGGATGGCGCAAATCCAGATAACCCAAGGCGCAGGCCACACTGATCGCTGCCACATCGAAATGGCTGGTCAGCTCGGCAATCGCATCGGCCTCCAACAGCGCCAGGGCGCGACGAATCTTGTCGCGCTGACCGTCGAGCCATGCGTCCCAATGTTTCTCCGGTGAGCGCAGGGCCACTTCATAGCGAATCATCACGGCGGCATCCATGATCCCGTCTGCCAGAGAAGCCAAGGTCAAGCGCCGCCAGCGCGCCGAGCCTTCACGAGGAATCAGCGGATTGCCGACGTGCTGGTGATCGAGGTAATCGAGGATCACCCGGCTGTCGTACAACACATTGCCGTCGGCCAGGCGCAGCGCCGGAATCTTGCCCAGCGGGTTGTCTTTGTTGAGAGCCTGATCCGGGCTGACCGGCGTGAGCTGGCAGGCTTGCAGCGCCACGCGGTTCGTTTGACCGGTCTCGTGCAACAGCACCATGACTTTGCGAACAAAGGGCGAGGCGGGGTTGTGGAACAAGGTCATGCTGGGGGCGGACATGTCGGCATCTCGATCATGGGCAGAGTCGGGAGCATAGCGCTTTAGTGCCTGAGCTCAAGCTCGTTTCCACAGGTTTTGTACCGTTCGCCGATGTCGCAAGCGACACAAAGCCTGTAGGAGCGAGGCTTGCCCGCGAAGGCATCAGCACAGCCACCGCAGATTCAGAAAGAAGGCGCTTGCCGCCGCCGCTTCCACTGACTCAGCCGCTGCTGCAGGTTCAACGGGCTATGAATCTGTTGCTGCCGCGCCCGGCTGAACAAAATCAGCATCAGCTCCGCCGTCGCCAAGGCATCGGCGCTGGCGTTATGCCGCTCGAAGACCTCCAGCTTGAACCAGTCGATCCACTCGTCCAGCCCCGCCTCGCGAAAGTGCGCCTGGGGACAAAGCAGCGGGGCGATGTCCGCCACGTCCAGAAACGGATGCTGCAACTTGTAACCCAGATGCTCTTTCAGTGCACGCCCGAGCATGTGCTGGTCGAACGGCGCATGAAAGGCCAACACCGGACTGTCGCCGACAAACTCCATGAACTCGAGCAAGGCTTGCGCCGGGTCGCTGCCCGCGGCAATGGCGCTCGGGCCCAGCCCATGAATCAACACGCTGGGGCCGAGTTTGAGTTCGGTGCATTGCAGCGTGCGCTCGAACTGCTGGCTGAAGTCGATCGCCCCATCCTCGATCACCACGGCTCCGATGGACAGCAGCCGATCCTTGTTCAGATTCAGTCCAGTGGTTTCCAGGTCGAGCACCACCCAGCGTTGCTCGCGCAGGCTGCAGTCACTCAGCTCGGCCACGGTCGGCAAGCGCTCCAGACGTTGTTGCAGTTCACCGGACAAAACGGGACTGGCCGGGCGCAGCCATGAAAACAGGCTCATAACTGATACCGCAGGGTCAGGCTGCTTTGCAGGCGCTGGGCCTGGCGCAGGGATTCACGCAGGATGCGTCGGTCCAGATGATTGAGGCTGTCGGGATCGACTCGGTTGGAGTAGGGCAAGTTCTCCCGGGTCTGTAGCTGATGTTGCTGCATGCGGGTTTGCTGGATGAAGTGGTACGCCTCTTCATAGGCCGCGCCGTCCAGCTGATCGATGACCTCTTTTTCCACCAATTGGCGAAAGCGCTCCAGGGTGTTGTTGGCATCGATGCCGTGGGCCAGGGCCAGCACTCGCGCGCCGTCGACGAATGGAGTCAGGCCCTGGAGTTTCAGGTCGAGGGTGGCTTTCTCGCCATTCTTGCGCGCCAGGACGAATTCTCGGAAACGCCCTACGGGCGGACGGTTGCGCAGGGCGTTCTCGGCCATCATGCGCTGGAACAACCGGTTGTCGCCGACCTGATCGAGAATGCCCCGGCGCAGTTGCTCACAGCCTCGCTCATCCCCCCAGACCACGCGCAGATCGAAATAGATACTCGACCCCAGCAGGTTTTCCTGTGTCGCCTCGCGGATAAACGCTGCAAAGCGTCGTGCCCACTCGATCCGGGACAAACACAGCTCGGGGTTGCCGGCCATGATGTTGCCTTTGCACAAGGTAAAGCCGCACAGTGCGAGGCTCTGATTGACCTGCTGGGCGATGGGCAGCAACTTGCCGCGAATCTCGGCGGCGTGGGCCGCATCGCGAGCTTCGAACAGAATGCCGTTGTCCTGATCGGTGTGCAGCGTCTGCTCGCGGCGGCCTTCGCTGCCGAAGCAAAGCCAACTGAACGGCACGCCGGGGTCACCTTTCTCCGCCAAGGCCAGTTCGATCACCCGGCACACGGTATGGTCGTTGAGCAGGGTGATGATATGGGTGATCTGCGTCGAGGACGCGCCGTGGGCCAGCATCCGCTCGACCAATTGGCCAATCTCGCCGCGGATCGCCACCAGGTTCTCTACCCGTTGGGCACTGCGAATGGTCCGCGCCAGGTGCACCAGATCGACCCTTTGCAGGGAAAACAGGTCGCGCTCCGAAACTACGCCGCACAGGCGCTGGTCCTTGACCAGGCAGACGTGGGCGATGTGTCGCTCGGTCATGGCGATCGCTGCGTCGAAGGCACTGTGGTCCGGCGTCAGGTAAAACGGTGCCGGGGTCATGTGCCGCTCGATGGATTCATTGAAATCACTGGTGCCGTTGGCCACCACATGCCGCAAGTCGCGCAGGGTGAAAATGCCCAGCGGCGCCTTTTGTTCATCGACCACCACAATGCTGCCGACTTGCTGATCGTGCATCAGCGTCACCGCTTCACGCAGGGGTGTGATCGGGCTGCAGGTAACTGGGTGACGCATGGCCAATTCGCCCAGCCGGGTATTGAGCGAATACTGGGTGCCGAGGGTTTCCACGGCTTTTTGCTGGACTTGCTGATTGACCTGGTCCAGCAAGCTGCTGACACCACGTAGGGCAAAGTCACGGAACGGATTGGACAGTGCGAACAGTTTGATGAACGCGAGCTTATTCAGCTGTAGGCAAAAGGTATCTTCGGCCGCCAGATGTTCGGTGCGGGTTGCACGTTCGCCCAGCAGCGCGGCAAGGGGAAAGCACTCGCCGGTGGTGATTTCGAAAGTGGTTTCGGTGCCGCCCTTGGCCGTGTGCGGGCGCTCCCCCACGACCCGGCCCTGTTTGACGATGTAGAAATGCTCGATCGGGCCATCGGCGGGTTTGATGATGCTCTCGCCGGGGGCATAAAAACGCAGCTGGCATTGCTCCACCAGATAGGCCAGGTGAGCGTTTTCCATCTGATTGAAGGGGGGGAAGCGCTGCAGGAATTGCAAAGTGCCCTGGATGTTCTGCAACACCGCGGTTTTCCCTGCCTGGGTGAAGGCGTCCGCTTTACTCATAACCATTACCGCAGTCTTTTTCTGATTGTTGTGTCGGATCGTTGTTTCAGATCGTTCCAGGCATGGTCGACCCCTGCGGGCAGGGTGCCCATTGGACGTAAGTCTAGGTAGGCAGTGCAGCGGCCGGAATATGGGAAATGTCTGACACAACGGTGGGAAAAACCTCCTACATTGTCTATTGGAAAAGATTCCGACGAAGTGCACATTGAAGTCTGCTGAGCGATGTCTGACACCCTGTGTCAGGGATCGCATCGAAAACGTTGAGAACGCCATGTCCGACCACGATATTTTGAGTGATGCCGAGCGCGAAGCGCTCAGCGCCGTCATGCTGGAACCAGACTTGCCGCCGCAGCGGGTGCTGATCGTCGATGACGATAAGGATGCCCGCGAATTGCTGTCGGAAATTCTGGGGCTCGATGGCATTCACTGCATGACGGCGGCCAGTGGCGAAACGGCGCTCAAAATGCTGGAAGAGAAGCCATCGATCGGTCTGGTGATTACCGACCTGCGGATGGGCCACGTCGACGGCCTGGAACTGATCCGCCTGGTGCGGGAGTCGCCACGCGCGGCGTTGCCGATCATCATCGTTTCCGGCGATGCCGACGTGAAGGATGCGATCGAAGCCATGCATTTGCACGTCGTGGACTTTTTGCTCAAGCCCATCGATAGCGAAAAATTGCTTGAATTGGTCAAGCATGAGCTGGGGATGGATGTGTAGCGCGGACTTCCAGGTTGGCAGCTTTTGTGGCGAGGGGGCTTGCCCCCGTTCGGCTGCGCAGCAGTCGTAGATTCTGCCGATGCGGTGTACGAAAGAATGTATGGGGCTGCTTCGCAACCCAACGGGGGCAAGCCCCCTCACCACAGGAATTGCATGTCTAGTCCTGAAACAGGTGTGAACCTATTTCAGGACTAGACAGCGTAAATGAAAAAGCCCTGATCTCTCGATCAGGGCTTTTTTACGTCCGGCTTCAGCGTTTACTCAAAGGCCATTGGCAGCTTTGAACTCGCGACGACGACGGTGCAGAACCGGCTCGGTGTAGCCGTTCGGCTGTTTAGTGCCTTCGACCACCAACTCGACCGCCGCCTGGAAGGCGATGTTGCTGTCGAAGTTGGGTGCCAGCGGGCGGTACAGCGGGTCGTTGGCGTTTTGACGGTCAACCACCGGCGCCATGCGCTTGAGGCTTTCCATCACTTGCGCTTCGGTAACGATGCCGTGGCGCAGCCAGTTGGCGATGTGCTGGCTGGAAATACGCAGCGTCGCACGGTCTTCCATCAGGCCGACGTCGTTGATGTCCGGCACTTTCGAGCAACCTACGCCCTGGTCGATCCAGCGCACCACGTAACCGAGAATGCCCTGGGCGTTGTTGTCCAGTTCGTTCTTGATCTGTTCCGCAGTCCAGCTCGGATTCACAGCCAGCGGGATAGTCAGGATGTCGTCCACCGAAGCACGCGCACGTTTGGCCAGTTCGGCCTGACGGGCGAACACGTCGACCTTGTGGTAATGCAGCGCGTGCAGCGCAGCAGCGGTCGGCGATGGAACCCAGGCGGTGTTGGCACCGGCCAATGGGTGAGCGATTTTCTGTTCCAGCATCGCTGCCATCAGGTCCGGCATGGCCCACATGCCTTTACCGATTTGGGCACGACCTTGCAGGCCGGTGCTCAAGCCAATATCGACGTTCCAGTTCTCGTAGGCACTGATCCACTTCTCGGCCTTCATGTCGGCCTTGCGCACCATCGGGCCGGCTTCCATGGAGGTGTGGATTTCATCGCCCGTGCGGTCGAGGAAACCGGTGTTGATGAACACTACGCGCTCGCTGGCAGCCTTGATGCAGGCCTTGAGGTTGACCGTGGTACGGCGCTCCTCGTCCATGATCCCGACTTTCAGCGTATTGCGCGGCAGGCCGAGGACGTCTTCGATGCGACCGAACAGCTCGTTGGTGAACGCGGCTTCTTCCGGGCCGTGCATCTTCGGCTTCACGATGTAGACCGATCCGGTACGGCTGTTCTTGCGCAAGCTGTTGCCATTGAGGCTGTGGATCGCCGCGAGGCAAGTCACCAGACCGTCGAGAATGCCTTCCGGCACTTCGTTGCCGTCTTTGTCGAGGATCGCGTCAATGGTCATCAGGTGACCGACGTTGCGCACAAACAACAGCGAGCGACCGTGCAGGCTCAGTTCGCTGCCATCGAGAGCGGTGTAGGTGCGGTCGGCGTTCATGGTGCGGGTAAAGGTCTGACCGCCCTTGGAGACTTCTTCCGACAGGTCGCCCTTCATCAGGCCGAGCCAGTTGCGGTAGATCACCACTTTGTCATCGGCATCGACTGCGGCGACCGAGTCTTCGCAGTCCATGATGGTGGTCAGCGCGGCTTCCATCAGGATGTCTTTGACACCGGCCGCGTCGGTCTGGCCGACCGGGGTGCTGGCGTCGATCTGGATTTCGAAGTGCAGGCCGTTGTTCTTCAGCAGGATCGCGGTCGGAGCCGCTGCATCGCCGTGGAACCCGATCAGTTGAGCATCGTTGTGCAGGCCGGTGTTGCTGCCACCTTTGAGGGCGACCACCAGTTTGCCGTCTACGATTTTGTAGCCGGTGGAGTCGACGTGGGAGCCGGCAGCCAATGGCGCGGCTTCGTCGAGGAAAGCGCGGGCGAAGGCAATAACCTTGTCGCCACGTACCTTGTTGTAGCCTTTGCCCTTTTCCGCGCCATCCGCTTCGCTGATGGCGTCGGTGCCGTAGAGCGCGTCATACAGCGAACCCCAGCGGGCGTTCGAGGCGTTGAGCGCGAAACGGGCGTTCATTACCGGCACCACCAACTGTGGGCCGGCCATGCGGGCGATTTCGTCATCGACGTTTTGTGTCGTTGCCTGGAAATCGGCCGCTTCTGGCAGCAGATAACCGATGTCTTGCAGGAAGGCTTTGTAGGCCACCGCATCGTGCGCAACACCTGCACGAGCCTGGTGCCAGGCATCAATGCGAGCCTGGAAATCATCGCGTTTGGCGAGTAGGGCTTTGTTCTTCGGTGCCAGGTCATGGATGACCTTGTCAGCACCGGCCCAGAACGTGTCGGCGGTGAGGCCGGTACCGGGAATGGCTTCGTTGTTCACGAAGTCGAACAGGACTTTGGCGACCTGCAGGCCACCGACTTGAACGTGTTCAGTCATTGCTTGCCTCACTCTGCTCAGCTATTTCGCTTTTCAGCTCTTCAATTTAACAATGAAGCCTCTGGCCATTTAAACCACAAACCCTTCTACCAGTACATGCCATTGCTGGCGGCTGGGTTCGTTCCGATCAACGGCATTGCGGCCTTGCTGACGGGGCTTTCAGGGTTGCGAGTGTGCCTGCGGCAGACATCGATCCAACGTTATGTAGTGCGCGCTGCGGCATACTACATGATGAATTGCGGTTGTGAAAATTAGACTAATTACGTCGTTCTGCGACCCCATGACGCATTGCAGTCATGTCGGGGAACGGGATGTTCTCAAAAAACTATTGGATTGTTCCAGTTAAATATAAAAACTTGTACACATAATCTTCGATGCCCTGCTATGGAGATGGGGCTTTTGTGGCTAGGGGGCTTGCCCCCGTTCGGCTGCGAAGCAGTCGTAGATCGCCTGATGCGAATACGCTGGAGAAACTCAAGGGGCCACTTCGCGACCCAACGGGGGCAAGCCCCCTCGCCACAACCAGCGCCTTGCCTATACTTGCCTTTCCATAACAAAAGTCATGACTAGAGGGCTGCGCCATGGACCATCTCGTACTCACGGTATTTGCCCCGGACAAGCCCGGGCAGGTCGAGCGCATTGCCCAATGCATTGCCGAGCATGGCGGCAACTGGCTGGAGAGCCGCATGTCGCGCATGGCCGGGCAGTTCGCCGGGATTCTTCGGGTAGGCGTACCGGCCGAAGCCTACGATGAACTGGTAGACGCCCTACAGGGACTGTCGACCCAGGGCATCCGCGTGATGATCGCCGAAAGCAGCATCGAACAATCCTGCACCTGGAAGCCGATTGCCATGGAACTGATGGGCAATGATCGTCCGGGCATTGTGCGGGACATTACGCGTCTGTTGAGTGAGCAAGGGGTGAGCCTGGAGCGGCTGGTGACCGAAGTGCGTCCGGCGCCGATGAGCAGCGAGCCACTGTTCCATGCCGAGGCAATTCTTGCGGTGCCCCTGACGTTGTCTTTAGAGGTGCTGCAATCGCGCCTGGAAACCCTGGCGGACGATTTGATGGTCGAATTGGTGCTGCGCAGCGAACCTTGAGCAGGTTATCCAAGTTATACGTGCACCTGCCTGTGGATAACCTGTAGAGACACCCCGCCAGCCCACGCCGGCCGGGGCTCTTCAGGATCTGATCAAAAAACCAGCAGTTTCAGTGACTTGCGCACAAACGCCGGGGATCACGCTGTGGATAACCTTGGGAAGGATGGCTACAGGCCACGGGAGACGTGGCCTGTAGAGGTTTGTACGTTTTCTGATCAGCTGCGGCGGCGCAGACTTATCCACGCGTCGATGCTGTAAACCGCCAGACCTGCCCAGATAAAGATGAACGCCACCAGCGTGCTGGACGACAAGTGTTCGCCAAACAGCAGGACGGCTTGCAACAGCACCAGCGTCGGCGCCAGGTACTGGAGAAATCCGAGGGTGGTGTAGGGCAAGTGCCGTGCGGCGGCGTTGAAACACACCAGCGGCACCAACGTCACCGGACCGGCGGCTACCAGCCACCAGGCTTCGGAGCTGGTCCAGAATGCGGCTTGCGCGCTGGTCGCCGTCGGGTTGAACAGCAGCCAGGCGACAGCAATCGGCACCAGCATCCAGGTTTCCACCACCAGCCCCGGCAGCGCCTTGACCGGCGCCTGTTTGCGGATCAGGCCGTAGAAGCCGAAGGTCAATGCCAGCACCAGCGACACCCACGGCAGACTGCCGACCTGCCACACTTGCTGCGCGACACCAACCGCCGCGAGGCCAACCGCGATCCACTGCATGCGCCTTAGCCGCTCGCCGAGGATCAGCATCCCCAGCAGCACGTTTACCAACGGGTTGATGTAGTAACCGAGGCTGGCTTCAAGCATGCGTCCATTGTTCACCGACCAGACGTAAGTCAGCCAGTTGGCCGCGATCAGCGTGCCGCTCAGGGCCAGGATCGCCAGCCGCCGTGGATTCTCACGCAGCTCACGCCACCAGCCGGGATGCTTCCAGACGAGCAGCAGCAAGGCGCCGAACAACGCAGACCAAAGCACTCGGTGGATGATGATCTCCACGGCGGGCACGCTGGCGATGGCTTTGAAGTAGAGCGGGAAAAGTCCCCAGATGATGTAGGCACTCAGGCCCAGGATGTACCCGCGACGCAGGTTTGCGGCTTGCATGAGAATCCTTGCTTAGGCAGCTAACAAAGAGGGGATTGTATAGATGTGTCATGACTTTTGTAGGCGCGAGGCTTGCTCGCGAAGAACTTTAACGCCGTTTGCCGGCTAGCCCGCATCGATCTTTTCGCGGGCAAGCCTCATTCCTGCAAGGGGCGCGGCGTCAAAAGAGTTTCAATGGCTCTTCATTCAGCGCCGCCAATTGCTCACGCAACGCCAACACTTGATCGCCCCAATAGCGTTCGGTGCCGAACCACGGAAAGCTGCGAGGGAAGGCCGGGTCGTCCCAGCGACGGGCGAGCCAGGCGCTGTAGTGCATCAACCGCAAGGCGCGCAGCGGTTCGATCAGTGCCAGTTCCCGCGGGTCGAAGTCGTGGAATTCGCTGTAGCCGTCCATCAGTTCCGACAATTGCCCCAGACATTCCTGGCGGTCACCCGCCAGCATCATCCAGATATCCTGCACCGCCGGGCCCATGCGGCAGTCGTCGAGGTCGACGATGTGGAACATTTCATCGCGGCACATCATGTTGCCGGGGTGGCAATCGCCATGTATGCGGATGTTCTGGTGTGGCGTGGCCTGGTAGACCTCTTCCACGCGCTTGAGCAAGTCGCGGGCGACGGACTCGTAGGCCGGCAGCAGACTGCGCGGTACGAAATTGCCTTCGAGCAAGGTGGCCAGTGAGTCGTGACCGAAGTTTTTCACCCCAAGCACTTCACGGTGTTCGAACGGTTTTGTAGCGCCGACCGCATGCAGACGACCCAGCAGTTGGCCCAGGCGATACAGCTGATCAAGGTTGCCCGGCTCCGGTGCGCGACCACCCCGGCGCGGGAACAGGGTGAAACGGAATCCGGCATGTTCGTGCAGGCTTTCATCGTTGTGGATCAGCGGCGCGACCACAGGTATATCGCACTCGGCAAGTTCGAAGGTGAATTGGTGTTCTTCGAGAATCGCTTCGTTGGTCCAGCGCAGCGGACGGTAAAACTTGGCGATCAGCGGCTCGGAGTCTTCGATGCCGACCTGATAGACACGGTTCTCGTAGCTGTTGAGCGCCAGAATGCGCGCGTCGCTGAGAAAGCCGATGCTTTCGACGGCATCGAGCACGAGGTCTGGGGTGAGGGTTTCAAACGGGTGGGCCATGCTGACTCCTGCGCGCGGCAGGCTGCCGCGTCCGGCCAAGCATGGTAGCGCAGACGGGGCATCTTTAGGGGGTGGGCTTGAGGTAAGTGTGGTTTGGGCTGACGCTTTCGCGGGCAAGCCTTGCTCCTACAGTAGGCGCGAGACTTGCCGCGAAGAGGCCCTGTCAGGCGCCGACGATCCCGCGATCCTCGCGGGTAATCGCCATCACCGAAGACCGCGGCTTGCCATTGGGCAGGTGTTCAGGGAATGTCGACCCGCCGTTTTCCCCCGGATGCTGAATCCCGACAAACAAGGTCTTCTGATCCGGCGAGAAGCTGATCCCCGTCACCTCACAGCCCACTGGCCCGACCATGAAACGGCGGATCTCACCGGTTGCCGGGTCGGCGCACAGCATCTGGTTATTGCCCATGCCCGCGAAGTCGCCCGCGTTGCTCGTGTCGCCGTCGGTCAGAATCCACAAGCGTCCGGCCTTGTCGAAGCCCAGGCCGTCCGGGCTGTTGAACATGTTCTGCGGGGTGATGTTTGACGAGCCGGCCTTCGGCGTGCCGGCGTGGACGCCCGGGTTGCCGGCGACCACAAACAGGTCCCAGGCAAAGCTATTCGAACCGTGATCGTCGCGGTCGGTGCGCCAGCGCAGGATCTGCCCGTAGACGTTCTTCTCGCGTGGGTTCGGGCCGCCCACCGGTTGGCCTTCTTCGCCGCGTTTGGCGTTGTTGGTCAGGGTGCAATAAACCTGGCCGTCCTTGGGGCTGACGACGATCCATTCCGGGCGGTCCATGCGCGTGGCGGTTACCACACTGGCTGCGAGACGTGCATGAATCAGCACTTCGGCCTGATCGGCAAAGCCGCTGCTGGCGTCGATGCCGTTCTTGCCGTGGGTCAGTTCGATCCACTGACCCTGGCCTTTCGGATGATCGGCGTTGCCGTCGCCCGCATCGAAACGCGCCACGTACAAGGTGCCGTGGTCCAGCAGATCGCGGTTGGCCTTGGGGTTTTTGTGGTTGATCTTGTCGCGGCTGACGAATTTATAGATGAACTCGCCACGTTCGTCGTCGCCCATGTACACCACGGCACGACCGTCGTTGGTTTCAGCCAGGGCAGCGTTTTCATGTTTGAAGCGGCCCAGCGCGGTGCGTTTGACCGGCGTCGATTGCGGATCGAACGGGTCGATTTCCACCACCCAGCCGTGGCGGTTGAGTTCGTTGGGATTTTTCGCCAGGTCGAAGCGCGGATCGTGTTGATGCCAGTTGATGTCTTTGCTGGTTGCCACTGCGCCGTAGCGTTTCTGCGCGACGTCGAATTTTTGCTCGGCATTGCTGCTGCCGAAGCAGTCGGTGAAGTTCTCTTCGCAGGTCAGATAAGTGCCCCACGGCGTTTTGCCGTTGGCGCAATTCTGGAAGGTGCCGAGGACTTTCTTGCCGTGTTTGTCGGCACTGGTTTTCAGCAGGTCGTGACCCGCTGCGGGGCCGCTCAGTTTGATGGGCGCATTACCGTGAATGCGCCGGTTGTAGCGCGAGCCCTGGACGAATTGCCACTGGCCGTTCTTGCGCTGCACTTCGATCACTGACACGCCTTCGCAGGCCAGGGCCTTGCGCACATCTTCCGCCGATTGCGGCATGCCGCCGTGGGGGTAGAGGTAGCGGTAATTGGTGTATTCGTTGTTGATCGCCATCAGCGCCCGGTCTTTGTCACCGGGGAATTCGAACAGGCTCATGCCGTCGTTGTTGTCGCCGAACTGGACTTCCTGCGCCTGGGCCGTGCCGTTACCGCTAGGGTCGAATGCCGGACCATTCTTTTGCAGAGGCTGGCCCCAGCTAATCAAAACCGAGGACTTGTAGCCCGGCGGCAGGGTGATGGTGTCGGTCGTGGCGGCGGCGATGCTGTCGAAACCCAACAATTTGCTGGAGCCGGCGCTGACGCTGGCGGCCAGCACACTGCGACTCAGCAGGTTGCCACCGAGAAACATCGCCGCACCGCAGAGGGCGCCGGCGCTGATGAAGCCACGACGGCTGAGGCCGACCATTTTTTCGAGGTCGGTGGGTTGGTTGTCTTCTAATAGGCTCACATCAGGCTCCCTGCGGGTTTTTGCAGTCACCTTAAGGGCGGTTGATGAAGCTTTTGTTGCAGTGTCTACAGGCTAGAGCGGTGTACCCAGCAGGATGTTCGATGGCGCGAACTGCACCTGCACCGGTTTACCGGCGGCAAGCCCGAGGTTTTTCAGGTGCAGCGGCTCGGCCAGGGCGCAAAGTGTCTGGCCATTGGGCAGGCCGATGCGCACTTCGCTGGGGCTGTCTTCGGCGTCGAGGATTTCTTCGATCGTGCCCTTCAGGCAATTGTTGCCATGTGTTGCAGCTTGATCGATGCCAAGCAGTTCCAGCCAACCGGCCTTGATCAGTGCGACCACTTCGGTACCCGTTTCCAGCTCCAGGCGCAGGGTGCTGTCGTGAGTGATCTGCGCGTCGATGAGCAAGCCTTCGGCCAGTTCAAGGCGGATCCGGTCGTTGCGCCCCTGTGCATCGATCGCCACGACCTTGCCGTGCAATTGATTGCGCGCGCTGGTTCTGAGCATCAGCCGACCGAGCAAGTCCAGGTCGCTGGCCTCTTCGGCGGCTTCCAGAACCTGAGCCTGCAACGCTTGCAGCTTTTGATACAGGCGCAACACGCGCTCGCCTTCGCTGGACAATTTGGCGCCACCGCCGCCCTTGCCACCAACGCTGCGCTCCACCAGTGGTTTCTGCGCGAGGTTGTTCAGCTCGTCGATGGCGTCCCACGCGGCCTTGTAACTCAGGCCGGCGCTTTTTGCGGCGCGGGTGATCGAGCCCTGTTCGGCGATGTGTTGCAGCAACGCAATGCGTTGCGGACGACGGACAATTTGCTGGGACAACAACGTAGGCAAGGACATGGCAAGGCGCTTTGGGCTGTGGCGATGGATGGGACGTTGGCGACTTGGCGTGCGGGAGTCAAGTCAGGCCCCATCGCCAGGTTTGGGGGTACGGGCCAGGCAGTAGACGTCGACCCGCGTCGCCCCCGCCGCCATCAACAGCCGGGCCAAGGCCTGTGCGGTGGCGCCGGTGGTCAGCACGTCATCCACCAGTGCGAAGTGGCGGCCCTTGACCGAAGCCGCAGGCGCCAGGGCAAAAGCGTGGCGCAGGTTCTTTTTACGTGCCTCGGCGTTCAGGTCTTGTTGCGCGCTGGTGTCCTGAGTCCTCAATAACAGCGTTTCATCGCAGGGAATGTCGAGGCCGGCGCTGAGCCAGCGGGCGAGCATCGCCGCCTGGTTGAAATCCCGCTGGCGCAGCCGCTTGGGGGCCAGCGGTACCGGTATCAGCGCGTCGGGCCGATCCAGATCTTCATCGAAGCGATGTTGCAGGAACTGAGCAAGAAGTTCGGCGAGCAGGCGGCCAAACGGCCATTTTGCGCTGTGCTTGAAGCGGGTGATCAAACTGTCGACGGGAAAGCTGTAAGTCCAGGGCGCGGCGACTCGCTCGAAGGCTGGCGGTTGTTTCAGGCATTGGCCGCACGTCAGGCCGGTGGCGGGCAAGGGCAGGGCGCAGGTATGGCATTGGTCGCCCAGCCAGGGCAGCTCGGTTTCGCAGGCCATGCAGATCGGTATGGTGTCGTCCGCGACCTCTGAGCAGAGCAAACAGGATTGTTTGTTTTTTAACCAGATGTAAACCGGTCCTTCGTATCGTGGTTGACAGTGCATGAGTCTTCCTTAAATATGCCGAACATCCGTGTCGCGTCTGTGGGTATTCCATTCCCCAGTCGCTTGCCAAGCATAACCAAGGAATCGCCCATGAGCGCCAGCACCACTGCCACCCTGCGTCACGACTGGTCTTTGGCTGAAGTCAAAGCACTCTTCGTTCAGCCATTCAATGACCTGTTGTTCCAGGCGCAAACGGTGCACCGCGCGCATTTCGACGCCAATCGCGTCCAGGTTTCTACCCTGCTGTCGATCAAGACCGGCGCGTGCCCTGAAGATTGCAAATATTGTCCGCAGTCGGGTCACTACAACACTGGCCTGGAAAAAGAAAAACTGATGGAAGTGCAGAAGGTCCTCGAAGAGGCCGCTCGCGCCAAGGCCATCGGTTCGACCCGTTTCTGCATGGGCGCGGCGTGGAAACACCCGTCGGCCAAAGACATGCCTTACGTGCTGGAGATGGTCAAAGGCGTGAAAGCCATGGGCCTGGAAACCTGCATGACCCTTGGTCGTCTCGATCAGGACCAGACCGTCGCCCTGGCCGAAGCCGGCCTGGACTACTACAACCACAACCTCGACACCTCGCCGGAGTTCTACGGCAGCATCATCACCACCCGCACTTACAGCGAGCGCCTGCAAACCCTGGCCTACGTGCGTGATTCGGGGATGAAGATCTGCTCCGGCGGCATTCTCGGCATGGGCGAGTCCCTCGACGACCGCGCCAACCTGCTGATCCAGCTGGCCAACCTGCCAGAGCATCCAGAGTCGGTGCCGATCAACATGTTGGTGAAAGTCGCCGGCACGCCGCTGGAAAATGCCGACGACGTCGATCCGTTCGACTTCATCCGCATGCTCGCCGTTGCACGCATCCTTATGCCGAAATCCCATGTCCGCCTGTCCGCCGGTCGCGAAGCGATGAACGAGCAGATGCAGGCCCTGGCGTTCTTTGCCGGCGCCAACTCGATTTTCTACGGCGAAAAACTGCTGACCACCGCCAACCCGCAGGCAGACAAGGACATGCAACTGTTCTCGCGTCTGGGCATCCTGCCGGAAGCCCGCGAAGAGCACGCCGACGAAGTGCATCAGGCCGCTATCGAACAGGCACTGGTGGAGCAGAAGAGCAGCGAGCAGTTCTATAACGCTGCTGTTTAACCCACGCAAAACCCTGTAGGAGCCTGCTTGCTGGCGATAGCATCACAACGGTCATTCAGACAGACCGTGTTGATGCTATCGCCAGCAAGCAGGCTCCTACACTCTGATCTTCGAGGCCTGCATGTCTTTCGATCTCGCCGCACGCCTTGCTGCCCGTCGTGCCGAAAACCTTTATCGCCAGCGCCCGCTGCTTGAAAGCCCTCAAGGCCCGGAAGTGGTGGTCGATGGTCAACCATTGCTGGCGTTCTGTAACAACGATTACCTGGGGCTGGCCAATCATCCGCAAGTGATCGAAGCCTGGCGTGCCGGCGCGTCTTGTTGGGGCGTGGGCGGTGGTGCTTCACATCTGGTGATTGGCCACAGCGGCCCGCATCACGCGCTGGAAGAAGCCCTTGCCGAATTCACCGGACGTCCGCGCGCATTGCTGTTCACCACCGGCTACATGGCCAACCTCGGTGCGGTCACTGCATTGGTCGGGCAGGGCGATACGGTGCTGGAAGACCGGCTCAATCACGCGTCGTTGCTGGATGCCGGTTTGCTGTCCGGTGCGCGTTTCAACCGCTATCTGCATAACGACGCGGCCAGTCTGGCAAAACGCCTTGAGAAGGCCACCGGCAATACGCTGGTGGTCACCGACGGCGTGTTCAGCATGGACGGCGACATCGCCGATCTGCCGGCGCTGGCGCGGGAAGCCAAGGCCAAAGGCGCCTGGTTGATGGTCGATGACGCTCACGGCTTTGGTCCGCTGGGCGCCAATGGCGGTGGGGTCGTCGAGCATTTCGGCCTGAGTCAGGAGGACGTGCCGGTGTTGGTTGGCACCCTCGGCAAGGCGTTCGGTACGGCCGGTGCTTTTGTGGCTGGCAGTGAGGAGTTGATCGAGAGCCTGATCCAGTTCGCTCGCCCCTACATCTACACCACCAGCCAGCCGCCGGCGCTGGCCTGCGCGACGCTTAAAAGCCTGGAATTGTTGCGCAGCGAACACTGGCGACGTGAGCATTTGCAGGCGCTGATTCGCCAGTTCCGCCAAGGCGCCGAGCAGATTGGCCTGGAGTTGATGGACAGCTTCACGCCGATTCAGCCGATCATGATTGGCGATGCCGGGCGCGCGGTCCGGCTGTCGCAGATGCTGCGTGAGCGTGGCTTGATGGTGACCGCGATCCGTCCACCGACCGTGCCTGCCGGCAGCGCCCGCTTGCGCGTAACCCTGACCGCCGCTCACAGCGAGGCGCAGGTGCAGCTATTGTTAAATGGACTGGCCGATTGTTTTCAACAACTGGGACCGGAGCCAAGCCATGCGTGATCGTCTGATTCTGCTGCCGGGCTGGGGTCTCGGGATTTCGCCGCTGGAACCCTTGGCGGCTGCCTTGCAAGGCTTGGATGAGCATCTGCGCGTCGAAATCGAACCACTGCCGGAACTGGAATCGAGCGACCTTGAAGAATGGCTCGATGAACTGGATTCGACGCTGCCCCAGGATGCCTGGCTCGGTGGCTGGTCATTGGGCGGCATGCTGGCGTCCGAATTGGCGGCGAAGCGTGGTGACCGTTGCTGCGGTTTGGTGACCCTGGCGAGTAATCCTTCTTTTGTCGCCCATGAGCAGTGGTCGAGCGGGATGCCCGGCGAGACCTTCGACGCGTTTCTGGCCGGTTGCAAAGTCGACCCAGGCATAACGTTGAAACGTTTCTCGCTGCTGTGCACCCAAGGTGCCGCAGACCCGCGCGGGCTATCGCGGCTGTTGCTCGCTGGCGCACCGCTTTCGTCTCCATCGGTGCTGATGAGCGGCCTGGAGTTGCTTGCACAGCTGGATACCCGGCAAGCGTTGCAGGCGTTTCGTGGTCCGCAATTGCACTTGTTCGGTGGCCTCGACGGATTGGTCCCGGCCGAAGCGGCGGGGGATTTGCTGACGCTGCTGCCGGATGTCGAAATCGGTCTGATTGAACAGGCCAGCCACGCGTTTCTTCTGGAAGACCCCCATGGTGTGGCGGGGGCGATTCAGGCCTTTTTGCATGAGTCCGGTGATGACTGATTTGTCCCTTCCCAACCTGCCCGGCGGCTTGCCCGATAAACGCCAGGTAGCGGCGTCCTTTTCCCGAGCGGCAGCGAGCTACGACAGCGTGGCCGAATTGCAGCGCGACGTTGGCAATGAATTGTTGCGTCGCTTACCGGAGGATTTTGTCCCGGGTCGATGGCTGGACATGGGTTGTGGCACCGGGTATTTCAGCCGTGCGCTCGGTGAGCGTTTTCCTGCCGGCAACGGGCTGGCCCTTGATATCGCAGAGGGGATGCTCAATCACGCCCGTCCCTTGGGCGGCGCCAACCATTTCATCGCCGGTGATGCCGAACGCTTGCCGTTGCAGGATTCGACCTGCGACCTGGTCTTCTCCAGCCTGGCGGTGCAATGGTGCGCGGATTTCGCCTCGGTGCTCAACGAAGCTCATCGGGTGCTGAAACCGGGTGGTATTTTCGCGTTTGCTAGTCTGTGTGTAGGGACTCTGTACGAATTGCGCGACAGCTGGCGTCAGGTGGATGGCATGGTGCACGTCAACCGCTTCCGCGAGTTCGGTGTTTACCAGCAGCTTTGCGCAGGCAGTGGCTTGAAGGTCATCAGCCTTGAAACACATCCACATGTGTTGCATTACCCCGATGTCCGCAGCCTGACCCATGAGCTCAAGGCACTCGGGGCGCATAACCTGAACCCCGGTCGGCCGGGCGGTTTGACCGGCAGGGCGCGAATCCTCGGCTTGATCGAGGCTTACGAGCAGTTTCGTCAGGCACAGGGACTGCCGGCGACTTATCAAGTGGTTTACGCCGTGCTGGAGAAACCCTTATGAGCGCAGCCTATTTCATCACCGGTACTGACACCGATGTCGGCAAGACCACCGTCGCCGCAGGTTTGCTGCATGCCGCGCGATTGTCAGGCTTGAGCACAGCGGCGGGTAAGCCGGTAGCCTCCGGGTGTGAGCTGACGCCCAAGGGATTACGCAACGCCGACGCACTGGCACTGCTGGCCGAATGCTCGATACCGTTGACCTACGATCAGGTCAATCCGGTCGCGTTCGAGCCGGCGATCGCACCGCATCTGGCGGCGCGGGAGGCCGGCGTGGCGTTGACCGTGCAATCGCTGCTGGCACCGATGCGGCAGATTCTCGATATGCGGGCGGACTTCACCTTGATCGAAGGCGCTGGCGGCTGGCGAGTGCCGTTGGCGGATCAAGACAATCTGTCAGACCTGGCCATGGCGCTGGATCTACCGGTGATCCTGGTGGTCGGCGTGCGCCTGGGCTGCATCAACCATGCGCTGCTGACGGCCGAGGCAATTGCTCGCGATGGTTTGCAGTTGGCGGGGTGGGTGGCGAACATCATCGATCCGAAGACCTCGCGTCTTGAAGAGAACCTGGCGACACTGGCCGAGCGGATTCCCGCGCCGTGCCTGGGGCGGGTGCCGAAACTCAAGTCGGTGACGGCCGAAGCGGTGGCCGAACATCTACAGCTGGATCTGCTGGACTGACGTTTCTGGCGTGGGTTTTACCTATGATAAGGCACTGTGCCATTAGTGTTTTTGTCGGGCCTTTTAGCGGCGTGTCTGGTTCAATGGCCGCTGTTGATCCTTTGTAGGACGAGTTCTCCCATGGAAATCTCAGGAAACACCGCTTTTTATGCCGGTCTGAGCACTATTCAGACAGGGCAGAACCGTGTCGATCAGGCTTCGGGGCAGATCGCCAACAACACCATCGAGCGTTCGGTCACCAGTCAGTCCTCCGAGGTTCAGGTCGATCGTCTACGCTCGTTAGACCGCAGCCAGCAATCGGATCTGGCCAGCAATGTGGTCGAGATGTCTCAAGGCAAGTTTCAGGTGGAACTTGGTGTCAAAGTCGCCAAGGCCTCCGATGAAATGCTCGGTACGTTGATCGATACCTTCGCCTGATTCCTCATTGAATTCACTACCCCAGCGCCGCGCCTGTTCGCGGCGTTTTTCTGCGTAAGTCCTTCTCCCTCAACTAATCTCTCCTACATGACGTGTTGCTCAATCAACGACGTTGCGCCACTGCGCGCCCAAGATTTTCATAGATCGAAGACGAACGGCAAAAGATCGGCGCTTGACAAGATTTGGGCGTAAACGTATGTTTCAAACAACTGTTTGACCGTTACAACAAATCACCACGGTCGTTCATTCCCGGTTACATCAGCAGAGGTTTATCGCTATGCCTGACTACAAGGCCCCCTTGCGTGATATTCGCTTCGTTCGTGACGAACTGCTCGGCTACGAAGCGCACTATCAGAGCCTTCCGGCTTGCCAGGACGCAACTCCGGACATGGTTGACGCCATTCTCGAAGAAGGCGCCAAGTTTTGTGAGCAGGTGCTGGCTCCGCTGAACCGTGTGGGTGACATCGAAGGCTGCACCTGGAGCGAGTCCGGCGTTAAAACTCCGACTGGCTTCAAAGAAGCCTACAAGCAATTCGTCGAAGGCGGCTGGCCAAGCCTGGCTCACGACGTAGAGCACGGCGGCCAGGGCTTGCCAGAGTCTCTGGGCCTGGCTGTCAGCGAAATGGTTGGCGAGGCCAACTGGTCGTGGGGCATGTACCCAGGCCTGTCCCATGGCGCGATGAACACCATTTCCGAACACGGCACGCCTGAGCAGCAAGAGGCTTACCTGACCAAACTGGTTTCCGGCGAATGGACCGGCACCATGTGCCTGACCGAACCGCACTGCGGCACTGACCTGGGCATGTTGCGCACCAAGGCTGAACCTCAGGCCGACGGCTCCTACAAAGTGTCCGGCACCAAGATCTTCATCTCGGCCGGTGAGCACGATATGGCCGACAACATCGTCCACATCGTTCTGGCACGTCTGCCGGACGCACCTGCCGGCACCAAAGGCATCTCGCTGTTCATCGTGCCGAAATTCCTGCCGAACGCAGATGGCTCGATCGGCGCGCGCAACGCTGTGAGCTGCGGTTCCCTGGAACACAAGATGGGCATCCACGGCAACGCCACCTGCGTGATGAACTTCGACGCGGCCACCGGTTACCTGATCGGCCCGGCGAACAAAGGCCTGAACTGCATGTTCACCTTCATGAACACCGCACGTCTGGGTACCGCGCTGCAAGGTCTGGCACACGCCGAGATCGGCTTCCAGGGCGGCCTGAAATACGCTCGCGATCGCCTGCAAATGCGCTCCCTGACTGGCCCGAAAGCGCCGGACAAAGCCGCTGACCCGATCATCGTTCACCCTGATGTTCGTCGCATGCTGTTGACCATGAAGGCGTTCGCCGAAGGCAACCGTGCGATGGTTTACTTCACCGCCAAGCAAGTCGACATCGTCAAATACGGCGTCGATGAAGAAGAGAAGAAGAAAGCCGACGCATTGCTGGCCTTCATGACGCCGATCGCCAAAGCCTTCATGACTGAAGTCGGTTTCGAATCCGCCAACCACGGCGTGCAGATCTACGGTGGCCACGGCTTCATCGCCGAGTGGGGCATGGAGCAGAACGTTCGCGACAGCCGTATTTCGATGCTGTACGAAGGCACCACCGGCATTCAGGCACTCGACCTGCTGGGCCGTAAAGTGCTGATGACTCAAGGCGAAGCGCTCAAGGGCTTCACCAAGATCGTCCACAAGTTCTGCCAGAGCAACGAAGGCAATGACGCGGTCAAAGAGTTCGTCGAGCCATTGGCTGCGCTGAACAAAGAATGGGGCGAGCTGACCATGAAGGTCGGTATGGCGGCCATGAAAGATCGCGAAGAAGTCGGCGCAGCATCCGTGGACTACCTGATGTACTCCGGTTACGCCTGCCTGGCCTACTTCTGGGCTGACATGGCGCGTCTGGCGGCCGAGAAACTGGCTGCCGGTACCACCGAAGAGGCGTTCTACACCGCCAAGCTGCAGACTGCGCGCTTCTACTTCCAGCGCATCCTGCCGCGTACCCGCACTCACGTTGCAACCATGCTGTCGGGCGCCAACAACCTGATGGACATGAAAGAAGAAGACTTCGCACTGGGTTACTAAGCCCTACGCAGTCTCTTCACAAAGCCGCTGCTTCTTCGGAAGCAGCGGCTTTTTTTATGCCTGACGCAAACGATCACGTCTTTAAATATTCCTGACTAAAACGCTAAGAAGAACGACTTTGCTGCCGTTAAAGAGGCTGCGATGTGACACGTGTCACATTGCACGTGCTTAGCTGCTCCAAATGCAGGCACAATGCCATCTTTGTTTGCCGGGTCGGAGCTTTACCCTTGCCGCGTTCTTCCGCTGTACGTTTCAGCCATTTTTTGCCATCGCTGCTGTTGTTGCTCGCGGGGCTTGCGGCTGCCTACGTCAAGGATCTCAACGTCTTCTTCACTTCGCTGTTCAACGTGCTGCCCACTCTGGTGCTGTTGCTCGGCGGTGCGTATTGCGCGGTTTATCGACGTCAGCGTGAACTGTTTCTGATGGTCACGGTGTACATCGCCTACTTCCTGCTCGACACCCAGACTGACTATTACCGCGACAACGGCAAGGTTCGTGAAGACGCCGCGGTGGTGTTCCATCTGTGCTGTCTGTTGTTGCCGTTGCTGTTTGGCTTGTTCGCTGCCTGGCAAGAGCGTACTCACCTGTTCCAGGACATGGTGGCGCGTTTCGCTGTGTTGCTGGCGTTCGGCAGTGTGGCGCTGGGGCTGGAGCAAAGTTACCCACAGGCGCTGCTGATGTGGCTGTCGGAGATCCGCTGGCCGGCGTTGCATGGTGCGTGGATGAGCCTGATCCAATTGTCTTATCCCGTGTTCATCGCCTCGTTCCTGTTATTGGCCTGGCAATACTGGCGCAACCCAAGACCTTTGCACGCGGCGCAATTGGTGGGGCTGTTGGGATTGTTCTGGATGTTGCCGAAAACCTTCATCCTGCCCTTCACCCTCAACATCATGTGCAGCCAGGTGATGTTGATGATTGCCGCCGCGGTTGCCCATGAGGCCTATCAGATGGCTTTCCGCGACGAACTCACCGGCCTGCCGGGGCGTCGCGCCCTGAACGAGCGCATGCAACGGCTGGGGCGCAATTACGTGCTGGCCATGAGCGACGTCGACCACTTCAAGAAATTCAACGACACCCACGGCCACGATGTCGGCGACCAAGTGTTGCGTCTGGTCGCCAGCAAGCTGTCGAAAATCAGTGGTGGTGGTAGGGCATATCGCTACGGCGGTGAGGAATTTGCCTTGGTGTTCGCAGGCAAGACCCTCGAAGAGTGCATGCCGCATCTGGAGGTCATCCGCGAATCCATCGCCACTTACAACATCCAGCTGCGCAATCAGGACAGCCGTCCCCAGGATGACCAGCAGGGACGCCAGCGTCGCGCGGGTTCGGGTGCCTCGAGTGTTTCGGTCACCGTCAGCATCGGCGTCGCCGAACGGCTGGAACAACGCACCCCTGAAGAAGTGCTCAAATCCGCCGACCAGGCGCTCTACAGCGCCAAGGGCGCGGGGCGAAACTGTGTGATGGCCTTCGGTCAGAACCGCCGTGGCGCAGTGCGCATGGACGCTGCTGCGGGTTGAGTGATGATGGCGCATTCAGCGTCTGGACTGTGATTGTGAGGTGTGATGCACGGCAGTAGGTTTGAGCCATCTGCTGCCGGAGAAATGACCATGCCCGAGTACAAAGCTCCCCTGCGCGACATGCGCTTTCTGATCGATCACGTCTTCGATTTTCACCGCAATTACGCCGCGCTGGGGGCCACCGATGCCAGCCCGGACATGGTCAATGCGATCCTCGAAGAAGGCGCGAAATTCTGTGAGAACGTTCTCGCACCGCTGAACCGCAGCGGCGACGAAGAAGGCTGCCATTTCGACAACGGTGTAGTCACAACGCCTACAGGTTTCAAGCAAGCATTCGCACAATACGTGGAAGGCGGCTGGCATGGTCTGGCGGCGGACCCGGCTTACGGTGGCCAGGGCCTGCCAAGTTCCTTGGGGCTGGTCATCAGCGAAATGGTCGGCTCCAGTAACACCTCCTGGGGCATGTACCCCGGCCTGACCCACGGTGCGATGTCGGCCATCCATGCCCATGGCACTGAAGAACAGAAACAGACCTACCTGAGCAAACTCACCGCAGGCCAATGGACCGGCACCATGTGCCTGACCGAAGCTCATTGCGGCACCGATCTGGGCATCATCAAGACCCGCGCCGTGCCTCAGGCCGACGGCAGTTACGCGATCTCCGGCAGCAAGATATTCATATCCGCCGGCGAACACGACATGAGTGACAACATCATTCATCTGGTGCTGGCCAAACTGCCGGACGCGCCAGCGGGGACCAAAGGTATTTCGCTGTTTATAGTGCCCAAATTCCTACCCAATGCCGAGGGCGAGGCGGGCGAGCGCAACGTCGTTTCCTGCGGCTCGATCGAACACAAAATGGGCATCAAGGCCTCGGCCACCTGCGTGCTGAATTTCGACGATGCCAAGGGCTTCTTGATCGGTGAGCCGAACAAGGGCCTGAACTGCATGTTCACCATGATGAACCACGCGCGGCTCGGCACCGGCATGCAAGGTTTGTGTCTGGGGGAGGCGAGCTTCCAGGGCGCGGTCAAATACGCCAACGACCGTCTGCAAATGCGCTCGCTGACCGGCCCGAAAGCGCCGGAAAAACCTGCCGACCCGATCATCGTGCATCCCGATGTGCGTAGGATGTTGTTGACCATGAAGGCTTTCAACGAAGGCAACCGGGCGCTGACTTACTTCACCGCACAGTTGCTGGACGCTGCGCATATGAGCCCGGATGAAACGGCGCGTCAGGACGCCGAGGATTTGCTGGCGTTCCTCACACCGATCTGCAAAGCCTTCATGACCGACACCGGGCTGGAGGTGACCAACCTTGGCATGCAGGTGTTTGGCGGCCACGGTTTCATTCGTGAGTGGGGCATGGAGCAGTTGATTCGCGACTGCCGGATCGCGCCGATCTACGAAGGCACCAACGGCATTCAGGCGCTGGATCTGCTGGGGCGCAAAGTCCTTGGCAGTCAGGGAAAACTGCTGCGCGGCTTCACCAGAATCGTCCACAAGTTCTGTGCGGCAAATGCTGAGCACCCGCAACTCGGCGGCTATGTGGCGCAACTCAACGATCTGAATCAGCAGTGGGGTGAATTGACCACCAGGATCGGCATGGCTGCGATGAAAAATCCGGATGAGGTCGGCGCCGCTTCGGTGGATTACCTGATGTACTGCGGCTACATCATCCTCGGCTACCTGTGGCTACGCATGGCGTTGGTGGCTCAGTCGCAGTTGGAGGCGGGCAGCGGTGATGCCGATTACTGCCGAGGCAAACTGGCGACCAGCGAGTTTTACTTCAAGCGTTTACTGCCGCGTACGGCTGCTCATCGGGCGGCCATCGAGGCGGGTAGCGACTGTTTGATGAAGTTGCCGGCGGAGTTGTTTGCACTTTAATCATTCAAATCAGCCATAAAGAAGCCCGCCTTGCTGCGGGCTTCTTTATGAAGAACAGGTCAGTGACTAAAAATAACAAATTGGTCATGGCCTGACCCTATGTGTCGTAAAAGTTGTTGAGGTACACTCGGACACAACGAAATCACTATTCCTACGAACCACCTGTTTAGATCTTGCGAGGTTTGCCATGGCTGACTACAAAGCGCCCCTGCGCGATATGCGCTTCGTCCTCAATGAAGTTTTCGAGGTCGCCAAACTCTGGGCCGAACTGCCTGCGCTCGCCGAGACCGTCGATGCTGAAACCGTCGAAGCCATTCTGGAAGAAGCCGGCAAGGTCACCAGCAAAAGCATCGCGCCCCTGAGCCGTGCGGCTGACGAAGAAGGTTGCCACTGGGCCGACGGTGCCGTCACCACCCCTGCCGGTTTCCCACAGGCGTATCAGACCTACGCTGAAGGCGGTTGGGTCGGTGTCGGTGGCGATCCGACCTACGGCGGCATGGGCATGCCCAAGGCCGTTTCGGCGCAGGTCGAAGAAATGGTCAACTCCGCCAGCCTGTCGTTCGGTCTGTACCCGATGCTGACCGCCGGCGCCTGCCTGTCGATCAACGCCCACGCCAGCGAAGAGCTGAAAGCCGCGTACCTGCCGAACATGTACGCCGGTGTCTGGGCCGGTTCCATGTGCCTGACCGAGCCGCACGCTGGTACTGACCTGGGGATTATCCGCACCAAGGCCGAACCTCAGGCTGACGGTTCCTACAAGGTCAGCGGTACCAAGATCTTCATCACCGGCGGCGAACACGACCTGACCGAGAACATCATCCACTTGGTACTGGCCAAACTGCCGGACGCGCCAGCAGGGCCGAAAGGTATTTCGCTGTTCCTGGTGCCGAAGTTCATGGTCAATGCCGACGGCAGCCTCGGTGCGCGCAACCCGGCGACCTGCGGTTCGATCGAACACAAGATGGGTATCCAGGCGTCAGCAACCTGCGTGATGAACTTCGACGAAGCCGTGGGTTACCTGGTCGGCGAGCCGAACAAAGGCCTGGCGGCGATGTTCACCATGATGAACTACGAGCGTCTGGGCGTCGGCATCCAGGGCCTGGCCTCGGGTGAACGTTCCTACCAGAACGCTATTGAATACGCTCGCGACCGCCTGCAGAGCCGTTCGCCGACCGGCGCGCAGAACAAGGACAAAGTGGCTGACCCGATCATCGTCCACCCGGACGTGCGTCGCATGCTGCTGACCATGAAAGCCTCGAACGAAGGCGGCCGTGCATTTTCCACTTACGTGGCGATGCAACTGGACACCGCCAAGTTCAGCGAAGACGCCACCACCCGCAAGCGCGCAGAAGACCTGGTCGCACTATTGACGCCTGTTGCCAAGGCATTCCTGACCGATTTGGGGCTGGAAACCACAGTTCATGGCCAGCAGATTTTTGGCGGCCACGGCTACATCCGTGAGTGGGGCCAGGAGCAACTGGTTCGTGACGTGCGTATCACGCAGATCTACGAAGGCACCAATGGTATTCAGGCGCTGGACCTTGTCGGGCGCAAGATCGTCGGCAGCGGCGGGGCGTTCTACAAACTGTTCGCTGACGAGATTCGTCATTTCACCGCGACGGCCAGTGCTGATTTGGCGGAGTTCACCAAACCGCTGAACGATGCAGTGGGCACCCTCGACGATCTGACCGCATGGCTGCTGGACCGGGCTAAAAACAACCCGAACGAAATCGGCGCTGCTTCGGTCGAGTATCTACAAGCATTCGGTTACACCGCCTATGCCTACATGTGGGCACTGATGGCCAAGGCAGCCTTCGGCAAGGAAGCGCAGGACGATTTCTACGCGAGCAAGCTCGGTACGGCGCGGTTCTATTTCGCCCGTCTGCTGCCGCGTATTCACTCGTTGAGCGCGTCGGTAAAGGCGGGGAGTGAGTCGCTGTTCCTGTTGGACGCAGGACAATTCTGACCCTGTAACGTCATGTAAGCATTCTCTTACATGGCGTGCTGCTGTTTTCCCATATGCGCAGATTGGATCCAGAGCTAATCTACTTCACATGGACGTCGCGCAGGAAGCGCAAAGCAACAACACGGACACGTAGGATTCTGCCAGGACGGCGGAGTGAAATGGATGTCAGGGAAACAGTCTGCAAAGCCCCGCTTCGGCGGGGTTTTCTTTTGCCTGCAAAAAAGTTCAGCTCAACCCATCCAGGGCCGTCGGGCTACGCAAGTGTTCATCCATCACCTCTTCCAGCAATGTCCGCAACAACGCCAGCGAAGCCTGTTGCCGCTGCACATCCCGACACACCAACCCCACCTTCAGCGGCACCCGCGGCTCACTCAGTGGTTTCCACAGCAACTCTTGGTCGCCATGGGTCTTTTGCGAGCGTCCGGGCAGCACAGTCGCCAGCCGCGTGTGCGGCAGGCTGTCGAGAATCCCCGCCATGTTGTTCAGCTCGGCCTGCACCTGCGGCCGGCGCCCAAGACTGGCCAGTTGTGCCTGCCAGATCTGCCGCACCTGAAACTCTTCACCCAACAGCAACATGGGCAACTCGGCGGCCTGGCTCATGGAGACCTTCTTGAATTCGCGCAACGGATGGTCCGCCGGGATGACAAGGGTCAGCTCATCTTCGTACAACGGTACGCCGTGCAAACCCGGCTGACGGGGCGGCAGGTAACTGATCCCGATGTCCAGCGAACCATTGAGTAGTCGCCGCTCGATTTCCAGGCCGGTCAGTTCATAGATCTGCACCACCAGATGCGGCTGTGCCTTGCGCACGCGTTCGAGCATTTGCGGCACCAGGCTGGAGTGGACGGTCTGCAGCACGCCAATGGCCAAGGTTCGCAGCGCCTTGCCCTTGAAATTGCCCAAGGCTTCGCGCGCGCGTTGCAAGCCATCGAGCAAGGGCAGGGCATGGTTGTACAACGTGTGGGCCGCCAGGGTTGGCAGCAGACGTTTGCTGCTGCGTTCGAACAGGCTCACATCGAGGTTCTGTTCGAGTTGGCGGATCTGCTGGGACAACGCTGGCTGGGAGATAGACAGCCGCTCGGCGGCCCGACCGACGTGGCCCTCTTCGTAGACCGCGACGAAATAACGCAGTTGTTTGAAATCCATAAGCAATACTTATCGAAAATGCTGAGAAATCGAAATGGCTCAGTGCCTTGCCTACGCCTAGTCTAACCGCATTCACAAGGCTTACAGGGCCATAAAGCACGATGAATACCGTTTACAGCGATGGTGTTTACATAGGCAAGGCAAAAAACCTCGGACGAGGTTTTATCCGATGAATCTGTTCAACCTGCGACGCAAGCCACCGAGCCTTGATGACCTGGCGATGGACACTTCCCTGCCGGCCAGAAGCGACAACTTTTCCAGCGAGTGCCTGATGCCCAGTGTCGAACGACCGAAACAGATTTTCGTGCGTGGCCAAGGCTCCTGGTTGTGGGACAGCGATGACCGCGCTTACCTGGATTTCTCACAGGGTGGCGGCGCCAATAGCCTCGGACATAGCCCTTCAGCACTGGTCAAAGCGATTTCGGAACAGGCTCAGTCGCTGATCAATCCGGGTTTCGGACTGCACAACCGCGGCATGCTCAACCTCGCCGACCGGCTCTGCGCCAGTACCGGCAGTGACCAGGCGTACCTGCTCAACAGTGGCAGCGAAGCCTGTGAAGCGGCGATCAAACTGGCGCGCAAATGGGGCCAGCAACATCGTGGCGGCGCTTCGCGGATCATTGTGGCCAGCAAAGGTTGTCATGGCCGTAGTCTCGGGACGATTTCTGCGTCGGACAGTTCGAATCTGACCAATCGATTCGATCCACAGTTGCCGGGCTTCAGTCATGTCCCGTTCAATGACCTGCCCGCCTTGCATGCGGCCGTGGATGCCCAGACGGTCGCGATCATGCTCGAACCGATCCAGAGCGAGGCCGGGGTGATTCCCGCTACCGAGCACTACCTCAAGGGCGTCGAGCGCTTGTGTCGTGAGCTTGGCATTCTGCTGATATTTGACGAAGTGCAAACCGGCGTCGGTCGCTGCGGCACATTGCTTGCCGAACAGTCCTACGGCGTACGGGCAGATATCGTGGTGCTCGGCAAAGGGCTCGGCGGTGGCGTGCCATTGGCGGCATTGTTGGCGCGAGGCAAGGCCTGTTGTTTCGAAATCGGCGAAATGAGCGGCACTCATCATGGCAATGCGTTGATGAGTGCCGCCGGGCTTGTCGTGCTCGACAGCGTGCAAGACAAGGGCTTTCTCGATCATATGCGGGAAACCGCTCAGCATCTGGGCGAAGGTCTGAGTCGTCTGGCCCATCGCTATGGTCACGGCGAATTGCGCGGGCAAGGGCTGCTCTGGGGGCTCGATCTGTCCGACGATTCGGCCGACGCCGTAGTCAAGGCTGCGTTGTACGAAGGCTTGCTGCTCAATGCCCCGCAACCCGATTGCCTGCGCTTTACCCCGGCCCTTACGGTCAGCAAGGCCAATATCGACGAAATGCTCCTGCGCCTGGCCCGCGCCTTCTCCCGCGTACGCACCGCGCAACTGCAGTGTCGAAAAGGTATTGCGGTCTGATCAGACCCGCCCTACACGAATTTCCGAACCGTCTCGCGGTATAACGCAGCGCCCTACGCCTGATTTTTTTGGTTGGGGCGTTTTTTTATTCTGATCGAGGTACTTGGCGAGGGCGTGTTCGGAATCTGTGACTGAACCCAGACGAACGGCAAAGGTCGACTGGTTGTGTGGCTCGCACGAGCCAACTTCAATCAGGAGCTGCCCCATGGACGTTATTCGCATCATCATCGCCATTCTGTTGCCGCCACTGGGTGTGTTTCTGCAAGTCGGTTTCGGCGGGGCGTTCTGGCTGAATATTCTGCTGACGTTGTGCGGTTACATTCCGGGGATCGTGCATGCGGTGTATATCATCGCCAAGCGCTGAGCTTCGCGGTGCTGGTTGGATCGCCTTCGCGATCAAGCCCGCTCCCATACAGGACCTTCTGCGAACACTTTGTTTGTGAATACCGCAGATCAAAGTGTGAGAGCGGGCTTGCTCGCGAATGGGGCGCCACAAATATCTGTATTGGGTGCAGACTTCAGTCCGCCAACTCCATCACCCGCCGATAAAACAACCATTCTTGTTCCAGCGCATGGCCCTGGTTGCCGGCCTTGCGAAAGCCATGGCGTTCGTCGGCGTAGTAATGCGCTTCGACCAGAATGCCATTGTCCTGTAGCGCCTTGACCATGTCGCGGGTCTGTTGCGGCACCACCACGGCGTCCAGTTCACCCTGAAAGAAGATCATCGGAACGCTGATGTTGTGCGCGTGCAGCAGCGGCGTGCGCGCGGCGTAGCGTTCAGCGTCCTCTACCGGGTCACCGATCAACCAGTCCAGATAATCGCCTTCGAACTTGTGGGTGACGCGGCCCAGCGCAACGGGATCGCTGACGCCATACAGGCTGGCGCCCGCACGAAAGACCTTGTGAAAGGCCAATGCGCACAATGCGGTGTACCCGCCGGCGCTGCCACCACGGATAAACGCTTTATCGCCGTCGATCAGTCCGCGCCCGGCCAGGTAGCCGACCACTGCGCAGGCATCTTCCACGTCCACGTCACCCCAGCTCAAATGCAGCGCCTGGCGATAAGCGCGGCCGTAACCACTGCTACCCCGGTAATTGAGGTCGGCCACGGCGAAGCCCCGTTGTGCCCAATACTGGATTCGCGGGTCGAACATCGGGTAGCAGGCCGACGTCGGTCCGCCGTGAATGAACACCACCAAGGGCGGTTTCGTATCGTCGTTCATCGCCGGGTAGAAGAACCCGTGGGCCTCGCCCGAACCGCTCGGATAACGCAGGGTTTGCGGGCGGCTGATCTGATCGGCCGGCAGGGGGACAACACCACCGGCGAGGATCTTCACCTGCCGGGTCTTGCGGTCAATGGCAATCACCGACGCCGAACTGACTGGTGAAGCGGCGATGCAGTAGATGAACTGGTCATCCTGTGCGAGATGGCGGAAGCGGCTGTAGTCGCCCGTGAAATCCTCACGGGAGCCATCGCCATGACAAAGCCCCAGTCGCCCAAAACCCTCTTCGGTCCAACTCGCCAGATAAGTGTCTTCGCTCAACGGTAACCAGGTGCAACCACCCAATTGCCAGGGCGCCGGTCCATGGTCGGCAGCAGCGCTCGGGAGTGGGCTCAGACCGTCGGCCGACTCCACCCACGGCTGCCAGAAACCGCCGCGATCGGTCAGACAATACAGACGGCCGCTGTCATCGAATCTCGGTTGTTGCAGTGACTCCTGAGCACCGTCACCGGCCACGCAACGCGGTTGCGCAAAGGTGTGATTGCTCTGGCGTTCGGCAACCATCAGGCGAGTCGCGGTCCAGGGCTGATCCGGGCGATTCCACTCGATCCAGGCCAGTCGCCGGCCATCGGGGCTCAGGGTCGGTGCCGCGTAGAAATCGGCACCCTCGGCCAGCAGATGGCGTCGGCCATCTGCCAGATCGATCGCCACCAGGCGATGCCGATCGCGGTTCTCTTCCACCGCCAGCACTTGCCCGTTGGCGAACTGCAGATCGCCGTAACGGCATTCACTTGAAGTCAGCACCTCAGGTGTCTCATCGCTCAGTGATTGCCGATACAGCTGCTGATCGGCCTCGTTGACGAACACCAGCCCGTCATCGGTCAGACAAAACGCGCCACCGCCATATTCGTACACTCGGCTGCGCGCACTGAACGTGGGTGGCGTCAGGCAATGGGCCTGACCGTCGCGCCACTGCCAGACTCGGCAGGCAGCATCTTCGGGGCGGTACTCGTTCCAGAACAGGCCATGTGGCCCGACCTGCAACTCGGCGAAGTCGATGCCGGCCGCGACGGCCCTGGCGGCGCTCAAGGGTTCAGCTTTTGGCGATGAGGCGTGAGTTTCGTTCATTGCGAAAGGCCAGTTGTTCGATGGTCTGGGTCGCGTGCTCGGCTTCTTCGCGGGCCTTGAGGATCACGCCGTGATGTTCCGACTTGCTGCACACCGGGTCGGCATTGCTCGCGTCACCCGTGAGCATGAACGCCTGGCAACGGCAGCCGCCGAAGTCCTTTTCTTTCTCGTCGCAGGAGCGGCACGGCTCGGGCATCCAGTCGTAACCGCGAAAGCGGTTGAAGCCGAACGAGTCGTACCAGATGTGCTGCATGCTGTGATCGCGCACGTTGGGAAACTGCACCGGCAGCTGTCGGGCGCCATGACAGGGCAGGGCGGTTCCGTCTGGTGTGACCGTCAGAAAAATACTGCCCCAGCCGTTCATGCAGGCTTTCGGACGTTCTTCGTAATAGTCCGGCGTCACGAAAATCAGCTTGCACGGATGCCCTTCGGCTTCCAGTTTGGCGCGGTATTCGTTGGTGATGCGTTCGGCGCGAACCAGTTGCTCTTTGGTCGGCAACAGGCCGACCCGATTGAGCTGCGCCCAGCCGTAGAACTGGCACGTCGCGAGTTCGACGAAGTCTGCCTCAAGGGCAATGCACAGCTCGATGATCCGGTCGATCTTGTCGATGTTGTGCCGATGGGTGACGAAGTTCAGCACCATCGGATAGCCGTGTGCTTTCACCGCACGGGCCATTTCGAGTTTTTGCGCGAAGGCCTTTTTCGAGCCAGCCAGCAGATTGTTCACCTGCTCGTCGCTGGCTTGAAAACTGATCTGGATGTGGTCCAGGCCGGCCTTTTTGAAGTCGCTGATTTTCTGCTCGGTGAGGCCGATGCCGGAGGTGATCAGGTTGGTGTAGAACCCCAGTTTGCGCGCCTCAGCGATCAACTCGGCGAGGTCCTGGCGTACCAAGGGCTCACCGCCGGAAAAGCCCAACTGCGCCGCGCCCATTTCCCGGGCTTCGCGAAAGACTTTGATCCACTGCTCGGTGGTCAACTCCCGGCCTTGCTCGGCGAAATCCAGTGGATTGGAGCAATACGGGCATTGCAGCGGGCAGCGGTAGGTCAGTTCGGCCAGCAGCCACAGCGGCAGGCCGATTTCGGGTTTGGCGGGCAACTTGCCTGACGCGGACTCAGGCAAGTTCGATCCAGTGCTGAGCACGGGCGACCTCCATGAATTGCTCGATGTCGTCACCGAGCTCGGGCACGCCGGGGAACTGTTTGTCGAGCTCGGCGATGATGGCCGCAACATCTCGCTGGCCATCGATCAAACCGCCGATCAGCGCGGCGCTATCGTTGAGTTTGATCATGCCTTCGGGGTAGAGCAACACATGGCCTTTTTGCGCCGGTTCGTACTGGAAACGGTAGCCGGGACGCCAGGTCGGGGTTTTGCTGCGATCAAAACTCATAAGGTGATTCCTTTATGCCAGACCCGCTGTTCGGTCACGCTGTGGTACGGCGGGCGGTTCAGTTCGTAGGCCATGCTCATGGCGTCGAGCATGCTCCAAAGAATGTCCAGTTTGAACTGGAGAATTTCCAGCATGCGCTCCTGGCCTTCCCGCGTGGTGTAGTGCTGCAACGTGATTGCCAGACCGTGCTCCACATCTCGGCGAGCCTGGCCCAGGCGCGTACGGAAATATTCGTAACCGGCCGGGTCGATCCACGGGTAATGCTGCGGCCAACTGTCGAGGCGCGATTGGTGGATCTGCGGCGCGAACAACTCGGTCAATGAGCTGCTGGCGGCTTCCTGCCAACGGGCCCGGCGGGCGAAGTTGACATAGGCATCCACGGCGAAACGCACGCCGGGCAGCACCAGTTCCTGGGAGCGCAACTGATCCGGGTCGAGGCCGACCGCTTGCCCAAGACGCAACCAGGCTTCGATACCGCCGTCTTCACCGGGGGCGCCGTCATGGTCCAGCAGGCGCTGAATCCACTCGCGACGAATCTCGCGGTCCGGGCAGTTGGCCAGGATCGCGGCGTCCTTGAGCGGGATGTTCACCTGATAGTAAAAGCGGTTGGCGACCCAGCCCTGGATCTGCTCGCGCGTCGCTCGGCCTTCATACATCGCCACGTGATACGGGTGATAGATGTGGTAATAGGCGCCCTTGGCGCGCAGGGCCGCTTCGAATTCGGCGGGGGACATTGGGGTATCAGTCATTGCGGTTCTCCGGGAACAACCGGTGGATTCTTTGGTGTCTGCTCTGACGCCTTCGCGGGCAAGCCTGCTCCCACAGAGATAGCGCTATCCTTGTGGGAGCGTGGTTGGCCCGCGAAGAGGCCATCCGCTACAGCACAATACTCATGCCGTCATAAGCCACTTCAACTTCACGACGGGCCAGCTCCGCACGCTCTGGCGAATCCTCATCGAGAATCGGGTTGGTGTTGTTGATGTGGATAAGCACTTTGCGCTGCTTGGGCAGTTGTTCCAGCACTTCGAGCATGCCGCCGGGGCCGTTCTGCGCCAGGTGGCCCATTTCCCGACCCGTGCGCGTGCCGACACCACGGCGCTGCATCTCGTCGTCGTCCCACATCGTACCGTCCACCAACAGGCAATCGCTGCTGGCCATGATTTTCAGCAGTGGAGCATCGACCTTGCCCAGGCCCGGTGCGTAGAACAGTTTACCGCCGGTGCTCAGGTCTTCGACGATCAGGCCGATGTTGTCGCCCGGATGCGGGTCGAAGCGGTGCGGCGAGTAGGGTGGGGCGGCGCTACGCAGGGGCAGTGGGGTGAAACGCAGATTCGGGCAGGCCGGGACGGTGAAGCTCTGATCGAGTTCGATACGGTTCCAGTTCAACCCGCCGTTCCAGTGGGTCAGCATGGTGAACAACGGGAACCCGGTACTCAGGTCTTCATGGACCATGTCAGTGCACCAGACCTGATGCGGGCAACCTTCGCGCAGGCTGAGCAGGCCGGTGGTGTGGTCGATCTGGCTGTCCATCAGGATGATTGCGCTGATGCCGGTATCACGCAGCGCGCGTCCCGGCTGCATCGGCGCGAAACTCTGGAGCTGGGCGCGGATGTCCGGCGAAGCATTGCACAGCACCCAGTTCACGCCATCATCGGAAATCGCGATGGACGACTGGGTACGCGCTTCGGCCCGCAGGCTGCCGTCGCGAAAACCTGCGCAGTTCGCGCAGTTGCAGTTCCACTGGGGGAAACCGCCGCCGGCGGCGGAACCTAGAATCTGGACAAACATGGCCGCTCCATCATTGAAAACTGAAAATAAAAACGCCCCGGCAAGCCGAGGCGTAGCACTGCATTCTCTACCAAACGGCAGAGCTTAGCGGCTTGCGAAGTACATGGTGACTTCGAAGCCGATACGCAGGTCGGTGTAAGCAGGTTTGGACCAGGACATAGGAGCGCTCCTTCAGGTGGATGGGACAGTTGAGGCCTATACATATAGTCCACCTCCAGTCGGAGATGTTCAGATAGTTAGGTGGCTATGTTACTCAAAATTACAGAGCGATTGGCTGCGAATCTTTGAGAAAGCTAATTGCAGCGCCGGTAATGATCATTTTGCCACTTGCCAGCGCGTAGTCGGGCAAGGTCCGCTGGCCAGACAGCGCCAGCCACCTTCGGCCCTATTCAGTCGCTGTGCCGCGGCCAGCAAGGCTTTGCGGTCGATCATCAGAATCGCTTGAGGTAGGAGGCCCAGATAATCCGACGAGTGGCCGGCCAGTTTGCCTTGCCAGAGCAGTTCGGCGGCCTGGGTGTTGGGCAGGGCGGTGCTGTCGAATTGATCGGCCAAGGCTTGGCGTTGGGCGATGAAGGTCAGCTCATCGATGCTTTCGATCATCCTTTCGAGCTCGCCGAGGAATTGTTCGATGTGTTGCAACAAGTCCAGAGGCGCGACGCTCGGCGATTGCACGCCGAACAACAGCCCGGTCTGACCGTTGATCTGGCGCAGGCCGCTGAACACCGCGTAACCGAGTTGCAGCTCCACCCGCAAACGTTGATAGAACGGTGACTGGCACAGGTGTGTGAGCAAGCGCCAGGCAGCTTCGTCGGCGATGTCATGGGTTGCCGTCGGACAAAAGAGTAACAGCGCGTGTTCGCTGGAGCCGGTATCGACGGCGCTCCAGAGATGCTGTGAGCCGATCGATAGAGGTGATGTCGATTGATGGTCTGGCGTTCCCTGCACACGACTCAAGGCCAACCCCATCGCCGCTTGCGTCTGGGCCGACAATCCGGTCGCCAGGCCATCCCAGCGCGCACTCGACCAGAGTTGCTGCAAGTCATCCGAGGCTGCGGTGTGCTCAGTGCATAGATCGGGCAACGCCTTGAGCAGCTGTCGAATCGGCATCAATGGGGTGGCCGTCGGTGCTTCCTGTAAGAAACGCGCATCAGGTTTTGTCAGCGCTTTCAGCACATGTTCGAGGACTGTTGGCATCGGCTCCTGCAGGCCCGTCAGTTTCAGCAGCCATTCATTGCCCGATGCGCTGAAGGAAACGTCGACACCGGCCTGACGTGCCTCTTCGCGCAACGGCAGCAGGTTGTTTTCCAGATGCGACTGTAGGCCGTTGTGAGGCGCGGACTCCAGGCGCCAGCGCAGATACACCGCGCCTTCATCCGTGTTGTCCGGCAACGCCTGACTGAACTGCATCGGCGAACGTTCGCGGCGACTGCGCGAGCGATCCTGGGCAAAGGTCCGCAGGCCACGGTGGGCGCTGGTCTGGCCGCGAATCAAGCCGGCATTCGGGGCTGGAGTATCGGTACGCAAAAACGGGTTGGGGGTCGGCAGTTGCCACTGGCCGGTGAAGTTATCCACAGCGCCGATTTGTTGCAGGATTGCCTTGAGGGCGACAACGCCCTGTTCGGACAACCCTGGTTCAAGTTGCTCGCTGTCCCGTTGGACCAGTTGCAAGGCGCTGCTGACTTGTTGTTGGCGCTGCTGCAGGGCTGCGTATTCTTCGCGCAATTGGGCCCAATCCTGACGGGAGGCAAAAAAGCCCAGCCAATCCAGAAGCCGTTCGCGGATCACGCTGCCCGATTGCGTGGCGTTTGCGGGCTGCGTGAATTCGATGTGCAGCAAGGCTTGCCCGGCGTAGCAGTAGAGCGGCGCGGCTTTCAGGTTGTCTGCCAGCCCGCTGTCTCGCAGCTGCGCCAACAGGCCGCCGGGTTTTGCGGCGGTCAGCCAATGGCACAGGAATGCCAGCGCTTCGGGCGATGAGTCGGGCAGCCCTTCGAAGGTGAACAGCAGATCCAGTCGACGTTCTCCAGCCTGTTGATAACTATTGGCCGATGAATCCATCAACAGGCTGGGCTTTGCCTGGGGGACTTTTTCACCGGCGGGAATGGCAAGGGCAAACGCCTGCGCCGCCCCTTTCAATGCTTCGAGGCTCTGTGGGCCGGCCAGGCTCAGCGTCATCTGCCCGGTCTGATAAAACTGCTGATAAAAGTCCTTCAACGCTTGCTGAAACTCGGGCTGTGGAATCGGCAGGCTGTAACGGTTGCCAGCATGAAACGCCCGCAACGGGTGAGCCGCCGAAAGCCCATCGAACAGCGCAAATTTCTGCTGGGCTGTGGCATCCCGCGACCAGGCGACAAATTCAGCGTGTAGCACTTCCCGTTCGCGCCGCTGATCATCCGGATTCATACGCGGATGGGCGAGCATGTCTGACAGACGCTCCAGCCCAGCGCTGAACGCCTGGGGCGGCAGTTCGAAAAAGAAGTCCGTCGTCCGTTCGCTGGTTCGCGCGTTTACCTGCCCGCCATGACCTTGTACGTAGGCCATCAGCCCTTGCTCTGCAGGAAAGCGCTCCGTACCCAGGAACAGCAAATGCTCAAGAAAGTGCGCCAGCCCCGGCCAGGCCGGTGGCACGTCGTGACTGCCGGCAGCGACCCGCAACGCCGCGGCGCAGCGCTTCAAACCGGGAGCATGACGCAGCGTCACCCGCAGACCGTTGGCCAGGGTTTCAGTGTGAAGGTGGGGGTGATTCAGCGCAGGCATGAGCACTTCCAGAACAGAGAAGCGCTAATGCTAGCGGATTAGGGGGCGTTCTCAATGAGTTTCCACACTGCGCCGGGGAAACTGATTGAGAACGCCCCCTAAGTGGATCAGCGCTTGTTCAGCGCGCCGTAAAGCTCGGGACGGCGATCGAGGAAGTAGCGATTGGCAGCGCGGGAATCAATCATCAGCTGGCGATCCAGCTCACCAACAATCAGTGCTTCATCAAGACCGGCCTGGGCGATACGGCTGCCATCCGGCGCGGCGATGCTGCTCTGGCCGCAATACTGGATCTCGCCCTCGCTCCCACAGTAGTTGGCGTAAGCCACATAACACTGGTTTTCGAAGGCCCGGGCGCGGACGGTGACGTCGGCGATGAAATCGTAGGGAATCATGTTCGCCGTCGGCACCAGGATCAGCTCGGCACCGGCTAACGCCAGACGCCGGGCGTTTTCCGGGAACTCCAGGTCGTAGCAGATCAAAAAGCCAAGCTTCCAGCCATTGAGTTCAACCAACGGAAACTCATCCGGCCCAGGGCTGAACATCGAGTGATCGAGGTCACCGAACAGATGAGTCTTGCGGTAGTTGCACAGCCGCTCGCCATTGGCGTCGATCAACTGCACGGCGTTGTAGATCTGCCCGTCCTCGGTACGCTCGGGGTAGCCATACAGAATGGCGATCCCGGCTGCCTTGGCGATGCGCGCGATGTGCTGCGCCGATTCACCGTTGTGCACCTCCGCCAGCACGCTGACGGCGTCTATGCCGATGTTGTAGCCGGTCAGGAACATCTCCGGCACCACCAGCAAGTCCGCGCCCTTGGCCTCCAGCGCCAGTTGATGCAGGCGTTGCAGGTTGCCTGGGACATCCAGGGGCCGCGGTGGGCATTGGTAAAGGGCTACGCGCATTTCGGATTCCTCTTACTCGGGCAGGGCGATCGGACCGATTTCGTTGAACACATCTCCTGGACCCGGGTTTTCGGCGTGAGTTTCACCGCCGAAGTGTTTCATGATGCCCCACACCGCGTTGAGCGAGGTCTGCACCGCGCCTTCAACCCACGCAGGCGTCCACGAAACGTCATCGCCGGCGATGAAAATCCCGCGTTGCTCGGGCGGCATGTCGTCCTGCATGAAGTGCGCGTACATGCGCTGGTTGTAGCGGTAGTGACCGGGCAGGGCGCCTTTGAAAGCCCCGAGGAAATGCGGATCGGCTTCCCACGACACGGTGATCGGATCGCCGATGATCCGCGCGGCGATGTCGACTTTCGGGTAGATCTTCTTCAACGCATCCAGCGCCAGCTTCACGCGCTTTTCCACTGGTTGTGGAAGCATTTTCAGGGCGTCGCTCATCCACGAGTACGACAGGCAAATCACCCCAGGCTTGTCGTCGCCGTTATCGAACAAGTACGTGCCACGGGTCAGGCGATCAGTGAGGGTCATGCTCATCAGGTCGCGGCCGGTTTCCGGGTCTTTGTCCTTCCAGAACGGGCGGTCGACCATCACGAAAGTTTTCGACGACTGCATGTAGCGGGTACGGTCCAGGGCCATCCACATCTTTTGCGAGAACAGGCTCTCGTCGCATTCGATCTGGGTGGTCAGCAGCCAGCTCTGGCAAGTGGTCAGCACCGCTGCGTATTCGCGGGTGTCGCCCCAGTTGTCGGTGACCGCAAAACGGCCGCCTGCCGCGTGGGCAATTTTCTTCACGCCGGTACGCGGCGCGCCGTTGTGCAACGAGCTGAGGCTGGTGCCTTCAGGCCAGTGCACGCAACGCTCCGGCACATGGCGCCAGATGCCTTGCGGCACTTGTTCCACGCCGCCGACCACCAGGTGCTGGTGATCGTCGCAGTTGGTCATCACCACGCGGAAGATTTCCAGCATCGAGTTGGGGAAGTCCGAGTCCCAGCCACCGGTGCCGAAACCGACCTGGCCGAACACTTCGCGGTGATGGAACGATAGCTTGGCGAAGGCTTTGGAGGTGGCGACGAAATCGTAGAACGTGCGGTCGTCCCACAACGGCACGAGGGTGTTCCACAATTCCTTGAGGCGCGGCACGTCGCGATCGCGGATCGCCTGCTGGATCTCGCCGAAGCGCGAACCGTCTTCCAGGGCATCGGCCCAGGCGTCAGCGACTTCCTGGAACAGTGCAGGAAGATCCGCCAGTTTCTGTGCGTAATGGGTTTTGCCTTCCAGATCGATCACTGTGCTGCCAGACGCGGGGGTCAGTGGGTTCGGGAAGGGCTTGGTCTCGAGGCCGAGCTTGTCGACATAGTGGTAAAACGCAGTGGACGACACCGGGAAGCGCATGCCGCCGAGCTCGGCGATGATGCCTTCGGCACCGTTGAACGCCTGGGAGCGCAGACGACCGCCCATTTTCGAGGCTTCGTAGACGACCGGTTTGAGGCCCAGTTTCATCAGTTCATAGGCGGCCACCAGACCGGCAATGCCAGCCCCGACGATCGCCACTTCGGCGCCGTGATTGTGCGCTGGAATGCTCCCCAGGCCGGCCGGGTGCTCGATCCAGTCGTCGAAGGCGAAAGGAAAATCCGGGCCGAAAATAGTGACTGGTTTTTTACCGTCTGCAGGATGGCGATTGTTCTTGTTCATGGCTGACCTTGCTGGCGACCCGACGCAGGATGCGCGTCTGAGTATAGGAAAAGATGGCAGCCATTCTAGAGAGCGTAGAACACGTTAATAAGACGCAATGTGTCGTCGTTTTGCTAATTGTTTTATCAATATGACGATATATCACTACATATTGTAGGTGTGAGCAGTGCGGCGATCCGACTTGCCCGCGAAGAGTCCCGACCAGACACCGAAGGCCTCAAACCGGCTGCCCCCGATCAATCTTGCTGCTCAGGATGATCGAAGTCGTCGTCTTCTCCACCCCATCCACACTGCCAATCTGATCCAGCAACTGATCCAGTTGCTCCGGCGAATCGGTGCGCAACCACGCCACATAATCAAACTCGCCACTCACCGCACACAGCTGCTGCACCTGAGCCATGGCGCTAAGTCGTCGCAGCACTTCCTTGCCAGACCTCGGTTGCACCGTAATCCCGACGTAAGCCTGCAATCCGCCATCTACCACACGCTGACCCAGTCGCACACCGTAACCGGTGATCACCTTGGCCTTTTCCAACCGAGCCAGGCGCGAAGTGACGGTGGTGCGGGCGATGCCCAGCTGCCGGGCGAGCATGGCCACACTTTCACGGGCATTGATCTGCAGGGCGGCGATCAATTGGCGGTCGATTTCGTCGAGAACGGGCGGGCGAGTGTCAGGCAAAGGGGTATCTCCAGCGGTACAGAGCAATGGGCAGGCATATTACAGGCAGTCCATGCCCTCAACGGGTTAATTGGATGGACACAAATTGTCACTCGTAGTCGAATGCGTAACCAGGAGCTGCGAAGCGAGGGGATGAAATGAAGGGTATGCCTGCGGCTCTGCGCGACTATGCATTGCAGATTGCCAATCACGAAATGGGGCATTACGTCGTAGCCCGAGCCCTGGGTTTTGAAACGGGTGACGTGACTCTGAAAGTGACCATGGGCCTGACGCATCATGGCGGGGCCTCCATTACCTTGACGCGGTCCATTTCGTCGCTCGAAGCCATGAAGAAACATTTGGAAGCCCGCATAATGGTCCTCTGCGCCGGCGCCATGGCGCAGACATTACCTCCAAAACATTCGCCCGAGAAACGCGTCGATAAGTCGAAAGCGGCAGCCATCCTGAAAGGAGAGTTTGGAGCGGAACAGGATCACGCAAAAATAAGAGAGTTGCGGTACTTGCTTCGAAACATCGCCTATCCCGATACGGATCCAGCGTCGTCTGATCGCATCATTGCTGAGCTGACAGAAATTAATGATCGCTTGTGGTTGCGCACTCAAGAAATCGTCGAAGAATTGGCCGAGACGATTACTGGATTGGCAGGACTTTTGGTGGAGCGCATGGTCATTGTGGAGCAGTGGGGGAGGCCGGCGGATACGTATGAGGTTGTGTTGATGGGTGAAATGCTTGAGCGGCTGGGCCCCGTGCAGGCCATTCCAGCGTTAAGTGTTTGGGCTTAAGCATCCGAACTCCCGATCACGATCTGGAAGCCCCGAAAAATCGGGGCGTGTTTCAAGTAATGTGCAGGTGCTATTCCTCGGACTCTGTCGCCGTCCGGGCAGGTCGCGGTGTCAGCACTTTCACCACATCATCAATCACCGCTTTGCTCATCGCCGTCAGATAGTGCGCGGCCCAGGCGTGGCGGTCGGTGTCTTTTGCGTAGGCTGCGTCCTCGGCAAATGATTTGGCGAGGGATAGCAGGTCGGAGGTTTGAGTCAATGCGTCGAGGATGGGGACGCCAGCGCTGACGTGGAACAGTGGCTGATCCGAGCAATAGGTGAAGGGCGTGAGGCCGATGGTTTTCAGTTCGGAAGCTGCGGGCGGAATTGTTTTGGTCATGGTTCTACTCCTGGGTTCGAGGAGCTGCCCTTTTCGTTACCACACGAAAAGGTGGCAGCTGTACGCAGGGTGGTAAACCGGGAACCAAGGAAACCGGCACGCCCGAGGGCGTCCCACGCACAGCCGCCATATCAAGATCACAGGCATAAAAACTGCCTGTATTCGTAATGAGTGCACTGTTGTGCTGGTTTCACCGGGTTACCACACCCGATCGCTGCATTGGCAGCGACGTCTGGAGAGTATCCCGTCGAAGAAAAGCCCAACAAGGCGGCAAAGTGCCCAAATGCGCCCATTACGCAATTCTCGGAGTTTGCCTACAACGTTAGCGGACGTCATCCGATAACCCACCATCTGCGCAAAATATAACCTAGACGGCAGACAGGAAAAATGACGCACGACCCGCCTCGGAGCAGCGCACATGGTGCGACCCGAGCTCCGACAGGATGACTGATGCTACAGAATGACCGCGATAATCTGGAACTCGATAAGCTCCAAGTCGAAATCCGGAAATTCATGGCCGAGACCCGCAAGTTTATGGCCGAAGAAAGCAAGCTTAGACAGGAAGCTTTTTGGTATCCGTTTGCGGTGGGCGTCGGTCTGGTCACCGCCTTCGTCGCCGCTGTCGGGCTGTGGTCCAAGCTCTAATACCGAGCCCGTCAGAGCGCAGCCAATCATCGGCGGCACTTGAGTTTTGCCACGGAGCAGCTCACCGTATCCAACTAGGGTAAGCGCATTAGGCAGAGCCCGTGATCCACACAGGAAGAGCAGTATGTCCACACCCCCCACGACTCAAGCCAGCATTGAGCAGTTGCACCGAGACGTGGCCGCCTTGGCTGAAGACATGCGTAGCCCGGCCCCCACCGCGACCCGAGCGATACTACTGCCGTTCGGGCTCGGCGCCGCTCTGGCCCTGGTGACCTTTGCTGTCGTCGCCTTGGTGGCTCGGCTGGTCTGAATCCTAAAATCAAACCTCAATCTCAGAAAGCCAAAAGCCGCGCATTTAGCGCGGCTTTCTTGTTTGGTGGGCCCACACGGACTTGAACCGTGGACCAAAGGATTATGAGTTGCTGGGCGAGCTGGTATGCCTAGAGAAAGCGTTCGTAGGTGAACGTAGGTTGGCATAGCTGGAGGCCCCGTAATACGTGGCGTTAAGCGTAATTTTGAGAAGGTTGCTCAAGCTGAGTACTGTACCGTGGTTGTACTGATTTTGCGGCCTATGTTCAAAGTAACCCCCAATCCGCCGGCAAGGTCCAACGCTAAGATCATCGATCAACGCGTTGTTGATCGACTGTTGTCCCATATGATTTTGGGTCAGAGACGGCACCGAGAAATCGTGCCAGGGCTTCAGTCCCCCTCCGTGAACCGCCGCCGCGTCAGGAAAAGCACCACGCCCAGCGGCACGGCCAGCAGTGCTAGCAGTTCCAGGTCAAAGCCCAGCACCTGCTGCTCACCAACCTTGAAGATGCTGACCAAGCCCGTTGCCAGCAGCGTCAAACCCAGCCACTTGCGCAACGGGTACGGTTTCAGAAACTGAACGAGGATCGCGCCCAGCACCAGAAGGACGATAGTTTGCATGATGTAGGGCATGTGCAGTTCCTCAGACCTTGATGACCAGCGTCACGACAGAGCGCTGTGGGCCAATCCCGCCATGGACCTCTCCCTCGATGCTGACCAGCACGTCACCTGCATGCAGGTTCGGCAGGGCCCCTTTGAGGTACCAGTTGACACCTGTCGTCACGACTGCACCTGAAGCCCAGCCAATGAGCGGCCCGCCCAACGCACCTACCTTCCCGGCAACGCCACCTGAGGCCGCAGCAATTCCCTTGGCGACGTTGCCGCGCATAGTGCTGATAGCATCGGCCTGCTGCCGGGTGAGGGGATTGGAAATGCAGACTGTCAGCAGGCATGGCAGGTTTCGAGCCTGCATTCGGTCGTACATATCGACGACTATGCTGTTGACTTGGTAATGGGCGCGTTTTGCTTCGCCAAAGTGCAGCTCGCGCAGGCGACCTCGGTCGCTTTCCATGAGTGTGATTTGAGACAGATTGAAGACGATCCCTTCCTCGGACCTGTACTGCGTGGTCTTCTCGAACTTCATGCGCGTATCCATTCGTGCAAAAAGACGATGATTTTCTACAAGCGGTGACTAAGATGCAAACCGTCTTTGATGTGAGGCCCCCAGGGAATTTGACGTCTGCACGGGTCTCATCGCCAGCTACCGCACCCCCGCAAGGTCCGTTTTCGGTCAGCGGCAACAGCGACGGCTCATTCGGCGTCCGAAAGTGTGCTGTGGGACCTGAAGCAAGAGAACAATAGCTTCGACCTGGATTCGGCTTACGATCAGTATGATCGTGCTCGGGAGATGTCAGCTGCGTTGGAGCTGGGCACTATGCTGGGACGGTACTCCTTCGCGGTGCCGGATGAGGTTGCACGCGGTGAGTTGCGGCTGTTGCGCAATCCAGAGGATGACCTGTAGGCCAAGGCACCTCCTTGAAGCGCCTTGGCGGCTGGCGAACCAGCACTGTACCTAAATTGTACCCTTGGACCCTGGGACTGTATCTGTGGTGGACCAGCCAGAAACGCGAAAGCCGCGCAATGCGCGGCTTTGGAGTTGGTGGGCCCACACGGACTTGAACCGTGGACCAAAGGATTATGAGTCCTCTGCTCTAACCAACTGAGCTATAGGCCCTCAGTAGGCCGCGGATTATAGCGATGGTTTCTCGGCTGTGCTATCCGAAAAGTCTGAAACGGCTATACGAAGAAACGTCGCGGCGAACTCGTCGGGGGAAAGTGGCAGGCTGACGATGTAGCCCTGGATCTGTTCGCAGCCTTCGGTGGTGAGGAATTGTTGCTGGGCATGGGTTTCGACGCCTTCGGCGATGACGGTGAATTGCATGCTGCGGCCCAGGGCGATGATTGCGCGGACAATCGCCGCGTCGTGCGGGTCGTCCGGCAAGCCGCGGACGAAGGACTGGTCGATCTTGAGGATGTCCAGCGGCAGGCGTTTGAGGTAGCTCAGGGACGAATAACCGGTGCCGAAATCGTCGATCGCCAGCTGCACGCCCAGGCGTTTGAGTTGGTGCAGGACCGTCAGCGCTTCTTCGGCCTGGCTCATGATGAAGTTTTCGGTAATTTCCAGTTGCAGAAAATCGGGTTTGAGGCGGTTGTCCTTGAGCAATTGCTCGATCCGGCCGAGCAGGTTCGGCTGGCGTAATTGAGCGCCCGCGAGGTTGACCGAGAGTGGGCCGAGGCACTCATAGACCTGATTCCACTCGTACATCTGCTGGCAGGCGGTCTCCAATACCCAATCACCGATTTGCAGGATCATGCCGTTTTCTTCGGCCAGGGGAATGAAGTGCTCGGGGGGCACATCGCCGAAGGTCGGGTGATGCCAGCGAATCAGCGCTTCGGCGCCGACCAGCCGGTGATCCTTGAGGCTGATTTTGGGCTGGTAGTACAAAAACAGCTCATTGCGCTCGATGGCGCGTCGCAGTTCATGCTCCAGTGCCACGCGTTCGCTGGCCTGGGCGGTGAGGTCGCGGGTGTAGCTTTCAACCCGGTTACGGCCCTTGGCCTTGGAGCGATACATTGCGGCGTCGGCGTTCTTGACCAGCGTGGCAACGTCGCAGCCGTCCTTGGGATACAGGCTGGTGCCGATGCTGGCACTGATGAAAAACTCGTGCTCGCCGGCCTGGAAAGGGGCGCTGAAGCAATTGAGCAGCTTGGTGGCAATGTTGTCGGCATCGCTGGCCTGTTGCAGGCCGGGGAGCAGGATGATGAATTCGTCACCACCCAGCCGCGCCACGGTATCGATATCGCGCAACTGCTCCTTGAGGCGCACGGCGATGCCTTTGAGCAGCAGGTCGCCGACCGGGTGGCCGAGGCTGTCGTTGATGTGTTTGAAACGGTCCAGGTCCAAGAATAGCACGGCGCCTTGGCCACCGTTTTCCTGCTGGTTGTTCAGCGCGGTCAGCAGGCGGCTTTCGAACAGTGTGCGATTTGGCAGGCCGGTCAACGGATCGTGGTGCGCCTGGTAGTCCAGTTTGGCTTGTGCGTGCTTGAGGCTGGAAATGTCCGCGAACACCGCGACAAAGTGGGTGATGAGTTTGTCCCGGTTGCGCACTGCGCTGATGGTCAGCCAGCTTGGGTAGAGCTCACCATTCTTGCGCCGGTTGGAAATCTCGCCCTGCCAATGACCTTCGGCGGTCAGTTGATGCCACATCGCCGCATAGAAGGCGCTGTCGTGCAGGCCTGAGGCGAGCAGGCGAGGGGTGTGGCCCAGTGCTTCGGTCTCGCTGTAGCCGGTGATTTCGGTAAAGGCCCGATTGACCGCGCTGATGTGCTGTTGGGTATCCGTGATCAAGACACCCTCGGCGGTGCTTTCGAACACGGTGGCGGCCTGCTGCAGTTTCTCCTGCATCAGGTGCCGCTCGGTGATGTCCCGGGCGATGGTCAACATGCAGTCTTCATCGCCGATGGGCAACGGTCGGCTTGAAACCTCGCAGAGCCGGATCTGCCCGTCCTTGCGGCGGATGTGGCAGCTGAAGTCGCGGACGAACCCGTCCCGGTGCAGCAATTCGAGCATCTGTTTGCGCTCGTTGAGATTGACCCAGATCCCCAGGTCCAGGGCCGATCGATCCACAGACATTGCGCTGTTGAAACCGGTAATACGGCTGAAACCTTCGTTGACCTCCAGCAGCAAGCCATCGCTCTGCCGGGACAGCAGCAAGCCGTCGGGGGAGGCGTGGAAGGCCTTGGCGAATTTCTCTTCGGAGGTTTGCAGCTGTTGCTGGGTTTCCTTGAGCTGACTGATGTCTCGTACGACCACCACCAGGGCCGGGGTCGTGTCGAGGTCGAAAGGCTCGGCGGAGATCAGGCCGGTAAACACCTGGCCATTGTTGCGGCGAAAGGGCATCTCCAGGTTGCGGATACTGCCGGCCTGCAATCGCTGCAGCAAACCCGGTCCCACGCCAGGAACGCCCCAGATATTCAGGTCGGTGGCCGTCTGGCCTATGACGTCTTCGGCCTTGAGGCCGATTTGTTCCTCGAACGCTTCGTTGACTTCCAGCAGGCAGCCATCGGAAAGCCGTGCGATCACCAGAATATCCGGGCATTGCTGGAACACCGAGGCGAACTTCTGTTCCGACAGGCGCAGTGCCTCCTCGGTGCGCTTGGCTTCGCTGATGTCGATCATCAGCCCGCGCAGGACTGGTTCACGGCCGTGTTCGATCAGGCTGACGATATCGCGGACCCACAGGCAGCGGCCGTCAGCGGTGATGACCCGGTAATCGACGCTGTGATCGCGCCCGGCCGCCACTTCACGGTCGCAGAAGGCTTGGGCGCGGGTGAGGTCCGCGGGGTGGATGATGTTGCGCCAGAAGCCCGGAATCAGCCAATGGGACAGGGGATAACCGAGGAGGTCCTGGGCGTGGGGCGACACGTAACTGTAGGTGTAATCGCTGATCTGCGCTTCCCAGGCGATGGCTGAAAGACTCTCCACCAGCCCACGGTAATGGTATTCGCTGCTGCGCAGCTCCTGTTCCAGGTCGACCCTGCGGGCAATTTCCGAACTCAGTCGGCGATTGATGCGGATCACCACTGCCAGCACGATCATCAGTGCCAATAGTCCTGGCAGGCCGTAAATCAGCACGTCGGACCAGAAGGTCCGATGATCCAGGACGTTACCGACCCAATGTTCCTGGATGGCGCTGATTTCACTCGGGCTCATGTCTGCCAGGACTTTGTCCAGGATACTGACCAGCAGCTTATTGTTCGGGGGGACGGCCATCGCCAATTGATAGCGGTAGGGCGTCTCACCGCTGACGTAGAGCCCTTCGAGCTTGAGCTGGCGCAGGCTCCAGACACTAGAGGCGAGATCGCCCACGACCGCGTCCACTTCGTCGGTAGCCAGCGCTTGCAATGCCGAGCTGACATTGGGCATCGCCACCAGATTCAGGTCGGGATGCTGGGTGCGCAACAGTTCATGGGGGGCGTAGTTTTCCACCACGGCGATCTTCAGCCCGTACAGGTCTTTGAGTTTGCGCGGTTGGGGGCCTCCGACGTGGGCCAGAATGACAATCGGAAAATCGAGGTAGGGGCGGGTAAACGACAGATAGGTCTGGCGCTCGGGGGTCGACATGATACCCGGCAAGATGTCTAGCTTGCCTTGTTTGGCCTGCTGCAGCACTTCAGTCCAGCTGACCGGTTCGATGGGCGTGAGTTTGATGGCCAGCCGTTGCCGGATGACGTTGATATAGTCTGCTGCCAGGCCCTGATAACGCCCATGATCGTCGCGAAACTCAAACGGCGGCCAGGAGGCATCGACGCCCAGGCGCAATTCCGGGTGAGCCGCCAGCCAGCTACGTTCTTCGTCGGTCAGAGTCAGCGCGCCAGCCGTTGCGGTCCAGGTCATCAGCGACAGCAAAAAAAGCACGGTCGACCATCTGGGCATAACGGTCTCGTTATGGCTTTGGGGGAATGCTTCGAGTGTAGACGGGCTATTCGGCGGGTGGGACGTGCGGGGAATTTAATCTGCATAAAGCAAAACCCCCGGCCTGGGCCGGGGGTTTTGTGATCACTCGTCGAGGAAAGAGCGCAAATGCTCGCTTCTCGTCGGGTGGCGCAGCTTGCGCAGCGCCTTGGCTTCGATCTGACGAATCCGTTCACGGGTCACGTCGAACTGCTTACCAACCTCCTCGAGGGTGTGGTCGGTATTCATGTCGATACCGAAGCGCATGCGCAAAACCTTGGCTTCACGGGCAGTGAGGCCGGACAGGACTTCGCGTGTCGCTTCTTTAAGGCTCTCAACGGTGGCGACATCGATTGGCGACTGCATGGTCGAGTCTTCGATGAAGTCACCCAGATGGGAGTCTTCGTCATCACCGATCGGGGTTTCCATGGAGATCGGCTCTTTAGCGATCTTCAATACCTTGCGGATCTTGTCCTCAGGCATTTCCATGCGTTCGCCCAGCTCTTCCGGGGTCGGTTCGCGACCCATTTCCTGCAACATCTGCCGGGAAATACGGTTGAGCTTGTTGATCGTCTCGATCATGTGCACCGGAATACGGATGGTGCGGGCCTGGTCGGCGATCGAGCGAGTGATCGCCTGACGGATCCACCAGGTGGCATAAGTCGAGAATTTGTAGCCACGGCGGTATTCGAACTTGTCTACCGCTTTCATCAAGCCAATGTTGCCTTCCTGGATCAGATCGAGGAACTGCAGGCCACGGTTGGTGTACTTCTTGGCGATGGAGATCACCAGACGCAAGTTCGCTTCGACCATCTCTTTCTTCGCGCGGCGGGCCTTGGCCTCACCGATCGACATGCGACGGTTGATGTCCTTGATCTCGGCAATCGTCAAACCGGTTTCGGTTTCCAGCGCGGTCAGCTTCTGCTGGCAACGAATGATATCCGGTTGCAGGCGACCAATGGCTTCAGCGTATTTGCTTTTGCCTTTGGCCAGTGCATCGCTCCAGCTTTCGTCGACTTCATTGCCCGGGAACTGGCGCAGGAAGTCGGCACGCGGCATGCGGGCATCACGAACGCACAATTGCATGATCGCGCGCTCTTGCTGACGCAGACGATCCAGGGCACTACGAACACGCTCGACCAGGCCTTCGAATTGCTTCGGCACCAGTTTGATCGGCATGAACAGCTCAGCCAGGGCCAACAGCTCGGCAATCGCAGCCTTGTTGTAGCGACCGTGCTTTTTCAGCGCCTTGCGGGTGATTTCCATCTGATCGGCGACAGCGCCAAAACGCTGTGCGGCGATGACCGGATCCGGACCGCTTTCGGCTTCTTCTTCGTCATCGCTTGCTTCGGCGTCATCGTCGTCGGTGTCGTCGGCAGCTGGAGCGGCTTTCGGGTCGACAGGCGGTGGCACTTCGGCTGCAGGCGGCGCAATGCCGTCGTCCGGGTCGATATAACCGCTCAGGACGTCGGACAGGCGGCCACCTTCGGTGGTGACGCGAGTGTACTCGGAGAGAATATGGTCAACCGTGCCAGGGAAGTGCGCGATTGCGCCCATCACTTCGCGGATGCCCTCTTCAATACGCTTGGCGATTTCGATTTCGCCTTCACGTGTGAGGAGCTCTACCGTACCCATTTCACGCATGTACATGCGCACTGGGTCGGTGGTGCGACCAATGTCGGTCTCGACCGCTGCCAACGCTGCTGCTGCCTCTTCGGCCGCGGCTTCGTCGGTATCGGCGTCGGCCAGCATAAGGGAATCCTTATCTGGCGCAACCTCGAATACGTTGATCCCCATGTCATTGATCATGCGGATGATGTCTTCCACCTGTTCCGGATCTGAAATATCCTCCGGCAGGTGGTCGTTGACCTCCGCGTAAGTCAGGTAGCCCTGCTCACGACCAAGTGTGATCAACTCTTTGATACGAGACTGCTGTTGCGCTTTTCCGGACATAACACCCTATCCACTGAAGGTCTTGGCGGGCAAAAAACAAGCCGAGGATTATACCTGAGCTATGACCTCACGCGCCAGTTGAGGTCGGGTTTGATGCGCAAACATTGCGGCTTAAAAGGTCGCGCAGTTGATTTTTCTCTTCGGTACTCAACTCACTTTGACGCGCTTTTCGAAGAAGTTGTTCCAGATTTCGCTCGCGTTGGCGGGCTGACAAGCTAGTAATGGTGTCGAAAAACTGTTGTTCAAGGTTATCTCCATCAATCAGCCATTCCTTTTCTGCCAGCGCTTTCAGCAGTCGGCCCTGTTCAGTGCCGTGCCAACGCGCAATCAGTTGAAATGAGTTTAGCTTGGGATTCTTCTGTACGGCTTCGAGCAGGGCGACCAGCAGTTGCGTGTTAGTGTGGTCTTCGGCCGCAAAGTGCCCGGCATCCTCGACTTTTTCGGCCAGTTGCGGGTGATGCAGCAACGTGCGCAAGGCGGCCAGGGTGGGTGGCTCTACAGCAGCCGGTACCCGTGGCGCGCGCGGTTGATCGCGATCGCCGCCGCGTTTGCCGTTCTTGTCCCACGGCTTCTTGTCCCATTTCTTGCCGCCTGCACCGGGCTTTTTCGGCGTCCACTCCTGCTGCGGCACATACATCTCTTGCGCCTGCGGCTGATGGTAGTCGCTGTAATCGGGCATGGCGTCGTAATCAATGCCCGGGTCGTACGCCGGTGGTGCTTCCTGAGGTGCGCTTTGCACCAGTTGACTCACGGCTTCACCGCTGAGCCCGGTAATTTCGGTCAGGCGCTGGCGCATCAGAATGCGTAGGTTGGCGCCTGGAACCTTGTCGATAAGTGGCGCGGCGAGGGTGGCCATGTGGGCCTTGCCTTCAAGCGAGCGCGGGTCCGATTCCTCGGTCAGCTGTTGGAAAAAATAATCGGCCAATGGCTGTGCATGCTGATTGATCCGTGCGCGGAAGGCGTCAGTGCCTTCGGAGCGGACCAGCGTGTCCGGGTCTTCGCCTTCGGGCAGGAATAGAAAGCGTGCACGCCGTCCGTCCTGCAGGCTCGGCAGCGTCGCCTCCAGTGCGCGCCACGCAGCATTGCGGCCGGCCTGGTCGCCGTCAAAGCAGAACAACACGTTGGGCACGACGCGAAACAGTCGCTTCAAGTGCTCTTCGCTGGTGGCGGTGCCCAGGGTGGCGACGGCATTGCGCAGGCCTTGCTGGGCGAGGGCGATGACGTCCATATAGCCTTCGACTACGATGATTTCGTCGAGGTTGCGGTTGTTCTTGCGCGCTTCGTACAGGCCATAGAGTTCCTGGCCCTTATGGAAAACCGGGGTTTCCGGTGAGTTCAGGTATTTCGGCTTGTCATCGCCCAGTACCCGACCGCCGAAGGCGATGATGCGCCCGCGACTGTCGCGGATCGGGAACATCACGCGATCGCGGAAGCGGTCATAGCGCTTGCCGGTTTCGGCGTTCTCCACCAGCAGGCCGGCATCGATCATGGCCTTTTGCTGCAGGGTGTCGCTGCTCAGATGCTTGAACAGATTGTCCCAGCCGGGCGGAGCGAAACCGAGGCCGAAATCCCGAGCAATTTCGCCGGTCAATCCACGACCTTTCAAGTAATCCACAGCCGCTTTGCGCGCCGGATGGCTTTTCAGGGCCTGGCGGTAAAAATCGGCGGCAGCGGTGAGCAGCGGATACAGAGGCGAATCGGTGGGCTGTCGCGGTTTGTGCGGTCGTCCGCTTTCTTCGCGGGGGATTTCCATGCCGGCGGCTTTGGCCAGTTCTTCGACTGCCTGGGGGAAGTCCAGGTTGTCGTGGTCCATGATGAAGCCGAGGGCGTTACCGCCAGCGCCGCAACCGAAGCAGTAATAGAACTGTTTGTCGGGGCTGACGCTGAAGGAGGGGGTTTTCTCTTTGTGAAACGGGCAGCAGGCGGTGTAGTTCTTGCCGGCCTTTTTCATTTGCAGGCGCGAGCTGACCACATCGACGATGTCGGTGCGGTTCAGAAGGTCGTCAATGAAGCTCTGGGGAATTAGCCCGGCCATGGCGTTCTCGTCATCTGCGCTGAAATGGACCCGAAACGAAGTGCGGCCGAACGCAGGTCATTGTTTGAGGCGCGCAGGGTGTGCGGCTCGACCGGTGTCGTCTGCGTAATCGCTGTCGGGAAGTGTATCTGCCGAAAATCCACTGACGTTAGTACCAATCAGCATTCGACTATTCGAAAGTGTTTCGCTGAGTCCGGCGACGGCCAATCAATGGCCTCGGATAGCTCAATAAGCGGGCACACAAGAAGGTGCCTTGGGCTGATCGTCGTGAGAGGAATCAGTGGGTGTGCTCGTCAGTAGCCTTGAAAGGCTCGTCAGAAAAGACGTGCACCGCTGGCAAAAGAGCCAGGTCTGACGCTGTGAAGCAGGTTTGTCTCGGTCGCGTCTGCGGCTTTGACGGTGAAGCATCAAGCGTTGTCCGCAAATGCCATTAGCCCGGCTGAGGGCCGGGCTTGGCAGAAGCTTGCTACGATCGTCTGTGTATTAGTACAGACGAACGGCGCGGCGCTGTTCGCGCTGTACTTTCTTGGCGTGACGCTTAACAGCGGCTGCTGCTTTGCGCTTACGCTCAGAAGTAGGCTTCTCGTAAAATTCGCGGCTACGAACTTCAGCCAGTACACCGGCTTTTTCGCAGGAGCGCTTGAAACGACGCAGAGCTACGTCGAAGGGTTCGTTCTCTTTAACTTTGACGGCTGGCATCCAGAGCTACCTTCATTCATTACCGGGGTCAACATCCTCGCGGCAAAAGAGCACTTGAAGACGTCGGTTTTTAAGGGTTGCGGATGTTAACCCCTCATCGCTCGGAATGCAAAGCCTCTGATCGAAAACCGCTGGTCGGGGCATCACGCGACGACTATTATGCGCGCCTTCGAATTCAGCCTCTACAAGGCGCAAACCCATGCTAGTACTGGGATTAGAAACCTCTTGCGACGAAACCGGTGTCGCACTTTACGACAGTGAACGCGGGTTGTTGGCCGATGCGCTGTTCAGTCAGATCGACCTGCATCGCGCTTATGGCGGCGTTGTGCCGGAGCTGGCTTCGCGCGATCACGTCAAACGCATGCTGCCCTTGATCCGTCAGGTACTGGCGGAGGCCGACTGCGTGCCGACCGAGATCGACGCCATCGCTTATACCGCCGGCCCCGGCCTGGTCGGAGCCCTGCTGGTAGGGGCTTCCTGCGCGCAGGCGCTGGCTTTTGCCTGGGGTATCCCGGCGCTGGGCGTGCACCACATGGAAGGTCACTTGCTGGCGCCGATGCTGGAACCGCAGCCACCGGAGTTCCCGTTCGTCGCTTTGTTGGTCTCGGGCGGTCATACGCAACTGGTTCAGGTCGACGGGATCGGTCAGTACACGCTCTTGGGCGAGACCCTCGACGATGCCGCCGGCGAAGCGTTCGACAAAACTGCAAAAATGATGGGCCTCAATTATCCGGGTGGTCCGGAGATCGCTCGTCTGGCGGCGCAAGGCATTGACGGACGTTTCGTCTTTCCGCGTCCGATGTGTGATCGTCCGGGCCTGGCATTCAGCTTCAGCGGTTTGAAAACCTTCGCCTTGAACACCTGGCAGCAATGCGTCAGCGCCGGGGACGACGGCGAGCAAGCCCGTTGCGACATCTCGCTGGCGTTCCAGCAGGCCGTGGTAGAGACTTTGACCATCAAGTGCAAGCGTGCCCTGAAACAGGCCGGCATGAAGCGTCTGGTGATCGCTGGCGGCGTCAGCGCCAACAAGGCGCTGCGCACTTCACTGGAAAAAATGCTCGGCGACATGAAGGGCGACGTGTTTTATGCCCGTCCGGAGTTCTGCACCGACAACGGTGCGATGATTGCGTTTGCTGGCTGCCAGCGCTTGCGGGCCGGCCAGCACGAAAGCCTGGCAATCAGCGTGCAGGCGCGTTGGCCGATGGAGCAGCTGTCGGCGCTGTGATGAGCGGTGCTCACGTGTGGCATTTAAAAATGCCGTTCGCGCCCGGCAAACAGGTCGCGTAGATTGCCGCGATGACGCCAGACGATCAGCCCCGTGAGCGCGCTCATGGGCAGCAGTGCCGCCGGCTCTTGCCAGGCGAGCAGCGGCAGGGTCAGGGGTGTGGCAATCAGTGCGGCGAGTGAGCTGGTGCGGGTCAGGTAGAACGTCAACAGCCAGGCACAGACTGCCAGCAGCGCAGCGGGTGGATAGAGCCCCAGCAGCATGCCGGCCGCAGTGGCGACACCTTTGCCGCCGCGAAAACGGAAGTACAGTGGGAACAGATGACCGATGACGGCGAAGACGCCGATCCAGGCCTGTTCCTGCAGTGAAAGGCCCATTGCACCTGCGACCAGCACGGGCAGCAGGCCTTTGCAGAGGTCGCCGAGCAAGGTCAGGATGGCGAGTTTTTTGCCGGCCAGACGAAACATATTGGTGGCACCGGCATTGCCCGAGCCACTCATTCGCGGATCGGGGTTACCGGTCAGGCGGCTGAGCAAAATGGCGAAGGACAGAGAGCCGAGCAGGTAGGCGAAAATCGCCAGTGACCAAAACATGCTAACTATTCCGGGCGAGGACGCCCTGATTCTAACGGCGCATTGCGCCCTTGTCGTGCAGCGGAGAGAAGTGCTTGGACAGAGTGTTTATCGAGGGCCTGGAAGTCGACACCGTGATTGGTGCCTACGACTGGGAACGAGGCATCCGACAGTGTCTGCGACTTGATCTGAGCTTCGCCTGGGACAATCGTCCGGCCGCTGCTGGTGATGACCTGACCCTGGCGCTTGACTACGCGAGCGTTTCGTCACGCATCCAGGCTTTTGCCGAGCAGGCGCAGTTCCAGCTGGTCGAGACCTTTGCCGAGCGTCTGACGGAAGTGCTGATGAGTGAATTCAAGATCACCTGGATGCACCTCAGGCTGACCAAGCCAGGTGCCGTTCCGGCGGCCAAGGGCGTTGGTGTGGAGATCGAGCGCGGATGTCGCTGACTCAGGTGTACCTCGGGCTCGGTAGCAACATCGAGCGCGAATCCCATTTGCAGGCTGGTCTGGACGCCCTGGCGGGTTTCCTGGTGGATATGCGCTGCTCGGCGGTGTTCGAAAGCCAGCCGGTGGGGATCAAGAGCGGGCCGTTTTTCAACTTTGTGGTCTCGGCCTATACCGATCTACCGTTGATGGAGCTGGATCGACGGCTGAAATTCATCGAGGCGGACAACGGCCGTTACGCGCCGGACCGCAAGGGCTTGCCGCTGGATATCGACGTGCTGCTGTTCGGCGATCTGGTGGGCAATTTCGATGGGTTGGTCTTGCCGCGGGCAGAGATTCTGAAAAACGCCTTCGTGCTGTGGCCGTTGTCGCTGATTGCGCCGGACAGAGTGCATCCGGGTGTAGGCAAAAGCTTTGCGACCTTGTGGAGCGAGGCGCGGATCGATCAGGTGTTGGCGCCGGTGGCTTTTGAGTGGCGTGGCCAGCAGTTGACTCCCTTGAATCTGCTGTGATCTTGCTGACGCCTTCGCGGGCAAGCCTCGCTCCTACAAGTTTGACGTCGATTGTATGAACGGCACCAACCTGTAGATACTCTGTTCACGGTCAAGCTTTTAGTAGATGTTTTTCGCTGAAAAGCTTGGCCGTATCGAAATCCTCTC